>NZ_CP135435.1:638352-1276704 GCF_032341175.1 Bacillus sp. DTU_2020_1000418_1_SI_GHA_SEK_038 | reverse complement strand
CTAAAATAATAACTGGTATTAGCAAAGCCCATTTGGCGTCATAGAATGCCCTTAAACCCTCTTTAAATGAATATTTGATCGTATCCTCTGATTTATAATTTTTCTTCTTTGAGACCATATAAGAGACAATCATCATTCCAATACCAAGGATGATACCCGGAATAATCCCCGCCAGGAACATGCTACCAACAGAAACTCCGGCAACCACCCCATAAAGTACAAATGGAATACTTGGTGGGATAATAACGCCAATCGAACCTGCAGCTGCAGCAACACCAGCTGCGAATCCTTCCTCATACTTCTTTTCTTTCATCGAAGGAATCATGAATGAACCTATGGCTGCAACGGTTGCGGGACCCGACCCGGAAATAGCTGCAAAGAACATACATGAAACTATCGTAACCATTGCAAGTCCGCCGATCATCCATCCAACTAGTATTGTGGCAAGATTTAATAATCGTTTTGATACTCCACCTTTTCCCATCAAAACACCAGCAAGCATAAAAAACGGAACGGCTAATAAAGGAAAGGAGTCAAGAGAAGTAAAGGCTTTTTGTGTCATAATTGTTAAAGGCAATGTCGTTGTGAAATAAATCGTTATCAACGCAGAAGCACCTAATGAGATCGCAATTGGTACACCAATTAATAGGAAAACAAATAGGGAAATGAAAAGTACCGCGACTGTCAAATCGGGGTCCCCCCCTCGCTTGGGTTAGAAGGAGATTTCCATATAATCCAAAGCTGCTGTAATAAACGAATTGACATTCCAATCCCCCCCAGTGGAATGGCTAAAAATGGAATCCACATCGGCAGTTGTGTAGCTGGTGTAACTTGTCCATTATTAAGGCTGCTTAAAACAAGCTGGGTTCCAAGAATAGCTAAGAATAACGCAAGACTAAACCAGACTAGGTTTGAAACCGTATCAAGTATTTTTTGAATAAAGGTGGAAAATAAATTCCTAAAGGCTTCAACGCGGATATGCGCCTGCAACCGAACGGCGTAGCTTGCACCTATCCAAACTTGCCATATATGGATAAAGCGTGCTAGTTCTTCTGTCCAACTAGGTGCAGAATTAAAAATATATCTGCCAACAACCTGACCAAAAATTAAGGCTACCATTGCCACTAACGTTAAGATCAAGAAAAACTCTTCGATATATTGATCTTTAAATTTCATATTATTCACCTTTCATTAAGGATGATAAGAGGAAAGCTCACCAACAAAGGCGAGCCTTCTTTTAGTAATTTACTCATTTGCAGCAAGTGCCTGATTTACAATATCCTCCCCAATTTGTGGAATATACTTTTCGTATACTGGTTTAGATGCTTCTCTAAATGCATTCTTCTGTTCCTCAGTAAGATCATTTATTTTCATGCCACTTTCCTCAAGTTTAACAAGGAAGTCTGTATCCTGCTTTTGAGCAAGTTTACGTTGATCTGTTTGGAATTCCTTCGCTGCTTCAGTAACGACCTTTTGAAGGTCTTCTGGTAATTCATTGTAGAATTTCTCATTCATGACAAGGATTGTTGCTGCATAAAAATGGCCGCTCAATGTTAAATAATCCTGCACTTCATACATCTTACTAGTGTAATAAATAGAAATTGGGCTTTCCATCGCATCATATGTTTTTTGCTGAAGGGCTGTATATAACTCACCAAAGGCAAATGGAGATGCATTCGCTCCAAAGGCTTTAAATGTATCAGCATGAACTGGGCTTTCAAGCGTACGCATCTTAATTCCCTTTAAATCCTCGGGACTATCAATTGGTCCATTGTTATTAGAAATATGCCGGAATCCATTTTCTCCAAATACTAAACCTTTTAAATCATTCTGCTCGAGGTCCGACAATAATGTTTTACCTAAATCACCATCAAGAGCCTTATATGCTGCTTCCCTTGAATTAAATAAGAAAGGTAAATCAAATACCATGAATTTACTATTAAAAGAGGAAAGTGCTGCAACGGCTGGAATTGTCATCTCAATATTTCCTAGCTGAACTGCTTCGATTGCCTCACGGTCTGATCCAAAGAGTGATCCGTTTGGATAAACCTGTACTTCTATTTGACCATTAGAGCGTTCTTCCACCTTCTTTTTAAAATCCAATGCAGTGATATGAGTAGACTGCTCTTCGGGCACCAAATGTGATATCCTCAATGTATACTTTTGACCGCCCTTTTCTGTTGAACCGCCGGATCCTGCCTCCGAACTCCCTCCCGAAGGCCTTCCACACGCACTAACTAAAACCATAGCAAGTAAAACAATGACACTTAAAAACCTCTTCATCAAAAAGCCCCCTTGATTTGTAAGTGATTTGGAAAAATTAACATTAAACCTGGTTTTTAATTGATATAAATTTCGTCGATTAATCTACAAGCAACTATTACTATTAAACTATTTTCTAATATAGCTAAAGTCACAATTGTAATTGTGTTTCGTATTGAAATTCACCTGCAATTACCCAATTAAAAGGCGAATTACTTCTTTAGTTATTTTCGGCACTACTTCCGTGGAATATTGGATTTCCATTCTTTCAAATTTCTTATGGCCATCATATCCATATGGTCCAATATTAATTGCTGGAACATTAATATCACGAATATCTTGAAAATTGACGTAATGTTTCGTTCCCCATCCCGGATTATTTTCCATAACTGCCCTAATTGCTTCATCATCATCACTTAACGCAACACAACTCATATCGCAAATATATTGAAAGAAATTCTTCGTAACGATCGGATGAGCATACTCTGGTTGTATCGCTTCAATCGCCTTGTCTAATGCCTCTGATAAATTGTCCTCTCTTTCATCCTTACCAGTTAATGCCAAGCAAGGTGAATAAAGCGATGAATAAAATAGGATAATCGCTGGACTTTTATCTTTCATCCAATTCCACTCTTCCTCGACTACTCTTGCAGCAAACATTCGAGTATCTAAACTTTTATCTAATAATAGTTTGGATTTGAACTCTTCCATATGCTTAAGAAATTTTTCCCCATGCTCTTTTTCTAACTCTTTTGTCATATCTTCATAAATGAGCACTCTTGTCTTCCAAGGTAATTCCTTGGATGGCTGATTCGTTATCTTATTAAACTTTTCATAGCGCTCATTTAAGGTCTTAAGAGCATTTTCAAATGCAATTTCGGCTTGTTCCGATAACTTAATTAATACATCCTTTGGAGACCATGAATGAATAAAAAAGTTAAAGTAAACGTAAGCTGAAAGTGCTGTCTGTACTGTATAATTTGGCTTTAAATCCATTTGCTTTAATGAAACAGGCGGAGCTGGTGTTTCTCCTAAAAAACTATCACACAATTCCGGATTGTAACTAATTTGTCTAGTTAATTCTGCTGCAATATAATTAGGGTCTAATCCTTCAAAAGCAGAGCCGACATGAGTTTCAGCCCCTGTAATAAAGAAGGATGGAAGAAGCTTTCCAACTGTTCCTCTGTAAATATATCTATTTTCATCCCCTTCATATAAAGGAGTTACAAAATCGGAATTAATTAACCCAATATAATTAAATCCATGTTCTTGCTTCCATTTTTTAAGATCCTTTAATCCAGACAAAACGCCTTTTGAGCTAACCTCTTCGTCACATGCTGCAAAAAAAACAAGATTTCCGGATAGCTCTTCTGGATGTTCAGAGAAGTATTTTAATAGAGAAAGATGACTTGCCACACCACTTTTCATATCTAAAACACCACGTCCGAAATACCATTCTGCTGAAAGCAGGTGATCTTTTACGAGAGTAGGCAGCGATTCTTCCTTTAGTTTTTCCATAAGTTCGGAAGGCGAGCAAGCGACGTCTTTTAAATTTGTGTAATCATCAATCCCTACGGTGTCTATATGTCCCATTAAGATAACTGTTTTCTTATTATTTATATCTTTTGTTCCTTCTACGAAAGCCAGAACATTATATCTTTCAATCTCATCATCTACTGTTCTTGATTTAATAAGTTTGTAAGGATTCTCTTTAAAATATGGAAGGGACGAAACGACATCATATATCTTATTAGCTATATCAATCTCACCCGTTGTATCAACAATACTCTCAACTCGAACTAATTCATCTGTAAACTGTAATACTTCATTTTTTGTCGAAATCATTGGAACATACTTCCTCTCTTTTTCATTAATAAAATTTATTCCTTTATTTAAAAAGCGGAGTGCCTAAATCATGGGTAGAAAAAGGACTACCACAACTCTCTCTTTACTTCGCTACAGATTACCCCTCCTTCCATCAGTGAGAATCCCTCCTCACTGACGGACTTATTTTTATAGGTTAATTTCTTCCGTTTCCTTTGCTTTTTTCAAATAGGAACGCCATGTGATTGCCCATTTTTCTGGGTTTTCAAAGTAATCCTGTTCATCTACTCGATGAATGGAACTATTATGCGGAGCATTTTTCACATGTTCTGGATTGGAATAAGCCTCGTTTGAAATCTGTGTTAACGATGCAATATATTCATCTAAATCTGCTTTAGAGTAGGACTCTGTTGGCTCAAGCGTAAATGGTTCTGGTATGACAAATGGATGGTGACTTGACCAATAATGATGGGCAAAATCAGCCATACGGCGGGAAACATCATCCGTAGTTACTCCAGTTTCCTCCGTTAGCTGTTCCCAGCTATAACGCACTTGCTCCAGCCTTTTTCCATTAATATAAGGAGCGCTTGCCCCGCGGATTTTTAATATTTTGTGATATAAATAGTTATTGTTTAAGACAGCAATTTGGGCTACATCCTTTAATCCTTCAGCGCCAAGTGCCCTTACCCATGCGTAGGCTCGCAATACTGTTTGCGGAACGCCCTGGAATGACCGTACTTTCCCGATACTATGTTTTAAATTATCATTCAAAACATACTTCTCATCTTGTTTTTCAACGATTGGCCCCGGTAAAAATTCCTTCAGCTTGTTTATCACTCCCAGAGCCCCTGTTGCTGGACCACCACATGCATGTGGAGTAGAAAATGTTTTATGAAGGTTGAAGAAGCACATATCAAAACCTGCCTCTTTTGCACGAGTAATACCAAGTAGTCCGTTAGCATTTGCCTGGTCATAGTAGCAAATCCCGCCAGCTTCATGGACAATTTTCGTAAACTCCTTAATACGGTAATTATAAATTCCTGTATCCTCTGGATTCGCAACGACAAATCCAGCTGTTCTTTCGGAAACAACCGCTTTTAACTCCTCGATGTCAGGGAAGCCCTCTTCATCTGGCTGTAAGGTGATAATTTTGTATCCCTTAACTGCTGCAGTTGCCGCAGCCGAAGGGTGTGAGAAGCTTGTTGTAATGATTTCATTACGTTGTTCCCCCTCACCGTTAGCATCATGGTAAGCACGAACAATCGAAGCCATCGTAAATAATGACTGTGTTCCGCTCCCTGGCTGGAATGTGAAATAGTCCATTCCAGAAATTTCTCTCATGCATAAATCTAATTTATACATTACCTCAAGGATCCCTTGTACCGTACTGACATCCTGTAACGGATGAAGCTCTGACATTTTAGGTGATGAAGCAAAGGTTTCGTTAACTTTTGGAGAATACTTCATCGTACAAGTGCCTTGCCCAATTTCAACGTTAAAAGCAGCTCCCAGCGTTTCCTGTGAAAGTCTCAAATAATGGCGTAAAACTCTATTTTGGGTTATCTCAGGTAAATTAGGCTGTCTTTTTCGAACCATTTCAGATGGAATAGCAGAGATTCCATCTCCTACACTATTGATAATTTCCTCTTCAACTGCTGGAAGAGTAACTCCACGCTCTCCGCTTTTATGAAGTTCAAAAATAATCGGCTCATCCCACTTTGCCTGATGATAGTTTCTAACACTATGGGTTCTATTAATTTTTTGCATGTACATTCTCCCCTTTCTCAATGCTTTCGACCGAATCTAAGCATTGCTGAATTGTACTGACAAGTTGATCGATATCCTTTTTCGTATGAATTTCAGTAATACAGAATAATGCACATTGCCCTAATTCTGGAAAATCCTCAGATAAGTCCTTCCCGCCAAAGATACCATTATCCAGCAAGTATTTATTTATTTCCTTTACAGATTTTCCTGTAAGGTTGAAATCAACAACAAACTCCTTAAAGCTTGTTGATTCAAAACGTGATGCTACAACATTTGGAATGTTGCCAAGCTGTCCCATTGCATATTGTGACTTTTGCATAATGGACTGACCTAGTTCATACATTCCTTTTGGCCCTAATAATGATAAATAGACGCCTGCTGTAATCCCCCATAAAGCCGTTTGCGTTCCAACAGATTCTTTCCCATTTTCCCTCTGTGCAAAAGAGGTTCTATCATAATAAACATCTCCGAATCCATATTCCCCTTCAACAACTGTCGGTGCAATTCCGAATAATCGGGAAGGATATTCCTGTACAAAAGTAATATCATCATGTGTAGCAATAAATCCAGATTGTCCGCCGCCATAACTCATGTGCATGCCTAGCGGCTGAAGGTCTCCACAAACGATATCAGCACCATAATGGCTTGGAGGAGCCAGTACTCCAAGGGTACTCGGATCAACACCTACGACTGTTATAGCACCGTGGTCTTTTGCTAGACTGCTGATTTTTTGACCTTGCGATTCAATAAAACCAAGATAGGATGGATTTTCAAAATAAACGGCGGCTGTATTTGCTGATAACTTGTTTTCTAAATCCGTCAAATTGATTTGACCTGAACCCTCTTCATAGTCAACAAGAATAACCTTTATGGATGGAGAGCAATAATTTTTAATCACCTTCAAACGGTCAGGCGATATCGTTTTTGGCAATAGTACTTCTGTCCGGCCAGTAATACGTCCTGCCATTCTGATAGAAGTAGCTGCTGCCTGCGCCCAATCAAATGTTGGAACGTTGACAACATCCATATCTACTAATTCCGCCATCAAACTTTGATATTCAAACAATGCTTGATATCTGCCATGATCCTCATAAGGGTCCCCGGCATAGGCGGTTAAAAATTCTGCACGTGAATTGATTTCATCACATACAGCTGGAATATAGTGGTTCCAACAGCCTGCACCTAAAAAATTTAAGTATTCTTTTGTATTAATATTTTTGTTTAAAATTCCATCTATATATCTTTTTAACTCGTACTCTGATAACGCTTCCGGAATATTCATCTCTTTTTTATAGTGCAATTCTTCAGGTATACCATCAAAAAGCTCTTCAATCGTTTGAACACCAATTTCTTTCAGCATTTCCTCTTTCACATCTGGAGCTGTGTTTGGAATATATGGATGAGCTCCTTCATTAAACTTTCCCATTATCTATCTCTCCTTTAAATAAATTTTTATGCCAGTCCTCCACCGTCAACCGTTAACACCGTTCCTGTTACCCAAGAAGCCATATCACTTGACAGGAACAGGACACCTTTTGCTATGTCAGATGGTGTGCCAATTCTTTCTAATGGACGCCCGACAGCAGATGATTTAAGAAATGACTCTTCCTCATGCTGTAATTGCTTAGCTTCATCTCTTAATAACGGTGTATCCGTGTCACCTGGGCATATACAATTGACACGAATATTCTCCTTTCCATGGTCTATGGCCATCGCTTTTGTTAAATTGACAACGCCCGCTTTCGCTGCACAGTAGGAAGCCGCTAGATCACCGCCTTTTAACCCCCAGCCTGAACCTGTGTTGACAATACTGCCGCCGCCATTTTTAGCCATGATTGGGATAACAAACTTTGATAATAAAAATGCTCCTTTCAATGAAACATTTAGAACAATATCCCAATCCTCTTCTGTATGATCAACGACCGTTTTTCTTCTAATAACACCTGCGTTATTAAACAAGACATCAATTCTTCCAAATTCTTGTTCAATCTGTTTGGCTACAGCTTCACATTCAGCAGATGAAGTAACATCACATTTGAAAAATCCTGTTTTCCATCCCTTATCATTCATTGAAGCTGCAACGGCCGTTCCCTTCTCTTTATTAATGTCAATAATGGCAACCTGTGCACCTGCCTCTGCAAACAGCTCAGCAGTCGCCAAGCCGATACCAGAAGCCGCTCCTGTAATAACAACCACTTTATCTTTAAGTCCTAATAATTTTTCATAATCCAGTTCACTCAATGTTTTGCCTTTTTCTTTATTGTTTACATCAATCAATTCTAGTCCCTCCTTTTTATTATCAATCTTATACTCGCAAAAATTGTGCCAACTTTCTAATTTATCTAAAAATAGCGTTTGTAGTAGAATCCTTGACATATTTTTTAAATCTTTGACATCCCTCTTTTGACAGGACTGACAAAAAAGTGTGTCAAAATTGTCATAATCCACCCAAATTATTGACTATTTAGAATTATGTAAATAAAATAAGAGAATCTTAGATTGAAATTGATACATAGGGAGAGAACATGAAATGCTGTTGTTAAATTCCATTTCAAAAGTTATACAGGCTTTTTCAAATCTTCTTCACCTAGATATTGCTTGCTTCAATCCTAATGGCAAATTAATTGCTGCTACAGAAAACTATATACGTGTAAAAGGAGAGAAGGCATACGCTCCGTTTTTTAAGAAACTTTACGGCAATCACATTACTTTTCTGCATCAGCCCGGAAAAATGAATATGTGTACAGGATGTCATTACATCAATAATTGTCCTTCGAAAGCTGAGCTTATCCAAGACATGGTCATTAATGGGAAAAAATATGGGTTTATATCTTTTGTCAGCTTCTCTGATGGAAACGAAAGGATTTTGATAGAAAATCAGGACTATTACATAAAATGGTTATCTCAGTTAAAAGAAATAATTGTTTCGATATTGAAAGACAGTAATGAATTTAAAGTAGAAGAGATAAGCTCGAGAACAGCACCAAACTATATTTTTGGAAAAAGTTCATCCTTTCTTCAAATTCAAAGGATTATTAAAAACATGAAAAATAGTTCTTCTTCTGTTTTAATTACAGGGGAAACAGGTACAGGGAAGAGCTTATTAGCGCAATATATTCATAGTACAAGTGTGGTCCAAAATGGGCCTTTCGTAGAATTGAATTGTGCATCTATTCCAGAAAACTTATTTGAAAGTGAATTATTTGGATATGAAGAGGGAGCATTTACAAATGCAAGAAAAAAGGGAAAACCGGGCTATCTTGAATTAGCTGATAATGGAACTCTTTTTTTAGATGAGATTGCAGATTTGCCTATTTCCTTACAGCCGAAGTTATTAAAGGTGTTACAAGATGGCGTTATCCAACGGGTAGGGGGAACACAAACAAGAAAGGTAAACTTTCGCATTATTGCAGCAACCAATCAATCATTGGCCAAATTGATGAATGATAATCTATTCCGTTCGGATTTATTTTACAGATTAAATGTTATTCCGGTCACACTTCCTTCTTTAAAGGAAAGAATGGAAGACTTATCTATTTTTGTATCAAGCATTATTGAAAAATTACAGGATCGAACAGGCAAAACGATTTATTCCTATACAGATGAGTACTTAAAGTCACTGTCCAGCTATCATTGGCCGGGAAATTTACGAGAGCTGGAAAATGTCATTGAATATAGCATGAACATGGAAACAGAAAATATATTAACAGAACACTCCCTTCCTCCCTACATCTTTCAGAATTGTTCAACCTCCAGCATTGAGGAGAACGAACATGAACCCCCTCTTGCAGGAGCCGAACGGGATGTAATTATTCAAAAGCTTCAGTACTATGGAAATAGCTATAATGGCAAACAAAAAGCAGCCCAGGACTTAGGCATAAGTGTTCGTACTCTATATCGAAAAATGGAAAAACTGCATATTCTTTCATAGAAAACTTATATTTCTTAAGATTAAATAGTAGATAAGGTTAGACTTTGGAGACATTGGTTACCGCCCGGTGGAAATATTGGATTGAGCGGGCACCATTGACAGAGATTGATGACCGTTCTTGGCTGTTTTCGGTCGGCACGGGCACCATTAGCAGGGATTGGTGACCGTTCTTGGCTTTTTCCTATCGGCACGGGCACCAGTGGAGGACATTGATGACCGTTCTTAGCTTTTTCCTATCGGCACAGGCACCAGTGGAGGACTTTGATGACCGTTCTTGGCTTTTTTCGATCGGCACGGGCACAATTAGCAGGGATTGGTGACCACTTCTGGCTTTTTACTGTCACCAACAGCAATAGAAATCCCACAAAATATGATATTCTGTGGGATTTCTATATTTTCCTATTCCGCCTCTGTCAAACTCTTTGCTGCCTCGAATAAAATTTGGGCTCCATCTGCTAAATGGCCTGAATCAGACCATTCCTCTGGACAATGGCTTAAGCCGTTTTTACTTGGAACGAAAATCATCCCAACATCTGTGACATCTGAAAAGACCATAGCATCATGACCTGCACCGCTATTGATAGAGCGATAAGAAACTCCCAATTCTCCGCTTATTTGCTTGAGAAGAGAACGCATATTTTCACTAAGTGCCTTTGGCTGGATATATAATTGCTGCTTAACCGAAGTCCGAATGCCCTCTGCTTGATAGGATTGAATTAATGTCTGCACCTTCTCCAGTACACGTTGAACATTCTCTTCTTTTCCAGATCGAAGGTCGATGGTGAAAATCGTTTTATCCGGAATGACGTTGGCACCGTTCGGATAAACATGTAAGCGGCCAGTGGTGATGACTGTCCCCTCTCCCTCTTCCAGAGCAAGATCCGGTAATTGTGCAATAATTCTTGCTGCTGTCACTAACGCATCAGACCTGCGATCCATCGGAGTTGTACCAGCATGGCCTGCTTGACCCTCTACCGTTACCTCTAGCTGAGTCAAGCCTACAATCGCTTCTACAACTCCAATTGGAATATTGGCTTCTTCAAGAATCGGTCCTTGCTCAATATGCAATTCTAAGAAAGCCTTCATTGTTTTCGGATCTCTTATTTTGACCAAGGACGAATCTAATCCGATTCCCTTCATTGCTTCCACCGTTGAAATGCCGTCTGAATCCTTTAGATTTTTGAAATCTTCCTCGGTCAGTGTGCCAATGATTCCTCGTGATCCCATTAGGCCTCCGCCGAATCTCGAACCCTCTTCTTCTACCATCGCAATCACTTCTAATGGATATTTTGGCTTTAAGTTCTTTTCTTGAAAAAGAGCAGCCACTTCTAGACCAGCGACAACGCCGGCAGCGCCATCATACGCACCGCCGTTAGGAACAGAATCAAAGTGAGAACCGACAATAACACTAGGCGCATCCTCTATACTTCCTTCTAGCCTTCCAAAAATATTGCCTAACCCATCTTCACGGACTATTAATCCATATTCCTCCATAGTCTCTTTAATATAGTTTCTTGCCTGTAAATCCTCTTGACTATAAGTAAGCCGTGTTACCCCTTTACCCGGAGTTGCCGTAAATTTACTCAATTCCTCAATATGGTTTTCGATCCTTTGTTGAGACTTTGTCATGTGAATCCCTCCAAAACTAGAACTTTACTAAATGAAAGATAAGCGGGTCGACATTACTTGGCCATTTCATTTACCAAATATATCGAACCCGCAATATTTTACTAATTATTTCAAGAATCCTACGAAAATACCTGCTAAAACTACGGAAACCATTGTAACTGTGATGAAACCTCCAACAAGCATCGGCGGCAGCATATGACTTGTTAAAACATCTTGTTCCTTTTTATCTTTTGTTAATGATTTAATAACCTCATTCGTAATAATATAGTCTGCTGGAAATCCGTATAAAGCTGTTAAAGAAACCGCAAACGCCATTTCTTTACTAACCTTCAATACCTTTCCGATAATAAACGAGAAAATGTACATTCCAATTACACCTAATACAATACATCCAACTAAAGGATAAATAATTTCAACCAACATGCTTGGAGTCGCATTTTTTAATGAGTCAAAAACAAAGAGCATTAGAAACATAATACCTATTCCAAATCCATTGGCTTTAAAGAGAATTTGTCTTTCCAGAAAACCAACACTTCTTCCAATAACCCCGAATACTAAACATAATACAAACGGACTGATCGCAAATATCGGTGCAAGCGCCGTTGACACAAGATAAGCTAGTAAACCGACAATAGCTAGACGAAGGAATTTGAAATAGTCGGTGTTATACTCTTTTGGCATCTTTTTGAAAAGCTTTAGTTCATCTTCTTCACTAGATTCAGTCTGTTCAGCTTCTAATTTCTCTAGTTTTCCACTGCGATATTCCTTCAGAAGCCTTCTGCCTTCCTTCTTTAATACGATAGAAGTTAAAGGATAACCTGCAAAACCTTGCATGACATAAATAACGATAGCAAATACAGATAGGGATATAAGCCCTAATTCTTTTGCACCTTCAGACATAATAACAGCAGATACGATTCCACCGACTAATGGCGGGATCGCAACGACAACAGTGTTCCAGTCCCAAATAAATGTCCCAATTCCAAATAATACAGCAATAATTCCTAAAATACCTGATAACGCAATAACAATCGTCTTCCATTGCTTCATTAGTTCTTTAACAGAAAGTAAAGTCCCCATATTTGTAATGAGTAGGTAAATCACCATCGTTGCAACAACTGGTGGTACACCAGATATGGAGACGATGTCCTGCGGGAAAAACGTCCAATATCCAATAAGAAATAAGACAGCACTGACAAATACAGAAGGAATCCAGGCTTTTGTACGAGTTGAAACAAAATCTCCAATATATAAAATAAAAACTAATATTACTAAGGCTGCCATTTGAGGCATGAGAATCACTTCCTTCATTAATATCCATAAATATACAATTTCCTTAAATACATTTCCTAATATTTCATTAAAGAGGTTACGAAAAATTCAAAACAATTAACTTCTAAAATGCCTATTACAAAAATAGAAAGCGTACCGGATCCTTGTCATACTTCACTAAGAATCCGGTCTGTATCCTCTACTATTTATTATTTTCTAAATAAGTTAAAGTCGCTATTCCTAATGTTTTCGCTGCAATCAGCATTCCTTTTTCATCAATATCAAATTTTGGATGGTGATGGGGGTATGTTTCTTTCCATTCAGGATTTTGACCGCCTGTGAAGAAAAATGCTCCCTTAACCTTTTGCAGATAATATGCAAAATCCTCTCCACCCATTTGCGGTTCACATTCAACTACAGCTGTTACGCCCGGCACTTGTTTAGCTAGCTCCACAATAAATTCCATTTCCTGTTTTGGATTAACGGTTGCAGGGTAGCCCTTTTGGTACTCGTACGTATATTCTGCATCTGCAGCCAAACAAGTTCCTTTAATGATGCGTTCAATTTCAGATTCTATATACTCACGTGTTTCATCTTTGAAAGTTCTTACTGTTCCAGCAAGAGAAGCGGAATCTGCAATGACATTCGGTGCATTTTTTGCTTCAAATGAGCCAATTGATATAACAGCGGTATCAAGAGGATCTACTCGGCGGGAAACAATTTGTTGAATATTGCCAACCAGCTGTGATCCGATAACAACACTATCCTTTGTCCGATGCGGCTGAGAACCGTGTCCGCCACGGCCTTTGATTTTCACTTTGAAGAAGTCAGCGGCTGCCATCATCGGTCCTTGCCTATACTCAATTGTACCCACAGGAGCAGTTGACCAAATATGCTGGCCAAAGATGACATCCACTCCAGCTAAACAGCCATCCTCGATCATCGCAATCGCTCCGCCAGGCAGTACCTCTTCAGCGTGCTGATGGATAAATACAATATTTCCTTCGATCTCTTCCTTCATACTATTTAAAACTTTTGCCAAAATAAGCAGTGTAGCGGTGTGGCTGTCATGTCCGCAGGCATGCATAACTCCAGCTACCTTCGATTTATATGGGACATCGTTTTCTTCTTGAATCGGAAGTGCGTCAAAGTCCGCACGCAATGCAACTGTTTGGCCAGGCTTTCCACCGCGCAGTGTGGCTACAACCCCGCGTCCTCCAACACCTGTACGGACCTCATGGCCTAATTTTTCATGATATTCAGCAATGTATTTAGGTGTATTTTCCTCTTGGAAAGAAAGCTCGGGATATTGATGCAAATATCGGCGTACTTCTACCATTTCATCGTAAGCCTGATCTAATAACTCATAAAGCTTGTTCATATTCATTCACTCCTACTTAATCGACTATAATATTTTATCAAAATAGTATAATGTATTTGTTTTTTCTATATTGAATATAATAATAAATCTGAAAATTAATTCAATGTTCATTTGTACATAAATGAGATCTGTTTATTGTATAATAGTCCATAAAGGTGGGATTACACTTGATAAAACAACAACTATTTACTTTTCTGCAAAATAAATTCAATAATAATCCTTATAAAATATACTTTTCTGAAAAAGTAAAACAAAGAACCCAACTGCTACACTCACACGGTGAGATGGCAGTTATTGATATCCCCTTTCTCACAAATCCCTCAAAGAAGAAATATCTTGTTCAGCCGAGTACTAATAATAGCCTTTACACATTTTTCTACTCTGGGAATGATCAGGTCCATTTATATCTTTCTAATCCCGCCATCCACTTATCCAAAAATGAACTAGATGAGCTTTATATCCTTTTTTCTGTAGTAGGTCTAGAAAATAAAATCAGTGCAAAAGAGATTGAGCTAACCAGTATGATAGAGAGCACTCTTTCTATCACTGCCTCTCTTGAGCTAGACGAAGTACTCGACAAGATTGTTAGCCATGCCCTAAGCGTAATTCCAGCTGCAGACGCGGGCTTTGTGCAATTAGCTAATGATAGAACACAGGAATTAACGGTAAGATCAGCAATTGGTTTTAATAAAAAGCTGAAGGCTATTCGAGTAAAGTTCGGGGAATCCATAACTGGAAGAGTATATAAAGACGGAAATCCCGTCATTTATTTCTCAAAATCTGAAATTTATGAAGGAATGGAAACTCTTTCGATGAGTAACTTCACTAATATTCGAGGTGCCAGTGATCATTCTAAATTAAAATCCCTCATTTCAGTTCCTCTAAAATTGGATAACCAGCCAATCGGCGTCATGACTGTTCATCAATACGAAGCGGAAGGAAAATTAACCGAGGACAATCTTCGATTATTAGAGGGCTTTGGGGCACAGGCAGCTATTGCCATTCAAAACGCAAGACTATATCAGGAAAAAAATGAGCAGTTAGAAGAAATCATAGAATTAACAAAACGATTAGAGGAAAAAAATAGTCTTCTTTTAAGAAGAGCAGAGATTCATGAAAATCTAACTCGTCTTTCCCTGCAAAATAAAAGTGTAGAGTATATCATTCGGGAGTTAAATCGAATGATGAGCAGTGAGGTTTTCTTTTTTGATAATTTAGACTCCGAGCTCTTTCCGAAAAAAACAGTGCATTATCCATATTTAAGCAATGACGAATTCGCTGAAATCCTAAGGTATAAGACAAAACCATTTTTTATAGATATTAATGATGAGAAAGAAATGAAATATTACGTATATCCGATATTAACGGACCGCGTTTCCCTAGGCTGTTTTATTATCCCGTTTCTTAAACCGATTTCGCCCCAAGATAAAATGACCATTGAACAAGCAAGTTATGTTCTGGCCCTCGAGCTAACAAAGCAAAAAACTCAGGCAGAAGTCTATTATAAAAAAACAAAAGAAATCTTTAATGACCTGCTGAACAATAAAGAACCATTAGTTATGGAGGAAATTGGAGAGGCATTAGGTTTAAATACAAATTCATTCTTCTCCGTGCTGCTGCTTGAAATAGTCTCATACACTGATCTGCAAATATTAGAAGCAGTTATTCATCGCCTCATTTCCAGAATTAAACGGAGAATACCTGAAAAAGGAACACTCGTATATGGATTTCATAATAAGGTCACGATTCTCTTTTCTACAAACCACCCAAATGAAATAGATGAAGTGGGCACGATGCTAGACTCCTTATTATTGAAATGGGGTAACCAAGAGAACATACCGCTTTATGCCGGGCTTAGTTCATCTTATAAGGGGATACATGCCATTTCTAAGTGCTATGACGAGGCAAAAAAAGCACTTGCATATATAATCAATCGCCATAAAACAGGGATCATGAATTACAAAAAGATGGGGATCAATCGACTTTTTCTAGCACAGCCTTCTCCGGAAATAGAGCAGTTTGCCAATGATATACTGGCACCGTTGCGTTCAGAAAAAGCACAAAACAATGATTTAGAGAAAACGCTTTTCACTTATGTAAGACTGAATAAATCGATAGTCGAAACATCTGAAAGGCTACATGTTCATAAAAACACGCTCTACCACCGCATTAAAAGGATCGAGGAACTGCTCCAGCTTGATTTCAATGATCCAGATGACTATTTACAAATATTATTAGCCTGCCATCTGTATGAAAACTTTCCTAAAAATGAATAAGGCTATAGCTATTTTGTTATTAAACTTTCGAAAACAAAATCAGTGCCTGTCTATTTCCTTACTCCATGTAAATAAGTGACAGGTGCTTTTTTACATTTCCCTCTGTACAAAATTCAGAATATTCATTATAATAATGCGAATATGAAAGATTCTCCTGCCGATTTTTACACAAAGCAATAGAAATCACCATGTAGGATCTATTTTGTTTTGAATACTGGGGGAATTTATCTGAATGGAAAATATTCAAATACGAAAAAATAATACACTCCTAATGATTGGTATTATTTTTGTTGCGTTCACGCTAAGACCTGCTATTACTTCGATTGGTCCTTTAACAGGACATATACGGGCTGAAACTGGAATTTCCAATGGTATAGCTGGCTTATTAACTACATTGCCACTCATTGCCTTCGGGATGATTTCCCCATTTGTTCCAGGAATTTCTAGAAGGCTTGGAAATGAAATGAGTGTCATGATTGGATTATGTATTTTAGGTGCAGGAATTATGATTCGCTCCTCCAGCACACTTTCTCTCCTATTTTCAGGAACAATCTTGATAGGCTTAGGTATCGCCATTTGCAATGTCCTGTTACCTGGAATTGTCAAACAATCCTTTCCAAGAAAAGTCGGGCTTCTAACAGGGATTTACACACTATCAATGGGTGTTTTCGCTGGTTTAGCACCTGGCCTCAGCATCCCTCTTGCCGATTCGCTTAGCTTAGGCTGGAGATTATCACTTGGAATGTGGGCACTAATTATTTTTACCGCTATCGGCTTTTGGCTTCCTCAACTTAAAGTAAAAAACACATCCTTTGATAGCCTCAAACAAAAACAAACCGGTTCACGCATTTGGTTTTCTTCAATAGCCTGGCAAGTAACACTCTTCATGGGTTTACAATCAATGGTATATTTCAGTATAACCGCCTGGCTTCCTGAAATTCTGCATACTCAAGGTTTTGATATTGCAATAGCAGGCTGGATGCTTACCTTATTCCAATTTTCCGGGCTGCCTGCAAACATCATTATTCCAGTTCTTGCTGATCGGCTTCCAAACCAAAAAGGCATTGCCTTGGGTATTGGTCTTCTATGTATAACTGGCTTATCGGGCTTAATTTTTAGCACGAATAAAGCCTTTATACTCTGTTGTATAATCATGCTGGGAATTTCTCTTGGAGCAGCTATAAGTCATGGTCTAACTCTTATCGGGCTGCGGGCAGCAAATGCAAAACAAGCCTCCGACCTATCTGGAATGGCACAATCCGTTGGTTATTTATTGGCGGCTCTAGGACCGTTTATCATTGGATTTTTATTCGATTTCTTTCATACATGGACGATTCCATTAATCCTGCTTGTTGTTATCACGGTCATATACACGATAGCTGGAGTGGGAGCAGGACGGAATTTATATGTTTTACAAGAGAACACAAATACACACGAGCAAAAGAAAGCCCCCTCTACTATTGCGTAAGATAGATGTTTTCTAGATGCAGGAATTTGTCATTATATCTAGTATTTATTATTTAACTTAATAGAAAAGAGGTAGCTACTTGAACAGAAGAATTCTAGTTTTAGGGGGAACACAATTTTTTGGAAAGAAATTAGTTGGAAAGCTTTTGCAAAATGGAGATAAAGTAACGGTTGCAACAAGAGGATTTACCCCTGACCCATTTGGAGACCAGGTGGAAAGATTAAAATTGGATAGGCGAAATGAGAAGTCGATTGAAAAAGCACTTGCCGACCGTCAATGGGATATTGTCTATGACCAAACATGCCAATCCCCGCTGGAGGCACAATATATATTGCAGGCTTTGACAGGAAAAGTGAAGAGGTACATTTTCACGTCTACTCAAGCAGTATATGATTTTGGAGTTAATCATGTGGAGGATCACTTTAATCCATATGAATTTACCTACGAGTTTCAGCCAAGAGAGCAATTTATAGGGTATAAAGGGTATCAGGAAGCAAAGCGTGCAGCGGAAGCTCTATTATTCTCTCAAAATGACATAGAGGTCGCAGCTGCCCGTTTTCCAATCGTGATTGGCAAGGACGACTTTACAAACAGACTAAGGTTCCATGTGGATAAAGTCATTAACAATGAAGAAATTGGCCTATCCAATCCTGATTCCAGATATAGCTTTATCCTGTCTGATGATGCTGCCCAATTTTTATACGATCTAGGTGCGTCCTCCTTCACTGGTCCCATCAATCCTGGCTGTAAAAAGGATATTTCACTAAAGGAACTGCTAGAGAAAATTGAGTCGCAATTAAATCTAAAGGCAAAAATCACAGGAGTGCTGACAAAAGAAAATGCCTCTCCTTATTCCTTTGAAGGCTCATGGTCTATTAATACAAGTAAGGCGGAAGAGCTTGGCTATAGCTTTGCTGAATTAGATGAGGTTTTAGAGGATTTAATAGAGTATTATTCTATTAGTCATGCCCAAAATGCTTAACAGTAAGAGCAGAAGCTTTTCATAATTGTGAATTGCTTCTGCTCTATTTTCCCTATTTTACAGGGATCCAGATTTCTGAATAATAATCAGAACTGGATGAATCATCATCGGGATATACTTCTAATTGTGGTACACCTTCTGCATGTTCATAGCCGCTTGTAGGGAACCACTCCGAGTAGATTTTCTTCCATGTCTTCTGCATCGCCTCAGGCATCGGCCCATGTACTTCAAATACGACCCATTTAGCTGCTGGAATTTCCAAAGTTAAAAACCCTTCAGGTGCATTTCCATCGAATTCCGCTGCCACCCAATAATCCATTGCCCCAGATGGCCCCTCTCCTTTTTTATCAGCACAAACACCTAGCACACCTTTGATTTGCCCATTGATCAGACTCGCTACCTTCTCACATGTTCCATCATTAAGAACCTCATCCCACAGTTTAGGAATGCCTATTAAATTTTCCCCATTGACGACTGAAAACTCCCGCTTAATACCAACCACCTGGAAACTGTCTCTTTCTAATACATTATACTTCATCGGTTCTGCTCCTTTCAGAATTACCTGTATGATCAGGCGCTCATAGAATTTCAGCTTTCCCATATATTTTCGCGCTTCAGTCGGAGCAATTCCATGCTGTCTGCGAAATGCTTTTGTGAAAGCCTCAGGAGTGTCATAGCCATATTTATAGGCCAGATCAATGATTTTACAGTTCGTTCTCGATAGCTCCTGTGCAGCTAAAGTCAGTCTTCGCCGCCTTAAGTATTCTCCTACAGACATATCTGTTAAGATCGTAAAGGCTCGCTGAAAGTGAAAGGCGGAGGCGTTTGCTTGTTTAGCTATCCCTTCAATCGTAATGTTTTCGAGCAAATGATCTTCCATATAATCAATTGCTCTCTGTATGGATTCAATCCAAGCCATCATCTCACTCCCTTGATTTCATATTAACAAAAGCAGGAAATGGAATCCTGTCAATTTATGCTTTGTTCGGACAGTTTATTAGCTAATTTCAAATACCCTTTAAAATAATTCTTTTAATTGTAGAAATAACCTTTTTCAGGGTTAAAAAAGAACAGCTTTGCCAATGCTGTCCTCAGAAAAAATGCATTATTGAAGATTGCCAATGATTTTGCCTGCAATGCTAGCTCCATTTTCTATACAATCTGGAATGCCCACACCGTAATAAGAACAGCCTGCAAGCATGATTCCTGGATAGGATGCTGACAGTTTTTCCTCTAAACCTTCTACGGTATGTGGATGGCGAATTAAATAATTTGGCATACTGTCTGTCCATTTTGTAATCTCGCAAGCGATAGGCTCAGCCGCGATACCCAGGCTTTTGTGAATATCCGTAAGTGCTGTTTGAAGCAATTGATCTTTATCCATTTCTGATAAAGAAGGGAATGCGGGAATGCTGCTTTTATAAAAAAGTCTGACAAGCAGATTTTTCGTTTCCGATGTGTGCTCCCATTTCCGGCTCGTCCATGTGCAGGCATTACATAATACATCGTCACTTTCCGAAGTAATAAAGCCAGTTCCATCCTCCGGCAGAATACTGTCCAGAACATCAAAACCAACATAAACACTAATGAGGGAGCTATTTCTAAATTGGGAAAAGCTGTTCTCCAGCGCTGAATCATTAAATAACTTCCCAGCCTTATTACTAGGTATGCTTAAAACAATACTATCCGCTTCAATGATGTCCTGGTTGTGCAAAGTGACTTGATAACGTACACCGTTTTTCTCAATTTTATTTACTATTGTATTTTTTAAAATTTCAGCATCACCGAGTTTTTCTTCATAAGCATCGATAAGCTTCCCTAAGCCGCTTTTGAAGGAAAAAAACTTCTTTCCCCCGCCACTTTGAAACTTTTCCTTATTTGCCTCAAAACCTTTAATTATGCTGCCGTATTCCTTTTTATAATCCAAAACATATGGAAGTGTCGAGGCGATAGTAAGGTCGCTTAATTTTCCGGAATATACACCTGAAAGTACAGGGGCAATCTGTTTTTCCACTAATTCCTTCCCAAGAAAATATTCCAGGAAATCGCCTATGGAATCATTTTTCGTAAATGTATCGCTAGTTGTATACAAATCCTTTAGGGCCTCTACTTTTCCTTCAGCAGAAACAAGCGTAGTCTTTGCTAAGGATTCAACACTTGTCGGAATTCCAAATACGGCATCAGCAGGAATCTGCTTTAGTTCACCCTCTGTGTAAATAAATGACCGTCCTGACGCATTATAAACAACTTCATTTTCTAATCCAAGTTCTTCAATGAATGACATTGTATTGACTTTCCGCGAGACAATCGAGTCAGCCCCCGCCTCCATAATAAAGCCACGATCTTTAACTGTGCGAATTTTCCCCCCGAGCTCTGGAGAAGCCTCGGCAAGAATGAGCCTAACATCAGATTGATTGGCCTTTTTCCATTTATGTAATTCATATATAGCAGACAATCCAGTGATTCCTCCGCCAACGACTAATACAGTTTTCAATTTTGACACCCCTGTTAATATCTTGTTTATGATTAAAAGTGTACCATACTTCATCTTCATACCCCTACGGTACATGTTCCAACAATTTTGTGACTAAAAGAAGTTTTATATGCTTTTCTTAGACTGTTTGTCCGGAAAACGGCATACAGTTTTATAAAGGAGGGGTTGGCCATTAAAATATCCATATCAACGGACCAATTAATTCGGTATGCTGTGGCCTACGTATTCATCATTGCTGGATTGATAAAATTTATTAATCCTGAGATGGGGACTTATTTTGTAAACTTAGGACTGCCTTATCCGATTTCAGTGATGTATATCGTTGCCATAGTGGAATTAATCTGCGGAGTCTTAATTTTATTAAATAGAAGTGTAGCAAATGCAACATTGCCCTTAATTGGCATTATGATTGTCGCCATTATTTTAACGAAGATTCCAACTTTGCACGCTGGCTTTTTTCAATTTGCCGCTAATGCTAGATTAGATATTGTGATGCTCATTTTGCTGTTTATTCTATACAATCATCATCCAGCAAAAAGGTACTAAAGTAAAAGCCTTTGCAAAGGAAAACCAATTCCGATGCACAGGCTTTTAAATTGGACAAGGAACGCTGCATGGAACGCTATGTTAGCGTTTTGTATAGAGCGTAAATAAAACGCTTACATTGAACGATTCTATGTTAGAAATTTGGAGAATACATAAATAAAACCCTTACATTGAACGCTCCTTCGACAGCCTATTGCTCAATCGGTAAAATCATATCTACCTTTGTTCCTTTATTCAATTCACTATCAACCTTTATTTGACCTTGATGGTCCTCTACTATTTTCTTGGTCACCATAAGCCCTAAACCGGTGCCATCAATCTTTGTTGTATAAAATGGTGCGAATAGCCTTTCCATATTTGATGGTTCTATTCCACATCCTTGATCGACGAAGCTGACTGATAATGTATTGCCTGTATGGTAATGGGAATATACCTTTAGCAAGCCTCCATCGGACATTGAATCAACACCATTTTTAATAAGATTAATAAATGCCTGCTTCAGCTGATTCTCATCACAAACAACTGGGGGTATATTTTCATCGAGATCTGCAGTAAGTGTAATCCCCTTTTGGCGAGCCAGCTGCTCGGTTATCGATATGACATAGGTAAGAATGTCATTAATGTTTTTTCTTTGAAACTGAACCGCTCTTGGTTTACCGAGAACCAATAAATCATTCACGATCGAATTAATTCGGTCAATTTCCTGCTCCATAATGGAAAAATACTGTTGGTCATCTTCGTATTTTTCTTTTTGAAGCTGGGTAAAACCTTTTAGAGAAGCTAGCGGATTCTTTATTTCATGTCCTATTGAGGCTGCCATCTGTCCAATAAATGCTAGCTTTTCCTTATGCCGCATCTTCTCATGGATTGAAGTCAACGCAAAAATATAGGATGAAAAACGTTTCATAAAAATATAAGCAATTACAGATAAAATACTAATAATGGCCATCGGAATGACAACAGCAGCCGATTCTATAACAATGCCCACAGTTAAATATCTTAACAATGAAACGGCAGTCACTGTCCAATAAAAACGGTTATTGACAAATATTGGAGAGAATAATAGCAAAGTTAATTCCGCAACATTTCCGCTTTGATACTCGCCAGATTCCCCTGAAAACATGATCATATCGCCTAATGCTGTCATTCCCATGTAAACGAGAATATACAAGTACTTTATTGCATGAAGCTTATTTCTTTTTGCTAATAAATAGGATATAGGGACCAAGCTAATGAAGATTACATAATTCCAGTAGCTAAAAGGACCAATAAGACCAGGCTCAGTTTTCAAAATAAATATTGGATAAAGATAATAATAAAAAACATCATACAAAGCTAAAGTAATATAAAAAGATAGTAAATAGGCTAAAAGTGCCCGCCTTTCTTCATGCTGCAGCATTGAATCTAATTTCTCTTTGTTCATTAGAGTTCCTCACAATAAATAATAATTCTTATTATACCTCTTTCGCTAAAAATCGACAATTTTCTCTCCTGTCTACTTAAAAAAGCATGAATCTTTGGGGATTTTCCCCGTCCGTATTCATGCTTTTATTAATTATTCAATAATTTTATTAAAATATTCACGGGCTCTTGATGCAACTTCTTCCGGTACCTTATATGTAAGCGGTTCTTGGTGAAGAGCCTGATAGAAATTTGTATCGCTCGTTTCCATCATGCCAACAGTAAAACGCGGAATGAGGCGGACATGAACGGCCTGCTTTAAATCCTCATTTAACGAAAAATTTAACGCCATGTTAAAGCTTGCAAATCCTTGCTCTGTCAACGTTTGGAAGATTGCCTTCAATCCTGCTGCGAAATCTGTCCAATCCTGCTCTGTGAGATCATTTATCGTATATTTTTCGGGAAATATAGCGACAAAATCATTTTGACCTTTAGGGGCATAGGCATGCATCCAAGCCACATTTCCTTTTTCTCCGATCCATCTTTCGCCCTTCGCCTTTTCCGTTTCATAAAGATTGGTAAATAAATCATTATTTCCTTCATAGGCTTTTGTCTTTGCCTCAAGCTGAGCTTGATAATTTGTCGGTGAATCTGATGCACAAACCTGTATATGCGGGTGAAGAACGCTTCCACCTGAATAAGGCAAATAATTCCAATTAATTGAAATATAGCGTGCTTCAGGATCTGACGTAATTATTCTTTTTAAATAATCTTGTGCAGCGGAAAATGCATTCGTAATCAACTCTATTGTAAATTCCTCCAGGCGAACATAGTGCTGTCCAGAGAAAATAACTACCCCGTTATGCTTACTATAAGGAAAAAGATTCGGAAAACCTACCGCTTCGCCTTTAATAATTCGCCCATTTTCGTTAATTTCTTTCGGGAAAATCGGAGTCATTTTCAATAAATTTTCCTGACAAAAGGGACATTTTGCACCCCCGTTTTTCTTAGCAATTTCTGTATAATCTGGTGGTGTAAATACTAATCCTGAATCATAAATAAGACGAGATGATTCCCCAGTGATTGGATCAAAACGGATCTCAGTCCTTCGCTCAATTGGATTTCCTTGGCTATCTAGAAACTTAAACCATTCCTCTTTCTTTTGATAATTAAGAGTCATTAATCCTCCCCCATTTCACACTTTATATATAAAAAAGAGTATCTCGAGAATTACTATGTTCACGAGATACTCTTTTGAGAATTATACCATATTTTGTATTTGTATTTCCTTAACTTCCTTTACTTAAGTTACAGTTTATGTTCATAACAATAATTTAAATATTTATTTCTCGTCAATAATAAATATTCAGAAATTGTAAGATAACAAAAAAGACGAGGACTGGAGAAAATAGGAAATACCTCTATTCTCCAGTCTTCGTCTTTTTAAATATTATTTGAGTAATAGTGGCTTCTCATCAATCCAGACTGATGGTTCATTGATCACACAATCAATGTGCACACCCGCTTCATTTTCACCGCCGAACGACTTATTACTTCCAAATGCAATATGTACAGTTCCAAAAACCTTCTCATCTTCAAGAAGATTTCCAGTTAGTCTTGCACTTTTGTTTGTACCAATTCCAAATTCGGCTATATTTCTTCCTTTTCCATCACCTAAAAGTTCAAGAAGCTTCATACCATCCGTTCCGCTAGCCTCCATTAATCTTCCATTCTCAATGGTTAATGTAATCGGTTCGCTAAGGACGCCAATTCCTGCGATAGTACCGTCCACAAGAATTGTCCCATTTGCAGAATCTTCTATAGGTGCAATATAGCTCTCACCTGAAGGGAGATTGCCAGATTCTCCTTTTTCTCGAAAAATACCAGTACTGCGGATACTTTCTCTTCCTTGAATAGAAAAACTTAAATGAGTATTCTCCTTCTTTATAACAACGGCTGAGCCTGCATCTAATAGTTTGGAATAGCACTCTGTAAGCTTTTCTACTTCGATATAGTCAGCAGTAATAGCGCCTTTTTGCAGCATATCTATTGTAATTCCTGGCATCGTGGCAATACGGGCTCCTGAGGCAGATGCTAGCTTTCTAGCTTTCGTATGAGTTAGTGAATGCTTTGTAATGCAGAGAACTACTTCCACTGATCTCATTACTTCAGAAACATGAAATGGAGGCTCCTCACCGGATTTAGATCTCGGTGTCATAAGCATCATAATCGTTTCATTTCCCAATTCTTCTCCAGCTTGGAAGAAAATTTTTGCAATATCTACTAGTTCCGAGTCTGTTACGATCAAAATATGTTCATTCTCTTTTAGATGCAAATTATTATTCAACACAGATTTTGCTACTTGGATCAATTCTTGCATTAATATCCTCCCAAACTATTATGCTTTGAATTTCAGTTTATATCTTTTCATCGTTTCAGCTGTTTCATCCCTTGCCGCTTTTAAAAGTGGGAGATACTCTTTCCGTTTGTCATCTGTCATTCGATAAATAGGACCAGATACAGTTATGGATCCGACAACATCCTCTTCATTAAAGAGCGGCACAGCAATGGCAATTACATCCTCTGTATATTCTCCTTTGCTCTCGGCCCATCCTTGCTTACGAATTCTCTTTAATTCTGCTCTTAATTCTTGCGGATCGGTCATCGTAGTTTTCGTATACTTAACTAAACCAGCTTCAATAATAGATTCCTGGGCTTCTTCTGGTAAAAAAGCAAGTATAGAACGATAAGATGCACCTACATACAGAGGAGCTCTGCTTCCTGCTGAAACAGAAAATTTCACCTTATTTTCTGGTTCCAACACTTCAAGTGTTACCGCTTCGTCACGATCTAATTTGGTAAGGAAAACAGATTCACCTGTTTTTTCACATAATTCTTTCAAAATTGGGCGTATTAATTGCGAAATATTTAAAGTTTCATACATAATACTTCCTAATTCCCACAAAGCATACCCAAGGCTATATTTCTTAGTCTCAGCATCTTTAATGATAAAACGATTTTTCTCAAAAGTTTCAAGGATCCGGTAAATATTAGTGTGGTTCATGCCAAGCTCATTTGCTAGCTCTCTCCCGCCCCAAACCGGCTTTTCTTTTGTAAACATTCTTAGAACTTTTATTGATGAATCTAACGTTTTTAACATTTATCGTTCTTCCCCCAATGACTTAAGTGATAAAAAGCTAATAAAAACAGTGAGCTTGCCCGTATAATGTGGCAGTTTCCCCCTCCAATAATGTTACCAAGGGGAAGTACCGCCACAAATCCCCATTTGTTATACTTGTCAAGCATCGTCTATTGAGATGCTCTTTTGCAAAAGAAACAAGAATCATATACGAAGTGCTACATCTTTTCTAATGCTCTATAACCTATTGGCGAGAAGTATTCTTAAACTACTTTGAGTTTAAAAAATCAATAACTGCTGCTATATAAACTTTAGCACATCTGACAATATCTTCAACACGAACTTTTTCATTATATCCATGAATACTTGGCAAATATGCTGGTCCGTACTGAAGGACTGGTATGTGATGGTCTCTAAAGTGACGGGCATCGCTGCTTGCCCATTGCATAACTCCATAGGCTTCCTCACCTGTTACGAGAGAAATGTTATCAACTATTGATTTGCATACAAGATCATCTGCTGATGTATAGTTTGCATTACTTCTAAATCCAAATTGATGGATTTTATATTTAATTTCTAATTCATCCAATTCCTTCTTAATAAAAGCAGTTACTTCATCTTGGGTAATACCGAATGGCAGACGGCAATCTACTTGGACCTTGCAGCTTTCCGGGATAACATTCGATTTCGTTCCTCCATTAATGGTTCCAATATTAACAGTGATACTTTCTAATACAGGTTGGAACTTCTCACGATCCTTCTCTATGTCGCGCATATAGCGCTTGGAAACTTCAATTAGAGGCTTAACTTCTTCAGGAAGGTTAATCTTTAAATCCCATAATTTCATTATTCTTTCAATCGCTGCAATGGCGTCAACAATCGCATTGTTTCCAGCAATCGGCGAAAGACTTCCATGCCCTGGGACGCCAAACACTTCTAATTCAAACCAATACGAACCCTTTTGTCCAATTGTGGGATTTAATGGAGAAGATGGCTCAGCGATTAAGCAGCCGTCCCCATGAATAATTCCGTTTTCTAAGAGCCATGGAACCCCAAATTCTCCACCTGTTTCTTCGTCAGGTACAATCGCTAATGTCAGTTTACCCGGTAACTCTACCTCTAGTTTCTTCAATAAGCCAAAGACGAAAATAAGGCCGCCAAGACCAGCTTTCATATCACTTGCTCCTCTTCCAAGAAGCCAGCCGTCCTTCACTTCACCAGAAAAGGGGTTAAAGTCCCATTTTGATAAATCTCCAGCTGGGACTACATCTGTATGTCCACAATAAATTAAATGCTTTCCGTTGTCGTTCCCGATGCTTGAAACAAGATTAAACATTTTATCACTTGATTCATGCCATTCTGTCTTAATATCAAATTGAGTCAGATAATCCGTAATAAATTGACTAATTTCCGTTGAATCTCCCGGAGGATTTTCACTTGGAATTTGGATCAATTGACTGCATAACTCAATTAATTCTTCTTTCCGGGCTTCCACTTCATCAATTAATTTTTGCTTCAACGCAGCTAAAGCAGTCATCACGCAGTCACCTGATTTCCTTTTGTCTGTAAGTGTGTCATTTTTCCGTATAGTGCCTCTAAGCGTTTGAACTCTTCTTCATCAAAGAACGTGCACTTATTTTCACCATAAAGCTTCGCTACTTCTATTGCAAAACGGACAACCTGCTCAACATCAGTTGGGTGTGTAGCACCTGTACCACAACCTGCAACAGCTGTTTCAGTTGTAATCGCTACTCCTACAACAGGGCTTGAAGTCGCAACAGAAGGCTGAAGAATACTGTTAACATGATAGACACCGTTTCCGTAAGGTGTAATATCTTGCGTTGTAATTGGCAATGTAACAGGAAGTCTTCCAGCAGATTGAGTATATATATGAAGCAAGTCGTTGCTCACTTTTAATATATAGCCTTCCTTAACAGTAGGTGTGATAGCAAATCCACGATGGTTTGTAATCATATTTCCCTTTGTTGTATCAATAGATAGAATAGCATCCATGTCCTTTGTTACTTCATGCTGGTTCATAGTCAATATATCTACTGGCGAATCCATGAAAGGAACAGGATCATGAGGCAAGGTTGGAGCCGTCGGACAAATATGTGTTGTTAAGATAATATCACCTCTTAAACAGTCACCTTTCCCCATCATATCAAGCAATTTTGCTGCTGCTGCTATGCATGATAAAGCCCCATCACCATCTGATACGAAACCTTTTACTTCTGGACGAGCACCAATTCCGCCTAAACGGCCAATAATTCCTAGTGTAGGAGCATTGCCTCCCGTTGACTTTCCGTTTTCTCCTGGAATAGTCACTTTAATAAAATCAGTAGAGCCTTTTTTCCCTTCAACTGTTTGAACTGTGATTTCTCCTTGTTCAGAAATATTGTTTAGATACGCTTTAACATCCTCACCCGATACATGAATATTATCTAAAAGCTCATAAACTTCCATAACATATTTTAAAGACATGATACATTCCTCCTAAAAAATTAATTAATAATATGACAAGATACTTGATGACCTATCGCCTTATCTTTTAATTCTGGCCGATCTGTTTTGCAGATATCGATAGCATAAGGGCATCTTTTGTGAAAATGACATCCGGACGGAGGGTTAACTGGGCTTGGGACATCTCCTTTTAAAAGAATTCTTTCCTTCTTTTCATAAGGGCCTTCTTTTGGAATAGCAGATAATAGCGCTTGAGTATAAGGATGGCTGGGCTTTTCATATATTTCCTTATATGTCCCAATTTCAACAATTTTCCCAAGATACATAACCGCAATACGATCACACATATATCTGACTACATTTAAGTCATGAGAGATAAACAGATAGGTTAATCCAAACTGATTCTGCAAATCTTTTAATAAATTTATAACCTGGGCTTGTACTGAAACATCCAAGGCGGAGACTGGTTCATCGCAAATAATGACATCTGGATTTAGAGCTAATGCACGAGCGATATTTATACGCTGGCGCTGACCGCCTGAGAATTCATGAGGGTAGCGATCACCATGATAGCTGCTCAATCCGACTACTTCAAGTAATTCTTGTGCACGTTTTTTACGTGATGCCCTGTCTCCTATTTGATGGATGATTAACGGCTCGACAATTAATTGTTCAATTGTCTTTCTTGGATCTAAGGAAGCGTACGGGTTTTGGAAAACCATTTGGATGTCTTTTCTAGACGAACGGATTTCCTTTGAACCCAGTTTTGCTAAGTCTTGCCCTTTAAATTCGACAGATCCGGATGTTGGACGTATTAATTGATTAATCAATCTTGCCATTGTCGATTTACCGCATCCTGATTCCCCTACAATTCCAAGTGTTTCACCGCGTAATACCTCAAAACTTACTCCATCTACAGCTTTTACACTTTGTGTAGATTTTTTGAAAGGAAGCGGATCATCGATAGGAAAATGCTTCTTTAAGTTATCAACCTTAATAATGACTTCACTCATGATAAGCCCGCTCCTTTCGTTCTAATCTTTCTGTTTTCGTTTGAAAATGACAGGCTACAAAATGTCCATCTTCTACTTCAATGGATTCCGGCTTATTTGTTAAACAAATTTCTTTTGCATAAGGGCAGCGAGGTGCGAAATGGCAGCCTTTCATTTCTTGACGCAAATCAGGAGGGCTTCCCGGAATAGCAGATAGCTTAGCCTCATCTGTAATTTCACTCGTAATTTGTGAGTCTAGCAACCCCCATGTATAAGGATGGAGAGGATTATCATAAATTGCTTGGACATTGCCAGATTCAACTGTATTTCCTGCATACATAACGATGACTTTATCACACAACTCCCAAACAACCCCAAGATCATGGGTAATCATAATAATCGAGGTGCCAATTGTTTCTTGTAAATTTCTCATCAAGTCAAGAATTTGTGCCTGCACCGTCACATCAAGTGCTGTTGTTGGTTCATCGGCAATTAGCAGTTTCGGGTTACAAGCAAGCGCAATGGCAATCATAACCCTTTGCCTCATCCCTCCAGAAAATTCATGAGGATACATATCTATTCGTTTTTCTGCTTCTGGGATCCCAACGAGCTTCAGCATATCAATTGCAGCTTTTTTAGCTTCCTTTTTCGACACATTTTGATGTGTGCGAATGGATTCCATGATTTGATTTCCAACTGTATAAACTGGGTTTAAGCTAGTCATTGGATCTTGGAATATCATTGATATTTCATTTCCTCTTAATGCACGCATTTCTTTTTCAGATAAAGAGAGCAAATCCTGTCCTTCAAACTCCATTTTTCCTCCGGCTATTTTTCCAGGCGGATTTGGAATAAGTCGTAATAATGCAGTAGCTGTCACACTCTTTCCTGAGCCTGATTCACCAACAATCCCTAATGTTTCTTTCCTATTTAATGTAAAACTAACACCATTTACTGCTTTAACAACAGATGAGGAAGAACAAAAATGCACTTCCAAATCTTCAACCTTCAAAAGAAGATCAGACACATGTATCACCTCCATCAATGTTCTATTAAACTTTCATTTTTGGATCTAAAGCGTCTCTTAATCCATCCCCAAACAAGTTAATGCCAAGAACGGTTAATAAAATGGATAGTCCAGAAAATGTAGCCATATGCGGGTTTAATACTAAGAAGTCTTTCCCGTCCTTCAAAATGCTTCCCCACGAAGCAGTTGGCGGCTGGACACCAAGCCCTAAAAAGCTTAAGGCAGCCTCAGAAATAATTGCCCCAGCTACACTCATCGTTCCATAAACAATTAATGGAGCTAAACAGTTTGGCAGCACATGCTGAAAGACAATTCTGCTGTCTGTTGCTCCTAATGATCTTGTTACTTCAATAAATTCTTCTTCCTTAACACTCAGGACTTGTCCACGGACAATTCTTGCAAAGCCCGGAATATTTGCAACACCTATGGCAATAATTACGTTCAAAAGACCTTGGCCAAGTACAGTCATTAAAGTAATCGCTAGTAGAATAAATGGAAATGCAAAAAGTCCATCCATTGTACGCATGATAATAGAATCTATTTTCCCTCCAAAATATCCTGACAATAATCCAAGCAATGTACCGAAAAATGCACCAAAAACTACAGCAGAAACACCAACTATTAAAGAAATTCTGGCACCATATACAATTCGGCTGAACAGATCTCTTCCATAGTTATCGGTACCAAGAATATGTCCTTCTGTACCTGGAGGTAAGAGTGATTTCACAACATCCATTTGATTTGGGGCATGAGTGGCAATCAATGGAGCAAAAATTGCCATGATAGACATGATCACCATAATTATTAGTCCTACAGCAGCAAGGCGATTTCGGATTAATTTTTTAAATAAATTGGTTTCCTTTTTCTGTTTTACTGCTTTTTGTCCAGTTTCATTCTTCAGGCCTTCTATTGATGCCATTATTTCATCCCTCCCTTACTGGAAGTATAGTTAACTCGAGGGTTAACCACTTTATATAAAATATCGACCAATAAATTCACAACTACAAAAATGACAGCGATAAAAAGGACTGTGCCTTGTACTACTACAAAATCTCGTTTGTCAATGGCATCGACTATTAAACGGCCCATTCCTGGCCAGCTAAAAATCGTTTCAGTCAGAACGGCTCCTCCAAGCAACATCGAAATTTGCATTCCTAGAACGGTCAAAATTGGAGTAAGGGCATTCTTAAAAGCATGTTTACAAATTACCAAAAATTCACTTAACCCTTTAGAACGTGCTGTTTTGATGTAATCATGTGATATAACCTCCAGCATACTTGAACGAGTTATCCTCGCAAAAGTCGCCATTGGAATTGTTGCCAGTGTAATACTTGGGAGAACTAAATGTTTTATATAAGGTATAAATCCTTCCTCTAGTGTGCCCATTCCTGTAGCAGGAAACCATCCAAGGTTAACACTAAAGTAAAGAACGAGCATAACGCCAAGCCAGAAGATCGGCAAAGAAACACCTATTAAGGAAATAAGCATAACTGAGTAATCTAATAGTGAGTTTTGCTTAGATGCAGAGATAATTCCAGCAGGTATTCCTATAACGACAGCAATGATCAGTGCACTAGCGGCAAGAATAATCGTATTAGGAAAACGATCCATAATTAAGCTAAAAATCGGTTCATTATAGGTGTATGAAATTCCTAAATCCCCTTGTAGCAAATTTCCTATATATTGAAGAAATTGCATATAAATTGGTTCATTTAATCCTAGCTTTTGCCTCAGAGCTTCTATATCTTCTACACTCGCCTGCGGACCAAGCATTACGCTTGCAGGATCACCAGGTATCATTCTAGTAACAATGAAGACAATAACAGCGACAACAAATATAGTTGGCAAGAGATCAAATATTCTTCTTATAATATATTTCCCCATAATATACCTCCATTTCTATTATTCGTTATTCGAATCAATGGTTCAATATTTGAATTTTAGTTTAGCATCTATTATTAAAATTTGTAAATACTAAAAATAAAATTAAAAAATGGAATAAATAATGTTTTGAAAATATTATAAAAAAATATTTACAACACCTTTGGATTTGTGTTAGTTTATTTAATAAATTCAATATTTGAATTACTGTTTCACATATCGAATCAAAAAAGGAGGATATTTATGAAGAATAAATTATTTAAGGTTTGGTTATTGTTAGCAGTTTCTGTCGTTTTAGTCTTAAGTGCTTGCTCTGGTGGCGGTTCTAAATCAGCTCCGACTGAAAATAATGACTCAGCAGCAACTGGGGAACCACAAGATGGTGGCGTACTTAAAGTTGGATTATCGCAAAATCCCAAAACTCTTGATCCGATTCAATATACAGGTGTATATGAATCTCAAGTTATGCGATCAATTGGAGATACTCTGGTAGTTTACAATAAAGACTTGAGTGAAATTATCCCATCACTTGCAACAGAGTGGACTGTCTCTGATGATATGAAAGTTTATACTTTTAAGTTAAGAGATGATATATACTTCCAGCCTGGAAAATTCCAAGATGGAAGACAAATGACGGCTGAAGATGTGAAATACAGTCTTGAACGTTCAGCTAAAGAATCTGCGATGAACCGTCTTCGCGGGGTTGAAAAGGTTGAAGTAACTGGTGAATTTGAAGTAGCTGTTCATTTAGCAGCACCAAATGCTGCCTTACTAGCAGTATTAACAGACTCAGGCAATATGATCGTGCCTAAAGAAGAAGTGGAAGGCTGGGGAGACCAGTTCGGAAGCAACGTAATTAGTACAGGACCTTTCCAAATTAAAAACTGGCAAAAGGATCAGCAAATTGAACTTGTCCGCAATGAAAAATATTGGGGCGAGAAGCCGCATCTTGATGGCGTTACATTCAAAATTATTTCCGATGCTAATATGATGACAAATGCATTGCGTTCAGGAGATATTGATGTAGCTACAGATGTAAAAGGTCAAAATCGTGAATTAATTAAGAGTGATGCTAACTTAGAACTGCTTTCTGAACCAGCTCTTGCTATCACTTATCTTGACTTAAACAATAAAAAGGGTCCAACAGCAGATCCAAAGGTTCGTGAAGCTATTTATAAAGGTACAAATGTTGAAGAAATTGTAAAAGGTGTTCACCAATGGGGCGGCGGCGAAGTTTCTTACATGCCTCTTCCAAAAAAATCTTGGGGCTATAGCAAGGATTTAGAAAAACTAACTCCTACATTCGATCCGAAAGAAGCGAAAAAACTTCTTGCTGAAGCTGGATACCCAGATGGATTTAAAACAGAGCTTTATTTATCCGAAGCACGTGTTCCATACGGTACGATTTTCCAAAATCAAATGAAAAATAACTTAAATATTGATGTGGAGATTAAAGTAGTTGAATGGGGTACTTACAGCGATACAGTGTCTAAAGGAAATGCACCTATGTCTATCGGTGGGTGGACATGGTATCCAGATCCTTACTTCTTCCTATACCAATTATTCCACACTGACCAGCTTGGAGCTCTTGGTAACGGAAAAGGCTATGAAAATCCTGAAGTAGACGCACTGCTTGAAAAAGCCGTTTCTGAAACAGTAGAGCAAAGCGAACGTGCAAAATTATATCAGCAGGCACTAGAGATCATTGTAAAAGAAGTTCCGCGTATTGAGCTGGATAACCTTGATGCAACTGCAGGTATTACTAAAAAAGTACAGGGCTTTAATGTATCTGCAGATTACTCTATCCAAATTGTTCATCCTAATGGCACAAACGTTTGGCTAAATAAATAATAAACAAATATAGAAAAGCAGAGATTTTTGCACTGCACTCCAATGGTTACACACAACTAGCAGTTGGAGATGCAGTACAATTCTAATCTCTGCTTTTCTTTTATATTTCATAAAAAAAGCCGTTAGATTTACCATCTTTCGTTTTTGATAACAAGTAGAGGAGTGTTATCATAAGAAGAGATGAGTACAATTTCTGTAAAGTTTTTTTATAATTCTTTATTGGAGAGAGATTAGTCATGTTAGCTAAATTCCTGATAATCATAAATATCTATTAATTGAACCGCCTAAATTTAGCTATTAATCTAAATATCATTGATTTAACAATGAAAGGAGCTAATTTATATGGCGGAATTAAAACTCGAACATATTTACAAAGTCTATGATAATAAAGTTACTGCCGTTAAGGACTTTAGCCTTGATATTTATGATAAAGAATTTATCGTTTTCGTAGGTCCTTCAGGGTGCGGTAAATCAACAACCTTGCGAATGATTGCTGGACTTGAGGAGATTTCACAGGGGAATTTCTATATGGACGGAAAACGGGTGAATGACGTCCCTCCAAAGGATCGCGACATGGCAATGGTTTTTCAGCACTATGCCTTATACTCCCATTTGAGCGTCTATGAAAATATGGCATTTGGATTAAAGCGAAGGAAATATTCAAAGGATGAAATCGACCGGCGGGTAAAAGAGGCTGCTCACATGCTTGGTATTGAAGCCTATTTAGATCGGAAGCCAAACGTTCTATCTGGTGGACAGTGTCAGCGTGTTGCATTAGGAAGAGCCATTGTCCGTGATGCCAAGGTATTTCTCATGGACGAGCCGCTTTCAAATCTAGATGCTAAGCTCCGTGTTCAAATGCGGTCAGAGATTATTAAACTGCACGAGCGTTTACAAACAACAACTATTTATGTGACTCATGACCAGACGGAAGCTATGACGATGGCTACCCGGATGGTTGTCATGAAGGATGGATCTATTCAACAGGTCGGGGCTTCTAAGGAGGTTTATGATCATCCGGAAAATGTTTTCGTAGGAGGATTTATTGGGTCTCCGGCGATGAACTTTATTACTGGAGTTCTTGAAGAAAGTGGATTTAGAGTCGGAAGTACTACACTTTCTGTTCCTGAAGGAAAGATGAAGCTCCTCCGTGAAAAAGGCTATTTGGGCAATAGCATTATCCTCGGTATTCGTCCTGAAAATATTCACGCTGACTCCTCCTTTGTTGAGTCATTAAAAGGATCAGCTATTGGCGCTAGAATTGACGTTACAGAACTAACAGGTGCAGAAAAATTGATTTATTCGAGTATCGAGGGGCAAAACATTGTTGCCCGTCTTGATGCTAATGCAAGTGTGCAAAGCGGTCAAAAGATTCTACTAGCATTAAATATGAATAAAGTCCATTTCTTTGATACTGAAACAGAACGAAGAATTCGATAATTAGAATAAACGGAAGTGATCACAGAGATCCTTCCGTTATTATTTCCTATTTTTTATAATAATTATTAAATTAGTAACCTATTTTTAAAACATTGACTCATTCTAATTTCTACTTTTGAGGTGCAATGAAGCGGCACCATATATCCCTGCTTTATTTCCAAGGGAAGCCTTAATAATTGATACATCTGAATAACTTTCCAAGATTAATTCTTTTACTTTCATTGACACCCTATTAACAAGTTTTTCTTGCTCCATCACCCCGCCCCCTATAATAATTGTTGGGGGATCAAAAATATGAATTAGGGATGTTAGCCCGAGAGCTACTTCAAATATCCAATCTTGTATAGCCTTTTCAAGTATTGGGTCATCTTGATTTGCCGGGGCAAAAATATTTTTTCCATTTAGGTAATCTTTATTTATTTCTTTCGCCCTATTAACCAAAGCTGTAGTAGAGGCGTAAGTTTCATAGCATCCTAGACGACCGCATCCACATTTATGGCCAAGAGGGTGGGTGATCATATGGCCAAATTCAGCAGCTATTCCTTTATGCCCCTTATATAATTTAGATTCGAGAACAATTGCCCCGCCAACTCCAGTACCATAAGTCAGGCAAAGAAAATCACTTAAATCCCTTCCTGCCCCAAAGTATTTTTCACCTAGAGCAGCTGCATTCACGTCATTTTCTAACTTGACAGGTACATGAAACTTCTTTTCCACAATTTCTTTTAATCTTTTCCCTGTAAGGTCTGGAATGTTTTCACTAGCATAGATGTATCCCTGTTCGCTATTTACTTGACCCGCTGTACTAATGCCGATTGCGTCAATGTTATGGAATTCAGAGATTATTTTTAACAGCTTTTCAACTACGTTACCTTCCCCGTTCCTTACTAAGGTTTCGTATTCTTTCATCATTTCAAAATGTCCATGCTCATCACATAAGCCCGTTTTTATTGAAGTACCCCCTATGTCTATTGCTAATATTTTCATTTTTTCACTCTCCATTTTCTTGGGCTTTTCAAATCTTGAAACATAGAAACAATATTATAGGCAGGGAAAGATGTAATGGCTAATCTTTAGTAAATTTTTTCTGTTACATACTTGTACTTTTACTATATTCCCATAAACCAAGTATAGCCCTGATTTATTGATAAGTAAGCGAAAAGGAGCCACAGGATGGTAATCTTGGGCTCCTTCATAATCATATTTTTTTTTAGGGAATGGAATGAACAGGCTGTGGACTAATCATCTTGATTAATCCTTCAACTAGCACCGGTACTTCCTCAAATGCACTCTTTGTGTTCAGGCGTTCAGTACGTTTGTGTGCGTCTTTTCCGAAGGGACCTATGTTTAAAACTGGTGCTTGAAGTTCTTTCATATGTTCAAATGGAATACTGTAGCATTCTCCCCAAACTGGTGTATTTGCGATGAATGCTGTCCAACCTTGTCCAGTATCTTTGTAATTCACATAACTTAAATCACTTATTCCATTGAAATAGTGAATTTGTTGAACGGGCAGATCAAACTTTATCTTGCCTTGCTCTGTAATATAGTCCACACATTCTTTAATGAAATCACAATCAGACGAATTAACAGCAGGGTAATACGGTGGAGCAAAAAGTAAAATCATTGCAGGTGCAAGCTCCTGGCATTCAATCATCAATGTATCAACGATACGTAAGCACTTTTCTCGGTCGTCCCACTTTTTGTTCGCGAAAACTTCTGCCTGAACGGACTCAACAAAGACTTTACCAAGCTTTGTTACTGCATGTTCTAACAATTGTTCATAACGAAGTACACGAACTTGACCTACTGGCCTAATATTCTGAACTGCACATGTTTTAAAATACGCTTCGTTGCATTCTATTGCTGCTTCTTTTGCAATCTCTTCGAATATATCCATAATTTCTGCAGCGTTTTTCTTCATTAAGAATACATTGTATAAGGCTGTTGACCTAAACGGTGTTTGTGTAGAATATTCCATTTTTAAATCCTTTTGCTGTAAAGTTACTGGAAGTGGCGTCTTCTCTCCTAACACAGTTTCTTGAAATTTTTCGTTCCACTCCATTTTCTGTGTCATAAAAGAGGCTATATAAGGTGCTGTAATTCCAGCTAATGGTTCGCCAACATGGGTTTCACGTCCATAAAAAAGTACAGAGGGCATTATTTTTCCGATTGAACCAGAATAGACATAATAATTGTTATCACCAGGCTGTTGAGAAAAGACAGGCTCGCCATTTAAGAATAATTTATAATTAAGGCCATGCACTTTCTTCATTTCAACTAATTTCACTACTGCTGCCCGCATACCAGCTGAATTAACCTCTTCATCTGGGACTGTTAACAAAACAAGATTAATAGGCCATTTTTCAATAGAAGCCTTTTCGATTACTCCCATATGCATGACGAGACCCATTTTCATATCCATCGTACCTCTGCCAAACAAATACTCACCAGAAAGAAGGTCCTCCTGAGCATCAGGTGGAAGACTATTAATTCGACTATAAAGCATTTCAGTCAATTTCTCAGGCTGAAATGCATAATCCTCGAGATCCCCATATTCTTCTGTAAAAACTGTATCAAAATGGCTAATCAGAACTATCGTTTCTTGTGCCTCTGGATGTTTATATAAAGCGGTAACAAATCTCCTGCCAAGATCTGCATCATAAATTCCTAAATGATTAGGATTTTCTTGAAAATAAGTTAATTTACGCAACTTTGAAGCTAACTTTTCTGGAAATTCCCGTTCTCCAGCAGTGAGTGTTCGACTTTCCCAACTAACAACCTCACATAATAGGTTGCGGAGCCCCTCTTTTGTCGCCCATTGGTATTCCAACATAGCCTTCAACTCCCATTATAGGTAATGGAACTACAATTTTTAAAGTAATCAATTAAAATCGTAATGACAAGCAGCTTAGACCGCCATCTATTTTACGGAATTCAGAAGTGTCCACTTCAATTGTTTGGTAGCCGGCATCTTCAATTTTCTTCTTCGTAATTGGATAACCTGAAGGAATGATGACATAATCATTTACACGAATGCAGTTTGCAGCGTATTCTTCCTCAGCTGGTACGATTATTTTGTTATATGAATTAAATGCATCATGATCTGTAAATTCTCCTGCCACAAGTACTGTACCATTTCCAATATAAGTAACCCCAGTTTTCAGGTGGAAAAATTTCTTTAGCTCTATAATAGTCGCTTTATAGTTTTCAGATTCAAGAATTTGCTTTAATTGTTCTGCTCCTTCTAAGTTAGTCCTAGCCGAAATTCCAATATAGAAATGATCCTCAATTTGTAAAATATCGCCTCCATCAAGAGTTCCAGGGGCTTCAATATGATAAAATCTTTCATAAAAATGCTTCAATGCTGGTTCTATCTCAACAATTTCCCTATTGCGGCTTTCTGCCCCGGGATTTGTTACTACCGCAAATTCCTTTGTTAGAACTGCCGTGTCCTCTACAAAAGTAGCATCAGGAAACTCACTATTTTCCGGAAGTACTGTAATCTCAACCCCACATGTTTTTAGGGCTTCAATATAAGCATCATGCTGCACAAGTGCCTTTTCAAATATTGGTTTTCCTAGTTCTGAAGTAGTTAATCCATTCACTAACGTTCCTGCTGGTCTCTTAACAATAATATTTTTGAACATAATAAAACCTCCGAAATATTTTTTTGTATAACGAAATAAAATTCCACTATGTGAAAACACCAAATTGCTATTTTACAATGTCAAACGATTATTTATTTTTATTATTCCTATATAGGTAAGGGATTCCAAGCAAATATTACTGAACCTGCTTTTCAGAAATTAAACGATTGATTACTGGTTCCATCGTATTTCTCAAAATCATAACAGAAGCAGTTAGTTTTTCTTTTTCATCCTTATTTATATTCATTTCAACAATGTTTCTCAAGCCTTGCCTGTTAATAACCGCAGGTACACCGACATACACATCGTTAAATCCATACTCCCCATCTAAGTAAGCAGATACAGGCAATATTATATTTTCGTTTTTAAGAATTGCTTTTGTGAGCCTTGCTAAGCACATACCGATTCCATAGTATGTTGCGCCTTTACGATTACCAACATGAGTTGCTGCATCGCGTACATTCACTGCAATCTTTTCAAGATCTTCAATTGAATATTTACTTTCAGAATTTACAATGTCTATGATTGATCTTCCACCAATTGTTGCAGTACTTAAAGCAGGTAACTGTGAGTCACCATGCTCGCCAATAATATATCCATTTATATTTCTGGAGTCCATGTTAAAATACTCACCCAGCATAAATAGATATCTGGCTGTATCTAGCATGGTTCCAGATCCAATCACTCTTTCTTTCGGAAGACCTGAAAATTTCCATGTGGCATATGTGATGATATCAACTGGATTTGACGCAATTACAAAGATTCCATTAAACCCGGAATTCATCACTTGTTCTACAATGGTTTTTACAATCTTGGTGTTTTTTTCGACTACAGTTAATCTTGTAATCTCTTCATTTTGGCTAACTCCAGCTGTTATGCAAACAATATCCGCATCTTTACAATCGCTGTAGTCTCCTGACCAAACCTTTGTAGGAGAAGAAGAATACAATTTCCCATGGTTTAAGTCCATGGCTTCTCCATCGGCCTTATCGCGATTCATATCAATTAATACGATTTCCTCTGCAATTGCTTGATTAACTAATGCATAAGCATAGCTCGAACCAACAAAACCAGTACCTATGATTGCAACTCTATTAACATTTTTTTTCATGACAATTCTCCCTTATTTAAACATAAGCTAAAGAGATTCTTGATATTTTGTCTTGTAGAATATGATGCTATCTTTCAAGAATCGCCTAGTTTAGGTGATTTTTCACCTAAACTAGGCAAATTTTTATTTCTTATAAATTCTTACTGACTTTTCGGGCTTTACGTGCTGTGAAGAATTCTCCCAAAACAAACAATCCAATAGTGATGACAATTAGAATCGAAGAGACAGCTGCCATTGTTGGATCCACTTGGATTCTCAGATTTTCCCACATAGCAATTGGTAATGTTTTTGTATTTGGTCCGCCTAAGAAGATGGTGACGACAACTTCATCGAAGGAAATAATAAAGGCAAATAACGCACCTGATAACACACCTGGTCGAATTAACGGAAGTGTTACTTTAAAGAATGCTCCAAATGGGGTTGAACCTAGCCCCATCGCAGCCAATTCAAGGTTACGGTCCATCCCCTTCAAACTAGCTGTTACTGTTACAAAAACAATGGGGATTGCTAAAATTGTGTGTGCTAATATTAAGCCGACAAAGTTATTCGTCAGTTTAAGTGGAGCGAAGGAATGATATAGTGCAACCCCTGTAATGATGACTGGAATGATCATTGGAGCAACCATCAACGACATAAACAACTTCTTACCCCAAAAGTTTAATCTCGAAACAGCGAGTGAAGCCATAATTCCTAAAATAGTAGATAATATCGCAGTGAAAAATGCGATGACTAGACTTCTAATTAACCCTATTACCCATTCATCGTTATTGAAAAAGTTAAGATACCATTTCAGAGAGTAACCCGGAATTGGAAATTCAAAGTAACTAGCCGAAGAAAAAGACATCGGAATCACAACTAAAATAGGAGAAATTAAAGCAATAACAATAGTGCCTACCAATATTTTAAGCCACATCCTATTCCAACTCCTTCAATACAGGATTTTTTCCTGTTACCAGAAGAGCAATCAATAGCAAAAGGATCGTTGCAACAAATAATACTAGAGCTAGAACTGAGGCTAAGTGCCAATTCAATGTTGTGTTAATATTACTTTCAATTAACATCGAAATCATGATTGTATTTGGTCCGCCCAATAAAGCGGGTGTAATAAAATACCCAATTCCCATTACAAAGACTAATAGAGAACCAGAGAGCAGCCCCGGAACCGATAATGGGAAAAAGACCTGAAAAAAAGCTTTCATAGGACGTGCTCCCATACCTTGTGCTGCCTGAAGCAATCTTTGATCTATCCCTGCCATAACAGAATAGAGACTTAAGACCATGTATGGCAGAAGAATATGAGTCATCGCGATGACAACTCCAGTCGTATTATATATAAGCTCAAGTGGTTGGTCGATGATCCCTAATTTCATTAGTATGATATTAATGACCCCATTTTTCCGAAGCAAAATTGTCCAAGCAAATGTACGAACAAGTAAGCTTATCCAAAATGGAATTAACACAGCTGAAAAAATAATTCTTTTCCATAGTGCTGATTTTGTTATCACTAATGAGTATGCGAGCGGATAGGCAATCACTAATGCAAATACCGTAACGAGCAAAGAGATTTTTAACGTCAACCACAACACTTTCAAATAAACTGGAGTAGAAAAAAAGGATTTGATATATTCTAATGTAAATCCATCAGCATTAAAAAAGCTAAGTTTAAAAAAGTCGATCATTGAAAAGAACATTAAAATTAAGATATATGCCAATGGGATAATCAAAAGAAGCCATTGTAATCCAGATATTCTTGCTAAACGGCGGGAGAAGGATACCTGTTTATCAGGTACCCATGTCTCAGTTTTAACTTCGATCATATTTCAACCTCCATTTATTCTAGAAGCCATGTTCTAAAGCGTTCATTAACCTCTTCGTAGTTATCAACCCACCAATTGGTATTAATATATATCTGTTTTTGTAGTAAATCAGTGGAGTCATCTAAACCTAATCGGACTTTTGATTCGTCAGTTAACAACTCTATTGCATTAGCATTAGCTGGTGCGTTGTCGTATTTATTTGAAAGAGCTGCTTGTTGTTCAGGTTCTAAAGAAAAGGCAATAAATTTCATTGCTAAGTCTTTATTTGGTGCTCCTTTAGGTACTGCCCAGGAGTTTGATAAAATTAGGCCTTGATTGAAATCTACATCAACTGCTGCCCCATCAGTTTTGGCTGCTATAACACGGCCAGCCCACGAACTCGATAATGGCACTTGATTTGTCGCTAGTATCTCTGGTGGCTGCGCACCTGCTGTCCACCACACTTTCACATGACTTTTTATTTCATCAAGCTTTTTAAATGCACGGTCGACATCTAATGGGTATAAATTTTCCGGTTCTACTCCATCAGCTAATAGAGCTGCTTCTAACGTCCACATTGGATCATTATATAAGCTACGATCTCCAGGAAAATTGGCTGTATCGAAAAACTCAGCCCATGTTGTCGGATGCTTATCTACAGGGAATGTATCCGTATTAAAGGAAATCACTGTAGAAAATGTATTTTCAGGAACAGCATAATCGTGAACAAGCTCTTCTGGAAGTCCATCTGTTTTAATCACATCAAAGTCTAATTTCTCTAATAGACCCTCTCTCCCGCCTCGAATGGCAAAATCATCACCTACACTCACAACGTCCCATTCAACATTTCCACTTTCCACCATTGATTTTAATTTTCCTACATCAGGCGGTGTTACAACTTTCACTTTGACATCATATTTTTCTTCAAATGGTTTGAATACAACTTCTTGGTGAATTTCTGTATAAGGGCCTCCCCAATCTACAACTATTAGTTCTTTACTTTCTTTACCATTTGTTGCCTCGTTTCCACAGCCCGCTACAATAACTGCAACAAACATTGCAAATAGGAAAACTACTATTTTCTTTGGCATGAATCATTTCCCCTCTTTCATCATTATTTTTTTAATTTTATGCTGGTGTTTCATCATGAATTAAACAAGCATCCTTATAATTCCATCCTAGAATAATTTCTTTATCTTTTAATGGTAAATTAGAAACATGTGCAGGGACCTTCGCTGTTATTTCCTCTCCTGTTTCCGTTCTTGTCTTAATATTAAAGGCCTCGCCAACATAAATGGATTCAATAACTTTGGCTTTAATCGTGTTATGAAATTCAGACTCTTCTTTAGCTATCTGAATATTTTCTGGACGAAGAGCGATCAGCATCGAATTATTCTTCATGACTAGTTCAGTATCTACTCCGATATCAACTATAAAACCATCATTTACTTTTACTTTTGCTTTTTCTTCGTCAACACTCACAACATTGCCCTTAATTAAGTTGATTTCACCGATAAATTCAGCTACAAAGCGATTCTTAGGCCGCTTGTACAAGTTTTCAGGGGTATCAACCTGTTCGATCCTTCCGTTGTTCATGACACAAATTTTATCTGACATGGTTAATGCCTCTTCCTGATCATGTGTCACACTAACAGTTGTGATTCCGACTTGTTCTTGAATATGCTTTATTTCCAGTTGCATTTTCTTACGTAATTGTTTATCGAGTGCTCCAAGTGGCTCATCTAAAAGGAGAAGTGGCGGGTTAAAGACAATTGCCCTTGCCAGTGCTACCCTTTGTTGTTGTCCTCCACTTAATTGTTCAGGATATCTTGATCCAAATTGTTCTAGATGGACAAGCTTCAGAACAGCTTCTACCCTTTCATTGATTTCTGCCTTTGGTACTTTACGAAGGCGTAGGGGATATGCGATATTTTCAAAAATCGTCATATGAGGGAAAAGGGCATAATTTTGAAATAACATCCCGATATCTCTCTCGTAAGGTTTTTTCTTCGAAATATCTTGATCATTTAATATAATAGCCCCTTGATTTAACTGTTCAAATCCTGCAATTAGTTTAAGTAATGACGTCTTTCCAGAACCACTTGGTCCTAATATAGTGAGAAACTCCCCTTGATTTACTTCTAAATTCACATCATCAACTGCTTTAAACTTCTTATAATACTTTGAAGCATTGACAATGGATAAACTGTTGCCTAATACCATCCAATACCCTCCTTCCAACGCGATGCGTTCTAAAAACTATATACCTGCTAATTAAGTAAACTATTTTTGCTATATTACCTATACTCTTACAACAGGGGCAGTGAGACATGTAGGTCCACCTGTTCCTTTATAAGAGATTTCTTTTCCGTTGTATTCATAGACTGTTGCTCCAGCTTTTTCAAGTTCTCTTTTTGTGTAATCGTTTCCAGATGTGATCACACAAACTCTTGGGGCAAGTGCCAAAACGTTACAACCGAGATTGTGATATTCTTCTTCAGGTACTTCAATCAATTGAATGCCTTTCTCCACTAATAATTGTCTGAAGAAGACAGGCATTAAACGCGAATAGACAACTGCTAAATCTTGATCAACTATACTGATGAAAGACATAAGATGTAAGCACTCCGCTTCTCCTTGATCATGAGGAAGCTGTACAACGATAAAGTCATCAACGAATGGCTTTGTTATTTCTCTTAATTGACGGATTGCTTCTTCATTTGTCCTGTAACCACGACCTACTGCTAAGGTACGATCATCAAGCCAAACAATATCTCCTCCATCTGCTATTGCATCACCGGTAAGTTCACCAATAATCGGGATTTTTTTTTCTTTTAAAAACTCTTTATAGACTTCCGCCTCAGGTTGTCTTAGTCTTTTACCTGAATTCAAGATGATTGCACCATGTTTTGTAAACTTGACTGGGTCATGTGCGTATAGAGAGTCAATCCCTGTTTTATTAGATGACGGTAAATAATCAATTTTGTTCACGTGTTTTTCTAGGATTGCAATAAATTCTTCATACTCCCTTACTGCATCCTCATAATTTGGTTCCTCAATATAATTGAATGTTTTCCATTGTTGATGTAAATGTTCTTGGCTAATAAATGCATCTTTTGGATTTTTCACAATAACATGATCCAATTTCTTAAACATTGAACTACAATATTGCAAAGTTTCTATCATATTTTTATCAACCTTTCCGACTAATGGAATTTTATTCTTGCTAACGGGAATTAGTTTTAATATAATGAAAAATGAGATTATTGTCAATTAATAATTTTCAGATATCTGAAAATTCCCTTAACAATGGAAAAGTATTCCCAGCATGTTGCTGCTTAATAGAAAGGTAGGGATTTTGATGCAATCAATTGATCGCGCCATGCATATAGTAAAGGTCTTAATTCAACATTATCCGAACCAATTCTCTATCACAGAACTGGCTAAAGAATGTAAACTTCCCACCAGTTCCCTGCATCGTAACCTCAATGCCATGATTAAACATGAAATGATCCAACAAGATCCGAAAAGTAAGCTCTATGGACTTGGTAATCTGTGGCTTGAATACGGATTAATTGTTTACGACACGCTTGATTATGTTAGCGTGTTACGACCTGAATTAGAAAACTTAATGAGGACTGTAGAGGCAACGGTATATTTGAGCAAGCCAATAGGTACGGAATCTATCATTATTGAAAGAATTGACTGTATACATCAAACCATTCGAGTACATGACAAGTTAGGCCTTAGAACACCGTTACACGAAGGTGCAGCTAATCTAACGATGCTAGCACATATGACAACTGACTTTGTAGGAAAAGTAGTGAACGAATCCGTTCCAGAAGCTGAAAGAACTGCATTCTTTCAACGTTTAAACAAAATTAAAATTGACGGATATGAATTGCTTCATGACGAGCAAAATGACGGTATTTCTTTTATCGCTTCACCTATACTCAATCATTACGGCGGGGTGATTGGTGCTGTCAGTATTAAATTAAATATCTCGAATATGGAGGATGAAACATTAAAGGGAATTATTGATGAAGTGATAAATACAGGAAACAAAATTTCGTGGAAAATGGGGCATTCAAGCTAAGATTCTTATGAAGCAAAATATTAAGGGTGGTGGTTACCTCTTATAAAATACTTTTCCTTTTAGCTATTAATCTAAAAGAATTCGCCCTTAGGCCTCGAACACAAAAAGAGCTAAATTATGGAAGGAATGATTACAATGATTAATCTACTAAATAAAAATGTAGTAGGTATTGAAATGTCAGGCATTCGTAAAATTGCTAATAAAGTCGATCGTTCACCAGACATTATAAATCTGACATTTGGCCAACCAAATTTCCCTACCCCTGAATATGTAAAAGATGCTGGAGTAAAAGCAATTATCGAAAATCAAAATGCCTACACAGAAACAGCCGGACTCTATGAATTACGTGTAGCAGCAAGTAATTATGTTCGCGAAAATTATAATTTATCGTATCGTCCGGAAGATGAAATCATCGTCACAACTGGGGCAAGTGAAGCTCTTGATCTTGCCTTTCGCACGATTCTAGAAGAAGGATCTGAAGTCATCTTACCTGTTCCTATTTATCCAGGGTATGAACCCTTAATCAAGTTATGTAATGCAGTCCCTGTCTATGTTGATACATCAAATAGTGATTTTAAATTAACAGCTGCGCAAATAGAAGAGCATATTACCGAAAAAACTCGTTGTGTACTTCTCCCTTATCCTAGCAACCCGCTTGGAACAATTTTATCTGAAAAAGAAGTGCTTGAGATTGGCAAAGTGCTAGAAGATAAACAAATATTTATTGTGGCGGATGAAGTATATAGTGAGTTGCTCTATGATGAAAAACATTTTTCAATCGGTTCGATTCCAAATTTAAAGGAGAAAACGATTATAATAAACGGACTTTCAAAATCACATTCTATGACTGGATGGCGCATAGGTTTTGCTTTTGCTCCTTCTTACTTAATCGACCAATTTTATAAAATACATTCTTTTAATTCGATTTGTCCAAGTACGATTAGCCAGTATGCTGCAGTTGAGGCATTAAAACAAGGTGTGTATACGGAAGAAGTATTAGCAATGAAAAATGAATATAAACATCGAAGAGATCTCGCCTATATAAGACTAAAAGAAATGGGCTTAGATGTCGTTGAACCAAAAGGGGCATTTTATATTTTCCCATCGATTAAAAGTACAGGGCTATCATCAATGGATTTTGCTATGAACCTCCTTGAACAAGAAAAAGTCGCTGTTATTCCTGGAAGTTCTTTCTCTGATTATGGTGAAGGATATATTCGAATTTCGTATGCACAATCGATGGAGGATTTAGTAAAGGGTCTAGATGGAATTGAACGTTTCTTACACTCAAAGCGGTTAAATAATAGTTGGAATATATGATTTTAGTATTGAAGTTTCATAATGTGAGGAGATAAACATGACGCTTGCTGAGAAATTAAAACAAATTGTTCCTAATGATCGTATCAGTACGAATGAAACCGTTCGTTTAAATCATAGTAAAGATGAATCATTTCATGAAGCGAGCTTTCCCGATGTTGTCGTCTTCCCAAGAAATTCAGAAGAGATTGTTACAATTATGCAATTTGCAAATGAACATAAAATTCCTGTTACCCCTTTCGGAGTGGGGTCAGGTCTTGAGGGGGCTGCGATTCCTTTAAAAGGAGGAATCTCTCTAGATTTTCAAGAAATGAATAAAATACTAGAGATAAATCCAGACGATTTTCTAGTTCGTGTTCAACCTGGTGTGACAAGGCTGCAATTAAATAAGGAACTTGGAAAACATGGGTTGTTTTTTTCAGTTGATCCAGGTGCTGATGCCACACTAGGAGGTATGGCTTCTACTAATGCAAGTGGAACAACAACCGTTAGATATGGTGCGATGAAAGATAATGTAAGAAATTTGGAAGTCGTTTTATCTGACGGTCGAGTTATTCAAACTGGTGGAAAAGCAAAAAAATCATCTTCAGGATATAACTTAACAGAACTATTTGTTGGCTCAGAAGGAACATTAGGTATTTTTTCTGAATTAACGCTTCAAGTTCATGGTATTTCAGAAGTCATTATGGCTGCACGTGCCGTATTCCCATCTGTAAACGAGGCCATTCAAGCTGCTACCGCCATGTTATCCGTTGGTGTACCGATTGCCAGAGTTGAATTGGTTGAGGGGGAAACAATCCAATATATGAATAAAGTATATGGTACAAATTATTCTGAGGGGGCTTCTCTCTTTCTAGAATTCCACGGTTCTAAAGGCAGTGTCGAATCGGATGTTCAACTAACGAAAGAAATATTCAATGAATTTGGCTGTTATGAGTTTGAATTCGAAACTGACTCATTAGGAAGAGCAAAGCTATGGGAAGTAAGACATAATTCTTTATATGCGCTCATTCACGAGAACCCTGGGAAACAAGTCATGAATACGGATGTTTGTGTTCCACTGTCCACACTAGCAGATGCAGTAGAATATACCCGAAAATGTTTAGATGAATCAGGATTGCAAGGTGACATCATTGGTCATATCGGTGATGGAAACTTTCACGCAGGAGTATTAATTGACACCGATAATCCCCTAGATATGGAACGGGCAAATCAATTTAATGAAAAGATCGTCAAATATGCTTTGGCTTGTGGAGGAACTTGTACAGGAGAACATGGGGTTGGATTAGGGAAAAAGAAATACCAGTCCCTTCAGCACGGGGAAGCACTGGATGTTATGAAAGATATAAAAAATGTATTGGATCCAAATGGTATATTGAATCCAGGGAAAATTTTTGAATAATATGAGGCTGCCTGATAAGGTGCCAGGCTCCACAATAATTGATTCGTGGTGCTTGGCACCTTTGCTTTTCTACCTGATAACGATTTGTTAAGATAAAAGAAAGTGATTCAAAGGGGAATTGGATATGGAGCATTTTATCGAAAGTGATTATTTAAGAAGGATCAGCCTAAAACGTGAGCATATCCCTTCCTTTAACAGATTTCCATTTAATTTACCTAGCATCCAAACGCTGGATAAGCTATCCTTTCATCCAAACGTAACTTACTTTGTCGGTGATAATGGCATGGGGAAGTCAACCTTATTGGAGGCCATTGCGGTTGCCGCTGGATTTAATCCGGAAGGCGGCTCATTTAATTTCAATTTTTCCACTTATGATTCCCATTCAGAATTAGACAATTATATTAGGCTGGTGAAAGGAGTCATAAAACCTAGTGATGGCTTCTTCCTTCGAGCAGAAACCTTCTATAATGTAGCATCCAATATTGAGGAAATGGATAGGGAGTTTGGAGGGGGTCCCCCGGTTATCGATTCATTCGGAGGCGTGTCACTTCATCAACAGTCACATGGAGAATCTTTCTGGGCAACTTTTATGAATCGGTTTAGAGGAAACGGTCTATACATCATGGATGAACCCGAAGCTGCACTATCTCCTCTGCGGCAATTATCCATGCTTGCTAGAATTCACGAATTAGTCCAGCAGAATTCACAATTCATCATTGCCACTCATTCCCCTATCATTATGTCTTATCCGAATGCTGCCATTATAGAATTTACAGAAGATGGCGCAAAGGAAACTTCACTCGAGGAAACGGGACATTACCAGATGATGAAACAGTTTTTTGAGGACAGGGAAAGAATCCTGCATCACCTACTGAATGATTAAGAAAATTTCACTGCTTGGATAATTTTTTGCTTTTTATTAATGAAAAGATCTAATGAATGCCATATTAAGTATAGGAATAATTGGAAGGAGCAATATTGATATGGATTTTTTACCACGAGAACAAATCATAAATAATTTACAGCAGCCTTTTCAATCCTTTATCGACAAATATGGCATTGATGATATCGGAATTTTTGAGGAGCATGGTGAAGGGGATCGTTATTACCTAGGATATACAGTCAATAAAGACGGGAAAACCTACCATATTCATAGTCCTTATCTTAAAAATGATCAAGGTGAATTAGCACTGGAAAAAGATCAGTGGACACTCGAGCCTGATGATCCTAAGTTAAATGATCAAAGTGGTTATGATGATTTAGAGAGTGTTTTACGAGAGATCTAAATGCTATCAATAATGAAGCCTCTTTCTTGGAGGGGGGCAGCTTCGGTACCGAGTAATGTAAAAAAACATTGGAAATCACAGAACAAACAGCAGGTTAAATAACAAGGGTAAATCACACAAAGCGCATGGATTAAGATGAAATCCATGCGCTTTGTCTTTATTACTCATTTGATGAAAAACAAACGCCCCAACATATAAACGTTGGGGTGTTTGCCTCTATCCCATTATTTTTTTAGTCAGGCCTTTACTCTAAAGTTCTTCCTTTAATTTAAATTCTCTTTTTAATTCATTAAAGTCTAAATCTAGCAATGTACAGCATTGTTCAACCTTATTAAAGTAATTAAAGTCTTTTTCGACAGGTTGGTCACGGAATTCATAATAATATGTGATTAGTTCATATAATTCCGAAAAAACCTTAACCTTCTCTACTTTTTCCAATCAAATCCCTCTCTTTCTTCTTATATTCATACGACTTCGAAGACATATTCAATATTTAATGTCTGTAAATTACAAAAATTATAAAATTAGTTACTAAAAATAGCAAGGATTTTTGCTTAAATATAGTAATTCCTGATTTTCTTCTTTAATATCAAAACTTTGGTTATAAAATAACCTCAGCTATCCCATCCTTAATTATAAAATTTGTACCGTATGGTTCTGATAACTCTTCCAACCCCTTGAGTATTTCTTCATTCTTGGTTATTATAGGCCACCCTCTACTGTACCGCGGCAATCCATAGCCTAACTCTATTGGGTAAAATTTAAGGCTTGTTAGAGTGCCAGCTTTCATTTCCCAAATTGGTACTACCGATTCCCATACTGCCCTGTTTACCCCAAGCCCTTTCGTACCATTATTGCTTCGTTTGTCTAGTGCATCCGCCACCGTAGCTGTCAAGGGCAACTGATATCCCTCATAGAAATCATTAGGTAACTTCTGAACAGTTTCATTTTGAAAAATAAAATTTCCTAAACTATAGAAAATCGGACGGTTCTTATAAATTTCCACACCTCGTAAGATGTGAGGGCCATGACCAATGACAGCATGGGCACCTTCATCAATGCATATTCGGGCAAAGGTTTCGAGAAAATCAGGTACTTGATCCTTACGGTCCTTATTCATTTCATGGCAATGAATACTTACGACTACATAATCTGCCTGCCGTTTTCCTTCATGTATTGATTTAACAATTCTTTTTACATCTTCACTATAAGGTTCCCTAACCATACCTATTTTTTCACAAACGCTAAAAGAATAAGTACCGAATCGAAATACTTGATTACTAGACAAAAACCCTTCTTCAATTGCTAGATTATTTTCGGCATTAATGCCGCTTTTATCAGCTATGTCCTTAAGTACATTGTAATGCTCAGGTAAAACATAATAAGTGGTTTGGTATCTGAGCGGATTTACTCCCGGGCGCCCAAGCATATCTGAACGCTGTTCCCCCGCCCTCCAAAAGTCGTGAAAGGTTGATGTTGCTCCAATTATTGCAATGCGACCTGAATCAGATTCTAAGTATGCTGGAGAACTGGCAGAAGCAAGATTTTCACCAACACCTGCATGAGTAATATTAGCTTCGTCTAAATGTTTCTTTGTTGCAATCAAGCCGCCGTATAGATAATCGAGAGTATGATTGTTTGCCCAAGTCATGCAGTTAAATTGATACTTCAATAAATCATTTAGTACATCCGGATCTGACATTGCCCACGTTCCACCACTCAAAGCTGATGGATAGCCTTCATTTCGATGCAGAGTAGTTTCTAAATTTGTAAAGCGAAACTCGGCACTTCCAATTAAATCTGCGAGCTGTTTATCGTAATCCTTATTAGACATTTTTCTCGTAATAAAACTATCCCCAGTGGCAACAAAGCGGAAACTATTAGCATTTCTATCTATCATTACTTCGTTCAATCGGCGTTATTAGTCTTCCCGTGGGAGAGCCTAGTACTTCGCCTTCCTTCATAACAGTAACACCTCTTACTATTGTTTGAACTGGGGTCCCCTTAATTTTAAATCCGTCAAATGCTGTTATCTTACTTTTACTGTGGAGCCGATTACGTTCAATTTTTGATTCTTTATTCATGTCTACGATCGTAAAATCAGCATCAGCTCCAACACGAATCGTACCTTTAGTAGGATAAACATTAAATAACTTTGCCGGCCCTTCAGAGAGGAGGCGGACTAAATCGTGAATTGAAAGTTTCCCTTCATTGACAGCATCTAACATTAGTGGTGCTAATGTCTCAACACCACACATTCCTGCTGGAATCGACCATAAGTCCCCATCTTTTTCTTCTTCTGTATGTGGTGCATGGTCTGAACAGACAAGCGAAATCGTTCCATCAATAACTGCATTCCAAAGTGCCTCTTGATCCCTCTTATATTTAATAGGTGGATAAACCTTCATTTGTGGTCCGATAGCATCGTAGTTATCAGCCGATAGGAATAAAAAGTGTGGACATGTTTCCGCTGTAATAGGGTAGCCTTCTTTTTGTGCCTGACGAACAAGTTCTATTCCCTCAGCTGTACTAACATGAAGGATATGAAGACGCGCCCCTGTCTTTTTAGCCATAGCAATTCCCGTTTGAATCGTTAATTCCTCTGCGAGATTAGGTCTCCCTTCAAGTAAATCAAGGTAACTGTGACCATTTCTCGCTTCAACCTTTTGAGTAAGATGCTGGATTAGGTCGTTATTTTCAGCATGAATCGCAAATACTTGCCCAGTTTTTGCAACCTCCTGAAACATGTCATATACTTCCCCGTCAGTAAATGGAGGGATCACATCATTCATTTCCTTTTTATAGTTATACATGAGCTGATATGTTTTTGAATGTACTGCATAACCCCAGAAGAACTTAAAGCCAATTACCCCGGCCTTTTGAAGCGCATTATATTCATTAATATTTGTATGGCCTAAACAAATTGCCCAAATTCCAAAATCAACAAATGCCTTACTTTGCAAATTAGAAACTTGCTTTTGAAAATTCTCCACATTATTAATTGGAGGATTGGTATTTGGCATTTCAAAAACTGTTGTAATACCTCCAGCTGCTGCAGCTTGAGTTGAATGGTAAAAGTCTTCTTTATAAGTGGCTCCAGGATCTCTTGAATGTACATGGGTATCAATGAAACCTGGAAAAACATGCAATCCGCCTGCATCTACTATTTCATTTGCTTCACCAGGCAACTCTTCAGAAGTGATTGCTTTGATTTTGCCACTTTTTATATAGATGTTTCCATTAAATGAATCTTCAGATGTTACAATTGTTCCATTTTTTATTACGAGATCGAATACTATGACAATCACCCCACTAGTTATTAATAAGGACTTGACCAATTAGTTCTTTAATATCATCGATCTGATATTTCTCCATGTATAATTCAATTTCACCAAGTATTCTAATCATTGCATCAGGCTGTATAAAGCTTGCTGTTCCTATTTGAACGGCCGATGCCCCTGCTAACATCATTTCAATAGCATCTTCACCGGACATAACTCCACCGCACCCTATAATCGGGATTTTCACTACTTGGGCCACCTGGTAGATTAGCCTAACAATGACTGGCTTCGTAGCGGGACCAGATAGCCCACCCATGATATTACCTATTTTCGGCCTCCTTGTATGGACATCAATAGACATTGCAAGTAAAGTGTTTGCAACATTCAAGCTATCGCTCCCTCCAGCTTCAGCCGCGATGGCAATTTCTTGAATACTCGTCACATTTGGTGAAAGCTTCGTAATAATTGGTTTGTCCGTAACACCACGAACTTTTTTAACAAGGTTATAGGTTATTTCCGCATCCATGCCAAATGCAAGACCATTGCCTTTTAAATTGGGGCAGGAAATATTTAATTCTATAGCATCAACATCTTTACTTTCGGTAACAATTTCAGCTATTTCAGCAAATTGGTCAATAGAATCTGCAGATAGACTTGAAATTAAAGGCGGATCATATTGCGAATAGAAAGGGACATAGTTTTCCATATAATACTTTATCCCTTTACTTTGAATCCCAATGGAATTAATCATGCCCGCCGGTGTTTCACAAACGCGTGGAGTTGCATTCCCGGGTCGTGGGAACATTGTAATACTCTTTGGAACAATTGCACCTAGACGATTAAAATCAATCGCTTTATTCATTTCTGGCCCAAATGCACCTGAGGCTGGCATAATTGGATTTTTTAACACCAGTCCTCCAATATCAACACTCATATCAACCGCTGTTTTCATCATCATAAAACCACCTGTTCTAACGGAAATACCGGTCCTTCAACACAAACCCGAGCACTTTTTATTTCATTACCGTCATAAATATTACAAACGCAAGCAAAACAAACCCCCATTGCACAACCCATATGCTCCTCAAGAGCGATTTCACCTGGCAATCCTTCTCTTTTAGCAACATTTTGCATCAGTCTAGCTAATCTTTTGGAACCACATGTGTAAAGGGCATGAATTTCATATTCAATAAGAATTCTATTAACTAATTTCTCAACTTTAGTAACTTCACTAGTTCCTTCTTCATCTGTTACCTTAAAAACAGTTACTCCAATACTTGTAAGAAAGTCTGCTGCAAGTAGATCATTTTGGCTTCGAGCACTTAGAATCGCAATAACCCGCTTATTATAATCAATCGCTTTATAGGCTAAAGCTGCTAGTGTTGCAATTCCGACTCCCCTCGCTAATAGGAGAATTGCTTGTTCTGAATCGTTAATTTTAAATCCAGTTCCGAGAGGACCAAATATATCAATTTTTCCTCCAGCATGTAGCTCGGTCATCTTCTTTGTTCCTATTCCTTTTGTTAAATAAAGAAATTCAAGAGTATTACTATCTGAGTTAATCCTGTATACACTTAATGGTCTTCTGAGAAACGGATACAAACCATCATCGCAAAGCAGATTAAAGAATTGGCCCGGTTCAACTGTTTCCTTCATACCGCTTGTATCAACGATCATATGCCAATAACGATCACTTACCTTCACATTCGAGATAATTCTGACTTGACGCGATTCCATGTTGGCTCTCCTCCCCGGTGGAAATAATTGCACTTGACTTTACTACCTTCTCTAATAGCTTTATACCTGCTTCAATGTCAGTTTGCTCTGTATACTCCTCAGGATGATGGCTTAAACCATCTACTGATGGGATAAATATCAATGAAGCGGGCCATCGTTTGGCCATATTCATAGCGTCATGACCGGCGCCACTTGGCATAAACATATAATTTAATCCTAAATTCTCACATATAGATGCAATTTCTTCAGTAATGTTTTTATCCATCAGTACTGGTTCTTCTTCGTGCATCCAATCAATAGATACGGATACTCCCCGTTTCTTCTGAATGAATAAAATTCCATCTTTAATTCTATTTAGCACACGATATCTTGACTTAATATCTGTACTTCGTATATCAATCTTTAATTTTGCTATGCCAGGGATTACATTCATTGCACTAGGATAAATATCTAATACCCCAACTGTCGCTACTGTCTCAAATTCAATCTCTGCCAGTGCAGCCATTTCTACAATCATAGTTAATTCCGATGCGGCTAATAAGGCATCCTTCCGTTGTTTCATTCCAGTTGTACCAGAATGCGAACTCTTTCCCTTAATATTAATCGCTAATCTTAAGGGTGCAGCAATTCCTGTTACGAGTCCGATTGATTTTTCACTTTCAATCAACCTACTTCCCTGTTCTATATGAACTTCATAAAATACCTTTAATTCTGTTGTATTTCTTTCAGCTCTCTTATAGTTTTCAAGTATTAACTTTTGATCCTTAAATGCTGCTTCAATTGGTATATCATCACGATCTTTTAGTGTCCGAAGTGACTCTAATGTTAGATCCCCTATCATTGCCTTACTGCCTAAGGTTGAAAAATTAAACCTTGAGGATTCTTCACATGAAAAACAAATAATCTCAATTGGATGTAGTGTTGCAATACGTTCCTCCACAAGAGTCCGCACAACCTCTAACCCTGCTACAACACCTACAACCCCATCAAATTTACCACCGTTGTAGACAGTATCGAGATGTGATCCAATAGCAACTGCGGGCAGCAAGTCGTTTTTTCCTTCCCGACGAGCAATAATATTACCTACTGGATCAACAGTGACAAACATTCCCAAGCTCTCACATTGTTTAATAAAGTACTCCTTCGCTTTCTGTTCTTCATCTGTAAAAGCAATTCTTGAAATGCCGTTCTCTGTCTTTCCAAATTCATTAAAAGCATCTAATGTTTGCAAAACTCGAGCAATATTCATAAAAATCACCTCATATTTCCATAAACACTTATACTGATAAAATACGCTAAAGCAGTTCAGAAAAACTTTGTCTGTTCGGACTATATATTTCAACTTTTTTCGTCTTTATCAATAATAACTGAAAAGTATTGATGAATTTTTAACCCTATTTGCAACATTAATTTATCTTCGGAATTTTGAAGACTTAAACCAGTAATTTGTTTAATTTTCTGTAGTCTATATTTAAGTGTATTTACATGGATAAATAATTGGTCTGCTGTCTTTTTTAGTGATTCATTACAAACGAAATATTGTTCTAATGTCTCGATTAAATTCAATTCACTTTCTTTGTCATAACTAACCAGCTTTTTCATTGATTCCTCATAGTAACTTTCCAGTTCATTGCTATCTTCGATTAGTGATATTAACCGATAGACACCTAAATTGCTGAAGTGAATAATTGATTTTACATTCCATAATTTCGCTCCAAGTGTAATCGCCTTTTCTGCTTCTAAAAAACTTTTTCTTATTCCCCGCACTCCTGTATATGCAGAGCCATAACCAAGCCTTAACCTTTCATGTACAACTTGTTCAATAATTGTTTGGAATCGCTCAATAAGCTTTTTTATCTCTTGAGCGGCCCGCTTCTTCCTTGGCACTAATAAAATTAGGGAATTACGTATTGTTCCGATTATTAATTGGGGCTCTACCCCCTTTGATAATGTTTCAATTTGGTTCATACGTTTAGTAAATATATCCTTATCAGACTTTTCTTTTTCTACAATAATAATGCATAGATAGGATTCATTTTCTTGGAAATCATACGTTTTTCCCCTCTCAACCAAATCCTGAATATTCATCACTTGATTAAATAATAAGTCTTGAATGAAGTTATTTTTGTACTGCTGCTCAATCTCGTATCTAACTTTTTTTCTTAAAAATTCAAGAGAAAGCAATGACGCTGCTTTCTCTTGAATGGCTAAATCAACTTCCATAAATTCAAAGTGATAATTCCAACTTGTAATCGTTCCATACAATATTCCATCAATAATTATTGGAGCAACAATACAAGATTCATCCAGTTGTTCAGCGTTTTTTCTTAACATTCGAACTGGTCGCTGAATCACTTCTAGCTCCTTTAATTGACCGGATGTCATCGGCAAAAGACATTCCTCTCGGGGTGATACTTGAATGAACGGGACATGGCTTTCTAAACATACGTTACTTTTTGTTAAGGACGAAAGTGTCTCAATAAAATGATTAAAATCACTATTTGCAATTGATATTTCATTTAGTAATCTTGTCGCATGCTCTAAATCCTCCTGTAAAACAACCTTTTCGTTAAAAATCGCATTCATTGCAGGAGATAATATATCTAAATAACTAACTTGCTCAGGAATTTCAAGAAGTGTAATCCCATATTGGTCAGCTTTTTTCTTCATATCTATTGGTATAGAATTAACAAATCGAATAGGTTTAACAGCTAAAGCTGTTGTCCCTACCTCATAAAGCTTTTCAATAAGTTGGATTTGGGCGTTAAGGTCATCTTTAATTGGATAAAGGCTTGTTAATAGAAGTTCATTCCCTTTTAGCCATTTAACAATATCAGGAACTTCCATAACAGTTACATTCGTAACAATCCTATCAATTCCTTTGTGACCGGCTACAACCGTACACTCTCTTAATCCTCCAATTTTCAATAAATTTTTTAAGGGAATAGCCATAATACCCCTCCCGTGTTTCTGACATACCAGTTCAATCCGAAGTGATATATTGATTGATTCAACTTTAGGTAATTAGAACAGTATCATTCCATAATATTCAATAGAAACAAGGAAGCTTCTGGGATATACGTTATTATCAAGAGACCGATAATATTGAATGCTAGGAAACGTAAAATTCCAGGCATCATTTCGGGTATCTTTAGGTTTGTTATTCCTTGGGTAACAAAAAGATTTAGTCCAAAAGGTGGTGTATACATACCTATTGCTAGATTTGTAATTATGATTACACCGAGGTGTACAGGATCAATTCCCATAGATACTGCAGTTGGAAAAATGAGAGGAGCTACAATGATAATGGCAGCAACACCCTCCATGAACATACCTAAAATTAGAAGGACGACATTTAATACCATTAGGAACATAAATGAAGTTTCCACATTAGTTGTAATCCAAGTTGCAATCGCCTGTGGTACTTGTCCCCTTGTTAACATCCAGCCAAGAACCTGGGCAGCAGCAACTAATACTAGAACCTGAGCTGAAAGGACCGCTGAATCTACACAAACCCTGTATAAAGATTTCATATCCATTTCTTTGTATACAAAAAGACTAATGAGAAGTGCATATACGGCTGAAACACCCGCTGCTTCAGTTGGTGTAAATATTCCACCATATATTCCACCCAAAATAATGACAGGAATCATTAAAGCCCATGCTGCTTTTTTTGTTGCATCCCATAATTCACCTGCAGAAGCCTTTTTATCTCGTGGTATATTATTTTTTCGAGCATAAATATAAATATATACGATAGATGATAATCCAAAGATAATACCTGCTCCAATTCCAGCAATAAATAGGCTGCCTACAGATACGCCTGTTACTGAGCCAAAAATAATCAATGTTATACTTGGAGGTATGATTAATGAAACAGCACCTGAGGATGCCAAAAGAGCAGCCGCAAAACCTTTATTATACTTTCCTCTTATCATTTCTGGGTACATAATTTTCCCAATTGCCACTACTGTAGCTGGGCTTGACCCTGATAGTGCGCCAAAGAACATACTGGAAATTTGAGTTGTCATGGCAACCCCTCCAGAAAGATGCCCAACTAATCCACGTGCCCATCGTAATATCCGTTTAGATAAACCGCCAACTTCCATGATATTTGCTGCAAAAATGAAGAAGGGAAGCGCCATTAATGCAAACTGATCTATACCGCCAAAAAGTCTTTGAATAAGAATCATCGGTTGAATATCTGTTAGGAACAATATAGTAAAAAATGAGGAAATTGTTAAAGCAACAAAAATTGGAGTACTACTAAATAAAAAGAAGAAAATTAAAATCATTAAAAATAAAATCATATTTGATTCTCCTCAATCGAAGTAGTTTTTATTTTTTTGAATTCACCAAATAAGTTTATTAAGAGGTGGATTAAAGAGAGTGCACCTCCTACAGGGATCGCAAGGTAAACCCAGAACATCTTGATTTGAAGAGATGGTGTAATTTGTCCAGAATTAAAACTGAATTTTACAAGTTCCGCCCCAAATATGATTAAGAACATCATTAGGATTATCGAGATAACGTTTACAAAAATTCCAATAATCGTATTCCACTTTTTTGTAACAAATTCTAAAAAGAAATCAATTCCCACATGTAACCCTCTTCCAAAACAAACACTGCATCCTATAAATGTAATCCAAATCATTACATATCTTATAAATTCCTCCGCCCAAGTAGTATTAGCGCTAAAAAAATATCGAAGGACTATATTAATAAATAAAACTAGTGTAGCCGATATAATACTAATTCCTAAAACAGCTTCTTCAATTTTAAATAACCACCTCATTGGTATTAATCCCCTTCCTATCCGTACCAATCTGAAATAAAAGATACTATTAAAGTAAAACAAGGAATCAGTAACATAATTTAATTACCATCCCTTGTTTCACTAAATCTATTATTAATTATTTTTTTGATTCTTCAATTGCATCATATAATTTATCTAGCAATTTCAATTGGTCAGGTGTGTTATAAACTTCCTTATGCATTGGCAATGATGCTTGACGGAAGGCCTCTATTTCATCATCTGTTAATTTATAGTAATTCGCCCCACTGTCAATAATTTTTTGTCGATAGTCATCTTCTACATCTGCAAGTTTTTTGCGTGCGGCATTGTGCCCTTCAATTTCAGCTTCAGCAATAACCTTCTTCAATTGTTCAGAAATCCCATCATACCAGCCTTTATTAGCCATTAGAAGGTATGTCATTGTTCCATGGTAACTTTCAACAATATTTTTTTGTACTTCATGATAATTATTTAAGAAAATTGTTTGTAAAGGATTCTCCTGTCCATCCACAACACCTTGCTGAAGCGAATTATATACTTCAGAGTATGGTACTGGAATTGCATTTCCTCCCCAATTTTTATATTGCTCAATTAATAACGGCGACTCCATTACCCGCATGGTCAAACCCTTGAAATCTTCAGGTTTGTGAATTTCCTTTTTTCCTGTCGTAAATAATTTAAATCCACCTGGCCAATATCCCAATCCTTTAAATCCACCCTTATCAAGTGTGCCTAATAATTCTTTTCCAACTTCTCCATCTAATACCTTATAGGTCTGATCTTTATCAGCTGGCCATAAATAAGGTAGATCAACTACCTTAACATCATCGACAAACGGGGAAACAACTGCTGTTGGCTGCATTGTTATATCAATTTCACCAATTTGTGTCCCCTCTACCTGCTCACGTAAACTACCTAATTGGGAAGCTGGGAATATATTAACTGTCACTTTTCCACCTGTTTTTTCCTCAACAACTTCTTTGAACTTTGCAGCTCCCGCATGTTCAGGGCTTTCAATTGGCTGGTTATGGCTAAAGGTGATTTCAATAGTTTCAAATCCTTCTGAGTCTGTTGAATCATCTTTGGTAGTCTCGGAATTGTTGCTAGTTTTTCCACATGCAGCCAAACTAAAGATTAGAACAGCAGCAAAAATCAAGATAAAAAACTTCTTCATTTAGACTCCACCCACATTTCTGAATTTTCTTAAATTTTAACTCTTATTTTATTGTTTATTCAGATAAAAATCAATATAAAAAATTGTCTGAATTAACAAATGATAAGACTCCTTATATCTCCCTAGCTTTAAGCTGCTTCTTATCCAGTTTTCCTAAAGCTGTATAGGGCATATGATCGATGAAAACTATCTCCCTTGGCACCTGAAACCTGGCAACTCTAGAGCGCAGCCATTCACAAAGCTCCTCTTCTGTAAGGCTCGCGTGCTTCACTAGATGAACAAATGCTCTCAGCCTCTGCCCAAAGTGTTCATCATGAATGCCGATCACAGCTACATCTTCGATCAGAGGGTGTTGGAAAAGGATCTGCTCTAATTCAATTGGGTACACATTTTCTCCAGCGGAAACAACCATATCATCCTTTCTTCCGCATAAAAAATAATACCCATTCTGATCACGATAGCCTAAATCACCTGTTTCAATCCAAGAAGCCTTGCTATTTCTAAATGACCATTCTCTTTTTACGCAAAATTGCCCAATTGAACCCGCTTCTACTTCTTCCTTGTTTTCATCCAATACTTTTAAGGGGACGCCATTTATTCTTTTTCCGATTGTGTGAACAGAATGCTTTAAGTCCTGCGGTGCCGCAATTATATTTAACCCCGTTTCCGAAGTGCCGTACAAATTGCACAAAACAGCTCCTAATTTCCTTAAAACCTCTTCTGCTAGTTTAGGATTGAGCACAGCACCGCCAGAAGCAATACAGTTAAGAGATTTTAGATCCTCAGCATTATGCTTTAACATTTTATGAAGCATTAATGGCACGACCGTTACGACTTCAACCTTATGGTCGCGAATGAGCTGACAGGCTTTTTCAGCATGAAACCTTTTATTAATCACCACTTTTTTCCCTAAAGCGATAAATAAAAATAATACAGCAAGCCCATAGCCGTGATAAATAGGCGTAGCAATATAAACAGGATTGTATTCCTTAAGCTTTAATCTTATCAGCAAACTTACAAATGGATTTAAATAATTGAATAGCGATGGTTTATGAGGAGCTTCCTTTGATTTTCCTGTTGTGCCGCCTGTAAGCAGCATTATTTTACCCATAGAAGTTCTTGGCAATTGAATTTCCTTATTCACATTTGTGGTTATTAACCTATTGATTGAGGGCAAATGATCATGATAACTCATAATCTTTTCGTTTGTGAAGTTTACATGTTCGATAATCGGGCTTAACTCCGAATCATATAGGAGGAAGTCAAAATTATGCCGTTCCCATTGTGATTTAAACTGATTTTTGCTCATTTCGGGATTGAGTAAATAAATATCTGCTCCTAATCGTGAAACTGCAAAAATAGATCTGACTAATGAAGCGTGATTTTTACACAGAAACCCTACCTTCTGACCGCCCCTCAGCCTGTATTTTTCAAATAAAATCAAAGAAAGCTTTTCGGATTCGGAGAATAATTGGTTGTAGCTTATTGTTTCATCGCCATCTGCTAATGCCACTTTGTTCCCGTAGGACCATTCTGCAATTTGTAAGAGAGTCATGACATTGATTCCGTTCTTAGAAATTGCAACTATTAATCTATACAAGCCTGTTGGAGAAAGTAATTTGATTTTATATAAAACAAATATGAGTTTTAATATATTCAAGTTTCATTTCCCCTTTTTTCTTAAAATTATTGGGCCAAATCGTTCCCAAATTCCCCTAAAAGCAATGGATGCCAATTCAGCAAAAATTAACCACCACGGACTATACTTTTTTCTTTTTGTATACATCGTTTGGCAAATGATTTTGGCCACATGCTCTGGGGACATGGCGGGCATCTTTTGATATGCAGCTGTTGGCAAAATCATGGGCGTTTTCACTAATGGCAGATAAATCGTTGTTGTTGAAATCCCCCTAGCATTTAATTCTGGAGCAGCAGATCGAAGCCAGTTGTCAAAGGCTGACTTCGATGCCTGATAAGCAGCCCAAAAGGGGATCGGCAATAGCACAGCGTTTATTGTAGAAACGTTAATGATCTGGCCTTTATTTTTTTCAAGTATTGGTATAACCGACAATAGCAGTTGAACCGGGGCAAAATAATTAATCGCCATTGTACGGGTAAAATCATGATACCTATCTAATGAATGAAAAATGGACCGGTTAATAGATATTCCCGCATTGCTTACAACTACGTCCAATCCAGCGGGAAGTTGATGAATGTACATCAGAAGTCCCTGCATCTCTTCCTCCATTCTTATATCCGCATGGAAAATACTTACTTTTGCTTCTAACTTTTCGATTTCCTTTTTTATCGTCAACAGCTTTTCCTCTCTTCTTGCAACTAATAGTAAATGGACATTTACATCTGCAAGCATATAAGCCAACTGCTCCCCAATTCCCGAGCTTGCACCAGTAATGAGGATGGTCTTTCCTTGTAATGTGCTTTGTAGCTTCTTCTTATTTAAATACGTTGGCCGGAATAATACTCTCTCCAAAAAGTTATATTTTCGCATCATAATCCCTTTTTTCATATATTGTCATATAATCATAATATTCTATGAAAAAAGCGAAAAAACCTTTACCGAAAATAAAGAAAGAGACAGTTCCTCCACGTAGGCATAGGAACCGTCCCTTTAATTAGCTATGTTTGCGCCTCACGAAGCGACTGATTCTTCATTTTCGCCATGACGCCTAGCAGAATGGGGATCGCTAGTAATGAGGAAAAGCACAATAATCCAAAAACAAGGATTGGTTTGTCATATCCATGTGTATCGAGCAGGAATCCTCCAAGTGCAGGCCCGATAACATTTCCAATCTGAGTAAAACCCATTGCCCCGAAATACGTACCTCGCAAATTCGGCTTTGCAATATTATCCATAAATAGATCAGTCATGCTGAACATTAACACTTCTCCAGCGGTAAAAACCATCATGACAATAATCCACACGAGCATTCCTCTAGCTAATCCAAAGCCAATTAAACCCAAGCTGACCATGATACTGCCTAACATAATCGATGTTAAAGGCGAATACTTTTTTCCAATCTTTAGTAGCGGATACTGAATGGAAATGACAGTAAGCGCATTAAACGCTAATAAAAACGAAAACGTCTTTGCTCCATTTTCAATGAGAGAAGTGTTCGACAGGTATTGAGGCAAAGTGGATGATAATTGAGAATATCCTGTAATCGCCAAAATAAATCCAATTAAAGACCATAATAAAATGGAATCTGATTTGGTAATTCTAAATGCTTCGATCATTTTTACACGATTACCAGGTCCCTCATTTTCTTTTGATCCTGTTTGAATCGATGTCCTTTGATATGTTATTAGGAGTGATAATCCGTATAGGGCATATACACCTGCTGCAATAAAAAAGGCAAAGGTGGACTTAGATGATCCTAAGTAAAACCCAAGGATCGGACCGAAAATCACACCGACATTAATCGCTGTATAGCGAAGGTTAAAAATAATCAACCGATTTTTCGGTTCTGTTAAATCCGCCAGCAAGGCTCTCGATGCCGGCTCAAAAGTAGAACGGCAGAACCCATTTAGCGCATTCATAAAAAAGAATCCCCAGACCGCCTCCACTATGCCAAAGCCGATAAAAACAAAAGCCCACAGAAAAATCGAAATCAATAAAACTCTTTTTCTGCCAAAACGATCGGAAAAATAGCCGCCAAAAAAGCTGGTTGCGATTCCGACCAGTGAACTTACTGCGATGATTAGCCCAGTTTGAGTAGGTGATACCCCTTTTACATTCGTTAAATAAATAGCCAAAAACGGAATGCTCATGGAGGTGGCCATTCTTCCGAAAACCGTTCCAATGACAATATTCCATACAAGTGGATGCAAATTATTAAGTGCTGACATATTCTTTTCCTCTAATCTATTTTCAATAGTGAATCTATTCTAGCCCTTTATGCAGAATATGGCAATATTTAAAGAGATTGATAGTTTCTATGCAAAAAATTAACCTTATGCTTAAATTACACTATAGAGAATTTTAGGGAGGAAACACAATGCCAATAGATTTAAGAAGTGATACCGTTACAATGCCTACCGAAAAAATGAGAGATGCGATGCGCAATGCGGAGGTTGGAGATGACGTGTATCGTGATGACCCGACTATTAATCGATTAGAGCAAATAGCGGCAGACTTACTGGGAAAAGAAGCTGCTTTATTTGTTACAAGCGGAACACAGGGAAATCAGGTAGCTGTTTTAACTTATACACAGCGTGGAGATGAAGTCATCTTAGAGGAGAATTCCCATATTTATTACTATGAAACTGGCGGACTTTCAACCATTGCAGGCGTCCAAGCGAAAACGATTAAAGGTGTAAATGGACAGATACCATTATCTGAAATGAGGAAAGCCATTCGCGGAAATGACATTCACTTTCCAAGAACTAGCTTGATTTGCTTAGAGAATACTCATGCATTTTCCGGCGGGCGGGTTTTGCCGCTTAGTTATATGGAAGAGGTTTATCAGCTTTCAAGAGAGTTTCAGCTTCCTATTCATTTAGACGGGGCAAGATTATTCAATGCGGCCACTAGTTTGAACGTTCATCCTAAGGAAATGGCTAAATATGCAGATTCCGTTCAGTTTTGTTTATCAAAAGGACTGAGTGCTCCAATGGGTTCGCTTTTGGTGGGGACAAAGGAGTTTATCGAAAGAGCCAGAAAATGGAGGAAAATGCTAGGTGGCGGAACCCGCCAGGCAGGCATCATTGGTGCAGCGGGAATTGTGGCCTTAGAGGAAATGATTGATCGTTTGAAGGAAGACCACATTCATGCAAAATCCCTTGCTGAAGGATTATCACAAATTGATGGGATTGATATCGAATTGGATAGTGTTGAAACAAATATTATCATGATGGACATTGACCGACTTGGAATGGACTCGAGAGAATTTATTGATCAATTAAAGCAATTTGGTATTTTAGCAACTTCTTCAGGTCCATATCGAATTAGATTTGTTACACATAGGGGCATTACGAATGATGATGTTGAGAAAGCGGTTGAAGCTGTAAAGTCTATTACAAATTCATGTATTTAATAAAACAGCCTGTCCCCAACATTTGGGAACAGGCTTTTCATAATAAACTATGAAGACATTAATGGCCCCTTCATGGTAGGCGTTATTGACAGGAATTGACTAAAACTCGATCCATGAACTCTTCATGGTAAGCGTTTTTTTGACAGGAGTAACCTAAAACTCTCGATCCATGAACCCTTCATGGTAAGCTTTTTTGTTAGGAGTTAACCAAAACGAACTGTGTCTGCTAATTTCTATCTGCAAAAAGATAATACTTTTATTTTTTTTTTCGAATCATTATTTTCAGTGCTTCAAACTCTTGTGCCGAACGGTTTAGCTGTTTTCGCGCTTCCTCCATCATGTCCTCAAGCAATTCCTTCACACTTGGAATATCTTCGATCAGCCCCGCGATCTGGCCGCTGTTAATGAAGCCATTTTCCATATCGCCTTCGATTGCACCCATAATATGCTTTTCTTCTGATGTCCATTCCATATATTCCTCTATTGTCATTCCTGATTTTTCCCTATCATAAAGGGTCTTCGCATAAGGTGTTTTTAAAATTCTTCTGACCCGACCAACACTGCGGCCAAAAATCATCGTATCCGTGTCTGCCGCATTAACAAGATTCTGTTTATATAAATCATGAAAAGGAGCTTCTTTTGTCGCTATTAGTCTAGTACCCATTTGCACGCCGCTCGCGCCTAGCATCAATGCTGCCGCCAGCCCTTTGCCATCGCCAATGCCGCCTGCTGCTAATACGGGGACCTTAACATGATTCACAATTTGCGGAATAAGCGTAAATGTCGTCAGTTCCAGACTAGAGTTAATCCCTGCAGCCTCATAGCCCTCCGCTACTAAAATATCTGCCCCAGCTGCCTCAGCTTTTTGTGCATGCTTTACAGACGCAACGAGAGCAATTACCTTCACTCCATGCTCATGAAGCACTGGAATATAAGGAGCCGGATTTCCTGCGGAAAGTGATATGACCGGGATATGGTGTTTAATCACAAGCTCGATTAGCTCCTTTGTATAAGGTGAGACACTAATCGGGATATTTACCGCGAACGGTTTGCTCGTCCGCTGCTTCGTTTCAAGAATAATTTTTTCCACTTCATCAGGTGCCATCGTGCCACAGCCAATTGTCCCTAGACCGCCCGCTTCTGAAACAGCTGCTGTTAGCTGCGCATTACTGATATTACCCATTCCTCCCTGGAAAATCGGGTATGTGATTTGAAGCAATTCACAAACAGATTTCATCATTTATCTTTCAACCTTTCTCTTTAAAAAGACTGCCCAACTCCTGCCTCTATAAGGGCCGTTCTGAGCAGCCTGTTTGAAGGTGTAATACAAAAAATGGAGCTAATCTTTTACATTCTCAACAATAGCAGCAATTCCCTGGCCTACACCGATACACATTGTCGCAAGGCCATATGTTTCATCACGTTTCTTCATTTCATAAAGAAGTGTCGTTAATATGCGGGCACCGCTTGCACCAAGTGGATGTCCGAAAGCAATTGCTCCCCCGTTGACGTTCACCTTACTTTGATCAAGTCCCAACTGACGAATACATTCAAGCGATTGAGAGGCAAATGCCTCATTCAATTCGATTAGTCCCAAATCATCAACTGTCAATCCTGCCCGTTCAAGCGCTTTTCTTGAAGCATAAATCGGACCAAGTCCCATAACGGCAGGTTCAAGCCCAGCTGTAGCTCCTGTCACATATTTCGCCAGCGGCTTCAAACCTAATTCTTTTGCTTTTTCAGCGCTCATCAATAGCAGGGCAGAGGCTCCGTCATTTACGCCAGATGCATTGCCAGCTGTTACTGTACCACCTTCAAAAAGTGGTTTCAGCTTGCCAAGCTTTTCAAGAGTAGAATCTGAGCGTGGATGCTCATCAGTATCTACGATAATTTCATTGCCTTTTCGGTCTTTATAAATAACTGAAACAATTTCCTCGGCAAATCGATTTTCGTCTATCGCCTTTTTCGCACGCTGCTGGCTTTCAAAGGCAAATTGATCCTGGTCTTCGCGGGAAATATTATAACGCTGTGCGACATTTTCAGCCGTTTGCGGCATGGAGTCCGTACCGTACATTTCTTTCAGCTTTGGATTCGTAAAGCGCCAGCCAATCGTTGTATCCTGCAATTCCATATTGCCTCTCGGAAAGTCCTGAGAAGGCTTCGCCATCACGAGCGGTGCTCGTGTCATACTCTCTGTTCCGCCAGCAATATAAATATCCCCTTCACCGACAGCGATTGATCTTGCCGCATACAAAACCGCATCCAAACCGGAACCGCACAGACGGTTGATTGTTGTGCCACCCACTTCCACAGGAAGAGCCGCTAACAGAGCAGACATTCTTGCCACGTTTCTGTTATCTTCTCCAGCCTGATTCGCATTGCCAAAAATAACCTCTTCAATTTTTTCAGGAGGAAGCTTTGGGTTTCTTTTGATAAGTGCTTTAATAACAACCGCACCAAGATCATCTGGTCTAACATCTTTTAAAGCCCCTTTATATTTGCCAATCGGTGTGCGGACAGCATCTATAATAACGACTTCTCTCATTTTTCTACCATCTCTTCCTTGTTCGTATAGTCGTAAACACCTTTTCCGCTTTTACGCCCTAGACGTCCAGCTTTGACGTACCGTTCTAGAAGCGGTGCTGGGCGGTATTTCTCGCCAAGCTTTTCATGTAAATATTTCAAGTTATTTAAACGAACATCAAGGCCAACAAGATCAACGAGTTCAAATGGTCCCATCGGATAGTTCAAGCCAAGTTTAATTGCTTTATCGATTTCCTCTGGCGTCCCAAGTCCCTCTTGAAGCATATAAAACGCTTCGTTTCCCACTAGGGCACTAATCCGGCTCGTCACGAATCCTGGGAATTCGTTAATAACGACTGTTTCTTTCCCCATTTTGACAGCTACTTCCCTAATGACCTCTGCTGTTTCCTCACTCGTTTCAAGTCCTCGGACAATTTCAACAAGGGGCATTTTATGTACGGGATTAAAGAAATGCATCGCGATTGTTTTTTCTGGGCGTTTTGCATAAGAAGCAATCTCTGTTGGACTCATTGTGGATGTATTAGTAGCAAAGAAGCAGTTTTTAGATGCATGCTTTTCCATTGTTTCAAACACTTGTTTTTTGATAGAAGCAATTTCAGGAACGGCTTCAATAATTAAATCAGCCGCCGCAGCAGCTATTGACAAGTCACTTTCATAGTTTAAATTTTCACTCACTTTTTCCGCTGCCTCTGAAGAAATCTTCCCCCGTGCCAGCCCTTTTTCAAAAATCAGCTCAATTTCCTGCTTTGCATTTTGCAAAGCGGTTTCATTAATGTCTACTAATGTGACTGAATATCCGCCAACTGCTCCAACATAGGCGATGCCTCTCCCCATAACGCCGGAGCCTACGACCACAATGCGGTTGATCATATCGATTCTCCCCCTTATGCAAGTAGATGACCTGCTCATATATATAAATCTCATCTGCGAATTACGCTCAGACATAAAGCTAACTCTAATGCATCCTACTCTGCCTACATTTCTTGTGCAGCATACACGGAGTTAATTCCTCTATTTCCCAGAAAACACAGGTTTTCTTTTTTGCATAAATGCTTCGATGCCTTCACGGTGGTCAGCTGTTAATCCAGCCGCTCTCTGTCCTTGTGCTTCGTGCTCAAGGTAGTCTTCAAAAGATAGTGTTGAAACCGCTTTCAATGAACGTTTGATTAAACCTATTGCCTTTGTTGGCATAGAAGCGAGACGTAAAGCAAAGTTACTTACTTCCTTCTCGAAAGCCTCCGCTGGGATCATCCGATTGGCAAGGCCAATTTGAACTGCCTCGGCAGCTGGCACTTTTTCGCCCAATATAGCGAGTTCTGCCGCCTTTGCCTGACCAACAAGCTGATTTAGAAAATAGAGATTGCCAGAGTCTGGGATGAGTCCGACATGGACGAAAGCATTGATAAAACTCGCTTTCTCTGACACTAGTCTAAAGTCACATGAGAGTGCAAGGGAAAAACCTGCTCCGGCAGCTACTCCATTTACCGCCGCAATTATCGGCTTTTCACATTGTCTCAATTGTTTAACCATCGGACCGTAATGGTTTCTTAATACATCGCCATGATCCATACTTTCATCAACTTCCGATAAATCTTGGCCGGAACAGAACGCACGCCCCTCGCCTGTAATAACTATGCAGCGAACTTCATCGTTCTTTGAAGCATTTCTTACTGCTTCTGTAATTTCACGGTTCATTTGCGCTGTAAACGCATTGAGTTTGTCAGGCCGATTTAAATAAAGCCAGGCAACCCCATCTTTAACGTCATAACGGATCGTATCAAACATGCAATATGCCCCCTTAATAAATCTATATAAAATCCTCAACTATATAACACCTTTATAACGTTATTGTAGTTTATCGTTATACTAATTGTAAATATATTCAGACATTTACAAAAAAACTTTTTCTATTTCCAGTTTGCAAACAAAATAAATGGAGTGAAACCGTAGCCCACTCGATAAAATGAATGGTTAAGAAGATTCTTATGCATGCCAATACTTGAATAGACGAAAGAAGATGGGCAAAAAACTCTCATATGTTCTTATCATAATATGAATGTAATCCGGTGATAATTAAGAAAAGAAATATTTAGGAGGATTCCTCATTGGATATATCATGGATGGCTTTTATGATGATCATATTAGCAAGTTACCGCTTAACACATTTAATCGTTTTTGATAAGATAGCTGAACCTTTAAGAAACCTCTTTTTAACGAAAAAGGAAACACGAGATCATGAGATCAAAAAGGTTCCTAAGTCCATGATTGGTTACCTTTTAACCTGTTATTGGTGTACAGGAATTTGGTCGGCAATCCTGCTCTGTACAATGTATCTTTTTCTACCCACTATTGCTAATTATATTATTTTCATCCTTGCCATTGCAGGTGGACAAGCCATCTTAGAAACGTTTGTTGGGGTAAATATCAAAAGAACAGAATTGTATAATGAGCAAATAGAATATTGTACAAAGTCCAAGCCCCCAGTACAGTAATGTTTTAGATACAGAAGAATTGGACTTTGGTACAGGTATATTATCTCTCAATTGTAATCCTCCCCTGCTTATTTGAGTAAAAAGTTTTGGTAAATGAATAAACCCCTGCATTTTGTGAGTGTTCAATGAACGCTCAACATTTTCAGGGGCTGCCAATCAATTGTAAAGGTTATTTAACTATGAAATGTAATTTAGATGTTATTTACTTGTCTCCAAGTTCGAACTAGCCCATCTACAATGGGCTCAATGACATCCATATCTTTAAAGTATCCTGTATGAGATAGTGGATTCCAACTCGTTAATAAACCACCTACATTCACTTCTCGATCTTCGTTAACTGCGTTTTGATAACTTTCGTCTACAGGTCTAAGCGGGAAGCCTAAAACATCGTCTTTGTCATAAAAATTTAACCATTCACCTTTTAAGCTAGGATAATACTTTTTGAGGTTTCTAGAAGGAATATTAATCGGGCGGTTAAAGTTATAATAGCGTAAACTCCATATCGGGAGGGTCGTTCCCATTGTATAAAATAAGGTTAAAGTATCCCCTTTTTCCAAAGGTGAAGATTCATTGACAACACAGGTAAGATCACTTTTTTTAAATTGTAAATCGTAAAAATAGTTACTGGCAATGACAGAACCTAGACTATGAGAGATGACACATAAAGGGGCATGATCTCCTGCCCTTTTAGCGAGAATGTTAAGTCCTTCTCCAACTTTTTCATGGACTCTCTCATAATTTTGCTTTACCGTCTCGACCGGTTGATAGGCAATGGCATCTCCTAGATAAGTTATAAGGAATTTTCTTAGTCCCAGATAATTTAATTTATTGTTCTGAACCATTTTTTCAAATAGTTTGTCCTCTCTATACGTAAAAATGGGTGCCCAATGTATCGCTTGAATCTTAAGATAGGAGACAGGGTCTTCAACTAAATGCTCCAATTTTTTTGCAAATAAATTATTGATCAGTGCGATCGTTTCCTTAGCAAAATCCTCCTTTTGACTACCCATTCCATGAATAATGGCTACAGCTAGTTTTTTATGCATTTTTCCTCTCCCTTTAAAAATAAATTTTACACATTTGTAAATTATTTGGCATACAACAATGTATTCAGGATTGGACAGGTTTGAAAGGATATTTTCACCATACAACTAAAATATTTATTTTTTGTTTTATCAGGAGCACTTAATCCTAATTTAATAAAACAAGCCCATGAAATGTTACATGGATAGCAGTTTTAATGTACAATACAAATAATACCACTTCCTTAAAGGAGGAGCATATGAAAACTTTAATTCGGGGAGAAAAGTCTAAATTGGCCGACTTCACCCCTTCTACACAGCTTCAGGTCGAAGTAAACGTTGCTTCCGGTTTCGAAGTCGACATTACATGCTTTGGGTTAAACGATGACAAAAAAATTGCCGATGACCGATATATGATCTTCTATAACCAGCTGCAATCACCTTATAATGAAATCCAGCTACAATCCCATAACAACGGCAGCGGAACTTTTTTAATAGATTTATCCAAGCTCCCGCCAACTTCTCGATATTTAGTATTTACAGCAACCATTGACGGAAATGGAAAAATGGGGATGATATCTTCCGGATCTTTTGTCGTCAAAGCAAACGGTCAACGAATTATGGAATACTCTTTTCAGGGTAAAGACTTTAATAATGAAAAAGCAGTGATTATATCGGAAATTTATTATAAATCTCTATGGAGAGTTTCTTCTGTTGGACGAGGCTTTGATGGTGGACTAGCTGCCTTATTGAAGGATTTTGGCGGTGAGGTGGCCGAAGAGAGTTCACAGCAGCCTGCACCTTCGCCAGTTACACAAGCAGCAACAACTCCTCCCCCACAGCCAGTCAATCATAAAAGAATCATGCTAGAAAAGAAGATGGAGCAGCAGGCACCAAAAATTTTGGATCTTTCCAAAAAAGCAACGGTCAGCTTACAAAAGGTTGGCTTACAAAACCATCAAGCAAAGGTTGCACTTTGCCTAGACATCTCTGGTTCCATGGCGAATCTGTACCGCACTGGAAAAATTCAAGAATTTGCAGAAAGAATATTAGCCCTCGGTACTCGTTTTGATGATGACGGTTCCATTGATATTTTCTTATTTGGGGCAAAAGCTCATGATGCTGGAGAATTAACGATTGAAAATTTTTATGGCTTTGTCAATCGGTTAATTAAACAATACCCATTAGAGGGCAGCACGTATTATGGAAAAGCAATGAAAACAATCCGCAATCATTACTTCGGTTCATCGGAAAGACGGAATAATCCCCTTCCTAATGACATATCGGTCTATGTAATGTTTGTAACTGATGGAGCGACCTTTGATGAAAAAGAAACGATCAGCCATATTCAAAGCTCATCTTACGAACCAATTTTCTGGCAATTCATGGCAATCGGGAAGTCAAATAAAGGGACAAAAGCCAGAGGATTCTTCAGAGCATTTCAATCCGACTTTTCCTTTCTAGAGGAGTTAGATCATTTAACAGGACGGTATCTCGATAATGCTAACTTCTTCAGTGTAGAAGATCCGCAAATGATTTCCGACCATGAGTTATATGATTTGCTAATGAATGAGTATCCGGGTTGGGTTCGGGCTGCTTCTGCCAATGGGTTGATTCTTAGGGAAACTAGCAGAGTTCGGTAAATGAATTTTTCTTATCCGAAAAGCAAAAAGGGTAAACACGGCTCACGATTAGCCATGTTTCCCTTTTTAATTGTACTAAAAATGTAATGAGCTATTCAAATATCGGCAATGTTACTATAACCATCAGTAAATACAAAATGGCAATATAATTAACCGAATATAGAAACATGACCCGTGCCCATTTCTGGTCATCCTTGACGAAAAATCCCCTTATACTAATGACTAGCCACACGATATTAAGCAAGGTAGCAACGACAAGGAACACTGTTCCGAGCGGAGCTAAATAAAATGGCAGCGGCAGCAAACATGCTACATATACAAGAATTTGCCGCTTCGTCATAGAAAAGCCATGAACAACTGGCAGCATGGCTACACCTGCTGCTTTATACTCATCATGTTTCCTCATCGCAATGGCAAAAGTATGCGGCATTTGAAAAATAAATAATATCAGAAAAAGAACAATTGGAATGATATGAATGCTAGACGTTATTGCTGCCCACCCAATTAAAGGCGAAACAGCTCCAGATATACTTCCAATGACTGTATTCAAAGTGAATTTCCGTTTCGACCACATCGTATACAAAATGACATAAGTAAACCATCCGATAAATGCATAAAAGGCCGCTTCAAGTGTGGTAAAAAAGAGAATGAGGAAACCTAATATGGAGAAAGTAATCCCCATTATTAAGACAGCCTTTAAAGTAATATGGCCTGTAACGGTCGGACGGTTTTTCGTTCTTTCCATCACTGTATCAATATCTACATCAAACCAATTATTAATAATAAGTGCTCCCGCCATAACAAATGTACTGCCAACCATAATCAGTAAAAATAATGGAACGTGCTCCATAAAGGATTCATTTGTAAAATACAGCGCTAACCAGAATCCGGTAAACACCGGCAGAACATTAGCTATTAATACATTCGCTTTAAAAAGAGACCTTAGGTCAGACATGAAAGACTTCTGCGGAGAAGGAATTCCATCCTTACTCATCTTACATCCTCCCCCCCATAACTTAGTTCAAAAAATAAAGGCAAACCCACTTCATATATCATGCATGTCCATCCCACTGCTTTATTAAAGAAGGCTCGCAATCTAAATATTAACACACTTTGCTTACAAATTCGAAATTCAACAAACAAAATTCTACAAAAATTGCGATTTAGGCGGCTATTGATTTTACAGCCCGTCATGTTCGCCATTCCTTAGGAACTTAAACTCCTTTTTTGTTAATTTTTCTTCATGTCATAGCCAATAATAATAAAAACTTTGACATTCAAATGGTAATCATGTAAATTACTATGTGGACGAACGATCATTCAATGTCCAAACTTTAATATTCGTTTTTAGGGGTGTAAAACATGGAAAACGTATTTGATTATGAAGATATTCAATTAATTCCGGCTAAATGTATAGTGAATAGCCGTTCAGAGTGTGATACAACTGTATCTTTAGGAGGACATACATTTAGACTGCCTGTCGTTCCTGCAAATATGCAAACAATTATTGACGAGAAGATTGCGATTTATTTGGCTGAAAACGGTTACTTCTATATCATGCATCGTTTTAATCCTGAAAAACGAATTTCCTTTATTAAAGATATGAAGGCTCGTGGATTAATTGCTTCTATTAGTGTAGGTGTTAAGGAAGAGGAATATGGATTTATTGAAGAATTAGCACAAGCTGAGCTTGTCCCAGAATTCATCACTATTGATATTGCCCACGGCCACTCTAATGCTGTAATTAATATCATTCAACATATTAAAAAGCACTTGCCGAACAGCTTTGTGATTGCAGGGAATGTTGGTACACCAGAAGCTGTAAGAGAATTAGAAAATGCTGGTGCAGACGCAACAAAGGTTGGGATTGGACCAGGTAAAGTATGTATCACGAAAATCAAAACTGGTTTTGGAACCGGCGGCTGGCAATTGGCTGCATTACGCTGGTGTGCAAAAGCAGCTAGCAAGCCGATTATTGCTGACGGTGGCATTCGTACACATGGAGACATCGCTAAATCTGTTAGATTCGGCGCAACAATGGTGATGATTGGTTCGTTATTTGCTGGTCATGAAGAATCACCAGGTGAAACAATCGAGAAAGACGGAAAGCTTTACAAAGAATACTTTGGTTCCGCTTCAGAATTCCAAAAAGGCGAAAAGAAAAACGTTGAAGGTAAAAAGATGTATGTTGAGTACAAAGGGCCTTTACAAGAAACATTAACTGAAATGGAACAGGATCTTCAGTCTTCTATTTCTTATTCTGGAGGAAGCAAACTAAGCTCCATCCGCAATGTTGACTATGTTATTGTAAAGAACTCTATTTTTAACGGTGATCGAGTTTATTAATCAGATCAAAATAAAATTGCTAACTCTGCTTTGAAAAAGACGGAGTTAGCTTTTTTTCTTTTATTAATAGAACGAAGCCGGGGTTTCGCAAATAACTCATGGAGTTTCGCAAACAAATCATCGGGTTTCGCAAACAACTCATCGAGTTTCGCAAATAACTATCGAGTTTGCAAATAACTCATTGGGTTTCGCATACAACTCATCGAGTTTCGCAAATAAGATTCAGTTCGTAACAGTAAGAGCCATTGAATAAAAAGGAAATAACACTTATAATTGAGAATGAATTTCAATTCAGACCATATTTCTCAGTATAATTTTTTCAGGAGGTATTTAGTTGCTATTACGCTTTTTTTCTTATTATCGTCCTTATAAATGGTTGTTTATCCTTGACTTTGTATCAGCAATTATTGTCGGCATATTAGAGCTTGCTTTTCCTTTAGCCGTAAATCAGGTCATTGATCGGCTGCTCCCCGAAGGAAATTGGAGCATAATTTTATTAGCATGTGCTGGACTGCTGCTGATTTATCTTCTTAATACGGGATTGCATTATATTGTTACATATTGGGGGCATAATTTAGGAATCAATATTGAAACCGACATGCGCCAAAAGCTGTTTACGCATATGCAAAAGCTTTCATTTGGATACTATGACAATAATAAAACAGGACATAGCATCTCACGGCTAACGAAGGATCTTGAGGAGATTGGAGAAGTGGCCCATCACGGACCAGAAGATGTATTTGTTGCCATCATGACACTTATTGGCTCTTTTGCCTTGATGGTCAGCATTAACTGGAAGCTTGCGGTTATATCATTTATCGTCATCCCTCTTCTGATAATATTTGCGATTTATTTTAATAAAAAAATGACCAGAACCTTTCGAAAAATGTTCCAGGATGTCGCGGAAATTAATTCTCGAATAGAGGACAGCATCGGGGGCATTCGCGTTGTCCAAGCGTTTGCAAACGAAAAGTATGAGCAGAAAAAATTTAAAGAAAACAACGAGAATTATCGTCTAACTAAGCTGCAATCGTATAAGATTATGGCGCAAAATGTAATGGCTAATTATTTGTTTATGAGAACCATTACTCTTTTTACCTTATTATTTGGAACGTTTTTTGTTATATCTAATGAATTAACTTACGGAGAGTTCGTTGCCTTTATCTTGTTATCGAATATTTTGATCGGCCCTATTCAAAAGATTAATGCGGTTATTGAAAGTTATCCGAAGGGAATTGCTGGATTTAAGCGATATACAGAAATTATCGACACGGAGCCTGATATTGAAGATTCCGAGGATGCCATCGAGATGGAGCTTGCTGGAACAATTCAATACAACAATGTTTCTTTTGGTTATGAAGGTAATCAAACTGTCTTGAATAACATTAATCTATCCATTCAGCCCGGAGAAACTGTCGCTTTTGTTGGCCCATCTGGTGCTGGAAAAACTACCCTTTGCAGCCTCCTTCCGCGATTTTATGAGGTTCAAGACGGCTCCATTTCTATTAATCATATAGATATTCGAGATATTAAACTATCATCCCTGCGCAGTCAAATCGGTATTGTCCAGCAGGATGTGTTTCTATTCTCCGGAACGATTCGCGAAAATATTGCCTATGGGAATTTAAATGCGACTGATGAGGAAATCTTAGATGCTGCTGAAAAAGCAAAGCTCGATGACTTCATCCGAAGTCAGCCGCACGGACTTGATACGGTTATTGGCGAAAGAGGCGTCAAGCTTTCCGGCGGTCAAAAGCAGAGACTCGCCATTGCCCGAATGTTCCTTAAAAATCCGCCTATTCTAATCTTGGATGAAGCTACATCCGCCCTTGACACAGAAACAGAGGCAGCGATTCAAAAGTCACTGGAGGAGCTCACAGAAGGCAGGACTACGCTCGTTATTGCCCATAGATTGGCCACCATTAAAAATGCTGATCGAATTCTAGTTGTAACGGAAGATGGAATTGCCGAGCAGGGCAACCACCAAGAACTGCTGGAATCCCAAGGAATATACAGCAGACTGCATCAGGCTCAATTTAGTTGAGAAATAAATTTAAAAGCCTGACTCGCTTATCACAGCTAGAGTCAGGCTTTTTACTTCTTACTTCTAATTAATAGAGTAAGGTTACTTAATGTATAAAGTCTGGCCGATAAGATGAATAAATCATCGATATTTTTTCTTACATACTCCTCCATTATATTTAACCCCTTCTGAAATTCATCCACTAAATAGTAAGTGTACTTTTCATCCCATGAAAACCGGTTTATCCTCTGGAGTTCTTCTGCAATGATTTGGAACTTAAACTCATCTATGAGAAGTTTGATTTGATACAATTTGTCGGGATTAGGATAAACACTATTCTTACTTTCGCAGCTTTTACGAACATATTTAATAAATGCAACGATTTGTTTAGCAAGCATATTCGCTTTTTCCATTTCTAAATTGATTTTCATTTTCCACTCCCCTTATTATCAATAACTTAATTAAGAAGAGTGTATGAAAATGGACACTATTATAAAACTCATTTATTTGTGCCACATTGTGAAAGAAGGGTAACAACGGGCCGATACACGAAATGTATCAGCTGTTCAATCGGTATACTGTTCACCATTTACATCACGATTGGACTTACTACTGCGGATATTACGTACTGCTAATGAACATTATCCCAATATTTACCTATTTAACTATGCACTTATGTAAAATTCAATTATAATTACGCTAGATAAATAATTTTAATCGGAGAATTAATATGATAGTGAGAACTAAACCTTTAAAGATCAAACTTAAAGAAACGCAAAATCCTCTCGAAGATTTTATGCTCATACATAAAAAGGATCATTATATTGTTACTAAAGAAGTCCTATTTGTAAGATATATAGGTATTCCAAATACCATCCAACTTTACACTGAGAATATTCTTAAAATGGACCGATATTTTTCTTCAAGTATGCCAGTTCCAGCTTACGTTCGACTTCACGGACTTGAAAGGATATCAAATATAGATGACATTAACAGACTAGAAAGGGTTTGGGATAATTGGGAAACAATCGTGAATAATTCCATCACTGATCCTAGATTGCTGTATCAAACACCTTTATGCACACGATTAGATAACGATACCCTTGAATGGACTAAAAAGCTCACCTTTTTAGAGATTCTCTCCATGTATAAAAAAGTCCATCCACATTCCAATCCCACTATATTTAAAAACTTTGTTGTTAAATTTTTGAACTGGCTGGAAATCTATTTGCCTAAGCTATTTAATGGCATGAACGTATTTCCGAAAGTTATTTTTAACGGTGATATTAAGCATCATGAACTGTTATTCTTATACTTCTTATCTCGACTTGGCTGTGATATATGCTATATGAATCCAAAAGAGGATATTATCCATCTGAGTCCTGAAGTGGAAAAATACTCAACATTGTATAGGTGCAGCACCCTACATACAAATCATGTATCCATCCCTGATTTTTCACCTGTACAGATATCGGGGCCTGCAACCTTGCCTTCAGCACCAGTTAATATTTCTCAGCCTAAGATTTTAAATTCTACAAATCAAAACGAAAATCCACCAAAAGCTGAGGAGTTCAGTTATGAGGAGCTGGCCGGTCTATCAAGCTCTGTTGTCATGATTAAAAGTTATAATGAGAATAATGAGATTTTTTGCAGTGGCTCTGGTGTAGTCATTCACAGCAAGGGATATATCTTAACAAACCTGCATGTTGTCGCGGGCGGCCATCTTTATTCAATTCTTTACGAGAATGAAACACAAGAATATATAACTAGTAATCTCATTAAATATCATCAGCAATATGACCTGGCGATTATTAAAGTGGATAAAGACTGTCTACCCCTCACGGTTAAAACAGATGGGCAATTAGTTCGGGGCCAGAAGATTGTTGCCATAGGGAGCCCTTTAGGGTTATTTAATTCCGTTTCCGATGGCATTGTTTCCGGATTCAGAGATATTAATGACATCCCCATGATCCAATTTACTGCTCCGATTTCCGATGGAAGTTCAGGGGGCGCATTGCTGGATATGTATGGGAGACTAGTGGGCCTAATCACTGCGGGCTATGATAAAGGGCAAAACTTAAATCTAGCAGTGCCTGCTGAAAAAATATTTCAATTTGCATTGAACTTTATTGAGCACAAATACTAGCTTTGAATTATTTTGAAGAAGCATGAGAAACTTCCTCTTGCTTCTTTTTTGTTCCAAAATTTGATGTCAGCAATGTACATATCCATTTTATTAATATAGCGTTCTTTCATAGTCTCAGCGAGCTGCCTATTAAGAGAACACTTACGGATACTTCCGACAATTGTAACGATCTTCATGATTTATTCCTACCTAAGTTTTGTTTTCATTTTGATTATAATGCCTTTCACCTAAGCCCATATATCAGCATAGACTATTTTAATATTGCTTTTCAATATAGGTTGAGGGGGTTAATAGAATGGAATTAACAGCAGCTCATTGGATGTATTTAATTGGGACCTGCGTTATTATTCTAACCATGCTGTTTCGTCAAAATATTGTTGTACCTTCCATTATCGTAACATTCTTAGTTGGGTGGATATTTACTGGCTCTTTTATATCTGGTTTGCAGACCATATTCAATGCAAGCTTAGTTGCCGCAGGGGAATTATTTAATATCTTCCTTATTATCACAATTATGACTGCTTTACTGCACTCGTTGAAATCACTTGGATCAGATAGGCAAATGATCACACCATTTCAGAAGGTAATGAAAAATGGGCATTTATCATACTGGATCATTATTTTCGTTACGTATATCATCTCGCTATTCTTTTGGCCAACACCGGCTGTACCATTAGTTGGCGCTTTGCTTATACCTGTAGCTGTTCGGGCTGGACTTCCGCCGATTGGAGCAGCCATTGCGATTTCACTCGCTGGTCAGGGAATGGCCTTATCGTCTGATTACGTCATCCAAATTGCTCCTACTTTGACAGCAACTGCTGCAGGGGCGAATGTTGGAATTTTAGCGGATCGGGCGCTAGTATTATCGATCATTACAGGGATTACGGCCATTGTTATCGCTTATTTATTTTTAAGAAAACAAATTTCACGTCCATCCAATACTCATTTGATCGCCTGGGAAAAGGAAGGTCAATCTCCTCATTCGAAAGAAGAAATGGAAAATAACCAAACGCAAAAAAGTAAATATAGACACCCTTTTTGCCATCCTTGTTCCCCTAACATTTCTAATAATTATTGTATATATGTTTCTCGCCAAATTTTCTGATTTCATCCCATCCATTGAGGGTGGAACCGGTGCTGCCCTAATAGGTGGTGCATCCGCCATTCTCCTTATTGCTGCAACTATGTTTAAAAATCTACGTTCATCGCTAAATGATGTAAGTGAAAATTTTGTGCAAGGATTTTTGTTCGCCTTTAAAGCAATGGGGCCGGTCATTCCGATTGCTGGATTTTTCTTTATTGGAAGTGGAGATTTATCAAGTAAAATATTTGGCATTGGTGCAGAAGGGGCGCCTTCCTTCTTATTTGATCTAGTTGTGGCTGGACAGCAATTCATACCGGAAAGCACCTTTATCGCAGGTTTTGGCATTCTAATAATTGGGGCTATTACGGGGTTAGACGGTTCTGGTTTTTCCGGCCTTCCTTTAGTTGGATCTTTATCTGGAGCATTAGGCCCAAATGTCGGGGTTGACGTTGAAACATTAGCAGCTATTGGGCAAATGGGCGCTATTTGGGTAGGCGGTGGAACGTTGATTGCCTGGTCATCCCTTGTCGCCGTAGCAGGATTTGCAAAAGTCCCCGTTATGGAACTTGTTCGAAAAAGCTTTTTCCCGGTAATGATTGGCTTAATTCTTTCTACTGTTATAGGGCTATTGATTTTCTAAAAAAAATCAAAAAAAGGCTTACAGTACAATTAGACTGTAAGCCTTTCAAATTTATATTTAGTTTTATCAAATCATGAATAAGGAAACAAGCCCCAAACATTTTTCCATTCATTTAGGCAGCCTCATAATATTTATAAATACTTTACATGTTAGAATTGGTATTTAATAGTATTTCAATCTATTCTTTTTTATAAAATCTTTTCCATTATTCATTTAGGATTAGACCACCCCTAATGACCATTATTAATTACGAAAAAGAAGATGAACGATTTCCCCTGCTGCAAAGTCTAATATGTACAGGGGGAAGGAGGCAACGCTGTGGTTGAGATAGATATAATAAAAAAAGCAATGAAAAGGGATGAACACGCTCTTTTACACGTGCTGGAAGCATATGAAGATGTCATGTATCGGACAGCGTTTGCTTATTTAAAAAATGAGCACGATGCGATTGAAGCCATTCAAGAAACGACTTACCGAAGCTATAAAAACATTCATACACTTAAAGAGCCGCGTTATGTCGGAACATGGCTCGTTCGAATATTGCTCAATGTGTGCCACGATATGCATAAGAGAAAAAGTCGTATAGAGCTGAGGGAAACGTTGGAGGTCGAAGGACAATATTATGATTCTCCTAAGCTAGAGATTGTTGAAGCGATTTCGCAATTGCCGCATGAACAGCAGCAATTAATTTATTTGAAATATTTTCAGGATATGAAAAACAATGAGATTGCGAGCGCGCAAAATATTCCCGAAGGAACAGTTAAATCCAGATTGCATACAGCTCTTCGAAAGCTGCGCCATTATTTTAGCGAGAGGAGGGAATTTTAAATGAATGAAAAAGAATATGCCGCTTTAAAAGATGAACTTAATTCGATTCCGGTTCCGAAAGAAGCACTCTCCTATGCAAGGGCAAACGGTTTAAAGAGAGTAAGAAATGAAAGACGAAATCGCAAAAGATGGACAGGAACGTTTGCAGTTACAGCAGCTCTTATCTTAATCTTTATTACAACGATTCGCGTATCTCCTGCTTTTGCACAAGCTGTTGCGAAAATACCAGGCTTTGCTCCGCTTGTTGAGATGATTGCCTATGACAAAGGAATTGAAGATATATTAAAAAATGAATATTACGAAGAGCTTAATATAACGGAAACAAAGAATAATTTAACGTTTACATTGCTCGGCATCATTGCAGATGAATCGGGAATGTTTATTAATTATGTGCTGGAAGCCCCTTTCGATATTCATGACCTCAACACGAAAAACGTTGAGATTAAGCAAAATAGTAAAAGGCTGGAAGCTGGATTAACATATAGTTGGTTTGGGAAGGAGCCAACAAATCATATAGAAGATATCATAGAGGTAACCTCTAGTAATAATATCGACTACACAAATCCGAATTTCGAATTATCCATTACCTTTAAAGACGAACATGAGACAAAATTCAACATCCCTTTTTCATTGCATAAGAAAATTGCAAAAAGTAAAAATTACAAATTAGATCAAACTGTAGAAATCGATGATCAAAAATTGACCGTTAAATCACTGAGGATCTCTCCGCTTCGGGCAAAGCTTGATATCGCAGTCGATTCTGCAAACACCATGCAAATTTTGCAAATTAAAAGCATGCGTTTATTGGATGAAAAAGGCGAAGTATGGGGTACGATTACAAATGGATTTTCAGGTTTTGGAGGTATGCGTGACGCAGAAGCATCACTCTTTTTTCAAAGCAACTATTTTAGAGAGCCAAAGAACTTGACGTTGGAAATTAATGATGTGCAGGCATTGCCAAAAGGAAAGGATTATATCGAAGTCGATTTTCTAAAGAAGAAAGTCCTCTATATTCCCGACAATGTAAATGTAATTATCGGAATTGAAAGTAATAATACAATTCGTGCTAACTTTAAATCGAAAGAAGAAAATCATTTCTATCAAATGTTTTTCCAAGCAGTCGATGCAAACGGCAAGACTGTTTATACTAATGGTTCGAGTCATAGCAATAGAGATGGGATGGCAGAATCAACCTACACATTTGACACAAGCAATAAAACAAATCCGATTCGAATTTATTTCAATAGCTACGAAAAGTATTTAAAAGGATCTGCTGCTGTGAATATTCCCTTAATCATGAAATAGCCTTTTAAAAATATCGGGATTTTTCATTATATTAAAATAACCTTTATTAGTGAGATGTTTTTTGTTATACTTCACTGGTTCATTTAGTTTAACTGCGATGATCGCAGGATTATTTGTTTGGTAAGCTCAAGAGATTTGAATTTTTTTGGAGGTATTTTACTTTGAACAATCATGATGCACAATATTTTGTATCGAAACTTGGACTAGAGCCACACCCAGAAGGCGGATATTATAAAAGAACATTCGAATCTGGTGAAAGAACTTCTGATCAAGAATTAACAGTGAATTTTGAGGGGAAACGAAAGCTATATACGAGTATTTATTTTTTATTAACTTCTAATGATCTGTCCCATCTTCACCGCTTGAAATCTGATGAATTATGGTATTATCATGCTGGAAGTCCTTTAACGATTCATATTATTCATGAAAACGGAGAATATGAAGAGATAAAATTAGGATTAAATTTGGATAAAGGAGAAGTCCCTCAAGCTTTAGTTCCGAAAAATGCTATTTTCGGATCGTCTGTTATGGAAGAAGATACCTTCTCCTTAGTAGGCTGTATGGTTTCTCCAGGTTTTGAATTTCAGGACTTTGAATTGTTCACACAAGACGAGCTCCTTTCTCAATATCCTACGCATAAAGAGATCATTGAAAAGTTAGCATATAAAACCATTCCTGAGTAAGCTATAAACAACGGACCCCTGGTAAAGTAAATTTTACTAGGGGCCTTCTTTAACATATTTATTTTTTCTTCTGATTGCCGCTGACAAAATTTTGGATATACTCAAGCTGCTCTTCACTTGGTTCTGTCCCTCGTACTTCGTTAAACTTAGTGACAGCTGAATCAACAGAAACCTCTTCACCTACGATTTCTCCTATATTAATAAGATCATCCAAGAAGCTCCACATTTCCTCATACGTTTTTGGATCTTGATGTCCAGTTACATAACTATTGACATCATATTTTTTGATTTTTTCTAATAAGATGGTGAGTTCGTTCAGATCATAGCTCCATTCGCCACTATAAAAGTCCTGATAGATGCAATCTCCTAGAAACATCACTTTTTCATCAGGAACATAAATGATGGATGAATCCTGCGCATGGACTCCTCCAACATGTTCAACTACACAAGTTACGCCGCCCAAATCCATTTCGAACTTATCACTAAATGTTAAATCTGGCACCTGCAGCTCTAAATTATCCCTGCTCGGCATTTCTTTTTTGATATATTCACTGCAAAATTCGATCTCTTCACCCGTCTCAACTCGCGCATCTAGTGAAGCATCATCCCATTTAAGAGTTTTCAAATATTCCAATTTTTCTTTTGTTTCCTCATGGCTAATCGTTAATAATCCCATCGTTTTTATGCCAAAGATATGATCCCAATGCCAATGTGTGATAACAACAAACTTGACCGGCGGGATTTCCATTTTACCCACTAAATTAAGAAAATCCTTTGCATGTGCGGGCGAATTCCCTGAATCAACGACAACGCTAAAGTCATCCCCACAAATTAAACCTAATGCAGGACGGTCAGTTTCCGAATAATGTGGCATATAATACACTTTATTTGTAAGTTTTTTCAGCATTTAAGTACCTACTCTCGTGTTTTTTATTATTTTAACATAACAAACTCAAATTTCTAATACATATAGAGATTCCAGAATTGAATACAAAGATAAAATGAAAATTTAGCGGTTCTTGCTCAAGGTTGTCTATTCGCAAAAAGATTTCATATTTTAAGCTCCTTCGCCCTCTTATTATTTGATATAATAAAGTATCTGAAAAAATAAATAGCATTAGAATTGTGGGGGAACCGGTGTGACCGGTTGAGATTGGACCTGAGAGGTACTGACCCTTTGAACCTGATCTGGGTAAGACCAGCGGAGGAAACGTATTCGAATGAAGAATAGATATGTTTTTTCATGTACGCGCGGGTTCTCATCCGGGTGTTTTTTATTTTTTCTGGTAAAACATCATGAATACTTTGGAGGAAACGATCATGAAAAAGTTTATTGCAACGATGTTGACAGTCTTGCTTCTCGCAGGATGTGCTGGAGGAAAGGATTCGGCAGATCAACAGAAGGACAAGCTAGAGAAAAATGAAAAGGTAACGGTAGTTCTTGATTGGACGCCGAATACGAATCATACCGGTTTATATGTTGCTCAGGATAAAGGATATTTTAACGAAGAAGGCTTGGATGTTGAAATTATTATGCCTGGTGAAGCAGGAGCCGATCAGCTGGTCGCTTCGGGGAAAGCCGATTTTGGCGTAAGCTATCAGGAAAGTATTACACAAGCTCGTGTTCAAGGAGTTCCTTTAGTTTCAATCGCAGCAGTTATTCAGCATAATACATCAGGATTTGCCTCTCCAGCGGAGAAAAACATCACTTCTCCAAAGGATTTTGCGGGAAAAACATACGGGGGCTGGGGAGCACCAGTTGAAAAATCAGTGATTGCTTCATTAATGCAAGTCGAAAATGCCAACGTAGAAGATGTTTCCATTGTGAATATGGGAGATACAGACTTTTTTACAGCGGTAAAACGAGATGTTGACTTTGCATGGATCTACTATGGCTGGACAGGCATTGAAGCGGAACTTCGCGGAGAAAAGATTAATATGGTCTATTTAACCGATTATAGTAAGAAACTTGACTACTATACACCAGTCCTTGCAACAAATGAAAAGAAGCTTGAATCTAATCCGGAACAAGTGAAGAAATTTTTGAAGGCTGTTTCGAAAGGTTATAAATTTGCCATCGACAATCCATCCGATGCAGCTGATAGTTTATTAAAAGCAGCACCTGATCTTGATCAAGAGCTTGTGAAGAAAAGCCAGGAATGGCTGGCATCAAAATATCAAGATGATGCGCCAAGATGGGGTGAACAGAAACTTGAAGTTTGGGAAAACTATGCAAGCTGGATGTATGAAAATCAATTATTAGATAGTGAACTAGATGCACAAAAAGCCTATACAAACGACTATTTACCACAGTAAGGAGACTGGCAGGATGAACAATGCCCTAGTTAGCATTCAAATAATACCGAAAACAAAAAATGGCGAAGACGTGATTCCATATGTGGATGAAGCGATTAAAATTATTGAAGAATCAGGTGTGGCCTACAAAGTTTCTCCATTAGAAACAACGATGGAAGGTGAGCTTTCCTATCTTTTTGATGTGATTAAGAAAATGAATGAACGCATGATTGAAATGGGCAGCAGAAACGTGATTTCTCAAGTGAAAATTTTATATCAGCCAACAGGTATCACGATGAGTCAGTTAACGGAGAAGTATCAATAATGAAGCTGAAGCGACTTAAGGGATGGAGATCGGTTGTCGTTCTCCTTCTCTTCTTTTTCATTTGGGAGCTGGTAGTTAAAAAAGCCGGAATTCCAGAATGGCTGCTACCTGCGCCCTCAACCATTATGACGGAAGCGATTACAGGCTTTGCAAGTTTTTCTGAACACATGCTTTCAACGATAAAACTCGGGGTTACAGGGTTTGCGATTGGAGTTGGGATTGGCCTTTCCGCTGCTATCCTGCTCTATCTCTTGCCGTTTGTCCGAGAAGCTGTTTATCCGTTTCTGATTCTTTCACAAAATATTCCGGTGATCGTTCTCGCTCCATTATTGGTTATCTGGTTTGGTTTTGGGCTTTTGCCAAAAATGATTGTCATTACACTTGTTTGTTTTTTCCCTGTTACTATCGCAGCTCTTGATGGGTTTAAGCAAACATCAGCTGACTTAAGGCATTATATGAAAATGGCAGGCGCAACGAAGAGTCAAATGTTTTGGAAGCTGGAACTTCCACATGCTCTCCCCTCCATTTTTTCAGGAATAAAAATCTCTGCCACTTATAGTGTGATGGGTGCCGTGATTTCCGAATGGCTTGGGGCAAAATCAGGCATCGGTGTGTATATGACTTTAGCTTCTTCCTCATTCCGAACAGATCGGGTGTTTGTTGCCATCTTTGCGATTATGGCGTTAAGTCTTTTATTTTTTGCAATTATTATTTTAATTGAACGACTTCTTATCCGCTGGCAGTCAAAAGGAGCAAACTAAAATGAGTGTCTTAACGATACAGGATATTTCGAAAAAATTTTCAGATATAGATATCATTAAGCATCTTAATTTACAAGTGAACGAAGGGGAATTTGTATCCATCCTTGGCCCTTCAGGCAGTGGAAAAAGTACACTCTTTTCCCTCATTGGCGGAATACTTACGCCTGATGAAGGAACGATTACACTGAAGGGTGAAAAAATCAATAGTCAAACAGGCGCAGTGAGTTACATGCCGCAGTCCCCTAGTCTACTTCCATGGAGAACAGTTTTACAGAACGTTCTTCTTGGTCAAGAGTTAAAGGGAAAAAAGGATAGTATTAAAGCAATAGAAATGATTAAAAAAGCCGGGTTAGCCCAATATACTCATTCCTATCCTCATGAGCTCTCTGGCGGGATGAAACAGCGGGTATCCTTCATTCGCGCTTTGCTCAGTCCACAGCCAATCATCTTACTGGATGAACCGTTCTCAGCATTAGACGAACTCACAAGACTGGATATGCAAAAATGGCTATTGTCCATCTGGGAAAACAATCGCCGGACTGTTTTATTTGTCACTCATAATCTTGAAGAAGCTTTGTTTTTATCCGACCGGATTGTGATTCTCTCCAACAAGCCTGCAACGGTTGCAGCTGAATTTGTCATTCCTTTTGCTAGACCGCGTAAGGAAGAGCTGCTGTTAGAGGACGACTTTTTACAATGGAAACGGAAAATCTATTATGAATTGAAATCGTTCATGGAGTGAGTATGATGAAAAAAATCATTGATTCGCATATTCATCTCGATCAGTATGAGAAAAAGGATTTAAGCCGAATTATTGAAGGAGATAATTCGGTCGAAGCAATGATTGCTGTTTCCTTTGACTTGCAATCATGTAAGGCTACACAGGAAATTGCTACGTGTTATCAACAGGTATATCCAGCTTACGGCTATCATCCAGAACAGAAGCTTCCACATGAAAAAGAGCTTGTCGAGCTGATTAATTGGATGGATCGTTATCAAGATGAAATGATTGCAGTTGGTGAAGTGGGACTCCCCTATTATTTGCGTCAAGAACAGGATCTCCCTCTTGAACCCTTTCTTGAATTGTTAGAGGAAGTGACAATCAAGTCGAAAATATGGCAAAAACCGCTCGTGCTTCACGCTGTATACGAGGATGCGAAAATTGTATGTGACCTTCTTGAAAAGCACTCAATTTCAAAAGCCCATTTCCATTGGTTTAAGGGAGATGAGTATACGATTGACCGGATGATTAAGAATGGTTATTTTATATCCGTCACGCCTGATGTACTCTATGAAGACGATATTCAGGGGCTAGTCAAAAAGTATCCTCTCGAGCAAATCATGGTTGAAACCGATGGTCCTTGGCCATTCGAAGGTCCTTTTACAGGCTGCCAGACCCACCCGCAAATGATGCATAAATCACTAGAGGAAATTGCGAGATTAAAGCGTGTACCGATATCAGAGGTTTATTCTATTGTTAGAAAAAATACAATTGGGTTTTATTGTTTAAGAGATAAAGAGAGCTAACAGTGCTAACGCAAACAAATGTGGTGGTTTCGCAAATAAATCATGTGGTTTCGCAAACAAACCCTGAAGGTTCGCAAACAAACCCTGTAGTTTCGCAAACAAACCCTGAAGTTTCGCAAACAAACCCTGTCGGTTCGCAAATAAATCTCAATAAAGCTGGCTGTAAATAGGGATCATAATAGACAGTGACTTCCATCATTAGATTCATCTCTTAAATGGGTTATAATTTGCATTGAGAGTAACATTAAATTAGTAATTTGCAGAGATGAGGTGTAAGGTGATGACATTTTATCAAGTATTAAGTCAATATTATGATGATATTTTTCCTAGCAATCCAGCTCAGCTGAGTTTTATAAAGTCTGTCATAAACAATAAAGCCAAGCTACTTGATATTGCTGCCGGAGCAGGCAACCAAGCGATTGAATTAGCGAAATCAGGCTACAACGTAACAGCCGTTGATCTTGATCAGAAGATGGTCGAAAAAATCGAACAAAAGCGGACAGGTCATCAGGTGAATTTAACGGCATTAAAATTAGATATGAGAGATATAAATCACTTTAAAGACCAATCGTTTGATGCTGCCATTTGTATCGGAAATTCCATTGTTCATTTAGAATCACATGCAGAAATTAGTAAGACCCTAAAGAAAATATCCAATGTACTAGCCGAGGACGGCATTTTAATTATTCAAACTGTAAATTATGATCGTGTTCTTCAACACCATATTACAGATTTGCCGCTTATAGAGTTGCCGAATAAGGGAATTATATTTAAGAGAACATATGACCACTTCGAAAATAAAATTAATTTCAACGGAACACTTACGGTCAATCAGTCATCTGGTATTCATACCTACACGAATAGTGTTGAGCTATACCCGTTAACTTCAAATGAACTTAATGAGAGTCTAATAATGGCTGGGTTTCGGAAAGTAGAGTTATTTGGAGATTTTAAGGGATCGGAATATTCGCCCGATTCTCCTGCATTAATCGGAATTGCTTACAAATAAAAAGCTGTAATAAGCATACATCATTTAAAAAAGATGAGAGATGTTACGTCTGCTCATCTTTTTCTTGATAAATATATGATACTTCTAAATATAGCTCCTTAATTTTTTCCCTTCATAGAATACCTAATTAGCCCTTTATTAACTGGTTCCTGACCTTTTTTCAAAAGTGAAAATAATCCTCCATAAAATGACATTTCAAAACGACAAAAAAGTCTTGTAACACTCATCAAGCTGTTATAAGATACATTTCTGATTAACTTTTATGTGAAAAGGTGAACAAATTGATTAATAATTCAGCAAAGATACAGAAGGATTTTAATCTCTTCTTCTTAACTTGGCCCATATTCTTGGAAATCTTTCTTTTTATGCTCATGGGTATTGTTGATACGTTTATGTTGAGTGCCATATCGGATAATGCAGTTTCTGGTGTTGGTGCGGCCAACCAATACCTTCATATTTCCATACTCATTTTGGAAGTAGTCGGTAACGGTGCAGCCATCGTTATTGCTCAATATATCGGTTCGAGAAAAATGGCCGAGGTTGCGAAAATATCTGCGACAGCCATTATAATGAATTTAATGGTCGGCATAATCGTCAGTGTGATTTTTCTTCTTTTCAGCAGAAATATATTGGAAGGATTAAATTTATCAGGAGAAATATTAATTTATGCTGACAGCTATTTAAGGATTGTCGGTGGAGCTATTTTCTTGCAGGCACTTATTAATTCAGTCGCTGCTATCATACGGGTTCATGGATTTACAAAGCAGGCTATGCTTGTCTCACTTGGAATGAACGTGATTCATATTATAGGAAACTATTGTTTAATATTTGGAAAGTTTGGATTCCCGGAATTAGGTGTCCAAGGTGCTGCTATTTCTTCCGTAGTTAGCCGTATCCTTGCATTGCTAGTATTCTTCTGGCTCCTCTATCGAATTATGGAAATCCGAATTGAAATTAAATATTATTTCAATCTATCGCGAGAATATATACGAAAAATTTTAAAGATCGGTTTACCTTCTGCCTTTGAACAGGTAATGTATCAATCCTGCCAAATCGTCTTCTTATTTTATGTGACCTTTCTCGGTGAGAACTCACTTGCAGCAAGACAATACGCAGCTAATATCTCAATGTTTATGTATTTATTTGCCTTAGCCATTGGAATGGGAACATCAATCATCGTTGGTAGGCTTGTTGGCGGAAATCTAAAGGATGAAGCATATGTCCGGGTATGGAAAAGTCTAAAATGGGCGAGTGCTGCCACATTGATCATCGTGGCCACAGTCATCTTGCTTCGCGAACCACTGATGGCGTTATTCACAGATGATCCTGAGATCATTCGCTTAGGTGCAAGCGTCCTGCTATTTAGTATCCTACTTGAAACAGGGCGTACGATAAACATTGTTGTCATTAATTCGTTACGTGCAGCAGGAGATGCAACCTTCCCTGTCATCATCGGTGCGTTTTCAATGGTAGGAATGAGTCTCCCATTAGGTTATTTCTTTGTGTTTTACCTTGATCTTGGCTTACCAGGTGTTTGGCTGGCTATTGCAGCTGATGAATGGACTCGGGCCATTATTATGTATTTTAGATGGAAAAGCAGAAAATGGGAAAAACATGCCCTTGTTCCCCATGACAACCCAGAATTAGGGGAAGTTGCTGTAAATTAAAATTTATCAAGGATATAGAAAATCGAAAACAGAGGGGATTCGCCCCTCTGTTTTTGTGTTCACCTTTTGAATTCATTAGGATTAACAAACTCTTTAATGATCCCTGTTCACAATATAATTCAATAAATGCTTCAGAAAAGTGGTGTTCCGTTGCACCTCTTGCAACGCTTCCATCGCAAGACAGTAGTGTTCCCACATCGCTTTTCTGGCACCATCAATACCTAGAATGGACACAAAAGTTGAATTGTTGTTTTCAGCATCTTTACCAATTGGTTTTCCGAGGAGGATTAGATCACCTTCAACATCTAGCAGATCATCTTTAATCTGAAACGCAATGCCTGCATGGCGGGCGAATTTTTTCAAAGCTTCAATTTCTAACCCATTTGCTTGGGCGAGAATTGCAGGCATGATAAGGGAAGCTTCAAAAGCTATCCCGGTTTTATAAAAACTCATCATATTCAATCGTTCTAGGGTCAATTGTTTCCCTCTAGAATCTAAGTCCATCGCTTGTCCCTTACACATATCCTCTGTTATTTGGGCCGAATATTTAATCAAGGTAAGCACAGTTTTCGAATCAAACTGGTCAAGAGATGCTTGTTCCGCGATAGCCTTCTGGGTCAGAAAGAGACCTGTTAATTCTGCTACGGCGATATTGTACACCTGATGTAGGGTTGGACGCCCTCTACGGGTAGATGCATTATCCTGGGATGGAAGATCATCGAAGATTAGGGATGCAGTATGCATATATTCCAAAGATCTCAGAAGTGGAATGATTGCTGACTTTTCCAAGCCATATTCGTTTATGCCCATAACCCAAGTCACTATTGGCCTTAATCGTTTGCCATCGCTTTCCAAACTGTAATTTGCAGCATCAATGATCGGCTCTTTCATTAAAGAAACAGGATTGTTATTTGGAATATGCAGGATGTTGTTGATCTGATTCCGTACGGTTTCAATCGTATCTGAAAAATCTTCCTGTTCTTTCCGTTCATTTTTCAAAATGGTAATCATATGGTCCCGAAGCAATTTATCAAAGAAATCCACATCATCCGCTTTCCGAACCATTCTTTGGATTAATCGATTGAATTTCGGATTTCCAGAAGCAAATAGCTCCATCACTTCGTTGTATTTTTGGGTCCCGATTCGTTCTTTAAATCGTTTCAGGCCGTTTATCGCCCGATCCAAAATCACCTCACAAGTCTTGGTATCTGAATGATACACGTTATAAATCAAATTGGAGATGACCGTCCAGTATAATTCAAAGGGGTTTATAAGATCCGGGCGTTTATCATGATATTTCATATAATAGGTATAAGGTGTTACTGCACCTTCCTCCATGTCATTAAACATATCTGCAAAATCATCAGCCAGCTGGTTGTATATACCATAAAAGAATGTTCTGTTGTCAAAGCCCTCATCCTCAGGAGCACTGATCACTGAACGGACAATCAATCGTGAAGAAGCCGATTTTAAAATGATTGGAATATAAAGCTCTTCATTCGTGTAATTTGCATGTGATAGATCCTTTACTCGATCCACTTCCTGAGAATGAAAAAACACATAGGATTGCTCGAAAAATGACTTTATTGTCTCTTGCCGCTGATGAGCCTTAATGTACTCAAAGGCATCTCTCAGTTCCGAATGAATATATCGGATCAACTCCTTGTTTTTTCCTGTCCATTCGCCCAATTCCTGCACAGATCCTGTAATAAGTGTGGTGCGTATTAGATCGGAGTATTGCTTTTTCTCCTTTTCGGATAGGACTCCTGAATCCAGAAGATCGTCAATAAAAGGATAGGTCAGACCATAGGAATAGCCTAGCCTAATAGCTTTATCAAGTTTTTGAGTACGTTCTTCAGGAGATGCCTCTTCATCCATCTCTTCAAGCTCGTGCATTAATACCCCAGCAATGATTTTAATAAGTTTCCGCTGGGCTTGCACTGCATCTAGCCCCTTTGGGATATTGACGGATACAGTCTTTAGTTTATTTATCAACCAGATCATGGTAGATTCAATACCTTCCTTTTGGGCCATCCGGTAAAATCTATCCATGCGAAACAGCTCCGTTTTGTCTCCCTGGTCTGTTGTCAGATGACTTTTTAAACTATCAACTACACGTTGAATCCTAATTTGTGTATCCGCTGAGTCCAAGGCTTTGCCGAGGTCCCTCAAGAAAATATAGGAAATGCTTCGATCCAGGTAATTATCTAGTTTACCTGTGTATTCCAGCCATTGGATATAATGATGATAATTCCGAGAGTCAGGTTTTCCCTTTACACGCGAAAAAAAGGAGAATAATGAATGATGATGAATATGATTGTGTTTCCAGGATTGTATATCTTTTGTCAGGATAGGGACAAAGGCCTTTTGCACGACTTGCATACAAAGTGATTTAAAATATTGAGCAGCCTTCCGTTCAGCCAGCCGATAGCATGCATCGGCATTTTTTATTAACTCATCATTCATACTATCCATTCCCTCTACTTAATGTTTTCTTATTTATGTATACAATCTTATTTTATCCAATATTAATATTTAACCATTATTTAAACATTTTTCTTTAAAACTAACAAAATATTTTTAACTCAGATTATCGAGCTCTTCTTTTCTGAAAAACATTCCAGCCACTTTTATGAATGGTTAATAAAAGAGACAAGAGTGGGTGAAAGTTTGGTTTTGTCCTTTTTCCTTTACTTAGCCTTTCCATTTGCTGTTCATACCAAGTAATCTCTAGTAGCGCAATACGGTCGATTACGTTTATTCCTGTCTTAATTGGGCGAACAGGGCATAGATAATCTTCACCATCCAGTATTAGATTAGGAATATTGGGTTCAACAGCTAGCGGGCGAGCTAATCCAACCATATCTGTTCCCCCTTGCGCCAATGCCTGCTTCATGCCTTTCGCTGTTCTGAACCCTCCTGTTACAGCTATTGGAACATCAGTAACTTTTTTAGTCCTTTCGGCAAATTCAAGAAAATAGGCTTCACGCTTTAATGAACTCTCTTTTATAATTCTCCCTGTGAAAACTGGGGATTCGTAATTTCCTCCAGAAATTTCAATTAGGTCAATTCCAAGCTCAGACAAACGGAGAATCACTTGGATCGCATCTTCTTCAGAAAACCCACCTCGCATGAAATCGGTTGAATTAAGTTTAATCCCTATAGGGAAGGAGTTACCCACTTTTGCTCGAATGGCCAAGTACATTTCAGTCAAAAAGTTCATCCGATTATTCAATGATCCCCCCCAATAATCCAGCCGTTGATTATGTACAGGAGAGAGAAATTGGTTAACGAGATACCCATGTGCACCGTGAATTTGTACACCCGTAAATCCCGCTTTCTTGCAAATTGCTGAAGCCATGGCAAATCTCTCTATTATCTCTTCAATTTCGCTTTCTTTAAGTTCTCGTGGAGGTGCAAAGAAACGATCGTATCCCGGACCTAAAGGAATGGCAGAAGGGGCAAGAGACTCTTTTGTTAATAGCTTTAGAGATTGTTTGCCAGGATGGTTTAACTGTGCCCATAAGTGGGTATTCCCTAAGCTGCATGCCTGGGCTAACTTTTGAAGTAAAGGTAAGTTTCGCTCATCTTCAATGACCACATTTCGAGGTTCTCCTAGATACTTAGAATCAACCATAATGTTTCCTGTAATAACTAGGCCCGAACCACCCTCTGCCCACGTTTCATAAAGAGTAATCAACTCCCTCGTTGGCGCATGATCAACTGTTGCAAGATTCTCACTCATAGCAGACTTCAAAAACCGGTTTTTAATTGCAGCTCCACATGGTAAACATAACTCATCTCCTAAACAAACCATTTTGTCTCCCCCACTTCAGACTTTATTTCTAGTATATTAAATGCTAACCTTGGTGATTCTTCATATTCTTTGAACTATTTACTCGATTTTAAAAAGTTGAGCGATAGAATCTTTGCATTACTTCAATACCAGTAGTGTCCCTTTTCCCTTATAATGAGGACCCTGATTCCGTTATATATCTGAAAAGATTGATTCTCTGGTGTTTACCGGACTTTTTCTGACATTTGAATCACCTCTCAGTTTTGTTTATATAATTAAATATCAGAATAATGCAATAACAAATCGTAAATCGCTGACAAAATAATTATCTTTTTTATTTTCATCCATCATAAACTTGCCTATACCATATAAATTGAATATTCATAACTTATGAGAAAGGCACAAAAAAGGAGGTGAAGTAAATTGACAATTATTAAGATGAAAGCTTTTATTTATACAGTTCGCAAAGGGGATACTCTTTTTTCGATAGCCAACAGGTTTGGAAGCTCTGTTCAAGCAATCGAACAGGCAAACCACATAATTCCACCCATTACAGATCGTGGGCTTATCTTTCCAGGAGATGTACTAGTAGTTCCAACTCTATCAGTATCAGGAAGAGTATCTTATGTTGTCAAATCCGGTGATACTGTCAGTAGGATCGCTTCGAGGTTTAGTACATTTACCGATTTAGTTTCAGGTATCAATAAGCTGGCTAACCCTAACATTATTGTTCCTGATCAACGATTACAGGTTCCACTGTTTATCTATGAAATACAATCTGGGGATACGCTTTCCGCTATTTCGCGCAAATTTGGCATTTCACTTTCAAGAATAACCAAAGCAAATCAAGGCCGGCCCGGTTATCAAGCAGACCTTATTTGGCCAAAGTTTCATTTGCTTATCCCTTTGCCAACTTCCCGAAATATTGTTGTATGGACTCCTCTTCCTGGGACAAAAATTGTTAACGGGCAGCGAGTAGAAGGACAAGCAAGAGCATTCGAAGCCGCTCTTAATCATGAACTAAGAGATGTACGTGGAGTTATCGTTTCCAAAGAGCGCTTTACAATGGCCGATGCAGGAGCTCCAGAGTATGGAAATTTTAGAAGTACGCTTCCATTTGACAGAACACCTACAGCAAGTACAGGGGAACTTCACGTTTTTACAAGAAGTGCTAAAGATGGAAGTATTCAAGATTTAGTAAAAATAAAAGTGATATTTTAATAATATACGATCGATGCTTGCATCTGATTTTTTTCTCAGAAAATCTGTAATTCTGTTATTTGAACCGTAAAAAGGCAACGCCCAAAGGGTTAGTTGCCTTTCATTACTATTATGGATGAAAGTTTAGATGTTCTCGATCTTCGTTTACTGCATTATGATAATTTTCGTCTACAGATCTTTATATGAATTTCCTTGAATCCTTGATGCTTTGAAATTTGGAAGCAAGAGATTCGTCCCCTTCGCGTTACTTAATAACTTCTTTCTCTCTTAAAGCTTCATATTCTTCATCAGAATATCCTAGTGCGGTCAAAATCTCCTTATTGTGCTGTCCAAGGAGCGGGGCAGGCATTCTTAATTGGCCCGGAGTTTCGGAAAATTTAGCAGGGAAGCCAAGTGTTTTCATTTGTCCAACGGCAGGATGCTCATATTCAAGGACCATTTCATGTTCGAGGATATGCGGATCATTCAAAGTTTGATCATAAGAATAGATCGGACCTGATGGGATTCCGTTTTCTTCAAGAAGTTTCAGCCAGTATGCAGAATCTTTTTGTTTTAAAATTCCCTCGATTTCGACTTCAAGTTCATCTACATGTTCTGTTCTCAAGCTAACCGTTTCGTAGCGGGGATCTTCTAACCAGTGAGGTTTATCGACTACGTTTAAGCAAAAATTTTCCCATAGCTTCTGATTGGCTGCTCCAATTAATATAAAACCATCTTTGGTTTCGTAGCCTTGATATGGAGCAGATGCCCGGTGTGCTGTTCCATTCCGTTTTGCCACTTCTCCTGTTCCAAAATAAGCAGCAGCCTCCCAAACAGTCCAGGCAAGTCCTGCATTAACAAGGGAAACATCGATATATTGACCTTTTCCATTTCTTAAACGGTGGATGTATGCAGTTAAAATTGATTGAATGGCGGTTTGTGCTGCAGCGATATCATGAATGGCAATCCCTACTTTTACAGGCTTTCCACCTTTTTCACCAGTCATATCCATCAGCCCTGACATGCCTTGTGCCATAATATCATAGCCGCCCTTTTTACTATAGGAGCCAGTCTGTCCGTAGCCCGAAATCGAGCAGTAGATTAATCCAGGATTAATTTCTTTCAATGTTTCATAGTCAATGCCCAATTTTTTTGTTACGCCAGGGCGATAATTTTCTATAAAAACATCTGCGGTTTTGATTAGGTCAAGTAATATGTTGCGGCCTTCTTCACTTTTTAAATTGAGACACATGCCACGTTTATTACGATTGACCATCATATACATATAACTTTCTTCGTTAATCGCAGCACCCATTAACCGGGTGTCATCGCCCTTTGGATATTTTTCAATTTTGATGACATCAGCACCCATATCACCAAGAACCATCGTGCAATATGGACCTGCTAAAACTTGTGATAGGTCGATTACTTTCATTCCTTCTAATGCTTGATTCATGATGTAAAGACTCCTTTTCCTTACGAGAAATTCGGTTTTCTTTTTTCCAAAAACGCCTGAATGCCCTCCATATAATCATCAGAGCTGTATGATTCTAAAATGACATTTTCAATATAGTCACTTTCTTCGTTCTCTCCATCAATAATGGCTTGGATGACTTTCTTAATGCCGGCGTTGGCAACAGATGATTTCACCTTAATTCTATCGGCAAAATCAAGGCATTTCTCCTCAATTTCTTCAATTGGGTAAACATAATCAATTAAACCAATTTCTTGGCCTCGTTCTGCACTAATCAGCTTAGCTGTATATAGCAGCTCCTTCGTTTTTGAAGGGCCTATCAAATTATAAAGTCTTTTTGTACTTGATAAATTGTATACAATGCCAATATTCGCAGCTGTAATTCCTACCTTGCTCCCAGCAGAGGCAAACCGGAAATCACATGAGTTCGCAAGTTCCAGTCCTCCTCCGATTGCTAATGTTTTAATCAGGGCAATCGTTGGTTTGGAAAACCGATACAATTTTTCAATCGACTCCAAGGCGTAATCATTATAGGCCTTTGCCTTCTCCGCATGAAGACGCACTTCTAGAAACTCGGTAATATCGGCACCCGCTGAAAAAGCTGTATCATCAACACCACGGATAATCAGCACTTTCACGCTCTTATCTTGTTCCAGCTCATCTAATAACTCGCCAAGCTTTTGAAACATGGCAAGAGTAAATGAATTCTTTTTATGAGAACGGTTGATGATGAGGGAAGCAATCGCTCCATCTTTTTCTACATAAAGTTCGTTTGACATATGTTCCTCTCTCCTATCAATCTTTCTTTAAACGAGCTGAGATACGGTTACCAATAGACTGACAGCTTTGTACAAGAATAATCAGGATGATAACAGTTGCATACATGACACTTTCTTCGTAGCGTAAATGCCCATAACGGTAGGCTAAATCCCCAAGACCGCCAGCACCAACAAGTCCAGCCATCGCAGTAGCACCAATCAAGCTGACAATGGTGATGGTTAAAGCGAGGACAAGGGATGGCCTCGCTTCACGAAGCATTACATGCCAAATAATTTGTCTCGTTTTAATTCCCATTGCCTTATAGGCTTCCAATACGCCATTATCAACGGAAAGAAGAGATGATTCTACTAATCTTGCAAGATATGGTGCTGTGTAAATAACAAGTGGAACAATGGCACCTTGTACGCCAATCGTTGTGCCAACAATGAATTTTGTAAATGGAAAAATGAAAATTAATAAAATAATAAATGGAACTGAGCGCAAAATATTAATGACTAGATTTAATATTTGATAGATCCATTGATTTTGCCAAGCTTGGCCAGGACGTGTTAACACGAGCAATACCCCTAAAGGGATACCGATTATGATAGCGAATACCATGGAAACGCCAACCATTTGGAAGGTTTCCAGCACAGATTTCCAGACAATCGGAAACCATTTATCAATAAATTCAGACATAATATTATCCCTCCAATTCCTCGATGCCTACACCATGGTTTTGTAAATACGTCAATGAATCATCCACATCATGCTGTTCACCAATGAGATGGACAACAATATTGCCGACAATACCGTTTTTCAATTCTAGAATATTCGCTGTTAAAATATTGGGCTGAACTTTAAATTGCTGACTTACTTTAGCCAGAAGCGGTTGCCCTGTACTTTCTCCGACAAAAGTGAGTCGGGAAACCTTGCCGGTTACATTAAGCTGGCTAATTAATGAAGGTGACAGCTTCCGCTGACTGATTGTATTTAAGAACTTTTTCGTAGTCTGCTGCTGAGGCTTTGTAAATAAATCAATTGTCGAGCCTTGTTCAACAACTTCACCATTTTCCATTACAGATACATGGTCACAGATTTTTTGGATAACATTCATTTCATGTGTAATCAGCAAAATAGTAATCCCTAGTTCTTGATTAATTTTTAAAAGTAAATCCAAAATGGAATCCGTTGTCTCAGGATCAAGGGCACTTGTTGCTTCATCACTTAGTAATACCTCGGGCTCCTGTGCAAGTGCACGTGCAATCGCGACCCTTTGCTTTTGCCCGCCGGAAAGTTGGCTTGGAAACGATTGATGTTTATCAGCCAGTCCAACAATATCTAAATATTTAATCACACGTTCATTTGTTTCCGTCTTGCTGTAACCTAATAATTTAAGGGGGATGGCGATATTATCATAAACGGTAGCTGTTTTTAAGAGGTTGAATCCCTGGAAAATCATGCCGATTCTTTTTCGGACATCGCGTAATTGGTTGAGCGGCAAAGAAGTAGCTTCTTTGCCGCCTATAAATACTTTTCCGCTAGTAGGTTTCTCCAATAAATTTACACAGCGTATCAATGTGCTCTTACCAGCACCGCTATAGCCGATCACCCCATGAATTTCACCTTTTTTCACATGAAGATTCACATCTTTAACTGCTTTGACAATCCCTTTTTTCGACTCAAAGGATTTTGAAACGTGTTCTAATAAAATCATGGGGACTTTTCCTTTCTATGCTTTCTTTACCTAATTAAAAACCAGGTATGATTGATCCGCGGAATTCTTCTTCAATGAACTTTTTCACCTTATCGTTTTGGTAAGCCTCTACCAATTTTTTAACAACAGGATCGTTTTCGTTTTCCGCTCTAACTACAATATAGTTCACATATGGAGAGTTTGTTGATTCTAAAATAAATGCATCTTCTTTCGGATAAAGACCCGCAGCGATTGCAAAATTTGTATTAATGGCTGCAGCATCGACTTCGCTTAATTGTTTTGGAATTTGTGCTGCGTCAAGCTCAATGAACTCAAGATTCTTTGGATTTTCCACTACATCATGAATAGAGGCTGTTTCTTCTTTTCCTTCTTCAAGCTTAATGTAGCCATTTTCTTGTAAGATGAAGAGTGCACGTGATCCATTTGTCGGATCGTTTGGCAAACCGAACTTTGCTCCGTCTGGCAGGTCATCAAAGCTTTTATATGTTTCAGAGTATATGCCCATTGGATTAAGAATCGTTTTCCCAACTGGGACTAAATCAGTTCCATGGTCATCATTAAATTTTTCAAGAAAAGGTTTATGCTGATAGCTGTTCACATCTAAGTCGCCTTCATCTAACGCTGTATTTGGAAGCACGTAGTCAGTAAAAGGTTTAATTTCCAGCTCAAGTCCGTCTTCTGCAGCCACTTCTTTAACAACTTCTAATATTTGAGCATGCGGACCGTCCGTTGCTCCAATGACTAGCTTCTTATCGTTCAGTTCGCCGCCGCTTTCTTTACTGCATGCGGCAATAAATAATGTCATTCCAAATAATGCTAAAAACAATCCAAGCTTCTTCATTTCGAGGTTCCCCCTGTGTAGTTATATTGGAAGAAGAAAATATTAAAAAGCCTCTCTATCAAAAAAGAGAGGCTTCTGTATTTATACATAAAATCCTCTCTTATCTTCCAAAACAATAAATGTTTTGCAGGATTTAGCACCAATCTATTTACATAGACGGTTGCCGAGCTTCATCGGGCCAGTCCCTCAGCTACTCTTGATAAGAGATAAACTATTTAATTTTTCAATTTCCTTAAGTACAAACTTTACCCTCATTTATTCATATTGTCAATAACATTTAGAAAAATGACTAATTTAGACCTCAGTTATCGCTGTTTTTTTCCATTAATTGAATTAAAAAGTATTTATGTTCTTTTAATTCTTGTAAACTTTTCAAATAATAGGGTTTCTGACAGAGTTCGAGTTAACCTATCCAAATTCCCCTATAAATTAATTATTTCTTTCCATTAAGAATATCTTCCAATCTTTGAAGCTTTTCCTCGATATCTGGGTGAATTCGATTCTCTTCTTCTATAATCAAATCGGTGATTTCATTGGCTTTGAATACATCATGAATGTCCCGTAATTGATTCATTTGCTCTGATGTTGGAGGATTTATTTCCATTTGGTTTAGCAAATGAACTGCGCTCTCTAATGAAACTTGTAGTTCAGGATTCAACAGCCCAACAGTTTTAAACAACCATTGTGCTCTTCTAAGGTCAACAAGGATTGGGTCATAAACAGCTGCTCGATCCTTTAATTCCTGTAGATTGTTCTCGCTAGCTCCTAGTGCTTTCACCGCTTTATCGGTAAAAGCCTGTTCCATTAATTCGTATGCGTCCTTGAATAAGGCGTAGGAGGCAGGTGGATTGTATTGCTGATTGATATTTTCTTTTTTATAAAAAGTTTCTTTAACAAATCCCTTCGCATCCCCATCGTATGTAAATTTATGAATATAAATATCAGAATGCCAAGTCTCTAACATGACAATACCTGGTTTTCCATCGAAGGTTGTCGTACTCATTTCAATTGACCCTAATTGAACAAAATTATCAAAAAGAGGATAGGTTTTCTCACCATCTTTCACTGCCAATAACCATGTCTGTCCATCATCCCATGCAAACAAATCATTTTCCATTTTCTCTGCATTCACATATAGTTCAATTATTTCGTCCTCTCCATCCTGATCAATATCAAGAGTAGTTTCCTTATAAAGTGAACGTGGATATTCTACAATATCCTTCGCAAGAATAACTGAGAAATCATTACCTTTCATTTCCTCTAGCTCTTTCCTTTGTTCCTCCACCATACTTTGCAACGCTTCATTTTCCAATGAAAGCTGCTCTACTTGCTTCATTAATTCAGCAAATTCTTTGGCCTCGTCTGCATTTGCTTGATTAGTGCAACCAGATAGTATTCCGGCGACTACAAAAAGTACTACACTTGATAAAAATCTTTTCATTCCCAATCCCCTCCTCCTCATTTTAATTAAACGCCACTTTTTTTAACATTGTGTCTTCAAAAACAGCGTATGTTAAAACAGCTTTAATAACAGTATACGATTATTTATAACAAAAATGGAAAATCTTTAAAGATTTTCCAACAACAAAAGCCCCTATATGCTTTTAACATACAGGGGCTTACTTAAACAGAAGATATTAATAATTATTGAGGGTCAATTAACCCAAGTTTAACTGCATAAGCATCGATTGCTTTTTCGAAGCAAGCTAATGGAGCACGAACGGTACCAGCACCGATTTGTCCAACTCCAGCTTCTTTATGAGCAATACCAGTGTTGATAACCGGCTCGATTCCAGTTTCAACAACTTTTCTTGCGTCAATTCCTAGGCAAGAGCCTTTGAAATCCCAAGTTGGGATAGAGAAGTTAGAATTATGATCAATACAAATTTCCATCATATCGTTACTTGTGGTAACTGCATCGTCCATACCGCCTGCACCAACGAAGCGAGTAACACCAGGAGCAGCGATCATAGCCATACCGCCAACACCGAATGTTTCAGTGATCGCACTGTCACCCATATCAGGGCAAGCCATATCTTGATCATATCCTGTAAAGAATAGGCCTTGTGGTGTATTAACAGGTGCTGTAAACCATTGATCACCCATACCCGCAATACGGATTCCGAATTCATATCCATTACGGCACATTGCTGTTACAACTGTACCATGCTGAATTTCTCTTGCTGTATCCATAACTGCTTTACTTGTTGCCATCGCAATATTTAAGAAGAATTGGTCTGTATCAGCTAAGAATTGGATTACATCAAGCTTATCTTTTTCATCTGCATCTGATTGTAGAATGTATGGAGCGATGTCCTTTAAGAAAATAAGTGAACCAGCGATATTACGTTGATGGAACTCATCACCCATCGTAATTGCTTTTGCAATCGCTACGTTTACGTTTAACCCATCGCCTTTTACTTTAAGTGCTTTTGAAATAACAGGTCCTAGTACATCTCTGAACCATCCAAGACGGTTAATTACTTCCTCAGAATATGCACCGAAACGTAGAACTGCACCAATTCCTTCATTCATTGTACAATATGCTTGATTGCCGCCGTCACGATTTTCTACAACTAAAACCGGCATACTTCCAGATGTGATACCACCCATTGGACCAACCGCATTAACGTGGTGACAAGGAATGAATTCTATTTCTCCATTTTTAAGCATCGCAAATGCTTCATCAGCGTTTGATGCCCAGCCTTCAAAAATGGCCGCTCCTACACAAGATCCTTGCATTGGGCTTGTCATGTTTTCCCATTTAATTGGTGGTCCTGCATGAAGTAATACTTTTCCATTTAACTCTTGAATAACAGATTTAGCAGGAACCACATCTGTTAAAAATGGTGCGCTTGATACTACTTTATCGATAACTGCTCGGTTTGCTTCATCAATTGTTTTATATTGTCCGTACATTATGCTTTCCTCCTGAAAATTCATTAGTCGTGTAAATCGGTTTCTCTAGATATATTCCTTAGATTAGCGAAGTACACTTAAGATTTTACGCATTCTTGGATTTCCGCCTGCAACTGGACGCCAGTCAAATTGAACAACTCTTCCACCGTTTGCGGTAATTGCATCTGTAAATTTCTTTAATCCAACGTTAACTACATTTGGTTTTTCTGTTAATAATTTTTGGATTGCCTCTGAAACCGCAATATTAGCATTCGCAGCATCTTTAGCAGAAACTACTTCTTTTTGTACTTCTTCAATTTGGATATCAAGCATTGCTAAAGCAGTTAAAACTGCTTGGTTATTGCTATCACGTAAGATAACGCCAGCTTGTTCTAGTTTTGCTTTTTGATCATCGATATCTTGTGGGTCTTGATCTGTACCACAAACAGTTCCAACAAAGTAAATGTTTCTGCCATTTTCTTTTGCAGCGTTCTGAATTTTTTGGATGCCAGGAATAAGAGCTCCCGCCATATCTTCATGAGAACCATATCCAAGTACAACATCAAATAAAATAATGGCTGTTGATTCATCTTGTGCTGCTTTTTGGAAGAATTGGATTCTTGTATCTGGGTCAATCATTGGATGCGGTTTACCTTGTGTATAAATATCATCACCAAGGTCAATTACTTCAAATCCATTAGCATTTAAAAGATAACCGTCTTCATGATGATCTGTTGTTCCAAGGTTAAGTCCTCTGCTGATAAGTGTAGCTGCTTCATATCCAAGCGTACCGCCAGAATATAAACCTTTAATTGTTTTTTGTTCATACTTTAAGTTTACTGCAGGTACTTCAGCTTGAAGCGTATTGTAATTTGGTTTGATTGCATTACCTTTTGCAAGATCAACAGCGATAGCTGCTGTTTCTTCAAGTGTATTTGCATAATAAACATTTCCTTCATGGTTATGTGGCTCTTCACCAAGGAAAATCGCAACAACTGGCTTAGAAATGCTTTGAAGTAATTGAACAACTTCATCACGAACTTCTTTTGCAGGTGGTTTTGAAATCAATGTGATGACTTCTGTTTGGCTATGTTGTGCTAAAGCCTTAATACCATCTAACATTGTAATTGCGCCAATTTTATCATTGAGGTCACGGCCTCCAGTACCGATTGCATGGCTAACACCGCTGCCTAAACGGTCAATTTCTGTAATAACTTCTTGAATACCTGTTCCAGAAGCTCCAATTACACCAATTTTTCCTGTTTTCACAACGTTTGCAAATGCAAGCGGAACACCAGAAACAACTGCAGTACCACAGTCAGGACCCATAACAAGAAGACCTTTTTCATGTGCTTTTTCTTTAATGCGACGCTCATCTTCAATTGTTACATTGTCACTGAAAATTAAAACGTGCATATCTCTATCAAGTGCTTTTTCTGCTTCTTCAGCAGCATATTGACCTGGTGTAGAGATGATTGCAAGATTCGCACCTGGTAATGCTTGCGTAGCTTTATCCCATGAACGTACAGTTTCAAAAGCTTCCTTGCTGTTGCTGATTGCTTGGTTGCTTAAATAGTTATCTACTTCATCAAGAACTTCTTGAATCTTTTCTTCTGAATCAGTGTCAACAACGATACACATATCATTGGATGCTGCCCCTTCAAGCTCTTCCGTGAAAAGACCAGCAGTCTTGAAAATATCTTTGTTAGCAGGAGTCCCCATCATAATTTGGACTTTGTTAACGCCTTCCATTGTTGAGATTTTATTCGTAAGAAGCATTAGGTTAACTGAATCCTGATATGAATTCTGTTTGACGATAGTATAAAGCATGTTTTCATGCACCTCTTTTTATTTTTTTCTTACTTTTCGAAAGTGTTTTTGAATTCAAACATTTTCTTTCCATAGAAGAAGGGTGGCAACTTTCGGAGACCACCCTTCATTTTTCTAACTCTTTTTTATTTTGCAAAAGGGCTTTTATTGTCGAACGCATTGTTGTGAACAACATCTGAAGTCAAATACTCATAAATATGATCCACAATTTCAATGCCGTTCTCTTCATATTTCTTTTCCCTTTCAGCACTTCTTTGCCCAGGGTAAGAAACTTGATCAAAGCCAGGGGCCGGCTTGATGTTATTGAGGTCTTTCATTGTTGTTGCAATATCCTCTTGGAAGCCTTTAATTCCTGTAAAGAACTCAGGATTGATAACAATATGAAGCTGTCCTAGATTACGATACTCAGTGAGATCATGGTACATGGAAGAAACTTTATTTCCAAACGGAAGGCCAAGTAAGATACCTGATAAAACATCAACCATCATCATGAGCCCGTATCCCTTTGGACCAGCAATCGGAACTAACGCATTTACTTTAAAAGGATCCGTTGTCGGTTCCCCATTGCTGTCAACAGCCCATGTATCAGGAATGGATTCATTTTTCGATCTTGCATGAAGGATTTTCCCCCAAGCCTGTACAGTTGTCGCCATATCAAAAGTAATGTGCTCTCCGTCCTTGCCTGGTGCAGCAAAAGCAATTGGGTTTGTACCGTAATAAGGCTCTGATCCACCAAAAGGAACAACCATCGGGTCGGATTGACAAACTGAAATTCCAACTAGATTTTCATTTGCAGCCTGTTGAACAAAGTAAGAAAGTGCACCGCTATGGCCGATTCTACTTACACCTACCACAGCAACTCCATTTTCCTTTGCCATTTTAATCGCTTCATCCATTGCAAGCTTTGCTGCCACATGGCCTACTCCATTATCTCCATCGAAAATCGCTGTACATGGACCCGTTTTTTCAAACTTGAAATTTGGATTATTATTTAGTCCGCCTTTAGCAATTCTTTCAGCATAATATTCCACTCTCATCGCGCCGTGAGAGTGAACACCTCTTGCATCTGCATGTACAAGTACATCTGCAACTCCGCTAGCATGATCTTCTGTTAATCCAGCCTTATTAAGCTTTGTAGCAATTAAATCGTGCAATTGCTCTTTTGATAATCTCATTCCCTCTCACCCCTTAAAATTCATCGTTACCTGTTTATTTTATTACTTAGCAAATGGGTCTTTGTGATCGTATTGATTGTTATGAATCACATCAGAACGTAAATACTCATAAATGTCATCAACAATTTCAATGCCATTTTCCTTATATTCAGCTATTACAACGTCATTATTTTGCCCAGGGTATAAAACTTTTGAAAAGCCTGGAGCAGGTTTAATCTGATTCAAGTCATCCATCGATTGCGAAATGTCTTTCTTGAAACCACCTAGACCACCGAAAAATTCAGGGTTAATGACAATATGCAGCTGACCTAATTTACGGTATTCAGTTAAATCTTCGTACATGGAAGAAACTTTATTTCCAAACGGAAGTCCGAGTAAAATACCAGATAAAACATCAACCATCATCATAAGCCCGTATCCTTTTGGTCCAGCAATTGGCAATAGTGCGTTCACATTAAAAGGATCAGTCGTTGGTTCGCCATTTTTATCTACTGCCCAAGTATCAGGAATCGAATCATTCTTTGATCTTGCATGAAGAATTTTCCCCCAAGCTTGAACAGTTGTTGCCATATCTAAAGTCATGAATTTTCCTTCTTCAGAACTTGGTGCAGCAAAAGCAATTGGGTTAGTGCCGTAATAAGGCTCAGCCCCGCCAAATGGAACAACCATCGGATCGGACTGACAAACAGAAAGTCCAATAAGATCAGCCTGTGCAGCTTGATGGGTAAAGTAAGAAATCGCTCCACTATGGGACATATCTCTCACACCAACAATAGCAATACCGTTTTCTTTTGCCATTTTAATGGCTTCATCCATTGCTAATTTAGCTGCTGTATGACCATTTCCGCCATCAGCATGGAAAACGCCTGAGCAAGGACCTGTCTTTTCAAATCTAAATTCAGGGTTCGTGTTAATTCCGCCTTTAGCAATTCTTTCAGCATAATATTCTACACGCATTGCACCGTGGGAATGAATTCCTCTTTCATCTGCAAATACGAGCACTTCTGCTGCTGCTTCAGCATGGTCCTCTTTAAGACCAGCCTTATGCAGTTTTGTTTTGATTAGACTTTTCAAGTCCTCTCTGTTTAATCTCATGGTGACACCTCTTTGTTGGGATTATTATAATTCTGGATCCCGATTACAATCTTTAGAATAAACATATGTTAAAGGTTCTCTTCCAACAGCATAAGCTGCTTGATGGACATATGGTCCCATGAAAATGTAATCGCCTTTTTTAACTGGAATCCATTCATTATCTAGGTTGTACATACCTTCACCAGAAAGTAAGTATGCCCCGTGTTGTTGATAGTGTGTTTCAATAAATGGATGGCTTGCCGCTGGGTCGAAAGATAAAATGTGGAAGTTCATATCAAAATCAATATCCATTGGTAATAAATCTTTAATATGAACATTGTGCATATCATCGTAGTCTCTGTATTCAATATCGTTTGAATGACCAGATACAACCCAAGGCTTCTTGCCTTCTAGTGGTTTGTATTTTTGTTTATAAAGGAATAGACGTGAATCGCCAGCTTCCATGTTTTCTAAGTACATTGTCACACCTGGCGGGCAATATAAATAGCCGCTTTCCTCTAAGACAAATTCTTGATCGTCAGCTTTAGCTTTTACTTTTCCGCCTAAAACATAAACAAAGGATTCAACATCTGCTTGTCCGCAGAAGCCTTGGCTATTCTTTCCGCCTTCGTGCATTGTAACGATGTAATCAACAAAGGTTGCACCTAATTGCGGAGATCCTAAAATTGACATTGTGCAATTTTCAAATCCAGGAATTACATTATTTACAAGACCTTCAGGTGCGATTAAAGCATATAAACCATGTTTGATTATGGATCTACTTGAAAGCAAATCTTTTGGATAACCCATCGATACATTCTCCTCTTTTTTGAAAATTTTTTATTATAAAAGGTATGAAACCTAATTATACGCAGCTGATAAAAACATCAATTATTCTTTATATCCTAATTCATAAAGGGCACCAATCAGTGCTTTAACACCTTCAGCCAAGTCTGATGGCTCTGTAAACTCTGCTGGATTATGGCTAATTCCCTTTAAGCTAGGGACGAATAGCATAGCTGTTGGCACGACTGGAGCGAAAATCTGTGAATCATGTCCGGCACCGCTGTGCATTAACTTGTAGTTAAGACCATTTTCTTTACATTGTTTCTCAATAAGTTCAACAACCTTTTGATCCATTGGAACCGGATCAGCATCCATCCACATATCAATCGTTGTTTCTACACCATGATCTCTAGAAACTTCATTAATCTTGGCAGTAAGCTGATCAGTGAAGGATTCAATCGCTGCTTTATCTGTATGTCGGACATCAATCGTAAAGATCGCTTTCCCTGGTACAACATTCACGATGTTTGGAAGTACTTCAATCTTGCCGACTGTTGCAACAAGCGGGTCTCCTACCTTTCTTGCCATCGAAATCATTTCATAAATCATTTGGCTTGCCGCATAAACAGCATCTTTTCTGTATCCCATTGGAGTAGTTCCAGCGTGGTTAGCTTCTCCAACTATTTCAACAGTAAACCTTCGTTGACCAACAATACTGTGTACAACACCTACTGATTTCTTTTCAGTTTCTAACACGCTTCCTTGTTCTATATGAACCTCAACAAATGCTTTTAAATCTTTGCGCGGCTCCTTAGTTTCGTCTCTGAAACCAAAACCTGCGTTTTTCATCGCTTCAACAAATGGGATTCCCTCAAAGTCACTGATGTTTTCTACATCTTCACGTTTAGCTAATCCTACGATGTTTTTTGAACCCCAGAAGGCATATGGGAATCGGCTTCCTTCTTCTTCTGCCATGGATACGACTTCAATATTTCGAAGCGGTTCTCCGTATATTTGCTTTAAATATTTTAGCGCTAAAATCCCAGAGACAATTCCGTAAGGACCATCATATTTACCTGCGTTTTTCACGGAATCAACATGTGAACCAGTTAGAACGGTTTCATTTGTATTTTTTCCTTTTAAAGTTCCGAATAAATTACCAATTTCATCAAAACGGGCTTCTAGGCCTTCGTTCTCCATCCATTCTTTCAATGCATGCTGTGCGTCTACCCATTCTTTAGAGTATAATAATCTGGTTACGCCACCTTCAGGGTCTTTGCCATACTGGCTCAACCAATCCAGTTTTCCACTTGTTTCTTCTGCCAGCCCATTAAGGGCAGACATAGATTTTTCTTGTGTACCGTCTGTCATATGTACCTTCCTTTCTTAGGTGTTCTAATTTACTGTTGAACTGGTGTTTTCTTAAATTTACTAAGAAAAATCCAATTAAGAGAATGATAATTGCAATATAAAAACCAAAATCCTGCTTTCCGGTATGCAGGTCCATAATAGGTTCCTTGACTAAGCGCAGCAAAAGCGCTTCCAATTAATAAAAAAATTATTCAATCTAGCTATAAGGTCTGTCTTTTGAGTCATTATTATGCTCGTGACTTAAGAGATTTTTATTAGACTACTATATAACCTTGAGTCGGTATGTAATTACAACCAATATGTATTAATCTTAATCCTTTTAAGCCTGTTAGTCTTTATACGTAATGGCTAAGGATTTTTTATTTTTTTATCTATATCAGATAATTTTCCCGCGTATGTTATGAAGTTTTTTGCCCGTTTTGGAAAATTTCGGATTACTTCTCGGGTTTTATGTGGAGCAATAGGAACGAAAAGAGGCTGCCCAATGCAAAGGTGCCAGGCACCACCATTCAATATCTAGTGTCCAAAATAGAACTAGATGTTGGTATAGTGTGGAGCCAGGCACCTTATAAGACAGCCTCTTTTCGATTAAGTATATCGACAATTTTCAATCCTATTTGAACAGATAACATTTCCTCAGGGTCTTCAAAATTCATCCCGGTAATGTCTTTTATTCTTTCCAAACGATAGACAGCTGTTTTCTGGTGTATATAAAGAATCTGAGATGTTTTTGTCGCATTTTGGTTACATTCCAAAAATGTTTTCAGCGTTATTAATAAGTCCTTCTTATTAGCATGCTGGTAATGGAGCAGCTTCTGCAATGATTGTGGGATAAAGCTGCTTAAGACGGCAGAGTCATTTAATTTGTATAAAAGACGAAAAATCCCTAATTCAGAAAACACCGTAATAGCTTCTTTGCCGCCAATAATTTCTCCTATTTCTAGGGCGTCTTGAGCTTCTTTAAAACTTTGGGGAATTTCCATTATGCTTTTTTGTAAACTGCCAATTCCAATCCGAACGGAATTGTCCTTTAATTGATTTTTTATAGAAATCTGGATTTTCCTTGCCGTATCTTTAATATGATCCATCCAGTTGCCAGCCTTTAAGTCCCCATCACTTATTTTCCAAAGGACAATCACGAAGTCGCTTCTGCTTCGGATAATTCCATCGGGCAAATAATGGTGAATGGCTTCATACACCAGTTCATAATTTTGAACGGAAAGAATTCGATTATTTTCCTTCTGATCAGTGGTAGTTGTATCTTTTTCTGAGGAAATTTTGAATAGAACCGCTGCGAATGATCCACTTAAATCCCAGCCAATGACATTTGCCTTTTGAAAAACTACATTCATCTGCTGGACTTTTCCGCCGATCAGTTCATCAATTAAATCATTTTTAAACTTTTTATTAACTTCTGCCACGGCAAATTGTTTTACTAACTCAAGAGATAAAGAGATTGCACAATTTTCAACCGCAATTAAATCTAGTTCCTGAAGCGGCTTATTAAATTCGCCAATTAGCAAATATGTTTTTATACGATTAATCGTTTCTATTGGAACAACGATTTGGAATCCCTTTTGTCCATTTAAAGCTGGATATTTAACGATTTGTCGGTAGTGCGGAAATTTTATCCCTTCTTTTTGGTTATAATAGGAAACCTTCTCAATAATTTTAAATTCTGTCAGGGAAGGAAAAGTTGTCTCAATACAATGAAAATGGCGATCAAAGAGGGCGACCGGATTGCCGATCAACTGCTCCAACGTCTTTATGATTTTTTCCAGCCCTTCATCTGCTAGAGATAATTCTGTAAACCGATCATGGATTTCCTTGTAGTATTGCAGCTTTTTTACTTGATTATTAAATAGTTCTCCCATGACTGGATACATGACATCAACATAGGGAACTTCCTTTGGAAGCTGAATGATCGTCAATCCCGATTTTTCCCCAGCATTTATGATGGACATCGGTATTTCCGAAACAAAACGGTGAATTTTTATGACTAATACACTTACCCCTTTTTCAGCTAGCTGGGCAATAAACTGATGATGCTCCTCTTCACTAAAATTACGAACGGGATAAAGACTTGTTAAAACTAATTCTCCCCCTGTAAGCCAATTAGTTATATCTGGAGCTTCCATAATAGTTGTTCCCTTAATCACTTTATTCAAATGATTTTTTCCACTTAGAACTACTGCATCTTTAAGAGAAGGGAATTTCAACAAATCTTTAATTCTAAATTCCATAATTTGCAAATCCTTTCTTCATATTAAAATTATCCTTATAGTTTATTTAAGCCCAATTCAGTCTATTTGACTATAGAGGCAAAAATGGAAAAAAGGCCAAGGAAAACTCCTAGCCTTTCATTACTCGTCTTCTTAGAGTTAATTATCTTTAGTTATTTTTCCGTGTTCAAAAACAACTTCACCATTTACTATTGTTGTTGTTACCTTTCCATTGAATGCTTTTCCCACATATGGTGAATGTTGATGGCGGTAAAATAAATCCTCATTCTTTAGGACGAAGCTTTCCTCTAAATTGACTAGTGTCAAATCGGCATCATATTCAACAGCAATCGTTCCTTTAGTTGATAGTCCAAATAATTTTGCCGGGTTTGTAGCTGTTAAGGCAACAATTTTTTCTAAAGGTAGTTTTCGTTTAAAATATCCTTCTGTCAACAAAATATTCAAAGTAGATTGTGCACCAGAAATACCGCCCCATCCTTCGAAGAAATTCCCTTCAATCAACTTCATGTCTGCTGGTGCTGGTGAATGATCAGAACCGATCACATCGATCTCGCCGTTCGCAACTGCCGCCCATAAATCTTCCACTTCCTCTTCATCACGAAGCGGAGGGCAGCATTTGGCCATTCCACCCAATTCTTCTAAGTCCTTAACAGTTAAAGAAAGGTAATGCGGACAAGTTTCAACTGTTATATCAACGCCCTTGCGCTTCGCCTCTTCAATTATTTGGACTACCTTTCGGCTGCTTGCATGGACAATATGCAACTTACAGCCTGTCGCTTCTGCATAAGAAAGGATTCTTCTAACTGCTTCAATCTCCGATATGATCGGTCTCGATTCCACGAAATCCCGCGCAGACGTTTTTCCTTCTCGCTGTTTTTTTTGCGCAAGCTGGTCACAAATCACTGTACTCTCGGCATGAACAGCTAGAATAGAACCAAGTGAAGCAATTTCGGTCATTCCTTTAAAGATTGATTCATCATCAACATGATTAAAATCTTCAATGCCACTTGGAGACATAAAGGCTTTAAAACCAATAACACCATTTTCATGAAGTTCTTTTAAATTCTCGATATTTTCCGGAACAAGTCCACCCCAGAAACGAGGATTAACAATGGATTTTTCTTCAGCAAGTTTTCTTTTTATCTCAAGATTTTCCTTATTAATCGTTGGAGGTGTGCTATTTAGAGGCATATCAAAGAATGTAGTGGCTCCGCCAGCAGCTAAACTTCTGCTCCCTGTATCAAGACCTTCCCATTCCGCTCTCCCTGGTTCATTAAAATGAACATGAGTGTCAATTAATCCAGGAAGAATATGCAGCCCTTTAGCATCAATGACCTTATCAGCATCTGCCTCAAGCGGCTTGTCTATAGAAATTTCTTTAAATATTCCATCCTTGATAGCGATATCACCTTGGACGATGGACTCAGCTGTAACAATCTTACCATTATTAATAATTATATCGAAAGTAGACATATTCAGTCTCCCCTGCATTTTTTTATTATAATCCCATTAATAGCCGCTATAAATGCACCAGTTTTGAAGTTTGATTTTTTTGGAAAATTTGTTTTGTGGAGTAAATAAAGAAGTTGCGCGTTAATATGAGGGAGCTGTCCTAAGTAAAGGTGCCTGGCACCACGATTCAGTATCTAGTGTCAAATTCAGTAGAATAGACTTAAGATATGGGTATGATTGTGGGGCCAGGCACCTTATAGAATTTCGTTACGATCTTTTGGCAATCATTTCAATTTCAACTTCTGCTCCAAGCGGCAATGCTAATACAGCTACGCATGTCCTTGCAGGATATGGATCTTGAAAATATGTTTTATAGACGTCATTCATTGCTGTGAAATTATTCATGTCTGTTAGGTACACATTTACTTTTACTACATCATCAAGTGTAAGATTGCCCGCTTTTAACACTTCAATTAAATTGGCAAAGCATTCTTTCGTTTGTGTAGCAATGTCCCCTGTCATTTGTGTTGCTCCGACAGTATTCATGGCAGTTTGTCCTGATAAAAATACAAACTCGCCAGCATCAACCGCGTGCGAATACGGTCCTGATACAGATGCTCTCTCTGCGTTATAAATCTTTCTAGCCATCATAATCCTCCTAAATTGTAATTCTATACTAAGTTATAACTAAATATAAGAAAATTCAAGCCGCATCCTCTTATGATTTTTTCATTCCCTTAAACACTTTACTAAAATTACTTTAAAAACTATAATTAATTTCATTATCCATTATAAATAATCTACAGCCCCTATTTTGTATAAAATACACAGTTTTTCATTCTTTTTAAAAATTTTTCTATTTTATAGAGGTGCATGATGAAAACAGTTGAGGATTTATTTATTGTAGATGCTTTTCTTGAGGCAAAAGTAATTGCTGGTCATAGGGGACTAAAGCGGAAGGTTACATCCATTGAGATATCTGAAGCACCAGACGTCACACATTTTTTAGCTGAAAATTCATTGTTACTGACTACAGGTTATGCCTTTAAGGATGATCCACGTAATCTTGGTAAGCTCATCAAGCAATTGAGTGAGCATCCTTGCGCCGGCATGGCCATTAAACTAAAAAGATTCATCAATGAAATTCCTGTAGAAGTGGTGGATTTAGCAAATAGATTAGAATTTCCAATTATCCAAATTCCTCCTTCCCTAACAATAGGAAATGTCGCCCATCAAATGTTAAGTTTTTTATGGAATAACAAAATTGAAGAGTTGTTTTACGCCATTCATGTACATAAGAAATTTACCGATATGATGATAAAGGGATATAATCTGCAATCTTTAATTGAAAATCTCGGCTCTTTTTTAAAGTGCCCTGTCCTTTTACTTAATCCACTGGGAGATGTCGTTTCATTTTCTAGGCATTTTCAGGGACAAAAATTGAAGCTTCTGAAAGAAAATGTTGTGGATATATTCAAAAGCAATCTTGAGGAATATAGTGAAAAAAGGATGATTACCATACAAGATCCAAGTTCTGATCATTCCTCTTTGTCACTTAATATCTTTCAGGTAAAAACAAGGCATCCTTATCCTAGCCTGCTTATCATCTTTAATGCTGAAAAATTGCCTTACCCTTCATCACAATTGGCCATTGAACAAGCTTCAACTGTTATTTCCTTCACCCTCTTAAAAAATGAAGCCATCCGGGAAAGCAGTCGATTATTAGAAAATAACTTTTTCGGTTCCCTTGTTGATGGAAACATTTCCTCCAAGGAAGAGGTAATCTATCGGGGAAAACAATATGGATTAATGGAAAAAGCAAACTATATTTGTATTGTTTTTAAAATTGATGAAGAGAACAGGAATGATTTTTCGGAAGAAATTAGTGATGTGAAATATCAATCCTACGATTTCTTATATGATATTTTATATGATCTATTTAATAAATCCATCTCAAAAATTAATAAGGAAAGTATTCTTTTCATGAAGAACGACTACTTTGTTAGTATCATTCAAACGACAAATGATAATCTCATAGCCTCTATTAAGGAAAAACTCGAGGAATTTCAAGAAGATGTTTTTTCAACATTAAAAGTATCCTTATCATTTGGAGTAGGGAACATTGTAAATGATATCTCCTATATTCCCATTACCTATTCTGAGGCTGTGGAGGCATGGAAAAAGGGAGAAGACTTATATCATAAGAAATTTATCAACCTTTATGAAACAAAGCAATTAATGGAGCTGATCCATTTAATTCCGAAAGAAAACTTAAAAAACTTTTATGAAAACACGCTAAGATCGCTTTCTTATCCTAAAACAAAGGATGAAGAAGACTTAACCAATACATTAATTGTTTATTTAGAAAATAATTGCGAGATAACCGTAACAGCAAAGAAATTGTATATCCATCGAAATACTGTTAAATATCGAATTGCAAAATGTGAAGATATTCTAGGGTATTCCGTTCATGAACCACAAAACTCATTGCATTTAAGAATGGCTTTAGTCATGAAGCCGATTTTTACATAGAAAAGAAACAAAAAGGATAGATAAAGCAGTACATACTGCTATCTATCCTTTTTGTTGGTATTAGGAATGCTTCTCCCCTATTTTGATGGGAAATAAGATTCCTTGGGAGAGGTCCCATTGGATTCCAAGCTAACTTTATTTATTTTTACTAAACTTTTCTCGGCACAATCTAATTTAGACCAGTTTATTGTGTTTTCAAGGAAAATGGATAATAAAATCCCCATCAATAAACCGCTGCTAAGAAGAGGACGAATGAACATTGGGATCGATGCAAACATATCAGCAGGAATATTCATAATCGCAATCCCTAATAAAATAGGTGCAGCAATTCGATAAATGGTATTAGTAGTAAAATGTATACTGCGTAAATTTGAAATTGCACCGTTAAATAACTGCAGATAAGCTACAAATAAGACGGCATTTCCCACACTTATTGGGAGAGTTGAAAAGAATTGACTGAGGGAAGGCACGAAACCAAGAAACATAAATACAACGGAACCAATGATCATCGGAGCACGCTCAAAAATTAGCGTTGACTTTAAGAAGCCAAGTGTTGATACATAAGGTGCGTATGGCACCATTCCGAATAAGCCCGATACAATGGAATTGGCCCCTGTCAGCATAATTGACTTCTTATACTGGTTATCGGTCGTTTTTGCATCGACCATCGGTTCAAATCCTTTTATCGCTGCAATCGTATTTGTTGTATTTACTAATCCAGTTATAACAGCCGTAATGATTAAACCTAAGCTTACGGTCGGATGCCCCCATGGAAATAAATGAATAAGGTTGGTGGATTTTACAGCGGCAGATGAACTAGCTGGGAAAAGAAGCTCGTAAAGAATCCAGCCTGTTACGATTCCAATTAATAATGAAAAGCTGCGAATAAATTTAGGTCCCTTTACGTTAATCCAAATAACAAGAATAACAAGAAATATGGACAAACTAGCCGTAGGTATATCAATTTGATCGCCAGTAGAAAGTCCTAGCATTCCCTTTGTAAAGATCCCAATTAATTGTACAGCTAGCAGAAATAATACGGTGCTCATGACAACAGGGGTAAATAAGCGCTTTAGAATATTACCCAGTCCAAGTAACCCAAGGACAACAACGAGGACGCCAGAAATGATGATTCCAATGGCAAGACCTCCCCCAAGCTCACTGACTGATATTCCAGAAGTCGAGGCAGAAGCACTTAAGCTTAACACAGCTCCCCACCATATACCAGATTGACCTTCCATTAAAGGATACTTATGCCCAACTAGTGCTTGGAGAATACATGCAATACCTGTAAAAATGAAAGACCGTTGCAGTGCACTAATCACTTCAATGGAGGATAAATCGAATGCATGGCCGATCGTTATCGGGATAACTACCGTATTGGCCAGCATAAAAAACAACCATTGAATTCCAGCAAGGAAAGTAGCAGCTGACCTATTTTCGTTCATTAAATTTAACCCCATTCTTTTTTGTTTTTACTTTTTCCTACAAAGGATTATTCGTTTGATTAATCCGGTATATCTAATGTACAGGAAAGCATAGTAAACATCATTATTCATTTCATCTAATTTTTTAGTATATTTTTGTCTGTTATAAACAATAATCGTACTGTGGTTATAGTGGAAACCTTCGGTCATGGAAAAAATAAAGGTAGACCTTGCAGCTTTTACTGCATCGATCTACCCATTTGTCATTAATAAAATAAAGTATAAAAAAATTTATTAATCTTCGTTAAACTGCTTCCATTTCTTTCGCTTTTACTACTTGTGGTTGTTTATTTTTAATAGGAGCGGAGAGGAACGTATATACTGCCCCAACAAAAACCCCACCCCCGATGATATTTCCAATCGTGACAGGAATCAGGTTGTGAATGGCACCCATGAATGTAACAGTGTCAGGATGTGGTACTGATATGGCAAGTGAGAATGTCACCATATTGGCAACACTATGTTCAAACCCTGCAGCAACAAATGCGAATACTAAAAACATCATAATAAATATTTTTGCCCCCTCCCCTTTTACATGCATGGGGATCCAGACGGCAAGACAAACTACTAAATTACAAAGAATTCCACGAAAAATTAATTGCCAAGCAGAGGCATCCATTTTATAAGATGCAGTAGACATTAATAATTGGCTATTTTCTGCATTTGAAAATAAGCCGGAATTCATCACAATGAAAGCAAAAAACACGGCACCTATTAGATTTCCTCCATAGCAGGCAAGTCAATTTTGCAGAGTATCTTTAATGGTTGTTTTTTTCCTAAGTGAACTCATCGTAAAATACATCGTGTTACCAGTAAACAATTCCCCTCCGCCGTAAATGATTAACACGAGGGCAATTCCAAAAAAAATAGACGACATAAGTGCGGACATTGGTGATTGAATATCAAAAAAACCTTCACCTAACCGGAACGATACGACAAGGCCAATTCCAACAAAAACACCTGACAAAGCTGCCCTAAGCAAATATTTTACAACCGAATCTTTCAAGATTTGTTTCTTTTTCAAGGCAAGTTCAACTGCTTGGTCTATTGGCTGAAGATCCATCAGAAAAACTCCTTTATTATTTATTAAACAAGCTGAATTACTAAAATGTTTCATTAAGTAAATCAGCTTGCTGCATCATTTATTCTTCAGGTAATACTAAATCCATTGGAATAGGACCCGCAACCCCTATACATATGAAGCGCTCGGTTCCAGTGTTCCGCATTCCATGTTGTTGACCGGGATAGGAAATGATAAGATCTCCTTTAGTGATCTCAACTTCTTCACCTTTTCCAGGATAAAAGGTCCCTGTTCCTTGGATACAAATCCAAAGATCATCTGAAGTGGAATGTGCATGCTTAAAAATTTCTTGGCCAGGTTCTAAGCACCATACAGCCCCAGCTGTTTTATCTGTTTCATAGAAGATTGTCTTTTTCACTTCGTTATGATCAAATTGAGCAAGCTCCTCAAGTTTAAAGAATCGTTTATTTGTTCCCATCGTTGCGCTTGTCATTTTGAAATTCCCCTTTTCAATTATGATAACAACTAAACGCAAAAACTTGGTTAAACAAGAGCTGTATTACTAACTACACCGTTTATTACATAGGAAGGCTGTTCGTTATTTAATACTTTCACGATGTTCTCCGCTGCCATCACTGCCATGGCATCACGCGTTTCATAAGTAGCATTTCCGATATGAGGTGTTAACACAACATTCTTCAATCGTTTTAAACCTTCCCCAATTTCAGGTTCGAATTCGAACACGTCTAGTGCTGCTCCTTCAATTACATTCTCTTCTAAAGCTTTAATAAGTGCCGCTTCGTCTAAAATTGGGCCACGTGCACAATTGATTAAATGGGCTGTTGATTTCATCATTTCAAATTGTCTCGTGCTGAACATATGTTTATTACTTGGATTGTAAGAGCAATTGATCGAAATGAAATCAGATTTTACAACTAATTCGTCAAATGAAACATAAGTCGCATTTAATGCCTTTTCTACTTCCGGGGTTTGCTGTCTTATATTGCTGTATAAAACCTTCATATCAAAAGCAGCTGCTCGTTTTGCCACTGCCTGACCGATTTGTCCAAATCCGATAATACCAATCGTTTTCCCTGTCACTTCACGCCCACGGAAGTAAAGCGGCGCCCAGCCGTTAAAGCCTACTGTGCGGCATACTTCATCACCCTCAGCGATTCTTCTTGCAGAAGCTAATAATAAAGCAATCGTTAAGTCAGCTGTTGCCGCAGTGGACGCAATAGGTGTATTCGTTGCTGGAATTCATTTTTATGCTGCATATTCAAAGTCAATATTATTAAAGCCTGCTCCACAGTTCGCAATAATTTTTAAATTTGGCGCCCTATCAATTACTTCTTTTGAAACAGGTGTAGACAGTAAGCTTAGTAATGCATCTTTATCTTTCAGTCGCTCCTTTAATTCGGCATCTGTAATCAGCTGCTTGCCTTCAAATACTTCAACCTCATGATTGGCAGTTAACATGTCTAAACCTTTTTGTGGAATTTCTCCAGCTACTAAAACTTTTGCCATTATAAGCACCTCTTCAATAATTTTTTGTGTTTCTGCAGATGTATTCTGGGTAAGAATTCATCTAACATTCTATTTGTGAAGAAATTCACAAACTTTGCTAAAAAAATATTCAATTTCATTTTTTAATGTTTCCTATGAAATTAAATTGATGATTTATAGCTATTTGTTATTTGTGAATGTTTTCACATTCTCTTTATGACTTAATTATATCCATCAAGTGTCTACTAGTCATTGTCCATAGTTGATAAACTTATTTATTTTTTTTAGCCAAAACTTATAATAAGCGGATATTTGGCAACGTATCGACATTGTTTAGATAATTAACCGAACGTTTTTACCTATTAATACAGTAAAAAACTGTACCCCAATATTTGGACACATCAGGGTACAGTTTCATCATTTTATGCTACTTTCTTAATATCAATTGTTTTTCCTTCTTTACGCCACTCTTTATATTCAGCAGCTGCTGTGAAAAGCACATCTGTTGATGAATTAAGGGCTGTTTCAATAGAGTCCTGCACAACACCGATGATAAAGCCTACACCAACTACTTGCATAGCCACATCAGCTGGGATTCCAAATAAGCTGCACGCTAGAGGAATCAATAATAAAGATCCTCCCGCAACTCCTGAAGCACCGCAAGCACATACAGCTGCCAAGACGCTAAGGATAATGGCTGTAGGAATATCGACCTGAATCCCAAGTGTGTGAACTGCCGCAAGCGTCAAAACAGTAATCGTCACAGCGGCACCAGCCATATTGATCGTTGCACCTAATGGAATGGATACTGAATAACTATCTTTATTCAAACCAAGATTCTCACATAATTTCATATTAACAGGAATATTTGCAGCTGAGCTGCGTGTAAAGAATGCTGTAATCCCGCTTTCCTTTACGCATTTAAATACAAGTGGATATGGATTTTGCCTAATTAACGCAAACACGATTATTGGATTTACAACAAATGCTACAAAAAGCATACAGCCAACTAATAGGGCAAGTATTTTTCCATAGCCTAGTAAAGCATCTAATCCACTTGTCGTGATGGACTCAAATACTAAGCCCATAATTCCTAGCGGAGCAAGCTTAATGACCCATGTAACCATTTTGGAAACCGCATCAGAAAAATTAGAAATCAATGTTTTAGTTGAATCTGCGGCATTTCTTAAAGCCAAACCAAGTAGAATACCCCAAGCTAAAATTCCGATATAGTTCGCATTAAAAATCGCCTTCACTGGGTTATCCACAATGTTCAGCAGCAAGGTTTTGAGAACCTCAACCACTCCGCTCGGTGGCGTAACTCCTTCAGCACCCTTTACAAGCGTTAAGCTTACAGGGAAAATAAAGCTCACAATAACAGCGATTAAGCCAGCTATAAAAGTTCCTAAAAGATAAAGAATGATAACAGATTTCATATTCGTTTGCTGACCTTTTTTGTGGTGAGCAATAGCCGACATAACCAATAAGAGTACCAACACAGGTGCAATTGCCTTTAACGCACCGACAAACAATGAGCCAAAAATGACAATCGGTTTTGCTGCTTCTGGGATCGTCAAAGCTAGTAATATACCGATAATCAATCCTATGATTATTTGTTTAACTATGCTAAGTTGATTCCACTTCTTTAATAAGCTTTTCATAGATGTTCCTCCTTAGTAGTAAAATTACGATATGATAAATATCGCGTTGTTCATTCCTCAATATTTCCAAAATTATTCCATACGTTAAGGACACTTGTCTTTCTATGAAAAGTATTATACGGTGTTATAAAATATATTACAATACTATTATTTTTATTAACTATATTCATAATTAGGTGATTATTCCGATAATTAGTGAGAGACCTAGTGATTTCTTGGTTTTCAAAATACTATTGTATGTATAGTTATTTTTATGTAAGTTTCGTTGTGGGATTTACGAAATATGAAATGGTTTTATCACTTAGGGACACTCGTTCCTTTATTTATCCTTAAAGGCTGTTTTCCTGGAGGTGATCGGACTCTGATTCCGCTATTGCTTGAAAAGAAGGCTATTTTTTCATATTTTTCATTAATAACGACATCTGTGTCCTATTCATTCGACAAAAGTGGGGATTTTATGGAAATAAGGGATTCTCTGTCCGCAAAATAAATTAGATAGACCTTGCTTTAAGTTCAAACGTTAATTTTCCCACAGAAAAACATTCATGATTCAATCCAGTTTTTAAATGTCGTTGGCTTCATCATTTCTCTGCTCTTGTGATTACCCCGTACATCAAGGATAAGTACTGCTGGACCAACGACAATTTTGTTTTACACAGAAAATGCCTAACCCCCGGTATAATAGCAATACCGCATTTGGGTCAGGCATCCTAGTTAATGACTTAATCCTTCACTTAATTTTCCAGTTATTTTATCAATCTGTACTTCAAATAATTCAGTTTTCGATAGGGCTGGGTAGCCTTTTTCGAAGGTCCATTCTGGGTTTCCGTACTTTTCCATTAATCGGTCATAGAACCATTCTTTTTTCTTATCATCCTCTATATGCTTAATGGTTCCAAATAAAACCACACTTGTGTAGACGAGCGCGGATTGGCATGCAAATTTTTTACCCGGATGGACGTCTCCCATTTCACTTACTTCTATGCAAACTTGCGGGTTATGGGTAATGTTCGTCCAGAAATGACTCTCCCTTAAGTTCCCTATATGAAGATATAGCTGCTTTCCCTCTTCATACACAAAGACAAAGGGAATGACGTATGGAAATCCATCGAGTCCGACCGTTGCTACATGTGCCACCTTCCCCTTTTTCAAAAAGTGATAAGCACTTTCCTCTGGAATTTCACGCTTTTTATTATGTATATTTCCTCTCAATTTCCCCACCCCTATATATTTTTTTCATAACTATTGCTCTTTTTCGTCAACTTTTCCGCGTTTTTTAGATCTCATCGCTTGATGTCCACTGAAACTACTTCATAATTATTCCACCATTATTCCAATAATTCCTCCCATCTTTTGAATAGCACTATTTAGTTTAATTAGCTAAGGCAAGTGTTTAACTGATTTAATAGATTAGAAGATTTTTTTTCGAATTTTGAAGATTATATTTCGACTTTTTTATAGAAGGAATGAATTATTCATGTCAGTAATAAGTCTGGGCTCTCGAAGAGTAAGACCAAATCTGTTAATTGCAGCAGTCGCACTTGGGGTGATCTTAAATCCACTAAATACAACAATCATGATGCTTTCTATTTCAATTTTCGCAGTCATTGTTACGCCAATTGCTACACGCTGGATTGAAAAATCGGGTTATAGAATCCCTTTAATTTCCGGGGTAATCGTAGGTGTATTAGGGGTAATTTTCTTAATGACAATCAATCATAACTCTCCGTTATATTGGATATTCATCACCTTATCGATCATTGGGGTAAGCAATGGAATTTTAAACATTGGTCTACAAACCATTCTGTATTCATTGGTTTCTAGATCTGAAAGCGGCCTTGCCGCAGGATTATTTATGACTTCTAGATTTATAGGCAACATCCTAGCTTCTAGTTTATTTGGAGTTATGTTTGCTACAGGGACCACTGATGGAAATCAGCACTCTATGAAGATTGTTTTATTGATTGTATCTGTTATTTTGCTCCCAGACATGGTTTTTGTTACAAAATATAGATCAGCTCGCGGCGGGGAAACATTTGATGCCGAAATGTAAAAAAAAGCCTGCCTCCAATGCATTTTTTCAATGGGGGCAGGCTTTTAAGCTATGTAAATTCTATGTATCTTTTCTAGTTAATAACCTTATTTGGCATTAACATCAGGCTGATGCAGTCCGAAAATATTGCCCTCTGTATCCAAATAATAGCCTTGCCACGCCATACCTGGCAATGCAAATTTTGGCAATGCGACTTTTCCGCCATTGTTAAGGATTTTAGCTTCCGATTCATCATAATTTTCTACGCCAATTGTACAAACATATGCATTTAAGCCTTGTCCCGCTTCGGGTGAAGCACTTTGCCGCTGCATTAAAGCACCATTGATTCCGGGTTCACCTTCATTTCCAGTGACTACCCCAAAGTAAGGCATTCCAGCATATTCGCTCCAGTCTTGAAATGTCCAGCCAAATACCTCACCATAAAAAGATTTTGCCACTTCCATATTATTTACATGAATCTCGATATGAACGACTCTTCCCATCATAAACCTCCTAGTATATTCAAAAGATTATTTTCTACCTATGCTGATCAACAAGGATTAGATTACCATCCGGATCCTTAATCATAAAGCTGCTTGGGCCTTCAGTTTCTAAATTGGCTTCCGTAATAAAGTCTATACCCTTTTCTTTAAGTTCCTCTTGCAATACCCTTACATCCTTAAAAGGATTTACCTCTTCAGCGTTTTCGTCCCACCCAGGATTAAAGGTTAATATATTCTTTTCAAACATGCCTTGAAACAGGCCAATTATACAGTCTTCATTTTTCATGATTAACCAATTTTGATCGATATTTCCACCAAAATCAGTAAACCCCAGTTTCTCATAAAATGCTTTTGAAGCATGAATATCCTTTACCGTCAAACTAACAGAAAATGCTCCAATACTCATATTTTTTCTCCCTTTCACCAACTTGGCTTTATTTTAAAATCATTTTTCAGGGTATTTATTCTCTAAATAGCTAACAGATTGTTTTATTAGCTCCTTTAATATTTGTACATCTATATCATCTAGTTTATTGATATAAACACAAGCTTTACCTGTTGTATGCTTCCCAAAACTCTCTAGTAGCTTTTCTCGTTCTTTTTCACTCATATTAAAATAAAGACTGAATTTTGCTTTGCGAGGCGAAAAGCCAACAAGCGGTGCATCCCCTTCGTGCCCAGATTCATATTTATAATGGTAAGAACCGAACCCAATAATACTTGGCCCCCACATCTTGGCCTGAAAACCTGTCACTTCTGTGAAGATATCCAATAAGTCATATGCATCTTTCCGCTTTTTGGTGTTTTCGACTTTTTCGATAAATTCAATGACGCTGCCATCAGTTTCTTTCGTCTTAAGTTCATACATTTTTTGCTATCCTCTCCTTTCATTATCTTCAGCTTCATTTATTTACCATCTTTATCTAAACTATACTGAATATTGAAGACACTAGCAATGAAGAGTGCGTTTCGCAAACAAATGACCGGTTCGTAAATGAATAGCGCAGGTTCGCAAACACCCCTGTAGTTTCGCAAACAAACCCTGTCGGTTCACAAATATACTCCATAGTTTCGCAAACAAACCCTGTCGGTTTGCAAATATACTCCATAGTTTCGCAAACAAACCCTGTCGGTTCGCAAATATACTCCATAGTTTCGCAAACAAACCCTGTCGGTTCACAATTAAAACTCTAGAAAAGCTATAACGTCTCATAATCTGTATACAGAAATAGATTATTGCAGAAAATAAATTACGATTTGTGCTCTTATAAATAACCTTATTCAAGGGGAAAAAACAGATGAAGATTCGTTTCGGCTATGTAGCAAATGCATTGGGCTTATGGGATGCAAGTCCGTCAAAAACTGTAACTTTCGCACGCTATTCAACTCTTCCAAAAGATGAGCGAATGGAAAAGCTGAAATCAGTAACAGCACAAAATTTACAGCACACGAAAAGAATTTTGCATTATAATATTGCGCATGAAATCGAATGTTATCGGTTTTCCAGCTCACTTGTCCCTTTAGCAACCCATCCGGAAGTGATGTGGGATTTCATTACCCCATACAAAAATGAATGGGAAGAACTTGGAAAACTAGTTCAGCAATTTAAGCTTAGAGTAAGCTTTCACCCAAATCAATTTACACTTTTCACAAGCCCAAGAGAAGAAGTGACAATGAATGCAGTTAAAGATATGGACTATCATTTTAAGATGCTGGGAGCCATGAATGCTCTCGAAACCGGATTAATTAATATTCATATTGGCGGAGCCTACGGGGATAAAAATAAATCATTAAACCAATTCCATCAGAATCTAAAAAAATTGCCAGAAAAGATTAAGAAGCATATGACGCTAGAGAACGATGATAAAACGTATAATGTTCCGGAAACACTCACTACTTGTGAAAAGGAAAACATTCCAATGGTACTCGATTATCATCACTATATGGCGAATAATGAGGAGAGTGACCTCCCTCTTTATCTACCCCGTATATTTAACACTTGGAAAAACTTTAATATTGTACCTAAAGTCCACATTTCTTCCCCAAAGTCTGATCAAGCCTATCGTTCCCATGCTGATTTTGTTTCTCTTGATTTTGTCCTTCCCTTCTTAAAGATGGCCAAGGAGCTAAATCAAGACTTTGACATAATGATAGAAGCAAAACAAAAGAACCTTGCTATGCATAGACTTGTTGAAGAAATAGCTGCCATTCGAGGTATCAAACGTATTTCAGGTGCAGCGGTGGAATGGTAATCGTGGAGAATAGAATGACATATTTTTGATGAGGTGGAATGAATGACGATTGTACGTCTAGGCTATGTCGCAATGAGTATGGAACTTAAAAATGCATCCCCTTCGCAAACAATGACTTTCGCCCAATTCCAGAAAATTGATGATCGGGAAGCGGCCATTCGGAAATTAGAACGTATTGCACTATCGAATTTGCACAATACACTAAGACTGTTAAAACATAATGCAGCGTCAGATATTCATTTTTATCGATTAACCTCTCGCCTTATTCCTTTAGCCAACCATGAAGAGCTTCTTGATTGGAATTATATAAAACCGTTAAAAGAACCGCTTCGTGAGATTGGGGATTTTGCAAAAACACATAATATAAGAATTGATTTTCATCCAGACCACTTTGTTCTCATCAATTCTAAAAAGAAGGACATCTTGAAAAATTCAATAAGCACCTTAAAGCTGCATTACTTATTATTAAAGGCGATGGGGATTGACCCGACTCATCGCTGTGTCATGCATGTTGGCGGTAATTATAAAGAAACCGACATGTCACTTGAACGTTTTGTCGATAATTGGATGGACGTCCCAAAAAAGATTCAAAAAATGATTATGCTTGAAAATGATGATACTTCTTTTACCTTAGAGGACACACTTTACTTATGTGAAAAACTGAATATCCCGCTAGTTTTCGATTATCATCACCATCTTGCCTATCACCAAGATCCAAATTGGGAAACCAACTGGGATAGAGTTGTGGGGACTTGGAGAGATTCCCCGCTCCCAATAAAAATGCATATATCAAGTCCAAAGAGTGCTAAAGCATTTCGCCATCACTCAGATTATGTTGATATCGATATGTTTTTTAGATTCCTTAACGTAATACGAGGCAGTGTTCCGCAAATTGATTGTATGATTGAGGCTAAGAGGAAAGATGAGGCGCTTTTTAAATTAATGGATGTGGTAAAAACAAGGAAAGATGTTGAAATTATTGACGGCTCTTCTTTCTCTTTAAAATGATCGAAAGAAGAGCCAATTTATGGAGTCAGACTCAGTTTCCTCAATTACCTAAAGTAAGTTCTTGAGGCGGCTCACCATCCATATTTAATAAACGAACAGTTTCAGGCTGCACCTGTAGAAACACGTAATTTGGATCTTCTGGACTGTCAAACCATTTTTTATATGATTCATCCCAATATTGGTTTTTCAATTTTTGTGAATCATTAATGGCAGCTGTCCCAGTAATTTCAACATAGGCATCACTTTGCCCATTCTTTTCATAACCTAATAACACCGAAACAGCAGGATTTTTTTCTATTTCCTCTACTTTCTCAGTATCCTTTTTTGTTGGTGTATATAACGTTAAATGGTTATTATAAAACGTCATATATCGTGAATGGGGCTTATTATTTTCAACTGATGACAAGATACCTGTTCTATGATCAGATATAATTTTTAGCACTTTTTCCTTTAAATCTTTACTCATTAATTGGTACTCCTTTTTTATGTCTTTTGAATTTCCTTCTTATCATTTCCAAAAACAAAAATTTCACAAGGGGGATAACCTGCAATTTATAGAAGAAAATATACAAAAACTAACATGATTAAATTTTACTCCCAACCCAGGCATGAAAATGTTTAAACCCCGTCCATACTGATAGATGACATAAGCAGGTTCAGTGCGTGTCTTTTTTTGGTGACCTCGATCCTGTAACAAAAACTGCTTGAATGAGTTTGGAGTTCAACCCTTTGTGAGCACCTGCAATCGGGTGACTACGGACAGAAAAATACTTATTGTCAAACTCGTTCCCTGTTTATGATCTTGTTTAAGAATAGGTGGTTATGATGGAAGTATTGTTGGAACGTTGTGCAGGTTTAGATGTTCATGCGGAAAGTATTGTTGTTTGTGTACTTAAAGGGAACGATGATAACGAGTTAACAACTGAGATTGAGACTTTCCCTACCTTTACAAAAGATTTATTTCGTCTCTTAAAATGGCTAGAAGAAAAACAAGTTACACACCTTGCGATGGAAAGTACAGGTGTTTATTGGAAGCCAGTGTTTAATATTCTGGAAGACTTTTTTGATATCACCTTAGCTAACGCCCAAAGGATTAAGAACGTCCCTGGTCGTAAGACCGATGTAAGTGATGCAGAATGGATAGCCAAGTTGTTAAGGGTAGGTTTGATAGAAAAAAGTTTTATTCCACCCTCAGACATACGTGAGCTTCGGGATCTTACTCGACTTCGAAAAAAGTGGATAGGACATATCACTTCTGAAAAGAACCGTATTCAAAAAACTTTTGAGAGTTCGAATATTAAGCTAAGTTCCGTCATCTCCGATGTCTTTGGAGTGTCTGGCCGAAAGTTGCTTGCACGTCTTCTAGAAAAAGGCTATATAGATGAGGAAGAAGTAGAATCCTCTATTCATGGACGGATGCAACACAAAAAACAAAGTATTTCCGATTCCTTATTTGGAACGATTAACAATCATCAACTTTTTTTAATCAGACAGTCTTGGAAGCATATTGAATACTTGGAGTCTCTGACCGATGAAATTGACCAAAAAATTGACCAGATACTTAAAAGCTACCAAGAGGAAGTAGCTATCCTAACGTCTATACCAGGTATAAGTAAAAATACCGCTTCGGTAATTATCGCAGAAATCGGGGTAGATATGCGCCAGTTTCCTTCATCTGAGCACCTTGCTTCTTGGGCAGGATTATCCCCAGGAAATCACGAGAGTGCAGGAAAGAGAAAGAGTACACGTACAACTAAAGGGAATCCTCATATTAAATCTGCTTTATGTGAAGCTGCTTGGGCTGCATCGAGAAGTAGAAATAAATGGTTCGCACTAAAATATTGGTCTACTGCAGCAAGAAGAGGAAAGAAAAAAGCACTCGTAGCCACAGGCCATCGAATGCTTCGTACGATTTACTCTATGTTAATCAACAAAGAGCTATATAAAGAACCGCTACAAACTAGTTAGTATAGCCAAGTCCACAATAATATATACGAGATACCTCTCCACAAGGTAGCTCAGCTTTCTTATTGTAAAATTTAGGATGACCACTCAAGTAATGATCTATACCTACTAACAGATAAAAGATTATTTTCACAGAAAAAGGAGTGAATACAAATGGAAGTTAACAATGTAATAGATACATTAAATAAATTTCTGAAGGGTCAATACATGGGGATCCATGCTTATGAGCACCATATACAAAAATTAAAAGACCCTTACATAAAAAGTGAATTTCAAAGAATTCAACAAGATCATAAGAACCATGCCCTTAAAGTTGCGGAAAGAATTCAAAACCTCGGAGGTACGCCAGTAGATGATGAAGGGGTTATTGGTTCTATTCAAGGCTTTATTAGTCAATTTAAGATTCCTGATACTTCTTCAGGTATTATCGAAAGTGCTTTAACAGGAGAAGATTATTATGGGATTCAAATATCTGAAGAAATTGTAAAAGGGGATCTAGACCTAGAAAGCCGCCAATTGATTGAGGAAGTGCTAGACAAAGATAGGCAGCATGTAGATTTTTTAAATCGTCTTTTGCAATAATTTTATAACTGTTTTTAGATTCCCATTCTACTATCGTGCTTTTATCATATTTTAATGAGTTAAAAGATCTACAACTAAATATAGAAACGGAATGGTCATTATACATAACAATGTGGTTAGCAAAACACCTAAAGACGCAAAAAAAGCGTCAGCGCCATATTTTTGTGCATAAAGGGAAATTGTTGGTGCGGAGGGCATTCCAGACACAATAACAGCGATCAGCAGCAATGAAGTTGGTACGGACAAAGCAGCAAATGGGATTAACAGTAAGGGGATCAATAGAAGTTTTGCTATCGCCATTTTCCACAGTGAGCTATTTTTCAACGCGGAAACAAGGGACATGTATTTAACATTAGCGATTAAACTTCCTATTATGATCATGGATAGAGGAATTGTCATCTTTCCTACCATTTCAAGACCATTCGAAACCATTCTTGGCCAGCCTATCGGCAATAAAAAAATAGCTAATCCTGCTATTGTGGATAGAATCCCCGGATTCAAGAATATATTTTTCCATCCCATAACATTATTATTTTTGCTAAAAAGGTATATGCCATACGACCAAATAAGTAATAAATAACATAAATTAAACATCGTTAAGTAAATAATTCCTTCGTTTCCAAAAACAATAAAAATGACTGCGTAACCGATAAATCCTTGGTTTCCAAAAATGATCAATCCTTCGTACACACTTTTTTGTTTTTCCAGAAGTTGAGAACGCCTTCTCATCCAAAAGGCTAGAAGACTGGATAATCCAAGTATATAAACAGACATAGCGATGAGCGTCAAAAATTCTTTGACTAACGTATAAGAAAATGAGATATCTAATGAAAATAAAATCAAGGCTGGTAATGTAATGTAAAGAATCAATTGTGTTAACACATCATTTGCATTTTCATTCAGGATTCCGCTTTTACTAGCGATAAAACCCAAAATGGCAATTCCATAAAGCGTTAACAATTCATGTAAAAAGACCCCTATTGAATCCATGACTTCCCCTCCTGAATTATGGTATGAACAAAATGCCTAGAAGGTTATTCAAATATAAATACCTATATACAACAAAAAAGATGAAACCTTTACGATTTCACCTAAAATTTATCAAAATCGTTATCTGTCATTTAACACTTTTACTGTTTCAAATGACTCATCTCATTTATACATTCCTGAACAAGAGTAACCCCTTGACTCATGGAAGCTCCCCCACCAAATGCCGCCGTCACACCTACAGCTTCAAGAATTTCCTGCTCTGAGCATCCCTGATCAAGACATCCTTTTGTGTGATAGATGATACAATACTCATCCTGAGCATGAATACTTATTCCTAATGCGATTAACTGTTTTTGTTTTTGAGTTAATGCTCCTTCTTTAAAACACTCTTCAGTAAACGAATTAAACTGTCTGACAAATTCAGGCATTTTTTCGGCAAACATTCCAAGCCCTTCTTTATAATGGATAAGTGCAGCTTCAGTAGAGTTTCTAGAATTCATTTCCAAGTTACATCCAACTCCTTCATATTGTATAAATCAAAATTATTATGAGCCAAATATAAATTTATTACTCCATGTTCATCCCTTTCCATAATTAAGAAATCATAATTTTTCAGAATGAATGGCAGAATCATAATAGGACTAATAAAACGAAGGTGATGGAATGGAAAATCAAAATTATCAGGCCGGAGATATTGTCTATGTTTTTTATCGTAACCCCCATACCCAAGATGTAGCTAATATTCAAGTAGCAGCAGTTGTTAATAACCCTGAAAAAGCGGATGAATTAGCTTTGTTTTTATATGAAACTTATTATCCGCTCTCCAATGAAATGGCTGTTTATACTACAGAAGAAGAAGCAAACCAAGCCTATCATTATTATTATGGATATGATTCAGAAGGGATATTGGAATGAAACCATTTACACCCAAACTTGTTTATTTTGAGCCTGATGCATTAGATTATCCTTTAGGAAAAGAACTATATGAGAAATTTAATAAGACAGATATCGAGATAAGGCATACCACTTCCCACAATCAAGTAAGAAATCTCCCCGGTGATAACGAATTTCAAAGATACCGGGTAGCCAAGTCTACACTAGTAGTTGGGATTAGAAAAACGCTTAAATTTGACACCTCGAAGCCTTCAGCAGAGTATGCCATTCCTTTTGCTACAGGCTGCATGGGTCATTGTCATTATTGCTACTTACAAACGACGATGGGAAGTAAGCCGTATATCCGTACATATGTCAATGTAGAGGAAATTCTTGAGGCTGCCGACAAATATATGGAGGAGCGTGCTCCAGAAATTACAAGATTTGAAGCATCTTGTACATCCGATATTGTAGGGATTGATCATTTAACCCATACTCTTAAAAGAGCCATTGAGCATTTTGGAAAATCAGAATACGGCAAATTAAGATTTGTTACAAAATTTCACCATGTAGATCACTTACTTGATGCTAAACATAACGGAAAAACAAGATTTCGTTTTAGTGTGAATGCAGATTATATCATTAAAAACTTTGAGCCCGGGACTTCACCCTTAGAAAAAAGAATTGAAGCTGCCGGAAAAGTTGCAAGAGCTGGATATCCACTTGGATTTATAGTAGCACCTATCTATCTTCATGAAGGATGGGAGGATGGATACTTTCATATGTTTGAGCGTTTAGATGCTGAATTGCCTCCTGAAGCAAAGAAAGACCTTACCTTTGAATTTATCCAGCATCGTTTTACAAAGCCGGCAAAAAGAGTAATTGAAAAAAACTACCCGATGACAAAATTAGAATTAGATGAAGAAAAACGTAGATATAAATGGGGAAAATATGGAATAGGTAAATATATTTATCAAAAAGAAGAAGAAGAGGATATTAAAAAACATCTTTACACTTATATGGAGAAGTTTTTCCCCGAAGCAAAATTAGAGTATTTTACCTAAAAAGAAGTTGCCTCCCTAAGGCATTGTAGATAGCATATTAATACCTATATAGGCAACAATAATGGTGGTGATCAAACACCAACTAAATGCGATGTAGGGGGATATTACTATGAATATTCGTGAAGGAATCATTCCAACTGCATTAGGTACAGCTGTTACTGCTGCCGGTTACGCTTTAAAACAAAAACGAGGTTCGAATAAGATGATTGCAAATACCGTTTTTGGTTTTGGCTTAGCACACGTAGTATTAGGAGTAATAGACCTTGCCCAGCATCGTCGTTAGATTTTATGGAGGCTGAGCTAGAGCGTTAGCTCACCTCCTTGTATAGTATTTTTTTAAACAACTGAATAAAGGTGCCTTAGCTCGTGTTTCTTAAAAATTATTTTGAAGATATTTGTCCACATATAAGGGATCCAACACTCTTGTTAGCATGGCCTCAATCGCAATCGCTTCATATTCATTTTCTATGTTGTATACAAATATGCTAATTTCTCCAAAATTTGTTCTAAATAAATTCATTAAATTCTCGTGTCTCTTTCTTTTGGGTACGTAATCCTCAATACAGGCTTTTTCACTGTAACTTTTTATTCTTTCCAAAATGCCTTTACCTTTATTAACTCCTTTTCCAATATATAAAATTTCAGATTTACTATTTACATATATGTATAAACCTTTATTAAATCCGAATTCCTTCAATTTTCTACCAATTTCTTTATTATGTACTTTCAACTCTTCCCTAGTTTTAAATTTGTACTCTGTTGTTATTTTTTTCCACTTCTCATTTTCTTTGAATGGTAATATTTTATGTAAATATAAAAATTCATTAAAAGCTTTTAATTCCATAATTATCACTCCTTTAAAACTAACCTACACTTTTTTACGCATCCTTTCTATACTAATGTTAAATGCCTACAAACATTGTATAATTACCCAAAAAAGGGATGCAAAATATGGCTACTTATAAACAAATTCAAGAATTTGTTAAAGAAACCTATGGGTATTCTGCAAAATCATGCTGGATTGCACACATGAAAGAAGTTTGTAGACTTCACCCAAAAGTGTCTGCTAGGAGATATTCTCAAAGCTCTAGGGTACATCCCTGCCCAGAATCCAAACAAAATGATATAAGAGAAGTATTTAAACATTTCAATATGATTTAGTCATCCAGTTGAATAATAGAATAATTTATTATTAAAATTTACAAAGGGTGTTGATTAGTGGAAGTTGCTAAAATGCATTTAATATAGAAAAAGGAACAAACCCTATTGGATCGTTCCTTTTTCCCTGTTTCAAATTATGATTCTTTCAGTGCAGGTTTCCCCGCTTCAATTAATACTTTGTTTCGGCCTAAAAGAATCGCCAGGATGATAATGAATACACCGGTTCCTATTAACAGCCATTCTATTTTGATTATATCTGCGATTGGACCGAATATTAGCATTCCAAGCGGCATCATCGAGGTTGAAATCATCCCCATTACGCCAAAAACTCTGCCTAAATAATCTTCATCGATTTTCTCCTGTAACAAAACGGTTGCTGGTGTATTAAAAATAGGCATGGCGATTCCGAATATGGCCATGAAAACTAAGTAAATCCAAAATACCGGAACGATGCCAAGCGCAAATGTACAGACTCCCATAATCACACTTGCGAATCCCAACGTTTTCATTTTATTTGGAAAGCCTCCCCATGAAGCAATGATTCCTCCACCCACCATCATGCCAATGGAAAAGGCAATTTCAATTGCGGTTAGCCGCCATACATCACCACCAAAGCTGCGTGTAACTTGTAGTGGAGTCAAGAATGCTGCAGGTGCCATTAATACAAAGAAGACGGCAAAGAACATGAAGAACTTCTTTAGAAACGCATGGTTATTTACATATTGTAACCCTAGTTTAAAGTCGCTAAAGTAGCTTGTTGTTTGTTTTTCCGCTGCCTTCTCATGTACAGAGATTTTTAAAAAGGCAAGTAGTGTCACAATCGCAATTGCTGCCGTAATGACATCGATAAAAAATATGATTTCAATCGAAGTCATTGCTAGTAGAGCGGCACTGACCATTGGAGATATGAACATAATAACAGCTTGAATACTTCCATTTGCTCCGTTTACTTTAGTCAGCTTATCTTTTGGAACTATTTGCGGCAAAATGGCTCCTACAGCAGGTGTTTGTATTCCTGTACCAAAAGCCCGAACGGCAGCCATCACAAATAGCAGCCAAATCGAATCAAATCCCATTAAAAAGAGAGTAGCCAGAATGAGTGTAGCCAATGCGATGAGTCCATCCGCTAAAATAATTAATATTTTTCGGTTGTAGCGATCTGCCCAAACCCCAGCTACTGGAGATAAAAGAAAGGTCGGAATAAAACCGCAAATGATATACAGAGTCATCATCACACCAGATTCCGTCTCTAGCGTTATATACCACATGATTGCGTATTGAACCAAGGACGATCCAAAAAGCGAGATAGTCTGGCTGCTTAAAAAGAGAATAATATTCTTTAGCCAATTCTCCTTGATATCATTATTTATTGTGTTCATTGATTAACAACCCATTTCTATAATATTTATTTAAAATGCTCCCTACATTCACAAGCCCGTACCGATCTTTTTATTTTTAAAGACAACAAAAAAAGAGGGAGACTTATCCCTCTTTTAAAATAACCGTTAAATATAGGTTTTCCTAAAAATAGACAGACCAATCCCGTTGCTCTGAACATAGGCAGAGCCTTCAATCGTATTCAATTAACGAATGAAAAATGGGAATCTTAATCTCATTGATGCTGTCAAAAGGAAAACCTCCATTTCTAAAAAGTTGATACCATTATAACAAAAGTACCCCATTAACACAATTCAATCAAGAAATAAGTGGGAGTACAAGCAAACTCGAGCAATTTCTCAATTGCTTTTTAACATTCGATAAACTTCGGGAAGCATTAATTATTTCTTTTTTATAAAATTGTTAACAATCTCATTGAACTTTTTACTATGCTCCCAAAACATCATGTGTCCACCAAGAACTTCTGTTTGTGTTTCCGGTGTCATTCGTTCTATATAACTAACTGCAGCATCAGCCCAATGCTCCGCTACAACGGCTAATGTAGGAACAGTCTGGCTTGCTTTTCTTGCTTCATCTCGATAATCAGAAAACATGCCTGAAGCAAACAAATTGCCTGCAATATAATAGGGAGTTTTTAAAGACTGCTCAACCAGCCAGGTTAATTCCTCTTCCTCAAGTTCTCTTTGCACCATTACTTGAGTTATGTAACTTGAAATGAACTCCCTTTGTCCGCTTGAATTTCGTAAATAAGAATTATAGATTGCTGAAATATCATCTAGTGGCCCTTCAACCCAATCATCAGCTTCCGTAGATAAAGACTTAGGCGGCATGTCGACAAGGATTAAGGATTTGATATTATCCAAACCATTTTGCTTTATATACTCCCAAACTGTTAAACAACCAAAAGACCACCCTAAAAGAGTAGCATTTCTAACATCTAACGACCGAAGTACCGAATGTAAATCCGATCCATGGGTGACATAATCATTTCCATGAATGACCATTGTCGATCTGCCATGGCTCCTTGGATCAACAACAATCACTCGATTTGTTTTTGAGAAATATTCTACCTGTTTAGAAAAAACTTCCGTTGTAAATGTAAACCCGGGGATAAACACGATAGGTTCTCCGCTGCCAGCTTCTTGTACAAACAACTCAACTCCAGAATCAACTTCAATGTATTTTCCAGTTAAAAAGGACATACGCTTTCCTCACTCCTAGTTTTTATCTACTATATTCTCACCTAGGACGCTTAATTCCATTTATTCATTCCAAAAGGATCTGCCTTATTAACTTAAGTAAATTAGACTTTATATTTGTCGTTCGTTTAATTAAATGATCCTATTCAAAAAGACGCGTTCCTCTTTAAACACGCCCGATTGCAGAATACGAAAAAAATTTCTACATGACACAAATGTAAAGATTATGTAAATGATCAATTATTACATTGAAATTAAAAATAGTATATTATATACTTCCGATATCGAAATACGATATTGAACCCCGATATTTATAATGGAGGTGATGGTATGGAAGATAAAGTATTACGTAAGTTATTTCTTGGCTTTATTCATATACACATTTTACACCATGCTAAGGAACACCCTATTTTTGGTGCATGGATGCTCGAAGAACTTAAAGAGCACGGTTATGATATCAGCTCGGGTACTCTCTACCCTATCCTGCACCATATGGAGGAGGATGGACTTTTAGTAAGAGAAAATAGAAATGTAGAAGGGAAAATCAGAAAATATTATACCACCACTGAAAAAGGGAATACGGTGCTTGATGAGGCAAGAAAAAAAGCATACGAGCTATTTAAAGAAATCAAAGATTAAAAAGAATTGAAGGTGACAACAAATGAAACAGAATCATAAAAAAAGTAATATTAAGACTCTTTTAGAAATCCTCCTCGTTTCAACTAGGCTTGGGTTAACCTCATTTGGGGGACCCGTTGCCCACCTAGGCTACTTTCATAATGAGTACATCCAAAGAAAAAAATGGATGGATGAAAAAAGTTACGCTGATTTAGTTGCTTTATGTCAGTTCTTACCTGGTCCGGCAAGTAGTCAAGTAGGAATTGGAATCGGGGTAATGCGAGCAGGAGTACTAGGTGGAATTGTATCATTTCTTGGTTTTACCATGCCCTCTGTAATTGCTCTAATTATATTTGCCTTAATCTTGCAGGGACTAGAGTATGGTGATGCCGGTTGGATTCACGGATTAAAAATAGTAGCCGTAGCCGTTGTAGGACACGCCATATTAGGGATGGCACAAAAACTAACCCCTGATTTAAAACGAAAATCTCTAGCCTTGTTTGCCTTGGTCGTTACGCTTTTATGGCAGACAGCATTCACTCAGGTTGGTGTCATAGTCATTTCAGCAATTATTGGATTTATTCTTTATAGACAACATACTGAAAGTGATGACTCAAGAATACATTTTCCTATATCTCGTGGATTTGCCCTTATCTGTTTATCTTTGTTTTTTGGTTTACTTTTCCTTTTACCTATATTGAGAGAAATAACCTCTTTAAGTTGGATTGCAATGTTCGATAGCTTTTACCGCTCAGGTTCTTTAGTTTTTGGTGGGGGGCATGTCGTTTTACCTTTACTTGAACGTGAATTTGTACCGACTGGATGGTTAAGCGAAGAAGCATTCTTAGCTGGTTACGGTGCTGCACAAGCTGTACCGGGTCCTCTATTTACATTTGCTGCATATCTAGGTGCAGTTATGGATGGGTGGCAAGGAGGATTACTTGCAACGATAGCAATTTTCTTGCCTGCGTTCCTGCTTATCTTAGGTACATTGCCTTTTTGGGATTCTTTACGTCGCAACCCAAAAATAGAAGGAGCATTAATGGGTGTGAATGCAGCAGTTGTTGGGATTTTAATTTCGGCATTTTATCAACCTATTTGGACCAGTTCCATATTAGCTCCAATTGATTTTGCTTTTGCTGCGATTTTATTTAGTATGTTAGTGTATTGGAAATTACCTCCTTGGATTATTGTGGTGACTGGAGCAATTGGTGGCTCACTTATGACATTCATTTAAATGATTATATTTATCAGCGAAAAGACTAACGGGTTGTTGGTCTTTTCTTATTTCTAATTTTATTCATTTTAAATTGGCATTCCTCAAGAATCAGGTCCTAAAATAGAAAATAAGTGCTGATCCTTATAGGAATGCGCCCTTGAATGGAATAATTAAATATGCACTTAATCATAAAATCAATTATTTCTTCTTTCACTAAAGCTTGTTACTTTAATAAAAATTAAAGTCTAATGTTAAAAAAGTATAAACATTGCCAAATGGCAAGACCTAAAAAGAGGAGTGTTATTATCAAGGTGAACCACGAGTAAACGTTCTTTTTGTCCCTTACTATTTTGTAGGTAAAGAAAATTAGAACGCATAGCAATATCGCCATCCCCGCTATTGCAAACAGCATATAAAGTACGAACATAATCAATCTCCTCACAGATTGCAATTAGAATAGCTAGAAACAATTACACTTTTTATTGAACAAACCTTCCCCTTTACTTCTATATGGAGGCTTTCCTTTCTTATTTTGCTAAAAGCCCTAATAATAATCTGGCTAATCAGGGAACACTATCTCCAGAGACTCTCTGAAAGGATGAATCATATGGTTTTAAAACAACAGAAAATAGACGTTACGGACCGTATAGTAGGAAAATTAAAAAATGGCGAGATTGAACTTTACTTAGAAAATGAGAAAATCGGAAACATTCAATTGCCTAATGGGTATTCAATCCAAATGGATCATCATTTCGAAACAGACCAACAAAAAATATATCAGCATGTGACAACTACCGAACATCCACAAGCTAGATACACCGACTGTGATGAAGGCGGTTGGTGTTAAGAGAGCAGCGGGACTTTCCGCTGTTTTTTTGCTGAACAAAATTTAGGTTGGTACCCCGTCAGTGCTACAAGCATTAAGCTATGTCTATAAATTGTCTTGGGGATATTAACGTTCAGAGCATTTGCTCCAATCGAATCGTTTTATTTTAAACCTTTTTGCCTTCTTTTCATCTACTGTCATAACACCCCAGACTTCACCCATCTTGTGTAACTTTTTTTGACATTGCTTCCGTCGGTTCTTTTATAAAGAATATAACCTTCTGTTCCTTCTAAGCCATTCTTTAAGAATAATTGTTTGTACCACTATTGGTACCGATGAATAAAGATTTTAATGAAAGCTTGTCAGAATGAATATTAAGATTTTCTCCTACTTTTAACATCAAATCATCATAGATAATTTCTTGGTACTCTGATAAATCTAGGTTAAAGCCTTTAAATATATCCTTTAACACCTTCTTATCAAATTCTTCCCACTTTTTTCTTTATTCTTCTATACAAACGTCCTTAGGTTGCTTTTCGCCCTTGGAAATGGCAAGTGCAACTGTGTTCCCTAAGTTATTACTAAAAATAAAAAGTCCACTAAAACCAAAACAAACCATTAATAGCATACTTATAATAACCTTTTTCAATTTAACATACCTCCCTTTAATATAGGTATGCTTATGCTACCGTGCGTTTATGCACCAATATGGCCCTTATACTGGCGCAAATCTTTATTCAAGAATGGCCCCTATATTAGAATACCTAAAATTTCTTAATTCCTTTGTGTCAATTGTGTAATTAGCATTCTCTATTTTCCATTTTAATGGAATTTAATTTGCGATCTATGACAAAAACCCAGTCACCAGGCCATAAAGGGGGTTTTCAATTAGGATAAATTACCTTGCAGACGGATCTTCCCGTGGATCTAATAAAGATGAGCATTCCCTTCCTCTTGGAAAAGGAATGACTTGTTTATATGGAGGTGGGGGAAGTTGTGCATTGCGGTCTTCTGTTTCAGGTAACTCTATCCTTAACATGTCACTGTCTCGCTGGGTTCGAAGTTCGTTGACGACAATTTGTCCAATTTGCCTCCCTAATGTAAGTCCGTTCAATCCATCTAGATTATAATGAACCCCACCATAAACCCGTGACATCGCATTTTCTTCAGCTAACTCTCGTAATCTTTCTGTTTCTGCCGGGAAGTAATAGCTTAATATTGCTTCAGCACAACCAGAGATGGTCGCATGGCCAGATGGATACGATGGAAACTTTGGTGTACAGATGATGGTCCGTAAATTTTGATCTAGCTGGTTTGGACGGGGGATATCCCAACGATATTTTAGATACCATGTTACGACAAACGCATCATTAATAGCTGATTGTACGTTAGCAAGCAGGCGTGCAGCTCTAACAGGCGTCAAACCATATGTGTCAATCAACCGATCAATAATTGGGGTCCATTGTTTCGTCGCAGGACCTGATCCCCAATATTCCGCGATTGTAATTTGCTCAGATGTGAGATTTTGTAATATTTCCTGTACTTGTCTTAGTTCTTGCCCCTCAAAATCTATCGTATCTGGATGATGAATAGCAAAGACTATTTCATTTCCATCTGGATCTAAGAAATTACCAGATGAATCTCTTCTTAAAAAAAAGGTTGGCCAGGAACCCGCAGTGGAATCGATTGGCTGTGGTACTCTCTTTTCACCCGCATAGGATAATTCAGACCAAAGACGAGGTAAGTTTCGATATTTAGGATGAGAGTTTTGATCCCTTCCATCTTTTTTATTCTTGTTACAAGATGATCCCATACAAAATCTCCTCTCTGAAACATATTTTTTAAAACATAGTACACCTACTTTTTACTTACCTTATGCGTTCAAGAGCTCTTTTGTAAGGGGCAAACTTGCTGATGAAATAGCCTTATTCCTGAATTGAAAAGAGGTAGATCAAAATCTAGTTCAAGTGCAAAAATTATTTGATAGGGATATAGAACTTACATGGACTGCTCAATGACAGGTTATGATGCAATTCCAAACCCTAATGAAGTGTTAATAAAACAGTTCTAATCATATTCTTATAAAAAGAAAACTAAGAAGGGGTGTAAAGTTTGCTGACAAAGGTGAAGGTTCGTTTACGGCCTATTGTAAGTAAGGTAAATTTACCGACTGTTTTGAAAGCAGCTATACTTCCGGGTGACGCAAAAGAAGCATTATTTATTGCAACCCAGGTAGGGGAGATTTTTTACATAAGAGACGGAGTGATACGGACTTTTTTAGATATTCGCCCGCGAGTCATAAAACTAGGAGCTTTGGGTGGCGGATATGATGAACGGGGATTGCTGGGGCTAGCGTTTCATCCCGAATTTTATTATAACGGTTTGTTTTATCTGCATTATTCAGTTGCTGGAACACAAGGTCCAGGTGCTCTTCCTGAATCTTATTCCCCTGACCCGTGTGATCCCAAAACGTTAAACGTAAGGTGGACAAATAGAGAAACTCAATATGATCATATTGATACAGTTGAAGAATGGATTTTACAATCGAATGGTCAATCTCAAAAACAACGGACATTACTTAACTTAAGAAGACCATTTTATAATCACAATGGGGTCAATAGCTTAAACTTTTCACCTGAAACAGGAAAGCTTGTTTTAACCAACGGAGATGGCGGATCAGGCTATGATCCATTCAATTTAAGCCAGAATGATATGGAAATCGCCGGTAAAATAATTGAAATTGACGTAGGTAAAAATACATATATTCAGAGTCCACCTGTAGTCACACGGTTTAATGAACTTCCCGTACCTATTCAGGAAACACTTATGGTGATGGCTAAAGGAGTACGGAATATACCAGGCATTTCATTTCAAAGGTTTAATAATCAATATATTAAATATGCGGGAAATGTCGGACAGGATTTGATAGAGTCTATTTTTTCATTCGGCCAGTATAAACCAATACCGGTTACCAGGCTTGTTCAAGCTTTTTTAAGAAACGCCGAAGTTGACCAAGAAGGATTTATTAACTTTGGCTGGCGAGCGTGGGAAGGTGTGTTCCCTACTCCGATTATAAGGGGCTGCTCTGAAAATCCGTCATTGGATGAGAAAACAATCTCTTTTTATGATGAAGCAGTAAAATATTCAGCCTGTCGTCTTCAGCCCTTAACTAGTTATTTTCATAGTGATCCCCGACCCGATAAATTTGGAGGAACTGCCCTTACAGGAGTGCAAGCCTATATGGGGAATGAAATCCCCGCTTTAACAGGAAGTGTCTTGTTTACTGATATTGCCCGGAAGGAAGAATCCGGGTCTCCGGCTCGAGGGGTATTAGCTTATACAAGGATTAGAACAGATGGTAAACTTAATGATTATAGTGTTATTCAAACCGATTATAATTTTGGTTCCGGGGCAGCTCATTATGTTAGTCTGGGGACGAATCTCGATCAAACCAAACTATATTTAGGAGTTTATGGCTCTATGAAAGTGACTGACTTTAACCAAGGTACTGTTTTTGAAATTATTCAGTGATACAAACTCATTATTAACAAGCAAGGCCTGATTGGCCTTGCTTGTTATTTGACTATTACTTGTCCAACCATTCCTTCCTGGAAATGGTACCGACATATCAGTTCATATGTACCAGTCTGTGTCGGTTTCACGGTAATGGTTTTTTCCTTTCCTGGCTGGACCTCGGCATCAATTCCCAGCTTTTCCACTGTGAAAGTGTGCTCTTTCTTCCCTTTGTTTTTCAATATCAACGTTGTTGTTGTTCCATTCGGAATCGTGATGACTTTCGGATTAAAGGAATCATCGTTCAACTCGACCTCAATCGATTTCACCGTCTCCAAGGGTTGTGTTATGGCACCGGATTCGGCTAATACGCCGAGTGAGCCTGAAGTGCTCATAACCACAATCATCGCAAGCAAAACTGCCAATCCTGTTAAATACTTTTTCCCAAACATTCGTTAACCCTCCTTTCCTATACATTACTTTTTCCAAATTATGAAATATTATCATGATTTAATTGTCAAACGATAATTCCTCCCAGAAATTAAATAAGGAAGGGCTGTCATTTTGATTTCCCTCCTACTTTTTCAACAATTTCTTTAAAGAGTTGGATAAACAACAAATCCATATAATTATTGGTGTTGTTAATTTCAAATAAGCTCTACAATTCATTTATAAGATAAGTATATCTTTCTACACGAATGCAACGTTTAAGTTAGAAGGTTATTCTAATAGAATTTTTAGGAGGAATAGAAATGGGTAAAATCGGTATTATAACAGGAAGTACTCGGGATTCTCGAGTAAATTTAAACGTGGCGGAATGGGTAAAATCCATTGCTGATAAACGCACTGATGCAGAATACGAATTAGTGGATATTAAAGATTACAACCTTCCAAGATTCAATGAGTCCATCCCACCTATTATGTCAGGAGGTAATTATGAAACACCAGAAGCAAAACCTTGGTCACAAAAAATTAGCGAATTTGATGGGTTTGTATTTGTTTCACCAGAATATAATAAATCGGTTTCATCTGGATTAAAAGATGCCATTGATTATCTATATGTTGAATGGAACCATAAAGCGGCTGGGGTTGTAAGTTACGGTTCTACCCTTGGCGTTACCGTAACAAATGACTTACGTTTAATTTTAAGTGTTCCAAAGGTGGCTGTAGTAGGCCCAAGCGTAAATATGAGTCTGTTCACAGATTTCCAAGATATGACGAAATTCAATCCAGCACCTCACCATGAAGAAGTTTTAAACAAAATGTTGGATGAAGTGGTCGCTTGGTCTAATGCTCTAAAAACAGTTAGAAGATAAAAGGCAGGACACAATTAATTTAGGAGGCCGACAATGGCATACTTACTACAAGTAGATTTCCACATGGATGGTCCATTTGGTGATGAAATGGCAGGAGCCTTTACAGATTTAGCAAAGAGTATTAATGAAGAAGAAGGCTTCATTTGGAAAATTTGGACTGAGAATCAGGAAACAAAGGAAGCAGGAGGCATTTACCTTTTCGAAACAAAAGAAACAGCTGAAAAGTATTTAGATATGCATACGAAAAGACTTGCGGGATTCGGTATTACTCATGTGAATGGAAAGATCTTCGCTATCAATTCAAAACTTACGGAGATTACGAAGGGTCCTTTAGAATAAGTATTTAAAGTGGGTATAAAAATTGCAGAAGAAGGCATTAAACCAACACTGAAAAAGTTCGGCGAAACCGATATTGGTGTTTGTGGTCCTGACGGCTGTTCGATTTAAAACTATCCTTAAAAAAAACTAAGAAAACAATCTGTATACCTTTATTAATGATACAGATTGTTTTCTTAGTTTCCAGACGTGGTGTTCTCCAAAGCTGTATTCGTAAAATTTGTTGTTTTATAGGATATTCAAATTTTATCAAATGCAAAGAAAAGGATAATGAAACTTTTATAGAGTAAAATCGTAAAAAATATTAACAACTTGAACGAGGGTATATTTGTGAAGAAAATAATAGCAGTGTCTACTATTGTTTTGGTTTTGCTTGTTGGTTGCCAAAACAATGAAAACAGGATTCTTGATACTTCTAATTTAAGAGAGAGAGAAATGAATAATCTTACAAACACACAAAAGGAAAAGATGCCAATCATTTATCAAGCACTTTCAGTTAAGGAAGGACTTACAGCACTTCCATTCAAAATGAAATTGCCTAAAGTTCTCCCTTTCGATGCTCTGCCTTTTCAACCACCTACTATTAACGATATGTCTCGTGATGGCAAAAATTTGATGGTTGAATTTAAAACCTTCTCAAAAGGTAATTCTGAGAAATCAATTATTCTAATGATAACTGCTATTAATAGTGAAGAAGAATTGGATAGTTCTAATTCGGAAGAGGTTAAATTAAACAGTGGTGTAACTGCTTATTATACAAGTAATTCTCTATCATTCAATTCAGATGGAGTCTCCTACAATATCGCTTATACAAATGGTGAAATTCCTAAAGAACAACACAAAAATGAAATTATGGAAATTGCAAACCAAATGATTGAACAATAATGAGACTGTTTATACGAGCTTTTTTATACACTCCTTAATATCCCAATCGTTGTATAATTATATTTTTGACACGTTGAAATAAGCATGTGCTCAACTCGATTTTCAAATACAAAGTTTTTACCTTTTTTCAGGGTATTGAGAGCCTGAAAATAGCGTATTAGTCATATCATTAAAAGATTTTCCGTAATCATTACATAGATAGTGTTGTCTTGAACAATATAAATGCAAGGAACAATTAGATAGAATTTACATATAACAGATTAACATAACTGTCCACCCGCTACCTTCATCACAATGAACAAATAAATCTTACCCATCCATTAATCAAGTTTCAGAATAGATTCTCTTTTCAATATAAATTATAATATAGCAAGGTAACTTTTGGAAAAACCGCTTAAATTATTCATTTTAAAAGGAGGCAGATAAAAATGGAAATATCTAAGGAAATTACAGTAGAAACAACTGTTCAAGCACCAGTTGAAAAGGTATGGGAATATTGGACAAAACCAACTCATATGACAAAATGGAACTTTGCTTCAGATGAATGGCACTCCCCTTTTGCTGAAAATGATTTAAGAGAGGGCGGGAAATTCATTTCAAGAATGGAAGCCAAAGATGGTAGTTTTGGTTTCGATTTTGGAGGAGTTTATAATGAAATAAAACTACATAAGTTAATTGCTTATACAATAGACGATGGAAGAAAAGTGAAAATCACTTTTATCGACAGAGGAAACGAAACTGAAGTAATTGAAACTTTTGATGCCGAGACTACGAATTCAATTGAGTTACAACAACAAGGGTGGCAGGCGATTTTAAATAATTTTAAAAAATACGTAGAGCAAACAAACAATTAAAAAGTTTTTTCATTTAATCATTATTATAAGTCATCAAAATAATAGGGCGGCGTTTCTGTGGACATTCAATAGCCACAGAAACCGCCATTTTTTACTTTATTTAACTAACATGCCCTTTGTTTGAACAAGAAAAAAGAGCCGTCTAAGCAGCTCAACGATCTTCAAGTAAAGTAGAGTTGTGAAACTTTATAACTTTCGGTAATGGGTTTTCCAGCTTAACACAACGAAAAACTCTTTCTTTCCTTAAATTAACAGGTTTGAGGTACTCTCCCATTCAGACTTAAGAATTGAATATTGATATTCGTCAACCCACTGTCCTTTTGACATGTAATTTTGTAAAAAATGCCCTTCTCGCCTCATACCAACACATTCAAGTAAAGCAATAGACTTGTTATTTCTAACATCTGTATGTGCAATTACTTTGTGTTTTCCTAATACTTTAAATATATAATCCAATAACGCACTAACAGCCTCACTTGCATATCCATTCCCCTGGTATCCTGGAGAAAGAGTAAACCCGATTTCTACAATACGGGGTTCGTCTAAAAGCGTATGAAGTGCACAATCTCCAATGAGTTGATTAGTCTCAGCTAAAGCAATGGCAAATTGGAACCAAGTACCTGGCTGATTAGGGTTATTTTTACTTTGTTCATTAACGAACGATTCGGCTTCGTGATATTGATAATTCTCCCATGATTGAAATTTAGCAACTTCAGAATTTGAACGATATAAATGGAAGTCATCAGTGTCGTTAAGACTAAATCTTCTTAAAATAAGTCTTGTTGTTTTTGCGAAAATCTGATTGTTTTTTTCCATGGTATTTCCTTCCTAAACTTTCGTCAAGTAGATTTCATTGTTAACTGTTCTGCGGCTTTACCACCAAAAGCGGTCAGCCTCTATTGTGCTAAAGCCCCCGTTAGAAGAAAAATGGCTGCCGTTAAGACAACTATATCTTAAACCAACATATAGTGAGTAAAACTACTTCAGCTGGGTAGTATATGTTTGGGATGGTGTGTTTTCATCATTAGCATATTCCCCATTAATAAACAAGGAAGTGAATAGATGGATCAGAGTAACGTTCGCAATAACTTTGGTGGAAATGTAGAAGAAAGCGGCAAAAATCAAGCTGGTAGTAATGCTAATCAAGATGCGAGTGACCTTGGTGAAGCAGCAGGAGCTTTTAATGGAGCCGTTGCGGGTGCTATGATAGGTGCTCCATTTGGACTAATTGGTACTGTGATAGGCGGTGTTTCAGGCGGTGCTATTGGTAACCAGATCGTAGAGGGGGCTGAAGTCGATGACAAATCAGCTTCCACAAATCGTGATGAGAGCAATAATAACTCTATAAATAAGTAGCAGGCACTTTACAAAAATGTTCTTGTGTTAATCTCACCAAAAAAGGACCGTCAAAAAGACAGTCTTTTTTTTCACTAAAGTACCCTTTAGCTTAAGTATATTTCTTCTCAATTTTTCGCTATACAATCTAAACTTTATTCAAGAATATTTCCCTTAAATGCAAAATAAGCACTTATCCTTCTTCAAGGATTGGGCCCTATTCTTGAATAACAATAATATGTGTGAGAAAATTTATAGGGAGTAGATAATTTTTGAGTATCCTTAACAGAATTAAAAAGCAGGAGAAAAAATGAAGAATTACGATATTATATTTTTTGATGTAGATGACACACTTTTTGACTTTACTAAATCGGAGCAAGAAGCTTTTAATAAAGTCTTTGATAAATATAATTTATTAAATAGCTTAAAGCTATACGAGAAGAATTACCAAGAAATTAGTAAAGTGTTGTGGAGAGATTTAGAAAATGGGAAAATGAGCCTTGTTGAACTAGGTTCAGAAAGATTTAGGAGATTATTTTTAGATCATGAACTCGAAATTGACGCAGTTGTATTCAATGAAGATTATTTGGGATTTCTTGGAGAACAATCGCACCTTGTTCAAGGAGTTGAAAAAGTCATTAGCGATCTCTCGCATAAACGCTTAGCAATTATTACGAACGGCTACACTGATGTACAAACATCAAGAATTAATAATTCCCCGTTTGAAGGTACATTTGAACATATTATTATCTCTGAATCCACTGGATTCCAAAAACCACAAACAGAAATTTTTGATTATGCTTTTAATAAACTACAGATTACAGATAAATCCAACGTACTAATGGTTGGCGATTCGTTGACTTCTGATATTCAAGGTGGAATTAACTATGGTATTGATACTTGTTGGTTCAATCCTAAGTACAAGGAAAATAATACATCTATAAAACCTACTTACGAAATAAATAAATTAGAAAGCCTGTTAGAGATTATAAAATAAGAGCATTACGTCTTTGACGTAAGCAATACAAAAGAGACAGCTATTAAGAAACAATTTTCACAATCTCCGTACCAAATAAAAAGGCGAGCGTTAACGCCCGCCGATATCATCCGAAACAAAAACCATATTGCAGCTGAAACATTTCCTGACATAACAACGAATAAAACAGCGTAAGAGTAAAAAAACCCCTTTTTTGCTTATGATATTTGTGGTCAGCAAGATTCTTCGGTTTGCCGTTCGTATCCCAGATCAGATCTGAAGGCTTCCCTACAGGTCTGATGGGCTTAAAACGGCTCAATGGCTTTCTCGTTTTTACCAGTTTGAGGCTGATTTTCAATTCTTCTTTCTTCGGCTTCCTTAGGAATTTCTTTAAGGTGTTTATTTACTTCTTCTACTTGATTTGTAGTTCTCATTTCATCCATTTTCAAAAACCTCAATTCATTAAAATATTTTGATAAAAATAGTATGCAGCAGTAACGAATATTTTATGTCCCCTGAAGTAAGATCCACATTTTTTTCCTCCGGTAATTCACAAATTCTATTTAAAACTCACTTCTTATGCATCTCATTCCATTCTTTTACCAAACTCTTTAGTGGGGCCAGTAAATAAGCTTCTTAAATCAGTTTGTATTACCTAACAATCCACTCCATCAAAAAACTTTCGCCTCCATTTTGTCACAAAATCATTCACTCATCCGTTATATTTGTAAATAATCAAAAAGGATGATGATCATGACAAAATATGAAGTGGCTATTGTAGGCGGGGGAATTGCGGGTTTAACTGCTTCGATCTATGCAGCAAAAGCAGGGAAACGAACCATTATATTGGAACAGCAAAAACAATTGGGGGGCAGAGCCATCACCATCAAAAAGCAGGGGGTATATTTTAATTTGGGCGCGCATGCACTGTATAAAGGCGAAGCGTATGAAGCATTCCGCGAACTCGGATTACGGCTTGAGGGAGGCACACCGTCTATTGATGCTTACGGGATGTGGAAAGAACAAATATTGCCCTTACCAACGAACACATTCTCCTTCTTTCAAACGCCGCTCCTAAGTTGGGGAGGAAAACTAGATCTTGCAAAATGGTTCATTAAATTAGGAAAAATGGACACAAGCGTTTGGAATCATATCAGTATCCGTGATTGGATTGAAACTCAATTACATGATCCAATGCTGCGTAACCTGTTCTATGCACTGCTCCGAACATCCACTTATGTGCTTGCTCCTGAATTACACGCTGCTGGTCCTGCCTTAAAACAGCTGCAGCGTTCACTAAAAGGAGTCTTGTATCTCGATAAAGGCTGGGGGACACTCGTAGAAGAGCTGCGTGAACTTGCTGTCCGACAAGGAGTGAAGCTAGTTACTGGTTGTAAAGTGATTGCTGTCGAGCATCAAGATCAAAAAGTACACTCGATTTTATGTGAAAGCGGCACTAGAATAGAAGCAGCGAACATTATACTAACTACACCGCCTTCCTTTTCTCACAAACTAGTTCCCCATGCGGATCAAACAGCACTCGACACGTGGAACAAGCAAGCGATTCCTGTTACGGTTGCCTGCCTAGATGTTGGATTGCGCCAGCTGCCTATACATGAACACCAATTTATCTATGGATTGGATCAACCAATTTTCTTTACGAACCAATCACGGGAGGGAAAACCAAGGCCAGCTATCTTGAGTGATGATGGGACACAATTGATATCACTTTTTAAGTATCAGGGTCCACAAACAGATGCAGCGAAGGATGAACAAGAGTTAGAGCAAGTGTTAGATATGGTTCAACCCGGCTGGCAGAATGAATTAGTTATAAGACAGTTCCTGCCGAAAATGACTGTTGTCCATGACTTTCCTCATATAAAAAGAAAGGTCGATCCAGGCCCTGCTGTTCCTGAAATTAAGGGACTATATGTTGCTGGTGACTGGGCCTCACATGGAGAACTGCTCGTAGATGCATCTGTAGCTAGCGCTAAACGAGCCGTTTCTCAACTATTGAATACTAGAGAGGAAATCAAATTATGAGTATGGAAGGACTTTATCAAACCTATCAACCTCTGCTTTTTTCCTTAGCCTACCGTATGTTAGGCAGCGTGATGGATTCAGAGGATATTGTCCAAGAAGCGTTTATAACCTTTAATCAGCTCCCCAACAGCGAACAAATCGAAAACAAAAAAGCGTATTTATGCAAGATAGTCACCAACCACTGTCTGGATTTGATATAAACTATGGCATTTGCAATAGTAGACTCCAAACGATTTCTAAATCGCAGTTTTCACTCTATCAATAAGTAAAATCAGCTGGCCCATCCATTTAAGCCAGCTGTTTTTTTTACTATTTATCATCATTCAGTTAGGATGTTTGTTTGTTTGTTTGTTTGTTTGTTTGTTTGTTTGTTTGTTTGTTTGTTTGTTTGTTTGTTTGTTTGTTTGTTACCACAGAGTAATGCTGATTATTTCCAATGTGTTTTTCAAGGAAGTCAGCCAACTCGGAATATGCATAAATTTTATTTTTTAGTTTTGAAAACGTATGACCTTCATCTTCAATACGAATATACGTAACAGGATGATCTCGTTTCTTTAGTTTATTCACAATCTGCTCAGATTCTTCAATTGGGACACGCGGGTCATTAACTCCATGGATCACCATAAGGGGAGAGGTGATTTGATCTGCATGATTCAATGGATCGATTTGATCAAAAAATTCCCCATCTTCTTCAACCGTTCCATATTCAGCCTCTCTAAACCTCTTACGCCAAGGACTTGTAGTTTTTAGGAAGGTTCTCAGGCTTGAGATTCCAACGATATCAATCGCAGCCGCCCACAAACTAGGATAGTGACTAATGGCGGAAAGAACCATAAATCCACCATAGCTGCCTCCCATAACCGCTATCTTACCAGTATCAACATGGATATCTCCTTTAAGCCATTCCACTAAATAAATTAGATCTTTCACAGCATCCATCCGTTTACGAACATCATCTAAATGGGTATACGTCTTTCCATAACCTGTACTGCCGCGAATATTTGGAGCCACCACTGCATAACCTCGGTTTAAAAAATATTGGAAAAGGGGATTGTAAACGGGACGACTTTGACTTTCCGGGCCACCATGAATATATATGACAACCGGCATTTTCTTAAGCGCAGGTTTCGGTTTATAGTAAAAGGCGGGGATCTGAACGTTGTCAAAAGAACGATAGAATATTTGCACAGGCTCAATTAATTTTCCCTTAAGTATTGGAATGTGAGAAACATGTGTAAGCTGTTCTGCCTTGAGGGTTTCTAGGTTAAGCGCCCATATATCAGATGGGTGTGCAGGCCCGTTTAATATATAGAGGAGCTTTTGGTTTTTTGGTGAAAATTTGAGATTGGAGATCACACCCATTGGTGTTTCCCATGTATAAAGGGTACTTATATCTAAATCTAGTAAATACCCTTTGGAGATCCCCCCTACATTGATCGTGAAAGCTAATTGATTTTTTTTCTCATTCATGGCTAGCCCTTCAAAATCCCACTCTCCCTGCTCCAGCCAAGTGAATTGTTTAGTAGGTAAATAAATACATGCAAGCCCAAAAAATTCACGGTCTTTGTTTGATAACAGATAAATATGATCTCGATCCTTATTAAAATGGACATTCTTAAAGCTTGCTTCTCCCGAATGTTCTGTTATCCAGTTCATGTCTCCAGTTAATAGTGATAACACTCCTAAATCATGATCAAGGGGAGTGTTTGTTTTTCTAACCAATAATGAATGCCCATCGGGAAACCATTTCAGAACAGAAAACGCCCCATCTTGGGCAAAAACGAGGCAGATTTCGAGAGTCTCAAGATTCTGGATATAAATATCAAAAAATGCTTGATTTCGTCGATTGCTAGACCAAGCAATCCATTTTCCATCTGGAGAGCTTCCACCATACAAATGAACATGTTCTGGGGAGTTTGTCAGGGCAATCAGCTCTCCATCCTTCTTTAATAAGTAAAGCTGTTCCCTCTCATTTCCGGAAACGTCCATCCCAATAATCAAATCCGATGTACCAGTAACATATTTTATGAATGTGATTCCTTCCTTAGTAAAAGAGGATTGGGCAAGCTCCCTATTTTCTCCATCATACTCCCATACCTGTGGCAATCCCGTATAATCACAGATAAAGCTTATCTTTTTTCCATTTGGTTCGTATTCAAGATTTTTCACCGTAAGAACATGCAGATAAGGATCTAGACTTATTTCATCCATTTCATTACCACCTATCATCTATTTTTAGAAAAATTTCTACCAAAACAAACTTTTTTTAGCTTTAATTTTTTGGAGAAATTTTAATTAATAAAAACATATATACCCATTCATTATATTTAAACAGAATGAGTAACATGCTTTGTTGTGTAAGAAGGCAGGTGTTAATTACAATAATAAAGAGTTCCCATTTGCTGTTTCCGGCATCTAACTTATCGGAGAGTGACAGGAACCGGTCTAATTTGATCCTCCTAAAAGTAAATAATTCTATTAAAATGTTAACAATTTCATAAACTAAACTGTGTCTAAAATTTAAGTACAGTCTTTTACAAGGACCATACTAGCGATCAATGGTATAATAATCTAAGGGTGAGGTGATAAAAATGTTGAATATTGGCGACATTATTTTTCAGTTATTTGCACTTTTAATTCCTATCGTAATCATTGTAGGTATTGTATTTTTTGTTCGTTCTTCAAAGAAGAGAAAGGAACAATTAGATAGAATTGAAGAAAAATTAGATAGAGCAACAGGACAACTGCAAAAAAAATAGATTTGTAAGCTCGGTTTAAAAAAGCTGGGCTTCGATGCACTTTCCCTAATAGTGATTACAGTAGAAAAATTACCTTCTCGTCTGTCCCTATAACATCTTTTTAAAACAAATAATACGATTTGCTTCACTAAACCCCAATTTAAGATGCATTGCTAAGCTTTCTTCATTTTCTAATTCACAGTCACTAGCAAACTCGTGACAACCTTTTTTCTTAGCCCATTTCTCACAAGCATTAACTAGATTTTTAGCAAAGCCTTGTTTACGAAAAGCCTCTTTTACGTAAAGTCCCTCTAAATATCCTACCGGACTTGAACTAGTCCCTTCAACATAATCATATCGCAGTTGGCATTGTGCAAACCCAATTGCTTCGCTTTCATGATAAGCTAAAATAACAATTGCGTCAGGCTGAGCAATAAGATGCGTCATTTCTTGTATAAATTCTTCTAAAGTGTGACCTGGCCAAAGCAATAAAGCAAGTTGAGCAGCTTCTTTTGCTTCCGGTAATATCGCCTCTTTTAACATATCAAACCCCTCCAAATTAATTTTGCCCTTTACTTAAAATAGATATTAAAATAGGTACAATTGCTATGGCCCGTTTAGTGGCCCTATAATGAAAAATTAGCGCTGATCCTTGTTACAGGAAAGCGCCTAATCCTTTTAGAAGAAAATAAGAAGTAATGCCCCGACAATGAAACAATAATATGTAAAATAAACGAGCTTTCCATTTTTCATTATTCCCATAAACCATTTCATCGCAAAATAGGTCATTAAAAGTGTGGCAACAAATGCAGCTAAATATGGAATTGCTAAGTCTGCTTTATTTGGTTCATTTAAAAAATCGGAAAAACCAAGTATAACGCCTCCGAGGCTCACTGGAATATACAACATAAATGAAAATCGAAGTGCCGTATCTTGTTTCATTCCAACAGCAATTGATGAAATAATCGTTGCACCTGAACGACTAATCCCTGGTGTTAAGGCGACAGCCTGCCCTAAACCAACAATGAACGCATCCTTAATCTTAATATTACTCTCGCCTTTTGTTCCTTTCATATTGCGAATGAACCACAAGGCAATTCCTGTGACGAAGAGCATCACCGCAATGGTAGCCATACTAACATTTTCTGCGATAAAGTCATTTAATAAAATCCCAAGAACTCCTGCTGGAATAGTACCAATGATAATAAAGCAAACAAAGCGAAAGTCACTCTTATAGCTCTGATTTTTCGTTTTTAAATAACGAATTGAATTAGCAGTAAGTCTCACAATATCTTGTCTGTAAATATAAAGGATTGCAAGCAGTGAAGCTGTATTTGTTAATATAGCAAAGGTAAGACCTTGTTCACCAAGCCCTAAAATCTCACTGACAATCATTACGTGTCCACTAGACGATACGGGAATTGGTTCTGTAAAACCTTGCACTATCCCAATTAAAATCATTTTGATTATGAATATAAAATCTGTTTCTCCCATTTTACCCTCCCAATAAGTCTCCTTTTCATTTTAACAGACGAAACGGGATTAGAAATTGTTTCCCGTTTTTTGTTTATTTTTTAAAACAGGATTTCTGATCTAATTTTATTGTCAACATAATGATCGAGCTTTATTTCGAAGCCACAAAAAAATGAATGAATAACCTGCGAAAGGCGAATGATAAAAACATGTGCTTTGGCGAAAGGAGGCACTATAAATGAATTTGATTAGGAGGATTAAAATGGGAATATTAAGTGGAAATCCAACAGATGAACCTATGCATTATGGGGAAGTATTTAGCACCTGGTCGTTTCTTTTAACGGCTAAAGGGGCAATTGCAGGGTATCAAACTCACCTAAATCATGCTGGTGATGAAGATTTACAGAAATTGCTTGAGGAGGCCATTCAAGGAGGACAACAAGAAATCAAACAGATTGAAGCTTTGTTAAAAGCGAATGGAGTTGGATTACCTCCAACACCTCCAGAAAGACCTAATGCTTGCTTAGAGGATATTCCTGTTGGGGCACGTTTTGCAGATCCTGAAATAGCTGCTGGCCTTTCAATGAGCATTGCTGCAGGATTAGTAGCGTGCAGTACAATAATGGGGCAATCCATTCGAGAAGATATTGCAATGATGTTTGGCCAGTTTCATATTCAAAAGGCAGCACTTGGAGCTAAAGTTCTCCGTCTAAATAAAGAAAAAGGATGGCTTATTCCACCACCTTTACATCATTATAAAGCAGAAGATTGTTAATTAATTTTCACCTGATAAAAGGGAGTAGAAATTTTATTCTGCTCCCCTTTTTTGTATTCTCCATTCGTGTTTCATACCTATATGAATATCGTGAAGCACCCCAACATACTGTGCAGCAAGGGCTGTTCTGTCATTTCTGTGAATGACAGCAAATATATAATCTATTTAAGATAACAATAGAATTCCATACCGTTTGTTATTAACCGTGCCTTTTTAAGGGGGGATTTATTTTAAAACCGCATTATTTTTGTACCTGCGATACCCAAACACAACAGGGATAAGAGCTAGTGATAATAGTCCTCCACTTAAAGATAATATCGTAAAACTTGAACTTGCTACTACCATTCCTGAAAGAGCTCCCCCAGAAGCGCCTGCTAAAGCAATACTGACATCAAGTGTCCCTTGAGTTTTTGCACGTGTGGAAGGCTCTGTTGAATCAACGATTTGGGCGGTGCCACTAATTAAGCCGAAGTTCCACCCTAATCCAAGTAAAGAAAGAGCAATGACTAATAGAATCATGGAATCACCCGGTGCAAAAGCGGCTAATAAACTAGCGAATAACAGTGTAACACCTGAAGCGATGCTCATCGCTGTTCGGCCGATTTTATCAACAAGGATCCCTGTTACAAGTGAAGGGAGATACATAGCACCTATATGAAATCCAATCACAATTCCCACATCAGATAAACTGTGCCCATGATGTTTCATATGGATGGGTGTCATCGTCATAACGGCAACCATGACTATTTGAGTTAAAACCATCACAGTCGCACCAACCAAAAGTCCACTTTTATTACTTCCTGTGTTAAAGGAATCTGTTTTCTTTTCATGCCCATTTGCTTGTTTATAAATGGCAATCCTATTCGCAATCTCTAATGGATCAGGACGCAACATGATAAAAAGGACAAGCCCTGCCAAACTAAAGGCTGCAGCCCCTAAAATAAATGGTCCGGCAAGAGCTGGCACACCAATGAAAAGTGCAAATTCCCCCATAATTCCTACTAAATTCGGACCGGCAACCGCTCCAAATGTTGTCATCATCATCGTTGTACTTATCGCTTTTGCTCGTTGATTCTTATCAGCTAAGTCCGTTCCAGCATAACGGGCTTGCAAATTTGTCGCAGTTCCTGAACCATAGATTACGAGAGACGCAAATAAAAGGATCACACTATTCAACATCGCAGCAACCACTACGCCAATAGCTCCTAATCCACCAACCATAAATCCTGTCGCTAAACCAGTACGTCGTCCGTATCTTTGTGAAAGCCTTCCTACGATTAAAGCGGCTCCGGCTGACCCTAAAGTTAATAATGCAGAGGGAATTCCAGCATAGGCATCCGTTCCCAGCATTTGTTGAGCTAAGAGAGCCCCTACAGTCACACCTGCCGCAAGTCCAGCCCCACCAAAAATTTGTGATAGACTGACAACAAACAACACTCGTTTATATAATTTTCTTAACTCTTCGGGTGACTCTATATAATACTCGTTTGGATCTAATTCTTTCGCCAGCACTTATAAGCACCTTCTTAGATTTAATTATTCAACTCGATGAATGAAAACGTAACTATTGAGTCAGCCGATACTAAATAATGAATTCCTGCTAAGCAGTTCTATTTGCAATGCTTTGGTAGATCTCTCTTTCCTTTCTGCTATACAGGAAGTAATACAGAATAATAGATAATAAGACTACCATGGCCATCGCTAAAAAAAGTCCCCGGTAGCCAATGATTGGAGCGAGGAATCCAAGCAAATAAGGCCCTGCTCCAAGACCTAAATCATATAAAATAAAATAAGTTGATGTAGCTAATCCTAAACGATGAGGCACAGTGATTTTTATTGCTGTTGCCTGAACAATAGAATTAAAGTTTCCATATCCTAAGCCAATAAGGACACCCGCCAATAGTAAAACGAATCCACTATGCGCTTGGCTAAATAGGACCATTCCTGCTGAAAAAATGATGAGGCAAGGATAGACAACAATATTTGCCCCTTTTAGATCCATTAATCGACCTGTAAAAGGTCTTGAAATAATAATAATGATGGCATATACAAGAAAGAAGAAGCTCCCAGCCTCAACTAATTGAATTTCCTTCGTGTAAAAAGTGAGAAATGACATCACACCTGAATAACAAAAACCAATGACAAGGGCAACAATTGAAATGGGTATAACCATTGGTTCAAGGAAGTTAGAAATTTTAAAGCCCTGACCAGCTTTTTCAAGATTTCCCTTCATTGATTGAGAAACTGGTATTTTCAAAGTAAAGGATATGAATAAACAAAAGATAGATAGTATTAAATTAAATATAAAAACCATTGAATAATCCCCATATTGTGTAAGTTGAATTCCCACTAGAGGGCCAATGGCAGAAGCTAAAATAGAACTCAAGCTATAATAGCCAATCCCTTCCCCTCGCCTATTTTTCGGAATAATTTGGGCAATGATCGTTCCCGTAGCCGTACTAGCAACCCCAAGCGCTATTCCATGCAGAAATCGATTCAGTAACAATAACGGTAAATGAACGGCAACAAAATATAAGGCCGTTGTGATAATAAATAAAATCAAACCCGTAAATAAAACTTTCTTACTCCCTGCATCTTGAATCTTACGTCCTGTTACTAACCGGCCAATCAAAACACCAATAATAAAAATACTTGATACGAGCCCTGCTATACTCGTTGAGGCATCGAATTTTTCAACAGCATAAGGAGCAATCGTTACAATCAATAAAAAAAATACAAGCGTTAATAAAAAATTGATCAAAGAAACGATAATAAAGTCCTTCGTCCAAAGCCTTTCCTTAATCATATGCTTCCCCCTGCTTGTGTGGAATTTTGAACAGTTTTGCAATTATAAGATATTTGCTTACAGACTATTTAACCATGAATGCCTCGATTTACCAAACGTGAAGTGTCTTTATATTTTGAACATGGCTTTCAGAAATCCGAGTGTGACTCCACATGTTTCAAATCATCCATAATAATAAAAAGGCAACTCACAATGGGTAGTTGCCTTTCTAAAATGGACTCGATTCTTTTCACATAAATGAGTGTGCTAACAACACATTCTTTTTCCCTATCACAAAGCAGCTTCACTAAATCTGTTTTAACATGTATTCACACACATTACTCGAACGAAGCCTAGCCGCTACATAAGGAGGCTGGACTCCTCTGGCGCCTTCAAGCGGAATTCCGAGCCACAAAACTTTCCCGTCAATGATCACAAACGGAAAGGGAAAGCTCCTTTCCAGCCAGATGTCGCACTCGCTCCACTTTTGTTTCGTAATAAAGGTCAATTTTACTCGTTTTTCTCTATTTAATAACTGCTTAGACCATTCTTCAGATAACTCGCTTCCCTCCGGCAAGGAGATGGTAATAGATGACTTCGCCGATCTCATGTCCCGAAAAACAGCTTCTAATTTTCGTGCATGCATCCATCTTAATTTTGGGTGTTGATTGCGAATCCATGAGCCAATTTCTTTCGTTGTCACCGTTTGTTTGTTCCTTACTTGATGGTCAACGAGCTGCCGCAGTGTTTTTCCCCGATAAACATGACTTTCGATAAAATCTCTATTGCTAACGTGAAGAAATTTTCCTTTCGTTCTCGTAATGGCCACATTAATCAAACGTTCACTTTCCTTGCCAGTCAGCAGCATACCAGCGCGTTCTTGCGGGGCACTATCGACCGTATCAAAGATCATCACATCCCGTTCACTTCCCTGGAATCGGTGGACAGTAGCCGCAATGATATCCGCTTGGCTGCGCTCATTCTCATAAATCTCTTCCAACAGCTGCTCCATAAGATTCGCTTGAGCACGGTATGGAGTCACATACCCGATCGATTTAGCTCCACTCAAGTATGCTTCATGAATTAATTGAAAAGACAACAACAGCTGCCATAGATTGAACCTGGAATTGGTTGCTTTGTCACTTATACAATGCAGGCCCGTGAAGCTCGTATCTACAAGCACAGCCGCTCGCTCTTTAAAAGGAGCAAGGCTTGTGATCTTATTTCTGCTATTAAAGACACTTTCATGATCGCCAACCAGCGAATGATAGATGTACCGATTCGTAAAAGCTGAAATATCAGGGTGCATCCTCCGCTGTTCTTTTAATAAAAAAAGCTGCGGATGAAGCTTCTCGTCATTCAGCCAATCTACCACTCCCGCCTTATGGAACACATCCTCTTTCAGCCATGTGGCCACAAGCAGATCCCGGCTTGCGGCAATCGGAGGCAATTGCTTGAAGTCGCCGCAAATAATGACTCGCTTGCCCAAGGCTGCAGCAAAAGCAGCTTGTGGTACATAAGCCATACTCGCTTCATCTAGGATGACTAGGTCATAATCCTGTTCATAAATAGCGCTGTCACTAGCCGACTTTGCTAGCGTTGTGCCGACAATGAACGCCTCTTTGACTAACTGAACTTCTTCCTTCCGAACCTTTTCCAGCAGCCTAGCAATTTTTGTTTCTAGTTCAAGCAGATGATCCGAGTCTCGTTTACTAAAAGAATGAGCCAAGTCTTGCTTTAAGTGGCGTCTTTCTTCAACCAGCCTCTCTCTATCCTTGGCAAGGAGCGGGTCCTGCTTTTCAATCAGCAGATTTGTCGTAATTTCTTGGTGGGCCGACAGAGTTTCCCCAATGTTCCCGCCATAGCGAAGCACATCTCCTTCACGAAATCGTTCTTTCTTCTTAATAAAATCTGTCACTTCACCCATCAGAACATCAACTGCTTGATTGCTATGCGACAAAATCAATACTTTTTTCTTCTGAAAATATTTATTAGCTGCCGTTCTGGCCAAAGTATATGTTTTTCCGGTTCCCGGGGGCCCCCAGACGAAAGTGGCCGGATTGTATTTGGACCGTAAAACCAATTCATGGACATTACTCTGAATCTTTTCCTCAGGATGTTTCGTTTCCATGGAAGGATTCATCAATCTCTTCACTCTCATCCGCTTTTGTTTATTTTTTTTGATTTCATCCAAACGCTCGATTAATTGTTCAAGCAATTCCCAAGGGTCATGCAGCAGATACGCATCCGGAATGAGGTCGCCAAAGTTCTGCTCTAAAGCAAGAATAATTCCCCTGCCCTCCGAGGAAAGCACCTTTCCACTAGTTTTCATCGTTCCCCATTCCAATTTTATCGAGGAACCAACGGGTATCCTTAATGAGGTGGATGTATCAAAATAGTAGCTATACGGGCCATCGTTTGATAACAGCCTTCCTTTTATGATAGAATAGCGGCTTCCGCCGAACTTTTTTAAGTGGTTAATCTCTTGTTGTATGGCTTGCTGCCATTCTTTGATGTGTGTTTTGGTTGTTGTCATTGGTTTCCCCTTGTTATTTACTACTTGTAGATAATTTCCGATTAAATCGTACTGGTTATTATACATTAAAATGGTTGCCTTGAATGGTGAACCGCATGCGTATTTCTGATTGTAATCATTGGAAAAAAGCATCCGTAACTTGATCGAATGAGTAAATCCTTGGGATATATGTGTGATATTGGTAAATAATATAAAGGTTAAGACATCAATTGAGGAGGAATAGTATGCAGCCGAATCAACAAGCTAATAAGAATTTGGGTTCTGGTTCTAATTTGAAATCAGGATTTGTTGGAACTGATCCACAGAAAGTGAAACAGGAAATTAGAAAAGATGTGAGTGAAGGACAAGGTGCGATGACTTCGCGGGAAGCAGGGGCGATGCGGGATTGAAAAACTACTCAAAAGTAAACTGTAATCCAATTGTTAGTCGTTTCTAACAATTGGGATGCAGTTCATAATGGAAGTTTTCTTTACTTTTATTGAAGCATGCATGTATCTTTTCTCTTGGTGTATTTTTTCACATCACATCATCAAAAATTCAGGAAATAAACTAGGATAACCGTAACAGTTAAACTAAATCGGTTTTATCAAGTATTCACAAACTTAACTCGAAACAAACCTAGCCCTATATAAGAAAGCTAGGCTCCTCTGGTTCTCCCAAGCTAAATCCCAACCTCAACGACAAACATCATATTCTTCTTCGCCCTTAAAATATGGCTGCTCATTACCTTTATTCCTTAAGAAAAAATCATCAAGGATGTTGAAAACCTGTTATATCAAATTGATTGTTTGAAAGCCAAAACTATTTAAATATTCCAAGGTGGATAAAATACACCGGGAATTAAAGTTGATTGTTAGTATGAGGAGTCTGTAAGGTGAATTTCCCCGTCATCATGTAAATAGCAAAGTTTTATAATAGAGATAAACTTTGCCCCTTCTTACCTTTATTCCAAAAATACAAACCAAAGAAAATACCTATTGGAAAAAGAACGATCGTTACAGCAATCGAACCAAGAATCCAAGCAGTGATCATCAGTAAGGTTGCTTCGTATTCAAAAGTCAAATCACCAAATAAGACTCTTATTAATTGGATAAGATTCGCCTGAATAAACGAAAAGAATAATGTTATTTTTAAAACATATTTCCATTTTGTTTTGTTTATTTGCAAACTCGCCACTCCTTTCTATTATCACCATAAATATATTCTTTATTTTTCCAGTAAAACCTTCTTTAAAGGTGGATCCCTGCGTTTTATCTTAAGCTGGGTGGGAGAAATACGAAAAAGCAGGTATCCTTAGCGGAAACCTGCTTCTGATAACTATTTAAACATCTTAATAATTTCTATCATCATCTTTGCCGCGATTCTATGCCAATAAAACTGATTAACGGTTCCTGTAAAATAAAGATCCGTCTTTGGATGGTAAAACGCAAAAGCACCTGTTTGACCCCAATGTCCAATTAACCCCTCCCTAAACTCTTTAAAAGATATGGGCTGACTGCTATCCCCCACACCATAAAAAATAACCCTGGGCCAAAAAGAATCTTCCAATTTTTTAGATCATTAAAATATTCTTTTGGAAAAAAGTGTCCATTCATAAATGCCTTTAAAAAATCATAGATTCTTTCGCTGTTGATACAATGCCTCCCTCTGGTCCTATCAAAAGCCCCATACAGGATTATTACTCCGTATGGGGCTGTGTTATTTATTAATTTCTTACCGTACCGGGGGTCTGGCACCTGTTCTCAAGAAAGATCCGCTGCCATTCCCCATTATATTAATGGATTAACGCACTGGGGTCAGGCGCTTTTTCTGGATCGTAGACAATATATAATAGTGCAGAACGAAAAAACGTAAAAATTAGGGATTACTACCTTACTGTGTTATACTTAGTCTACCATTTATACTTTTTACTGTTTCGTGTTTGTTACTGCAAAAATCCTATTCATTTTTTGAATAGGTTTTTTTGTTTTTCGCTTAAAAATATAAAAAAACAGACCCAACATTAAGGGTCTGTCTTTAGCAATTATTAAGCTTTTTGAACATTTGTAGCTTGTGGGCCACGTTGTCCTTGTTCAATATCAAAAGTTACACTTTGACCTTCGTCTAAAGATTTGAAACCTTCGCCTTGGATTGCTGAGAAATGTACGAATACATCTTCTCCTGCTTCACGCTCGATGAAACCGAATCCTTTTTCTGCATTAAACCACTTAACTTTACCTTGTTCCATAATTATTTCCTCCTAGTGCGGAATCCCACACAATTTGTTACTATCCTTGCTCAAATAACCTTAGACGAAAAACAAAATCTATTCTCAATCTGATATAGAACAAAAATAATTCTCTCTAACAGTAACAGATGTAGCATGAAATAGCAAATGTATGTCCACATTTCCGTCTATCTGCTTACGAAAGCGCGGACACTCGTTCCGTTGATTACCCTAAAAGGCTGTTTCTATAGAGGTGAACGGACTCTGATTCCGCTAATGCTTGAAAATATGTCTATTTTCTCATCTTTTTCATTAATAACGGATTCTCTGTCCTATTCATTCGCAAAAAGTGCGGATTTAATAGAAATAAAGGATTCCCTGCTACTCATAGACAGAGCCTGCCACCAGTTCAAACTTGAAATTCCCAAAAATGATGCATGCCCCCGTTTTTAAGAGTTAAACTACACGAGAATATTAGAGGGAGGCTCCTTTTTTGATACATTTCTGTTTAAACTAAAGAAACAAAAATACACGAAAAACCCCATACAGTATCAGACTCCCTATGGGCTTCGTTCTTTGTTAATAACTCACCGGAACAATTCCAGAATCTGTTTGATACCCAGCTAGCGGGTAAGCAGGAATCTCTTCTTCCCAACGGTTTGGATTAACCTTTTGTACTTCACAGGTGGCTAGGCCGTAAAGTAAGGCTTTTAATCCACGGTGATTTTGTTTGATTAAATGTCCGTTTGATTTCTTGCCTAGATTTCCATCTCTTGTATTGCCTTTTGTTTCAAAGAAGATGGCTGGGTTGCTGTGATGAGTCGGATTGATATTGGCGTAGTTTAAGCCCAGCATCATAGCAGAAACAACTCCGCCTCTGATGTCAATCTCGTATCTCTTATCACCACTGCCGGTTTGGTAACGGTCAATATGCATATACCCGTAATCTTTTAATGCATCGTATACATAGACGTTCATTTGGCGTGTAAGGTCATAGTATAAGCCGTCTTTAATACCTGGTAAAGTTGGTTCATTTTCTGCTAATGAAACTCCAAAAGACATGGTGCTGATTCATTTGTTGCATAAACTGTTTTAAATCCTTGATGGTGAAGATCCACAGCGAAATCTCGCTTCACATTTGCCCAGTATTTGCATACTCTAAAAACAACAATTTATGCAAAAAGATTATTTAATAAAAGGAATTGTCAATAAACAAATAGAATTCTAGAGTAAAAAACTAATAAAATGGAAATTAAAAGGGGATAATATGAATAATCCTGAAATGAAATCCGAAGTACACCATCATGTGAGCCTTTCTAAAGCACCGATCCTTATTCTTTTTGTAAGGACGCTATTATTTGGCTTTATACAGACGTTATTTATACTCATTTTCAGCATTTCTTGGGTGGAGTCTATTCCATGGTGGCCAATAATTGCTATTTTATCAAACATAATTTGTTATTTCTTAATTTCTTTTTTAGCTAAACGAGAAAATAAAAGTTACCTTGATATCATCCATTTTGACAAAAGTAAATTAATACAAGATCTAAAAGCTGTATGGTGGGTATTGATCATTGGTGGAGTAGTGGGCGGCATCGGATTGAATGGTGTTGGTTTCTTTATGTATGGCAGTTTCATGCCACCAGATAATATAATTCAACCATTACCCATTTGGGCAGCAATTATTGGGCTTATTCTTTTCCCTATTACAAATGCATTAGTAGAAGTACCACTATATATGGGGTATTGTTTATCAAGATTAGAAGTCCAATTTAATTCAAAAATTCTTGCACTTATATTATCTTCCTTCTTCTTAGCATTTCAACATATTACTCTGCCTATTACGATAAATGATTACAAGTTTATGATTTGGCATTTTGTATCTATGCTTCCTCTCGCATTTGTTGTTGGCCTAGTCTACTTAAAAATCAGAAGATTAGTTCCTATTATGATTGTCCATTATATAATGGATGTACTGGCGATTATTGGACTGTTTATGGTTTCATTGGATAAATAATACAACGGTTACGATCAAGCTGCCCTGTATACGAAAACCTGAAAAGGCTGAATGCACATTGTTCAGTCTTTTAATATTGTAATTATTTTTTGTTCAATACAGATTTCACTTCCGTACATTATTCGTATGATCGCATTTTCTAAATCAAGTATCAGCCAGATTTCTTTATATAAGTCTGTATCTAAATTGCAAAAAAACAGCCAGCATTAAGCATCATATTAGTAAATTTCTATTTCATTCCAGTATTAAATCTCACCGATACTAAAGGTAAATGATCTTCCATTCCAACTAATGAAACCGAAATAAACGCCTAAGCCCCATACAGGATTACTCCTTATGGGGCTTCGATATTTTTTAATAGATTACCGGTGTAATCCCTGTATCCGTTTGATACCCAGCTAACGGATATGCCGGAATCTCTTCTTCCCAACGGTTTGGATTAACCTTTTCTACTTCACCTGTGGCTAAGCCGTAAAGTAAGGCTTTTAATCCAAGATAATTTTGTTTGATTAAATACCCGTTTGATTTTTGGCCGAGATTTCCATCTCTTGTATTGCCTTTTGTTTCAAAGAAGATGGCTGGGTTGCTGTGATTATTTGGATTGATATTGTCGTAGTTTAAGCCCATCATCATTGCGGAAACAACTCCGCCTTTGATGTCAATTTCGTATCTCTTATCACCACTGCCAGTTTGGTAACGATCAATATGCATATATCCGTAATCTTTTAATGCATCGTATACATAGACGCTCATTTGGCGCGTAAGGTCATTGTATAAGCCATCTTTAATACCTGGTAAAGTCGGTCCATTTGGAGCTAATGATATCCCAAGCGACATGGATGTTGATTCATTTGTTCCGTAAACTGTTTTAAATCCTTGATGGTGAAGATCCACAGCGAAATCTGGTTTCACATCTGCCCAGTATTTGTAGAAGACAAGTGATTCTTTTGCTTGAAACCCGTTTTCTGCCCAATCGCGATTTAAATCAATCGTCATGTTACGACCTCTGTTGTCCACTCTTGGTTGTCCATTTTCATCATGAAGCAGCGTTGTTCGTGTGTTCATGATGCTTCCATCCGGATTATACATTGGAATTGCATAAATAGTTGTTTCTTCTAAGATCTTTTCAATATCTTTAGATCCGCTGCTTCCAAAAGTTTTTAACAGTTCTAATACGGCATCCGTTGTTAATTTTTCATCTCCGTGAATTTGAGCTTGTACCCAAATTTTAATTGGACCTGTACCCACTTTAGCTGCGTAGAAGCTTCGGTTTTGTTCACTCTTTCCGTATTCATCTAACGTGAATACTTCTACTTTCCCTTTACTTGTGTGTTCGATTTTCTTCAGTTCTTTAATCATATCATCGTATGTAATCATACTGTCCATGCTTGTGTTTCCATTTGTCGATGGACCTCCAGGAACGGTGTCAGCTGCATTTGCTTGAGACGTTAACAGAGCTGACACAAAGAACATTATTACGACAAAAGACATCCATAATTTTTTCAACAGAACCCCTCCCAAACTATCATTATTTTCAAATACATTACTAGTATAGTTGAAAGAATATATAAACAGAATGGTTTTTTCGGATTATTCTGACTAATAAAGGATAGGGATTTAGTCTTTTTTATTGAATAGCAGAGTAGGAATAAAGGATTGTCCCGCTTGAATTTAACATCTGTGTGATCTTCATTTGTGTTAATGGCACCAGCGAAAAAGTTCTCTTCAATTTATTCCCGAATTTACAATCTATATGCGTTATAACTAAAAACCCGCTCATTTTCCAAAAAGGAAGTAAGCGGATTTTTAGATTTCTACAAACTCAGTCCGTTGTCGTCAGGGATGCCTGGACTTCCGGAGTAATTGTAGGGGAAGGATAGTTAATTCTTTCATCGAACTCCACCCAGTCAAGATTGGCCATCATCAGCAGATAGCGCTTACCGCTTGACGGGTCACTGATAATTATGTGGTCACGACCAGCCGTTTCTACACGTCCATGGTAAACCATCGCATTCCATTTGTTGTTACCTTGGTAAGTAAAGTAGAATGTACCAATCTTACCTTTATTGAGCCGTAAAATATTTTCAATAAATGATTCTTCCATCACACCACCGAGAAGTTGCTGCCCTGTTCCTATTGGGACCGTTGGGACGGAATACGTGGGTCCAGAAGGCATAGCCATCGGGAAGCCAGCAGGTTGTGTGCTACCGCCCCGTATCATAGAATCTGGATAAAAACCATTATAATACATTGGGTAATAACTAGAGTTTCCACAAGTCATGAAGATCAGCTCCTTTTAATTTACCTATAAAACTCTTCACAGTAGCCTGGTACAGCTACATAGAAGCAATGATTCCTGTAGGCATGATCGAACGTCGTATTGGGGGATCTTGGCATCGTGGCGGTACAAGGAGCTCGGAATTTTTTCCCCGGACTGGGGTTAAAAAACCACAAATTCATTCTAGACCGAGGTTCCCTATAACCCTGCAGCAAATCCCTAGCCCTTTGGAGGTCAGCTTCTTTTGGACGTTGTGTATATAATGTTCCATTTAAGACTGGCTCGAAATGAGGAATTCCAGTCCCAGGTATAGTTTGATAAATCGCATGTCTGATGTTGCGCAACCCCTTGAAGTCAGGAGCACAGTCAGCTTCGACTCGATTGGCCACAACCGTTCCTACCATGTTCATCCCTTTGGGTCCTTCACCAATCCCTTCCGCGAGCATGAGCCTAGCTAACTGATCCACATCATTTGAAGTATGTTTTATTCGTCTACCCATTTTCTCCCTCCCTTCGCCTTACAATTAACTTATTTCTTGAAGCTGGTTTTGGTAACTTGCCTATCAGCTAAAATTCTTGCTTTTATCCGTTTTTCAAACTACAAATACAAAAGCCGCAGCTTAAAATATAAAAATGTTTATAAATACATAGATGGTTAATCCTATTTCCTGCGGTTTTCTTCCTTAATGACATGTTCTAAAAAAATTTATCTTAGAGCCAATCGCACACTTTAGTCTTAATTAGCTAAGTTTATTTTAGGAAATTTCAATCCTCGACCCGGCAACGCAGAAATTAGGAACTTTTTTATATTTACAAAAACGAATAGCCTTCCCAAATGGAAAGGCTTTTCAATGTTACATCTCGTATTATTATTTTCTTACAAGCAGTGAGCAGCACCCACATGTCCAGAGTGTATATGGCAACACGAAAGGTGCTTGCGTTTACCAACTCCAAATTCCAAAAAAACAGAGGAATTACCTTGACCTAACTAATCTGTTTTAATTCCTTAATCGTTTTTAACAGATTCTCTGTTTCAATATCTTTTGCTAACATTTGTTGGATAGGCTCCACAATTTGTTTAAAAGGCTGAGGATCAATTTGGAATATTTCTGCTCCATCTTGTAAAGCGATTTCCTTGTACACTGCTTCCTGATCATATAATGCTTGTCTTTCCTCATCAACAGCTGCTTTAACTGCTTCCATAAGAACTTTTTTCTGTTGTCTTGATAAAGCCGCATATTTCTTTCCATTCATTAACAAAAAGCGAGTTGTATAATCGTGACCTGTTTCCGTGATATATTTTCCATTATCTGTTTTATGATGGTTCTGTTCAACAAAGTAAGGATATGCATTCTCTGCAAAATCAATCGTTTTTTGTTGGAGTCCCTGGTAGATTTCCCCCCAAACCATAGAGGTCGTAATGGCACCGATTTTTGTTAAATAGTCCGCTGCAACACCTGCTGTTTGTGTTCGTACGGTCATTCCTTTTAAATCATCTAATCCAACAATAGGTTTCTTTCCATAGTAATGTCTGACACCGGCTGACAAGTAGCCTAAGACGTGTAACCGATTATTTGACTTTCTTTTAATTAGAGAAGAAATGTACCGTCCAACTTTCCCATCCACCGCTCTCTCCCAATGCTCGTAGCTGTCAAAAAGATAAGGTAAAGTTAAGAGATCAAGTTCATGAATCCCTGTCCTTGATACGACATTTGGGGAAACGACAATGACATCAATGGTTCCTTTTTGAAGCTTGTTCAATAATTCAACCTCATTTGTTCCGAGTGTCCCAGGGTGAATTTCAACTTGAATCGCATCATTTGATGCTGTTTCGACTACTTCTTTAAATTTCTGCATCCCTAAATGATAAGGATTTTCAAGAGAGGTTTGATTATGTGCAACCGTAATCTTAAATTTTTCTCTCTTAGATTGACCGACTCTCAGGAAGAGCTTTTCATACAGTTTTCTTTTTCTCTGTTGATGACTAAGTATTGGGTTAGGCTTCCAAAGATTCTTATCTTTTGTGATCTTTGTAAAGTAATCCCCCATTGATTTTTGATATTCATCAAAAAATTCGATGGAACGACTTATTTTAAGACACGCCTGTGCATACTTTACTTTAAATTCTTCCTTAAACATTTCAAGACCATTACGTTCGATATACCGATCTTTATCAAGGATAAAATCATTAAAATGATCCATTTCCTCTAAATAATGGATCACTTCAACATAGACATGACCGTCCAATTTTGCTGCCACTGGTAAAAGTTTAAGGCTATAATTATTTTTTAACTCCTTAAGAGTTTCAGAGTTTATCCCTGCTGCATCTGGTTGTTCAATAACTTGACCAATCATAGATTTAAATTCAGAAAGGAATTTTTCACTTTCAATTTTTACATTATTAATGGCTTCTATTTTTTGAGGAAAGGATTGAATAAATTCATTTTCTAAGTTTTTGTCAAACGCCTTCTTATATGAATTATCAGAATGTCTAATCGTTAAAGACACCCCAACAAGTGTTAATATTCCCCCTAAAATTGAACCAAAATAGGCTAATGTATCTGGTTCAGCAATTTCTAGATTTAGCGCCCTAATAAATGTCATCGGAATGATTGGAAAAACAATTAAGATAATGATTACTAGAAGGTTAGTAGGACGCAAGAGTTCTGTCAGCTTTTTTATCATGGTAATCCTCGACTTTCAATGAATTTCAATGATTAGTATACTACGTCTATTTTCGGTTGAAAATCTGTTTAATATTTTTACATTTAGATTTAAATCTATTAAACCACCTTTTTAAGTAATGTATTCTAGAGTAACACAGGTAGATACCCGTCCAAAAAAAAGCGCCTCTCAAAAGAAAGGCTACTTTTTTGTTAACAAACGAGTATGGGTATTTCTTAATTATTGATCTATTTTTCAAAGGCTTTTTTATCACAGAGCTATATCAAATCCCTATTGGAAGCTCTACAGGGCAAGGCCCAAAAAATCCTTATTGTGCCTAACGCATGCCTTGCCCTGTAACTCAGAAGAAGGAATTTATAATAAGAAACTTAATAACTCCCAAGTTTCAAATTGTTCAAATTGTAAATTTTCAATTAATATTTTCGACATTATTCACCTTTTTACAACAAAATATGTTAACTTTAATATGGGCAAATTTTACGAAAGTAAAAGACGCAAAGCTACGGGCCTAAAACATTTATTGTCATGGCAGCCGGGTTGCCAAGAATTTTTCTTGTATTTCTATCGAATATTGATCTCTTTCTAATTTGCCTAATTTTTCATTAAGAGGGAGAATAATGATATTTTATCCAACATTTTTTTGTAACAATACACAAGTAAGGCATGCTGTAAAAGACAAAAACCTATCAGAGTGCGGAAAAAAATACAATCCATTTTCCACATTCACCCGAAATGATCTTAAAAATATTAAATTCAAACAATCTAAAGAAATTAACTGCCCTGTATGCAGATCCATCATTAAATAAGATGATGGATCTTTTTAGTTGATTTTTAAGGAACCTAATTCAATTGATGCTTCTTACATTTGCAGCCACCTGCTGCTTCATTATTGGTAATCCCTGTATGTCAATCAGCTCTCCGATTTATACATCTTGATGACTTCTATCATCATCTTTGCTGCAACTCTATGCCCATAAAACTGATTAACCGTTCCTGTAAAGTAAAGATCCGTCTTTGGATGGTAAAACGAAAAAGCACCTGTTTGACCCCAATGTCCAATTAATCCCTCCTTAAATTGTCTAATAGATATGGGCTGACTTGCTATCCCCATCCCATAAAAAAATAATCCTGGACCAAAAAGGATCTTCCAATTTCTTAGCTCATTAAAATATTCTTTTGGAAAAAAGCGTCCACTCATAAAGGCTTTTAAAAAAATCATAGATTCTCTCGCTGTCGATACAATACCTCCTTCTGGTCCTATAGAAGACATGTATAAAGGCAAATGTAGTTCCTTATCTTTGAAATAGAGTGGTGCCGGCTTTACATCGTTCAGTTTTTCAAATAGGTATGTTGTCTCTAATGCTAGTTCATCAAAAATAACCTCCTTGAATACTGTAAGAATATCTTTCTCTGTAATAGTTTCAATGATTTTTCCTAAAAGCTGATAATTGGTATCTGAATAATGAGCCCTTTTTCCAGGGATAAATTTCGGTTTTTTCTGTTTTGCACTTGTGATGGTTTTCTCGAAGCCCCAGCCTTGATCTTTTCCTGCCGTTAATTCGGCAATTACATCACTAGTAAAGTAATCAGGAATTCCCGATGTATTAGACATTAAATGTTGAATGGTTATTACCTTGGAGTGATCTATACCGTTAATCATGTGGAGTTTGTGCAGGATATCTTTAGATAAATATTTGGAGATTTTATCATGAAGTTGCAGGCGATTTTCTGCTCTTAATTTTAACAAGACTGCGGTTACATATAATTTTGTTACACTCGCTATGAAATAGGGCCGATTTGTCTTTAGGTTTCCAGCAGCACTGATTAGTGATAACGAGTCATCTCCCTTTTCAACACATAATACAGCACCGAAAATGTGTTTCTTGGACACCGCATTTGATACTAAATCATCCATATAGGCTTGATTCATGGTTTTTAACAATGGAATCCCCCTATCCTTTTCTTGCTAAGTAATGGCTTTCCATTTCGAGTTTCATTAGGAATATATGACTGCTCAACTACCATTATTTCTTCGTTATTCAAAAACACGGGGACGCTCCCCATGTTTTCCTAGTAAAATTAAATTACCTCTCCATGTACAAATGATGTAACACCAAATGGTAAGTTGCCCTCATCAATTTCATCCAGGTACCACCACCAAGGCTCCTATAATTTTCGTGAAGTTCCTTCCCATTAAATAAAAAGACACCGATTTTTAACATATCGATGTCGAATAAATAATGTGCCTGCCCCCCAGTAAGACTAAACTAAGGGGCAGGCACATTTTTTAAAATAGAACACTTTTATTTTTTTAATATTCTAATATTTTATGACATATTTTGCTCTTTATCTTCATGAAACTTTACCATGTTCTGTTTTGTTCCCTTTGTAAATATGGAAACAATATAGAATGAAATCGCGCTGACAATTAACGCAGGATATATTGGATCTAAATTGAAAAAGTTGATTATTCCACGTTCAGCTAGAGCAACAGTAATACTTCCTAGGATGAGTGATGTCATACTTCCCGCAGCTGTAGCTCGTTCCCAAATGTGCCCAATTAAATATGGAATAAAGGCTCCACCAGCCCTTAGCGTAAAGGAGAACATAAGAAGAGTGATAATATCTGCAAAATTGAAGACTGCAATGGCAAGGCTTAAGCCACAAACGATTACCATTGTCCATCTGATCATTTTTAATTGTTCTGCATCTGTAGCAGTCTTTTTTAAATATGGTTTGTAAATATCATTTGTAAAAATTGAGCCAGCAGCTAAAAGATTACTTGAGGCACTTGACATCGTTGCGGAGATAAGAGCAGCGAATAAAATTCCTACCACGTATGAAGGTAAAACCTCTAATGCCATTAATGGAAGGGCATAATTGGCACCACGTTCCGTCATAATGGATTCATCTATGATTCCATTTTGGACCATGCCATACATTAAAATACCGATGACTGCAGGAATAAAGGCAAAAATGGCATATACGATTGATGTGATAATAGATGCATATTTTGCTGATTTTTCATCTTTCGCAGCGTAATAACGTTGAACGGCTTCCTGACCAACTGTAAAGGAAGCAATATACATGACGATTAAAGCGATAATTGTCCCGATGCCTGCACCATCAAACATATTCCATTTCTCAGCTGGAACATTTACAGTTAATTCTGCAAAACCACCACCAGCATTCAAGGCGAACGGAATAATTAACGCCATTCCCACTACAATAAACACCCACTGCACAACATCCGTATAGACTACACTGAACATTCCACCCATTACACTGTATGCGGCAACTACTACCGTAACAACAACAACAGATAAATTATAATCCCACCCTGTCATCACTGACAAAATCGTTGCTGAAGCGATTAACTGAACAGCAGTCAATCCAACCATTGGAAGTAACATGATGATTGAAGTAATAAATCCGTTTTTTGGACCGTATCTTTTTGCAAAAAACTCCGGAACTGTCTTTACTAAAGAACGCCTCAATAACGGAGCTATAAAAGCAAGGATGATAAAGGCCACAGCCATTGCTGAAACATACCAAAACGCAGACAGCCCCCAATCTCCATATGCTTTTGATACTACCCCTAATGTGGAACCCCCGCCTACTTCAGTAGCGGCCAAGCTTCCTGCCAGCAGCCACGGACCCATTTTTCGACCTGCAACTAAAAAGTCTTCATTATTTTCGATTTTTTTCGAGGATGCATAACCGATATAAACCATAATTGCCAAATACACAACGACAATCCCTATTACTACGATACCAGCTCCCACAAACATTCCTCCTTTTTTTAAAAAACCGTCATCTACCTTTCAATTGTTGTCTATAATCTATATCTAGAAAAATAGCTTGAAATCCCTTGTTCCTCTTCCTTAGCTGAAAAATTTAGAAGCCTCATCATTCTGCAGGAATATTAATATATATAGCTAGTATTTCCTTGCACCTCTACATTGTACTTTCTCCTCACCACCTTTCCAGCTGGCTTTCTGTAAGCCTTTTCGACATGAATAACGACTTCTCCATTGACAATGACCGTATCAATCCCTAAGCTATACTGTCGCGGCTTTTCATAAGTAGCTTGGTCGATAATATGATCCGGATTAAAAATGACAATATCAGCAGCTAATCCTTCTCTTAAAATTCCTCGGTCTTGTAAACCTATAATTCTAGCTGGTTGTGAAGTCATTCTTCGGATCATATCCTCCAACGGCATGACCTTTTCTTCTCTGACATACTTTCCAAGAATACGAGGGAAGGATCCGAATGCTCGAGGATGGGGTTCCCCTCCCAACAATCCATCGCTGCCGATTGTGCCAGATGGATGAGATAGAATCATTTTTACTGATTCTTCATTCATGACAAAATCAATCATTCCAACACCGTTTTTCTCGTGTAAAATTAAATCTAGCGCCACCTCCGCACAATTTTCCCTTTGATCAATTTCAGCAATTTCTTTGATGGTCTTCCCTACACAATAGTGCTTCTCTGCCGATTCAACGGAAGTGATAATGATGCCATCCCAACCAGCCCACTTCGACATACTATCCCAGCCCTTGAAACCTGTTGCCATTTCTCGCATCATTTTTTCCCTTAGTTCACGGTCCTCTAAACGCATAAGCAGCTGATCTGTCCCTCCATCATGTACCCAAGGAGGGAGTATCGCGCTTAACATCGTACTTCCGGCAGTATAAGGGTACTGATCAAAAGTTACTTCCAAACCATCTTCTCGAGCCTTGTCAATCATTTTTATAACATCAGGTGTTTTGTACCAGTTATCTTTTCCACAATTCTTTAAGTGAGAAAAATGGAGATGAGCACCACGAAGCTTCATCATATCCATTAATTCTTGCATCGATTCTAAGATCTCATCCCCTTCACTTCTTTGGTGAATTACTAGGGGAACACCATAATCGGCAATGACTTCGCATAACGCCTCTAATTCTTTCATCTCAGCAAAACAACATGGTGGGTAAATCAATCCTGTCGATAAGCCAACTGCACCTTCATTTAGTGATCGCCGCAGAACTTCTTGCATTTGCTTAATTTCCTCATCTGTTGCAACTCTATTATCAAGACCCATGACCTCCATTCTGATGTTTCCATGGGGGGCGAGAACGGCTAGATTGTAGCTTGGCTTCATTCTCTCGATTTTATCTAAATATTCAGAAATAGTTGTCCAATCCCAATCTATTGGCGGATTCCCATCTAAGCCAGCTAAGTTTTTTCTCCAGGCTGGCACATAATCTTTTGGCAGCGGTGCCGCGGCAATTCCATCCTGACCAAGTAAGTCCGTTGTGATCCCTTGACGAACCTTAGCTTCAATCAAAGGTTCATCTAATATCACTAAGTCTGAATGGGTATGCATATCAATAAAACCGGGACTCACTACCTGATTCCTTGCATCTATCTCCTCTATGGCACGACAATTAGATAGTTTCCCAATTCTAGCAATTCTTCCATCCTTTATTGCTATGTCCCCGTAATACCATGGTGATCCAGTCCCATCAATAATTTTTCCATTACGAATGATTAAGTCATACATGATCGGCTGTCTCCTTTTTCTTTAATTCTAACGAGGTTAGTGCCTTTATGATCGCTGCGTACCCAGCCGCTGCTTTCACCAATTGATCGATTTCAATATACTCATTATCAACATGGGCTTGAGATTCTAATGAAGGACCAAAACCGATTGTCGGTATATTCACTTCACCTGCGAAATGGCTTCCATTTGTACAGAAGGAATAATGAGATAACTCTGAATGAAGGCCAATAGCAACAAGTTCCTTTAATGGAAGCTGAACAAAATCTTCTTCGTCATGGAATAACCAGCCTGGGAAAAACCGCTCATCTTGAATCGATGCTCCCGTATAGCATCTTTCCTTACCGAAAGCATATTTTACAGTCGCTTCAAACTCTGGATTCTCCGATTCCAGCTTTTCTATTAAACTTTGTATAGGTGCTAGTACAGATTCTTTTGTTTCCCCTACCAATAAACGGCGATCAAAAGTCGCTGTACATAAAGAGGGTACAACAGATGCACCAGGGTACGGGGATGATTTAATATCCGTTAACTCAAGGATTCCTTTCCCTAAAATATCATGCTCTATTATTGGCAGATTACGAATTCCAGAAATAAGCTTCATCATCTGATAAACAGCATTGTTTCCTTTTTCAGGATTCGAGGAATGTGCCGGTTTACCAATCGTTTCAACCACGACTTCCGCCCGGCCTCTTTGCCCCCTATTTAATTTTAAATCGGTGGCCTCCCCAATCACAACAAAGTCTGGATTAACAATTTCACTTACTCTTCGTGTCGCAACTCCCTCAAAGCATTCTTCATGAACACTGCAAGAAACGACTACTTTGCCTGAGAACTTTTTGCCGGTATCCTCTGCGAAGTTTACGGCCGCACAAATCATTGCACTAACAGCCCCCTTCATATCAGAGGTTCCACGACCGTATATTTTTCCATCCTTCAATTCACCGGAAAAAGGATCCGATGTCCACCTATCCGCATTTACTGGCACTGTATCAATATGTCCATCTAATAGAACTGTAGGTCCTTCTGTATTCCCTTTCATGACTAAGATGACGTTACCTAGCTCATCAACAATGACATCGTCAAACCCGTTCTGTTCTGCATAGTGCTTAATTTCTTTTGCTGCTAAATCTTCTTCTCCTGAATAGCTTTTTAACCTTACTAACGATTGACAAAGCTGAATGACATTTGTTTTTCTTCTTTCTGTCAACATCTTCTATTCCCCCATTGTAAGTTTTCAGAACTTAGGAAACGGGCAACTGCCTCCCCATACTACCTTCCTGTAGTGTGCTGGATCCGTATCTCCTTCTGAACTTATTAAAAGGATTCGAGATTGAGAGTCTAGTGACAACTCCTGACAAATTGAATGATTCTTTTCAAATTGCCGTAAATAATAGAGCAATCCAAGTGTTCCAGCACCTGACTCACCTGAAATAATATGAGGATCATTCTTTAATGGATTCCCGTAAATTCTCATCCCTAATGCAGCAAGGCTATCATCACAGGAAAAGGCTCCCATAGCATATTGCCGAAGGATCCGAAATGCTCTAGTGTTCGGTTCACCACAAGCAAGACCTGCCATAATCGTATCCATCATTCCTGTTACAATTTCTCGTTTACCCTCCTTATTGGAAAAAGACCTGTAATAACAATCAGCCTTATCTGGTTCAACGACAACGACAATCGGAGGATTTTCCCGATAATGCTGTACCATATATGCGGCAATTCCAGCTGCAAAAGAACCTACTCCAGCTTGAAGAAAAATATGTGTTGGCGGCTCCCCTCTATCTCGATGAAGTTGGTCAATAATTTCTTTACCCAATGTACAATATCCCTTCATAATCCAAAGCGGAATATCATCATACCCTTCCCAAGCTGTATCTTGAACCATAATCCAGCCATTCTGGTTTGCTAGATTTGCACACATTCTAACAGCATCATCATAATTTAATTCAGTAATATCAGCCACAGCACCTTCTTGGCGGATCGCTTCAAGTCGAACTTGTGATGATCCTTTGGGCATATAGATTACTGACTTATGCCCCAGCTCTCTCGCAGCCCACGCTACTCCACGACCATGATTCCCATCGGTTGCAGAGATAAAGGTTAGTTCACCTAATTTTTCTTTTACCCTCGGGGACTGTAGCTCTTGAAAGGACAAATTCTTAATATCTTCTCCCAGCCTATCGGCTAAATATTTTGCTATCGCATAAATTCCCCCCATTACCTTAAAAGCATTTAAGCCAAAACGGTACGATTCATCCTTTACTCTAATTTCAGCAACATCTAGGTACTCTGCTAAGTTTTTCAAGTGGAACAATGGCGTTTCTGTATAAGCTTGATGTGTCTTTTGAAAGGTATGAATAACTTCTATCTCTTTTTCTTGAAAAAACTGCAGCTCCTTTTCGTTATAAGCTGGATCATAAAAATGGTTTCTTACCCATTGAGCGTAAGTACTAATCGTATTTTGCATTTAAAATTCCTCCTATTGGTTCTGTATATTATATTTGCAATATCCGTGCCAATTAGAAAACATTGGAACACAGCACTTTACTTAAAAATAAAAAAGGAATTAAGTATCACAATGATACTTGTATCTGGAGAGAAGTCTGAATTTTCAGTTACACAATCGTAAAAATATAAAAGTATCAAATTGAGATTAAATATCAATTTGATACTTTTTAATCTTCCTAAATAAGGTTGCCCTTCCGATTCCTAATAACCTACTTGCATCCTCAATGTTCAATTGTTGACTTTGTACATATTGAAGTGCTTTTTTTATTAGCTCTATTTCCATTTCAACTAATGAAAAAGATGGGGAAGAATGGGGAAGGCTTTTTTTATCTATATCTAACTTCCTGTGGATTAATTCGCCTGCTGCTTCCATCGTAATCCAACCTGTTGTTATAAAATTAAATAAGTATTCAATAAAGTTTTTTAATTCACGGACATTTCCCTTCCATGGGAATTTTACCATTAAAGTTTTTACTTCCTTTCCAATGCCTAAAACATTAGATTGGAAGTGATCATTAAAATAGGAAACAAAGTATTCACTTAGGGCAAGTATATCTTCTTTCCTGCTGCGAAGAGGAGGAATGACAATGGGAATTACATTTAAACGGAAAAATAAGTCTTCTCGAAACTGGCCATGGTTTACCATCTCTTTCAGGTCTTTATTGGTAGCAGCAATAACACGGACATCAACAGGAATTGGACTAGTCCCGCCAAGTCGTTCAATCTCTTTCTGTTGGAGCACGCGTAATAGTTTTACTTGTAGAAATGTGGGCATCTCTCCGATTTCATCTAGGAATATCGTACCCTTCTGAGCAAGTTCAAACTTCCCCGGTTTTCCTTTATGATTAGCTCCAGTAAAAGCGCCGCGCTCATATCCGAATAATTCACTCTCCAATAAATTCTCTGGAATGGCTCCACAATTAACGGTAATAAACGGATTTCCTCTTCTCATACTAGAAAAGTGGATGGCTTTAGCAAACTCTTCTTTACCCGTACCGCTCTCACCCTGAATTAAAATGGTCGAATCTGATTGGGAAACTTGAAAGGCATACTCTTTAACCTCTAACATTTGTGTGCTCACACCAATTATTTTATCAAAAGGCTTTCTTTGATCTTCACTTGCCATTTCAGCAAGGGTGCGAATCTCATTAACGTCTTGTAAAGTAATAAGATACTCCGTATTCAAATGCCCACTAGAGGATAGTTTTTGTTTTGTTAAAAATAATGATTTTTCTCCATTTTTAGTTGGAAATGTAATGTTTAATTTTTGATTTTCTTCATTTCGTATAAATTCCTGTAGCAATGTTTGAATAACTTTTGGGATTACTTTATTTTTCAAATCTAACAACAGCTCAGCTTTTAAATTCGTTTCGTGTAGCTCCCCTTTTGCATCTATGACAATCATACCCTCATTCACCAAGTTCATTAGCTTTACCATTTTTTCAGAATTCCTTGTCAGCTCCTGAAGTAAAAAGTGTGAATGTAATTTACTAGATAAAAGGTCTGCCATTTTTCCCAAAAAGGTTAATATCCCGTCCGTGTTTTCAAAAAGCCTCTGCCTTTGTTCTTCATTAAAGGCTAATAATCCTATAACCCCAATTGCTTGGCCTTCATATTTAATAGGAGCGCAAATTTCCCCTGTCTCTGAACAATTTTGGAAAAACCTGCACCGTTCACATACTTTTGCAAATCCGGGATTAGTAATAATGACAGGTTCACCCGTTCGAATGGCGGATTGATAGACCAAATCCCCTTCCATTTTGTGAAGGACACTTACTTTTTGTTCTCCTGTACCAGCAACTCTGATAAAATGATGATTTGCAATTTCAACCTCAATTTTTAAAACAGCGGCGATGGCATCCGCTATTCTTTGCACAACAGGCTGAATATCCATCAAATCCATCTTATCTCCCCCATGTCTCATTTCACTCTTCTTATATTCAGAATTTTAACATAACAAAAAATATTAATGTAAAAAATTAATACGCGGCTCTAATATACTAGCGTACAGTGCGTTTAAAATGGTTACTTTCGGTAATCAGCACAGAAGGGGATCTTGAAAACTGAATAACCTTCTTTACGCTTTCGGGTGCGGACACTGGTTCCGTTAAGTACTCAAAAAGGCGGTTTTTTTCGAGGTGAATGGACTCTGGTTCCACTGATGCCTGAAAATAGGGCTAATTTTCTCATGTTTATCATTAATAACGGATGCTGTGTCCTCTTCATTGACTAAAAGTGCGGATTTTATAGAAATAAAGGCTCCTCTGTCCGCCAAATAAAATAGATGGAGCCTGCCACCAAATGAAACTTGAAATTTAACACAAAAAAGATGCCTGATCCCCAGCATACCAAGGCAATACAAGTTAAAATTAAGGATGGATGATTTGGAGTAAAAAGATTATTTTCGTTTCAAGTGCTTCGTCAAGAACTATAATGGCATTCGTGAATAAAGTTAGCTCTTTGCATATTAACGGATGTCCCTCTTTAATGGAAATTTGCCGATTGGTTAAAATTAGGTGAATCTATTATTTCCTCTGTCTTTATTCTGCATAAGATGCTAAGGAGTGTTCTTTTTACCTCACAATAATATATTGGAGAGTGATCCTTTTGGGAATTAGACCAGACATAATGGTTAACGTAGAGCCATTTGGTCCAAGTCAAGACGAGGTTTTTCGATTAAATAGAATCCTAGCCGACCATCCCTCTGTTCAACGATTTTTAAGGGGAACAAATCATCTTTTGCTATCGATGGAATTTTTTAATCCTGAAGACATCCCAGGTAACGTATGTTCAACTCTTCCGAAAAGTTCTCAGCCGACTCCTCCTAGTGAATTTCAAGCTACTTATTATGACTATACAAATAATCGTACCGTTCGAGCCACTGGATCCTTTAATAATCCTGATAGTATTATTGCTGCCGAATTAGATATTCAGCCGTTGCCTAGCCAAGAGGAGTTTGAGTTAGCTGTAAATATTGTCCGAGATCACCCTGAACTAGGCAGCTTAATACGCGGAAATCTTCTGCGTCCATATAGCCCAATGCCTCCGCTCATTGATACGGAGCTTCCGGATGGACGTATTGAAAGAACCATTGCTGTAGGGCTTATTCCCTGCGGTATTCTTGAAGAAGAGCCAGAAGAGCCTGAGATCGGAATACAGGATACCCTTGAACCATTACATCAGATTGTCGGAGTGAATATGATTAGACGGGATATAATTTTATATCTAAATAATGCCCCTCCAGCTTCAAGAGTAGATTTACGGATCTGTGAGCCCCCGGTTGACTCAAATCAGGCTACGGCAAGTCAAGGTACTTTAGGACAAGTACAGGTAACCGTACAACAAGCAGGAATAGAGCTTTGGTCCTTTACTGCAGTCAGGCCGGCTGCTTCTACAGGTATTGAGGGCTCTGGAATTGAACTTCGACATGTAAAGTATCGAGGGAAACAAGTTTTATATCGTGCTCATGTACCGATCCTAAATGTTCGCTATGAAAATGATACTTGCGGCCCTTTCCGTGATTGGCAGTATCAGGAAGGGATGATTGAAGCGATCGGAACAGATGTTGCCCCCGGATTCCGTTTGTGTTCTGCTCCTGCAAGAACCATCCTCGATTCTGGCTTTGATGCTGGAAACTTTCTAGGGGTTGCCATCTACGTTGAAGGCCAGGAAGTTGTATTAGTGAGCGAAATGGAAGCTGGATGGTATCGATACATCAGTCAATGGCGCCTTCATGCGGATGGAACAATTCGCCCTCGATTTGGATTCAGTGCGGTAGCGAATTCATGTACATGCAATCGTCATATTCACCACGCATACTGGAGATTTGATTTCGATATTCGAACAGCAGGCAACAACGTTGTACAGGAGTTTAATAATCCGCCTATTATTGGTAATTCGAATTTGCATACAAAGAATTTTGAAATTAGACGATCGCGTGCCCCTCAGTTTAATAGGCAATGGATCATCTCTAACCAATTAACTGGTGAAGGCTATACTTTAATTCCAGGTTCAAACGATGGCACATCTGATAGTTTTGGGGTTGGAGATGTCTGGATTCTTCGCTACCACAGTTTTGAATTAGATGATGGCCAGGGTTACACTAGAGATGTAAATGCAGCAAGAGCTAATTTGGATAAATTCGTAAATGGAGAATCTATTAATGGACAAGATGTTGTTCTTTGGTATGCCGCACATTTCTTTCATGATGAATCAAATCCAGGGGAAGTTGCGAAATTTGTTGGACCAGAGCTAAAACCAAGAAACTGGTAGAGTAAGCCGGTAATTTCACGATGGACGGCGCAAAACGCCGTCCGTAGAAAAAAATGATAGGCCTAAATTGATCTATACAGCAAAAAAGCCGTTTTATCCAACGGCTTCTTAAATATGCATACAAATTAATTTATTTTTTCTTATTTCATTAAGTTATCAAGAATTACATTTATATTCGATTCCATCATTTTGATATAAGTATCTCCATCTTCACCAGGTTTTCCAAGAGAGTCCGTAAATAACGTTCCACCAATTGGCACTCCTGTCTCTGTTGAAACCATTTCCATACTACGAGGATCGATACTTGTTTCGACGAAGAGCACTGATACATCTTTTTTATTAATTAAATCTACAATTTCCTTAACTTGTTGTGGTGTTCCTTGATTCTCTGCATTAATTTCCCAAATGTAGCCTGCTTCAAAATCATAGGCGTCACTAAAATATTTAAAGGCCCCCTCACTTGTAACTAAAAAACGCTTTTCCTTTGGAATTTTATTGAAGCTTTCTACGGCTTCTTGATGAAGTTTTTGTAATTTCTCAATATATTCTTTAGCGTTTTTTTCGTAAATATCTGCACGATCAGGATCAACTTTAATAAGTGCATCTCTTGCATTTTCTGCATACTTTATCCCGTTTCGAATATCAAGCCAAGCATGCGGGTCTTCTTCCCCTTCATGGCCTTCAGATGTTAAATATTGAGGGTCTACACCAGCGCTAAGTCGATAAACAGGACCATCCTCACCAGATTTCCCAGCTGTTAGAATAAGCTTTTCAAACCAAGAATTACCTGCCTCAAGATTCAATCCATTGTAAAAAACAACATCTGCATCCGTTGATTTTTGGATATCTAATGGAAGTGGATCATATTCATGGGGATTGGATCCCACTGGTGCTAAACTATGAATCTCCACTTGATCGCCACCAATATTTTTTACGATATCATATAGGATTGAGTAGGTCGTAACCACTTGTAACTTATCAGTATTATTTTCTTCTTCCTTAACGTTTCCTTTATTTTCACTACATCCAGCAAGTATCACTATTGCAAGAAAACTTGTGAAAAATAATTTTAGTAAATGCTTCATTTTTACTCCTCCTCGTCTTTATTATGAAAGTGAAAGTTTTTTTCTTTTCGCTTTTATGGAACGCCATAGAATTCCCTGCTTTGGTGAAAAGCCAAATGCTAAAAGGAATAAGACGGTTGACACCAGAACAATAGTTGCACCAGAAGCTAAATTATAAGTGAAGCTAAAGTATAACCCGATAATGGACGAAATGGCCCCAAATCCCGCAGAAAGGTAAATCATTACCCATAATCGATCTGTTAATAAGTAGGCTGTCGCTGCTGGTGTAATCAGCATTGCTACGACAAGTACGATTCCAACCGTTTGTAAGGAAGCAACGGTTACCATTGTGAGCAGCGTCATTAGAAAGTAATGGATCGTTTTTGTCGGTAATCCATACGCTGCTGCCATGGTTGGGTCAAAAGAAGTAACAAGCAGTTCTTTATAAAATAAATAAATCGAAATGAGAACAAAGACTCCTATACCGAGTGTAGTCCACATATCCGAAGGTCGAACCGCTAACACGTTACCAAACAAGATATGATAAAGATCTGTACTGCTCTTCATAAGAGTAATAAGGATAATCCCTAGTGCAAATGCAGCAGTAAACATGATTCCAATGGAGATATCATTTTTGATGCGGCTATTTTGACTGACAAAACCGATTCCCATTGCTGTTACAACACCTGATATAACCGCCCCAACAAAGAAGTTCATTCCAAGCATATAAGCAATGGCCACCCCCGGAAGAACAGCATGAGAAATTGCATCACCCATTAATGCCATTCCCCTTAAAATGATGAAACAGCCTACCACTCCACAAATGATTCCAACCATAATTGAAGTCAATAATGCCTTTTGTAAAAAACCATATTGGATCACAGCATCAATAAAAGCCATTTATACCTCCACCCCCAATCTATCAAGAAAAGAAAATTGTCCAGAATATGCTTTGGACAAAACATCAGCTCGTAACACCTGATTGATATCTCCAAAACCGATTAGTTCTTTATTCAACAAAATAAGCTGGTCAAAGTAATCACTTACTTTACTAAGATCATGATGAACAACAAGAATCGTTTTTCCACTATTCTTTAATTCTTTTAAAATCGTAATGATCGTCTCTTCACTCGATACATCGATTCCAACAAAAGGCTCATCGAGAAAAAATATTTCGGATTTCTGAGCAAGCGCCCTTGCTAAAAACACTCTTTGCTGTTGACCTCCTGAAAGCTCACCAATTTGACGTTTACTAAATTCCTCCATCCCAACCCTTTGCAAACATTGAAGGGCCCATTCTTTTTCTTTTTTCTTTGGTTTTTTAAATAGACCGAGTGTTGGATACGTTCCGATTAAGACTGTGTCCAAAACAGTGATTGGGAAATCCCAATCAATATTGCTTCTTTGCGGAACGTAGGCAACAGATTTCCTTAATTCATGAAAACTTTTTCCGTATACTTGAATCTCACCCTTATCTTTTGGGATAAGGTTTAATAACGCCTTTAATAGCGTTGATTTCCCTGCTCCATTTGGACCAATTATTCCGACCAGATTTCCTTTATCAATTGAAAAACTAATGTTTTTTACCGCTTCATTTCCATGATAGGAAACAAACAAACTTTTCACTGTAAGTGCGGAACTCATTTTATCGTCTCCTTTGAACTAATGTTTGTCATAAACTAATAATGTTTACCTAAGGCAACTTTTACTCAAAAATAAAATGGTAATTTACCATATTTCACTTCAATCACATTATATGCATCAATATAAAAATCTTTCCTATGAGAAACATTTTATACTTATCGAAAAAACGTGTCAATAAAAATATATTCCTGCAGCAGGTAATTTGTGTACGTAATTTAACCTAATAGAGATTTTGTTATATACTAACTATAGTTTGTCTATCATTGGATGAAAGGGGAAAATAAGTTGCCCACACCAAGTATGGAGGATTATTTAGAAAAAATTTATATAACTATTAATCAAAAAGGATATGCACGAAGTGTTGATATTGCTTCTTCACTTAATGTACTTCCATCATCTGTAACGAAAATGATGCAAAAGCTTGATGAAGCAGATTTAGGGATATATGAAAAATACAGAGGTTTCACATTAACCGAAAAAGGTAGAAAATTGGCAAAAAAATTAGTTGAAAGACATCAAATGTTAGAAGAGTTTTTACATATGATAGGGGTACAAGATGAGAATATTTATGAGGAAGTAGAAAAACTGGAACATTATATCAGTAAGGAGACAGCACTTTGTATTTCGAGACTCCTTGACTTTTTTGAAGAAAATCCTTCTATAAAAAATGCTTATCTTAACCACAATAAATAGCTGCCATTCCAGTACATATTTTGTTATCTCATTATTCTTTCTCAAGCTCAAATAAATCAAGACACTTCCTATTGGCTTATATTTCTATCGACTTATAAAAAGAGAATAAATGTGAAAAAATTAAGCTGTAGAGATAAAGATTTTTCTACAGCTTTTTTATATTTCCATTGACATGTAAATAATTAATAAAAATCTGAGTCATATTAAAATGTAAAGTTCCCTAGATGAGGTGATTTTATGGAACATGCTTTACAAATATTAAAAGTTTTAGGCCGAATTGTCACCATTTTGCCACTAGCACTATTTGCAACACTTTATATGGGAAAACGCTCCATAGGTGAATTGCCGGTGTTTGATTTTTTAGTCGTTATAACTTTGGGTGCTGTAGTTGGTGCTGATATTGCAGACCCAAAGGTTAATCATATATATACAGCAATTGCCATTATTGCAATAGCTTTACTACAGAAATTAGTTGCAACTTGGAAAATCAAAAATCGTAAAATAGGCCGTTTGTTAACATTTGAACCTACAATGGTCATTTATCAAGGGCAATTCTTAGTGAACAAAATGAAAAAAATACAGTACCCGATTGATACCATTTTACAGATGTTAAGAGAACAACAAATTTTTAATGTAAAGGATGTTGAATTAGCTATAGTTGAAGCAAATGGATATTTATCTGTTAAATTGTATCCTGAAAAGGAAGTTGCACGCATCGAACATATACCACAACCGAATGTTTTTAATAAGGGAATTGATGTACCAGTTGTTATTGATGGACAGATTTATGAAAAAGTCCTATATTCAAGGAATTTAAATGAATCATGGCTTTATGAGGAGTTAGAAAGAAAAAATATTTTCGATGTAAAGGATGTCTTTTATGCAGCCATTAACGATATGAATGAACTGCATGTAAGCATGAAAAACACAAATAACCTTCAAAACCTTCCACCTATTCTACACTAGAAAAGAAGGTTTTGAAGTTATATTTCTAATGATAAACCCCTAACTATAATGGTTTTTTTATGCGGCTTCTTATTCAATATTATGGCCCTTTCCATGATTTCAAATTTTATTTTATATATATTCAATTTGAAATTCAGATGATATTAAATCCATCTGTTCTACATTCCAATCAACAGTTAGAATGGCCGATTGTAGCGACTTATGCGATAGAAGTTGTTTCCCATTTTTTATGATCATACTTTCTGCTCCCCAAAAGGTAATTGTTTCGTCTTCTCCTGTTCGATTACAGACGAATATAGGCAACCCAGTATCAATTGATCTCTGTTCCCACTCACCGTTTGGTCCATGCAAACCTGGCCCCCAAGAAGATGGAGCTATTATCATTTCTGCTCCTTTCGCTAATAAGGTATGTGCAAACTTGTCTGTATAAGCATCTGCACAGATCATAACCCCAACTTTGATGCCTGCTAAATCGAGCGTTTCAATAGAAGTACCCGAATGACACCAGCCATCTGAAATCGTGGCGATCTTCCTTTGTCTTCCTATTACATCTCCGTCTTTATTAATGACAAATACGGTGTTATAAAGCTTCCCATCATCAGACTTTTCAGGGCAGCCAAGAAATACATTCGTATTTAGAGACTTGACCAACACACAGAAATGATTCATCCATTCACCGGGTTGCTTTTTAATCCAATCTGTCCCGATTTTTCGAGAAAATTGCAGCCCGCTAACAGCCAATTCCGGTGTTATGATCCAATCAACATTTTTATGTGCTGCGAGTTTCACTGCCCTTTCAATTAAATCTTGATTATATTGTATATCCCCAGCAATTGGTAATAAGTGCAATAAAGCAATTCTAATTTTTCTCAACACAACTCCCCCTTTTGTCTTTAAAATGCTTTTCATTCAAATGATTAATTTCATATCACTATGTATTTTAGCACTTATATTTGAAGACTATTTTGCCTAGCGTATGTTTTCTTATAAAAATAGAAAACTAAAGAATATCTATTTTAATAAATGGAAGCAAATGTAATTAAGGACATATTTAATCTTTTAAGATAAGGAATTATCCTGGTCTGTTTAAGGAGAGAACATCATGAAAAATTTTTCTGAATTGATCCATATAGGTGAATTAATAGCTGTTTCAAAGGTTTTCCAATTGAACACTTTTCAAATGATAACATTACTAGAAAATGGGTTAATGGAAGTATTCGATAATAAGGAAGCCTTTTTGGAAAAATACGGTAAGGAGGAAGCATATGGCGAATTAGATTGGTGTGAGTTAAATAATGGAAAAATATTCACAATACAAAAATAGGAAGGGAAAATGGAATGAAACTTATACTATTAAATGGCCCAAAATAAAAAAAAGAGTTCAATTCTTGCTGCTGAATTGCGCCCTTAAATTGAAAATGAGCGCTTATCCTTGTTCAGGATAGCGCCCGTTTGGTTGAAGATAAGTACTTTCAAATACTTTACTTAATTCTAATCTCTTTGATTGTCGTCATCAACGGTACCTTTCCCCGCCTCGTTGTCCAGCGCTCCGCCAGAAACAGCACCTGCGACTGCAACTGAACCAAATGGATCAAGAGCAGAAGCCATGGTATCTCCAGTAAAAGCACCTACACCAGTTTCTACTTCCTTGCTAGTATCGTTATCGGCACGTTTGCTTTTGTTGATATCAGCCATCTATTTCACTCCCTCGTTTTTTATAGGGAAGTGCTATTGTTTTAGCAGCACTGTCCCGTTTCATATTTTGTCCAATAGGGACGAATTTACGAGGAGGGATTAATTAGCATTTGTAAATATTATTACCACCCAACATGTATTATTCAAATCAAAAATTTTTATTTAGTATACAAAAAATACAATTTTCTTATAGGGTGATTACTTGTTCCAATATGCTTTTGCTTCCTCCTCAAGAACTTTTAATCTTTTATAATAATCAGGGAACTCATTGAGATGAGCTAATGCAATTTTCCCCGTAATTAGTGGGTCATCCCCAGTAACATTAGTTTGGCTGGATTGTTTCCCGTGTTCAAGTTCAGTATTTACTCCCATCCAAAACTCATCTAAATCAAACTTACTTTTAGTAAAGTCAATACCTAAAAGTATAGCTATTGCTGCTGCTTCCTCTTTTGAAAAGCTAGTTCTGCCCCTATTTAAACTATTCGATGCAATATTATTAGTTGTAAACCCAGTTGGATAATTGTTAAGTAAATTTCTAATTGATAAATGAGTATAATTCTTACAATTGTTAGCATAATTAGGGTACTGATTCATATAAAGAAAATTATTATAGTAGTACACATAATTCACTCCTAAAAATTAAACATTGGGTGGCCCTTAAATTCTACCAATGTACTTTGGATCCCTAATAATTCCAGATTTACCTGGTACCCAATTAGCAGGGACTCCTTCCCCAGTCCTTCTACTATATTGAATCCCTTGAATTACCCTTAAAATCTCGTAAACATTTCGACCAACTTCCGGTGGATTTACGAATTTGGTAACAATCGTTCCTTCTGGATCTATTATGATGGTTGCTCTGATTGTAGACCCAGTTTTTTCATTTAACACTCTGTATGCTTTACTAATTTTATGGGTTCGGTCACTTAATAATGGAAACGTCACCTGAGAAGCAGAAGGAGAAACCTCAGTAAAAACTTTATGAGAATATACACTGTCTGTACTTATGGCAAGTACATCTGTATTTAGGAACCTCAGCTGATTATAAATAGCAGCGACCGCTGCCAACTCTGTCGGTCAAACAAAAGTAAAATCACTTGCATAAAAAAATAAGATCACCCATTTTCCACGATAACTTTCTAGGCGAATTTCTTTAATTTTTTTTTCTACATTGTCGTAAGCTTCTGCCACAAACAGGGGTGCTATATCATTTGGTTGTGCACAAAATGGTGGTACACAGTCCTCATACATAAGATAATACCCTCCTTTCACCTCTTAAATTTTTTTCCTGCTGCTGAGCAGTTGTTGTGGCTCATCATGCTGCTAATTCCAAGTTATTCTCTTAATAGAGTATAAAAAAGGAATCGAAATGTACCTTGGATACTCGAAGAGGTCATTTAACATTAATAAGTACATTCCTCTTTTAGCGTACATAAGATAATTTAGTAATAATAAATAATATGAAGGGATTGAGGGAAATGTACTATGTGCCCTATACGTATCAATATCCTTATTATACAAATGTACCAACGCATACTTACGGAAATCCTACTGGTTATTTGACTACTCCTAATGAGTTGGCATTTAGTTCTTATCGGTCTTTTTATGGTGACAGCAGAAACGGATTAAAAGATTATGGAGGAAACCCATTTGTTATAAATATCAATGAGGCCACCAAACAAAACAACACGTATCGTACTGCACTTTGGACAGGAAATCATTTGCAAGTCACATTAATGAGTCTCAATGTTGGTGAAGATATCGGATTGGAAGTGCACCCTGATGTGGATCAATTCTTACGAGTTGAACAAGGTCAGGGAATTGTCCAAATGGGCAAAAGTAAAGATAATTTAAGTTTCCAATGGAGAATTTTCGATGATTCTGCAATTATGGTACCGGCGGGAATGTGGCACAATATCACAAATACAGGAAATGTTCCGTTGAAACTATACTCAATATATGCCCCACCAAACCATCCATTTGGTACTGTTCATAAGACTAAGGCAGATGCAATGGCTATGGAAGAAGGTTTAGGTAATGGGAATGGGAAAACAGTAATTTCCGGAAAGACTCCAGATGAATGGGTAAGACATACCGAGTTTTTGGTAAAAGAAGGCTTGGAGGACGTTAAAAGAGGAATTAATATGACACATATTCTTCAAGAGTTTATTCTAATGGGAGTTCTTGTAGGAAAGGGATTTACTCCTGAAAAAGCATATGAAACTGTAGAAGAATGGGAGCGTACAGGAGAATCCAAACTTCTTCTGGAAAGCAAAAATATGTAGAGCAACCATAATTAAACAATCAGATGCTTTTGTTGAAAAAAGGCTATATTATTTTCCTGCCTGCATTAAAAACACGCCGATCACGGCGTTTTTTTTGTGTTATTATGCGAATAGCCCTAGATAACAAACTGGCCATTAAAATAGAAAATGAGCGCTTATCCTTGTTCCAGGATTGCGCCCGTTCGTGGAATTTGGTGTTATTAATTTTCTCTTTTTCCTTTTGACTTTTACATCTTGTATTCAAAAGGGGTAAACAGAGCTTTCTTTTTCCTTCAAATTCTATTTGCGGAACTTTACATTCAGTATTACTTCTCCTCTAGTTCGAACTTATCAGGGAGTGACAAGCACCGGTTCACTTTTCCCAATAGGTAAAATAACATCAACAATGGTTCCTTTATTTATGGTGCTTTCTAGGCTTAGGGTGCCCCCATGTTCTTGAACAATTTTATGACTAATCATTAATCCTAATCCCGTTCCTTTTTCTTTCGTACTATAAAAAGGCTCACCAATACTTTTAATTCGATCTTCAGAAATGCCGCATCCTTGGTCAATAATCCTAAATCTAATATTGTCTGATTCGGATCGCATTGTTTGAATTTGAATTACGCCTCCATTTTCCATGGCTTCCACAGCATTTTGAAGAATATTGACAAAAACCTGTTTGATTTGATGCTCGTCACAATGAATAATTGGTAATTCGGAATCAGACTCTTGAACGATAGCAATATTTTTTAGTTTGGCACGTGTATTAATTAATGTAATTACATATTGCAAAAGTTCATTAATATCAGTCGGTGCCAATTTACTTGCTTGTGGTTTAGAAAGTGATAAGAATTCTTGTATTATTTTTTCTATACTATCAATCTCAGACAACATAATTTCAAGATAGTTTGGTTTGTCTATTTCCATTTGCATAAGCTGCAGAAAACCCTTTATCGAAGTAAGAGGGTTCCTAATTTCATGTGCAACACCTGCAGCCAATTGCCCTACTAGTGATAGCTTTTCCGTTTTTCGTATAAATTCATCTACCTTCTTTCGCTCAGATATATTACGCCCTACAACAACAATATGTTCTAATTTATCACTCTCCCCAATTACAGGGGTTCCCTGAGCTTCTACGTAAACCCACTCACCATCAGCATTTTCACACCGAAACTCGACTTGAAATGGTAACTTAGTTGAAATCATTTGAAAAAATTGTTCATATACCCTCAGAGAATCGTCAGGATGAACCAAATCAAAGGCCGATACTCCTATATACTTTTTTGGATCAAACCCCAATACCTTTTCATGCGAAGGGGATGCATAAATAACTCTTCCATCTATATCCCAGAGTCCAACTAAATCCAACATGTTCTCTGTAATAAGACGATAATTGTCCTCACTCAACTTTAGAGCATTTTCTACCCGCTTCCTTTCGGTAATATCAACACATGAACCAATGATTTCAACTACCTCACCTTTTTTTCTAATAGGCCGCAACGATGCCAGGTAGTAAACACCATTTATTCCCCCTTCGTACGTGACGTTATCTTCGCCTTGCCAAGCTCGCCAATAATATTGAATAACCGTTTCTGCATCAAGATGTGGAAGGAAATCACATAATTCGTTTCCAATAATCTTTTCAGGGAAAAGATCCATTCGATATAGTAACCTTCCATCACACAGAGTATGAATAAATCTATCGCCATCCTTAATAAACTTAAAAATCATCCCTTGCTGCAGTCTGATTGTATCTACTAACTCTTGATTGTAAGTTTTTAGAGACTCCTCTTTCCATCTTTGATTAGATAATTCACGCGAAAATTTTTTCTTTATACGGGTCCAAAAGAAGACAAGTATGAAAACAACCACTATTGCAAGTATAAAACCTATAATCAGTTCCACTTTGTACCACCTCAAAATCTTACACTTTATCCCTCGTTAACGTACAAAAAATCCACCTAAAAAAAAGTGGATTTAATTAATGAGTATCCATCTTCATCTTTGTCTCGACCATCATAGCAAAAATGCCTTAAATCCGTAGCTTTCCGTCCCCTACCTTTTGATAGGTTTGCAATTATCGAAAGCTTTACTGTAGGTATATTTACTCACTCCAAGTATAGCATCATTATATTTAAGAACCAATTCCTTTATTACAAAATATTTCCTCAGACTGTTTTATTTACAACAGCTGATTGTGCTAATTTTTTCGTTTCAATGGATTCCCAAATTACAAATTATATTGCATGGGAAAGGAAAGTAATCCCTGTTAAGAAAAACCTCCTCGTTCCATTTTGTTTCTATCTGTTTAGGAGTTTGATTGTTTCGCATACTTCCATAATTATAGCTTATATGTTATGATTCCTATAGTCAGAAAATTGTAAATGTGAAATCACTAGGGGAATCCTTTTAAAGGACTGAGAGAAGAGTGTACTCTGATACCCTTATAACCTGATCAGGTTTGAGCCTGCGTAGGGAAGTGCTATGTTACTTTATTTTTTATTTAAAGTACCACTTTCCTTGCTTAGGAGAGTGGTTTTTTTATTTGTTAGGGGGAATGTGATTGAAGCTGATGGCCGTGACGAATGATCGGTTAAAGGTGGATCATCTAACTAAAATCATGATTAATATAGATCCGTTCGTAGATTATTTCATCATCAGGGAACGGACGAAAACAGCCAATGATTACATAGAGTTGATCGCTGCATTGACTGAAGAAAAAGTCAGTAAGGATAAATTAATTGTGAATGACAGGGTGGATGTAGCTCTTGTTTCGAATATTCAACGGGTGCAGCTTCCAGGCCACGGGCTTGCCGTTTCGCAGGTGAAAGACCATTTCCCCCAGTTACTCGCAGGACGTTCAGTACATTCTGCTATAGAGGCTGAACACGCTTCGTATGCGGGCGCTGATTGGCTGCTATATGGACATGTATTTGAAACGAACTGCAAAAGTGGCTTAGAACCCCGCGGGCTTTCGGAACTTCAAGAAATCTCGAAAAAAGTGATGGTTGATTTGTATGCAATTGGAGGGATTAAACCGGAACATATCGACATGCTGCACCATATCGGGGTAAATGGGATCGCTGTCATGTCAACGATCTTTGAAAGCGATGATCCGGTATCCGCTGCAAAGGAATATTACGAGGCTTGTCAACAAGCTATTTGCTTATCAAAAGGATAATAGGAGCTGAATTTTAATGAGTATTACACTAAATGGTCAAGCATATACGCTGCCCGAAGATGTTTCAACCGTTCAGCAATTACTCCAGCATTTGGAGCTCTCCAAGCGGATCGTGATTGTTGAAGTAAATAAGGAAATTGTTCAAAAAGACCAATATAATCGCCCCATTCGCGAACGTGATCAAGTAGAGATGATCCATTTTGTAGGAGGAGGATGAAGAATGAGCATGTTAAAAATAGGAGATAAAACCTTTCAATCAAGACTTTTATTAGGGACAGGAAAGTATCCATCTTTTGAAATTCAAAAGGAAGCGGTCCGCGTGTCCGATGCTGATATTCTTACATTTGCCGTAAGAAGGATGGACGTTTTCGAGCCATCGCAGCCAAATTTCCTGGAAATGCTTGACTTATCCAAATATACTTTACTTCCAAACACGGCAGGAGCCAAAACAGCTGAAGAAGCGGTACGGACGGCGAAACTGGCCAAAGCATCAGGGCTGTGTGACATGATAAAGGTCGAAATTATCGGCTGCGACCGAACGCTTTTACCTGACCCTGTAGAAACGTTAAGAGCGTCTGAGATGCTGTTGGCAGAAGGGTTCACTGTACTTACCTATACATCGGACGATGTTGTCTTAGCAAGAAGGTTGGAAGAGCTTGGTGTTCATGCGGTCATGCCAGGTGCATCACCGATCGGCTCCGGAAGAGGAATTTTAAATCCGCTTCATTTGAAATTTATTATTGAACAATCTTCCGTTCCTGTTATTATCGATGCTGGTATTGGTTCACCAAAAGATGCAGCATATGCTATGGAACTTGGAGCTGATGCCGTTCTGTTGAATACCGCAGTATCCGGTGCGAAAGATCCTATAAAAATGGCTGAAGCGATGAAGCTCGCCATCGAAGCAGGCCGTTTAGGTTATGAAGCAGGCCGGATTGATGAAAGGGATTATGCTGTGGCAAGCAGTCCGCTTGAAGGATTGCTCCCATCGTGAACAGCCGCTATTCAAGACAGGAATTATTTGAACCGATTGGAGAAATAGGCCAAAAGAAAATTAGCCAGGCTCACATTTTAATCATTGGCGCAGGGGCGCTTGGCTCGGCAAGTGCAGAAATGCTTGTACGCGCGGGCGTCGGGAAGCTCACGATTGTTGACCGGGATATCCTTGACTGGAGCAATTTGCAACGGCAGCAGCTTTATACAGAGAAAGATGTAATAGACCAGCTTCCTAAGGCTGTTGCTGCCAAGAAGCGGCTAAGTGAAATCAACAGCACGGTTGATGTAGAAACAATTGTAGCTGATGTCACAGTAGAAAATGCAGAAGAGCTTGTCAGCGGAAAAACGTTGATTGTAGACGCAACAGATAATATAGAAACGAGACTGTTAATGAATGATGCTTCAAGGAAGCTGGGCATTCCATTTTTTATGGGAGCGGTTGTTGCCAGTTATGGATTAACTTATCCAATTGGATTGGGGGAGCGTCCTTGTCTTCATTGTTTGTTGGAAACACTTCCTCCACAAACACTAACGTGCGATACAGCAGGAGTCATCAGTCCGATCATTCAGGTGGTAGCTGCTCACCAAGTAACGAATATATTCAAATATCTTGTCGGTGAAGAAGTGGATTCCAATTTGAAATCTTTTGATCTTTGGACGGGCGATCAGGCCGCGATAGATGTAACATCGCTTCGTCGGTCTGATTGTCCGAGCTGTTCGAAAGATGCCATATATCCATTCTTATCTAAGGAAAATCAGACAAGAACAGCAATCTTATGCGGTCGGGATACTGTGCAATTGACATGGCCTAAAGATCGGAAAGTGGAATTAAGGCAGCTTGCCGAAGCCATTCATCCAATCGTAACTGGGCTCATTTGTAATATGCATCTTCTTTCATGCCATTTTAACGGCCACCGAATTGTTCTTTTCCGTGACGGCCGCATGTTGATCCACGGTACGAAGGACGTTGTCAAAGCTAAAACGATTGCAGCCAAGTTAATAGGTTAATATTTTTCTAAAAACATCTCTTCACCAAAAGGTACCTGACCCCACCATTTTAAAATATTCCTGCACTGGGGGTCAGGCATCAATAATTTAAATTTCATTGCAGCCAAAGAAGGTCAAGTTTGGTTGGAGATCCGCTGATCCCAGGACAGGACCGGAAGCAAACCCAGCAATAGTGAGATTAAACAAAGTATCATTTGAAGAAGGTGGGCCAGTCGTAAACGAAACTTCATATGCTCTTGGAGTTGTTTCACCAGTTACAAGTCCCTCACCTTTTGTAGTAACTATACATACTCCGACAGTCAAAAAACCGCAGCTAACTGATCTTGTATTTGCTGAAGTTGCAGTAAATGTAAAATTCCTATCATCCACGGCATTACTTTGATCAACAAATGTTGCTGTAAATGTGGTTGATTCTAATCTATCTGCACAGGCATTAACAGCAAGAGTTATTGATCCAGGCCTAGTAGAAGAATCTTCAACGAAAAACATATCAAGATTACCTGTTGCAGAAGGGTTTGTACGCACGCCACACGAACAAACTAATCCCATGATTTCACATCCTTTCTTCATAAATTGCTACTAATATATGTACAAATAGACAAGGGGTTTGTACAATACTCCTATGTATTTTAAGTTTAGAAACATCGAATGAATTCTTCTTCCTTTAAAAATTCACTTCCAAACCTGCTTTTTCAACTTCAATGGCTTCATTCATACAAACCCAAAAAAAGACCATCTCGTATAAGATGATCTTTTGCTTCTCCTTTAATTTTCATTGCAGCCAAAGAAGGTTAAGTCTGATTGGATATCCTCGGATCCGAAGGAGGGGCCTGAAGCAAAATCATCGATAATGAAATTAAACAAAGTAGACGGACGAGTTATAAAATTAACTTCAAATACTCTTAGAGTTGTTTCACCAGTCACAAGCCCCTCACCTTTTATTGTAACTATACATTCTCCGACATCCACAAAACCGCAGCTAACCGATCTAGTATTTGCTGGAGTTGCAGAAAATATAAAACTCCTATTATCCCCAAGATCGCTTTGATCAGTAAATGTTGCGGTAAATGTAGTGGATTCGAGCCGATCTGCACAGGCATTAACAGAAAGAGTTATTGATCCACGCCTAGTAGAACGATCTTCAAAGAAAAACATGTCAAATCTGCTAGTTGCAACAGGATTTGTACGTACACCACACGAACAACTTAACCCCATAATTTCACATCCTTTCTTTATAAATTACTACTAATATATGTTCCAATGGACAAGCTGGTTTGTATGGTACTCCCATGTATTTTAAGTATGGAAATCATCGAAAAAAGGTGCCTCACCCCCACTGTATTTGAGTATTACGGTACTGGGGGACGGGCACCATAGCCTTCCAATCTAGTCTTTTATTTTTTCGCCAAAAGGTGGAACAGCCTGCCTTGGTCTCGCTTTTACCGCGGACCACCTTTTTCCCTTGGGACGGGTAATGAGACGACCTCGCTTTTACCGCGGACAAGCATTTTAACCTAATACGGGGAATGACCACTGATCAACCGAAATTCTGAATTACCTCTACCCTTCACCTGTTATTCCAAAGTAATCTTCACAACATCATCCAAATATTTCGTTTTATTATACCCATAAATCTCCAGCCTCTCAGGGTTCACATTGTTCCCCTGGAACCGAACGCTTTGAACTGTAGCTAAATGACGGGGCTGCTCGATTTCTTCATACGAGATAGGCATATTACTTATATCGAATACTACTCCGTTTTTATCAACGATTACCCCTTCAGAATTCATCTCCATTGAACTCGATTCACTTGCAATATTGAATTGAAGCCACTCATATACTCGATTCTTAAATTCATGATTGCTAATCACAATATTGGTAGACTGCCCATCTTCCATCCTGTCTATGGAGATTGTACTGCCCGCATATTCGAAAGTATGAGGATATTCTCTAATGTCGTCTAATTCGAGGATAAATGTGTCATCAACTGATAAATGGGCAGATCCAAATTGAACCTTAACCTCTTTTGGTTTTTCTCCTAATAGAGGATCAAAGTGTGCTTGAAAAGTATACCAATTCATGTCTGGCTGTGATTCAAAAAAAGAGCTGCCATACATATGAGCTTTCACTTTTTTACTGTTCACTTCTAAATGGTTAAAGTTCAATACATCTATCCGCTTCTTCGGCTGTTCATTACTAATGCTAAATCGCAATATCGTTCCAGTTGGAGCAATGATGAATTTATCAAACCGAACCGGAATTCCCTCTATTTCTGTTACTTCATCCAATGCATATTCGGTGGAAGGCTGTTTTGTTACAGGTATCTCGAAGCTCCACTCTCCTGTATTAAATTCCATGTTCCCGTAATGACTAAAGACATTCGGATCAGAGGCATTACGAATTAATTTCACAAGCTTCGTAATTTTGAGTTGGATTGTCCCATTATCCTCTGTTAGCGGCAACAGACTAATTTTCCCATGATACACGTTCTTTTCCTTATTATTGATATCCGATTCAAGGTCAGGAGGATAGAACTTTGGATAAGTTGCACGTCTCATGATTTCATATTCATTCTCTACAAAAACCCCATCATCATAATTCATCATATATTGGTTGTCTTCATTTGTATCTTCGATTTCATAAAAAACAACCGTCTGAACATCATCAGAGATTGCGCTCTTAATCTTAATTTTCACCCCATCGCTTTCCGCTTCAAGGTTCAGCCTTTGACCCAGGCCTTGTTGTAGAAAGTAACGCAATTCCAGATCTTCTTCTGTCCATGTATAGTATAGATAGGCAAACGCCCCAGTAAAGAAACCTACACCTATCAATAATGCGAATACACTTGCAAAAACAAGTCCCACTCTTTTACGTTTCTTGTTCTTTTGTTGTCTTTGCCTCTCTTTTTCTATCAGCCGATTTCTGACATTTTCCATGAAACTAGACGGCACATGCAAATCTTCCATCCTAAGAGTAAGGTCCGACATGGTTAACATGACATCCTGAAAAGCAGACAGATCCCCCTGACAATCTTGACAATGATAAATATGTATTTCGAAATCAATCTTTTTCGGGCGTTCCATAGCTCTTTCTAAGTAATCGATATAATCCTTTTGATACTCCTTACATCCATTAAAGGTTAACCCGGGCCTCATTTCATTTCTAAGTGACAGGATTCCTAAAGCCAAAAGCTCTTTCATCTTTTCCACTGAAACTTCGAGAAGATGTGCCGCTTCCTCCTGAGAGAATCCTTGTACGTATGTAAGGACCATGGCCTCTCTCTCGGATTCCTTCAATTGATCAAGCGCTTTAAATAAATCCTGCCGTGGTTCACCTTCATCTGAAGCTTGTAAATTTCTAACACCCGAAAGCTCCCGGCAATTTTGTATAAAAATGGATGTAACCCACATTTCGAATGATGTTTTATTTTTAAATCGGGGCCATTCCTTTTGGACTTGTATAACGGACCGGTAAAAAAGCTCCTCCATTTGCTGCTGATTACTAAGATAAGACCAGCCAAGAGTATAGAACGATCGCTTATGCTGATGGAACCAATCAACGATGGATTCCACGCCTTTTTCTCTAATTGTGGTGGTAGAAATGGGATTTATTTTTGCTGGAATCATATAGGTTTCCCCCCCTTTTTATGCTGGAATAGATTTTATCAACAAATTTACAATTATTATAAATAATGGTTCATATATAAAGAATATCAAACTTCCTATCAGTCTGTCAGTCTGTGTCTTCTATTAAACTGCTAAGCTGCTTCATTTTATATAATCATTTATATGTGTTTTAATTTATTAGTTTGCTCCTCACAAACAGTCTGGACCAATTAATATTAGGGTGCAATTTTCTACAAGTCAGAGGTTTGTACCTTTATTTGAACTAGAAAATGGCGCTTTTCTTAATTAATCGAGCTTTATTACAGAAGATTTCTTTAAATAATTTCTCTAAAGAATAATAGAGGGTGATTTGGAAAAGATAACATTAATTCTTTTCAAATGAATGGTGGTTATTTATTAAATGGAATGGGATTATATATGGAAAGCCATACTGATTGTTCTAGCTGGAACAGTGCTTTTGAGAATTGCAGGCAGGAAAACAATTTCACAAATGACATTGGCTGAAACAGTTATAATGATTGCTATTGGGACTTTGCTTATTCAACCTGTTGCAGGGAAAAATATTTGGACAACCTTTTTGATTGGTGGTGTTCTTGTCGGAACGCTATTAGTAATGGAATTTATACAAATAAAATCTGATACTATTGAAAAAATGATTACAGGTAAAGCAAAGGTGGTAATCGAGAACGGAACTCTGAATGAAAAAAATTTATTGAAACTTAGATTATCGGTCGATCAACTCGAAATGAAACTAAGACAAAATAGTGTATCTAAAATAAGTGATGTAAAATGGGCAACATTAGAGCCAAATGGGCAATTAGGTTTTGAGTTGAAGCAGGATGCTCAACCTGTAACAAAAAAGGATTTTGAAGATTTTAAACAAACAATGATTAATTTGATACCTAGTAATTCTCAACTTACTCATATAAACGAAATTTTAAACGTGATAAACAAGCAATATACAGCTGAAAGCCAAGAGGATATATTCGCAGAAGTTCAAAATAAAGCACATAAAAACGATCCACCTAAGCATTTACAATAATCTAAGTATCTGGCTTTGATAAAAATATCTGAGTTGCCTTATTATATATTTTTAAATTTTATTATTCCAAACCATATGGCGGATAAAATTATATTTAGTGAGAGTTTTTAATAATAAATGGCTTTTCCGAGAAATATCCACATAGAAACTCCACCATAATAAAACGCAGGGAATCCGCTCGTGAATTCCCTAATTTTCTGAAGTATTTAACTGCAAATTTTAATTTCTAAAGAAATCCCGACAGTATCATTTACTGTAAGTTCATACGTTAATCTATCGCAGCTGAGGAGGCAGATGCTTGGTCAGCCTTTACGCAATCAATTGCGACAACGAGTGCAATTATTATGGCTTCCATCTCTTCATTCAATATTTGAACCTTGTAGCTATCGCCCCAAGTAAACCACTCCTTGCTCACATAGCCGATGACTTCACCATGCTGTAATACCTGAAAATCCATATCCAGCCATTTACCTTGTACTTCAATGCCTGCCGCATCAATTGAATAGCGCGCTTTAAAGAAAGAAAACTCCTTCTTAATCGTTAACACCTCTCTGCCATTCACCTCAACAAAAAACTTCGGTAAAAAGCTGAACACCTTTTTCGTAATGAGCGCAACTTCATCTCTTTTTGTATTCATAATGGAGAATGTTTTTGGAATTTGCATAAAGCTGCCCTCCACGTAATAAACATCCTTCTCCTGCTGATCCTTTACCGTAAATTTCCCACTTAGACTGAATACCTTCTGCTTTATATAAAGTTGCTTCATAGCAGTGCCTCCTTTGGTATAGCATAATAATTGAAAAATATTATTGTTTTATCTTACTGCTAATAATAGCATTATCAACAGAAGTGTGCTTTCCGCAAGCTCTGCTGCCTAGACGATCCTGTTAATCAATTAACCTCTCTTTGATAAGAAAGAGTTTTTCTAACAAAAATATTTTATGGTATGATGTTTAGGTTGTGTATCTACTATTTGACACATTTACATCTAAGAAGAGAGGTATTTATGCATCCTACAAAATTATCAAAGCAACATTGGTTGCTCATCTTAACACTTAGTTTATTAACATTTGTTCTTGGGACAAGCGAATTTGTGATTGTCGGCATCTTAACCGATATTTCCTCAAGCCTTCATATAACAAATGCAAAAGCAGGCACACTCGTTTCTGCGTTTGCCATTACGTTTGCCATCGCCACACCATTAGTGATGTCAGCAACAAGTCATTTTCCAAAGCGTAAATGGATGTTGTTTTTGATCGGATCTTTCATCGTCTTGAATGCTTTGTGTGTCATTTCAACGAGCTACATTATGCTCCTTGCACTTCGGATTATGACAGCGATTGTAACAGGAGTATTAATCTCTCTAGCCATGATTGTTGCGAGTGAAACGATGCCGATTCAAAAACGCGGACTTGCGATATCATTCGTTTTCGGTGGTTTCACACTTGCAAATGTCGTTGGAGTGCCGATTGGTACAGTCATTGCCGATTGGTACAGCTGGAATGCGACTTTCATGTTAACAACTTTCCTAGGTGGTTTGGCGTTTTTGGCATCCTTTTTCGTCTTGCCTAATAGACTCAGCCAAGTACGCAGTTCGATACGGGATCAGTTTTCTTTATTAACCAAGCCACGAATTTTGATAGCATTTTTCATTCCTGCTCTCGGATTTGGTGCAACATATGCTGTCTTTACTTACCTTGTGCCTATCTTAAAGGAAATGGAAGCACCCAATCAGTCAATTAGCTTAATCTTATTTGGTTACGGATTTATCTCGATTTTCAGTAACATCCTAGCTGGTAAAATTGCCAGCCACAATGCAATCGGTCGCCTTCGGTTTGTTTTTCTCGTGCAGGCAGTGGTGCTGGCAAGTTTATTTTGGACGAACCAAAACTTCGTTGTCGGGTTAACCAACATCGGCTTAATGTCATTAATGGCGATTATGTTAACAACATCTACACAGCTTTATTTAATTGATCTTGCTGGCATTTATCAGCCAAAAGCAACAGGTCTCGCCGCTTCACTGATGCCAGTAGCAAGCAACGTTGGTATTGCTTTCGGTTCAGCTTTAGGAGGATTGGTGTATCATCAAGGAAATTTAATGAATGTCACATGGGTTGGTGGAATCGTGGCAGTCTGTGCTTGTCTCCTAACTTGCTTTAGTTATCTTTTAGACGAAAAACAAAAGAAATTAGCATAAACACCCAAGGAAGGGCCAGTCCCCCAGTTTAGTAAAACTTTACTGAACTGGGGACTGGCCCCAAGATCTTACAACTTAATATTTTAGACCTTTCTTTTTTATTGTTTCGTCTATCCAACTCCTGTCTAATGTACCAGCCTCGATTTGATTGAGCATCTCTTGTTCATGAGCGTATATTGCTTTTGCTCTTTCTAGAACCTCAGCCGCCTGTTGATAAGGGACAACCACTACCCCATCGTTATCACCTACAATGACATCACCCGGGTTCACTGAAACCCCAGCACAAGTAATACAAACATTGATTTGTCCCGGACCTTCTTTGAAAGGACCCCCAGGATTCACACCTTTTGCAAAAACGGGAAAGCCCATTTGTCTTATCCCTTCCGCATCTCTGATCGCCCCATCCACTACATAGCCAGAAATGCATTTTTTCTGCCCAATCATGCACATCATATCTCCTAATAATGCTCTGCTCATATCTCCACCGGCTTCAACAACAATGACATCGCCAGGGGATGCGATATCGATCGCTTTATGAAACATCAAATTGTCCCTCGGAATTGTTTTGACTGTTAAGGCCTGCCCAACCATTTGAACATCCGGATTATTAAAATGGGCAACTCCTATCATTGCATTAAATGTTCCCATGGCATCGGCAATAATTGTCGTACTAATAGCACCTAACCCATCGATTATTTCTTGGGGCAATTTTGTGTATGAAGATCCAATACGTAAATCTAACATGAATACCACTCCTTTGATTTATATTTTTTCAGTACGATTAAGCATTAGAATTGACTGTTCTCAATCTAGTTTAGATAGAAAGAGGGAGGAAATGCCCTGCATTTCATCCCTCCCACTACCAACTATTTTCTATTATTTATTTACAAAAAGCTTAACAAGAATTCCATACGATACTAATGCTGTTACAAAACCACTTATCCAAGAAAGATCCGTAAAAATCGAAAAGGCTGGAATGAAATTACCACTTAGAGATACTAGTGCCCCAAGAATTGTCGCGATGTATGCATTCGTGTTAATTCCGCGAAATTTATTAACAGCTTTCGTATCTTTCATATCAAAATATAGCTCTTTAAGGTTTATCTCTTGTTTAAAAACAACGAAATATTGATAAATCATTACACCAGATACAGGACCTAAAATAGCACCTATTCCGTTTAAGAAAGTATAAATACTATCTGGATTTTCCATCAACTTCCACGGCATAATCGCGAATCCCATTAAGCAAGCGATTATTACTCCTCTTCGGTAATTTATCCATTTAGGGAAGAGTGCTGTTAGCTGATATGCGGCTGGCGTAATGTTAGCCGTAGCATTCGAGTTAACAGTGATCAACAATAAGATTAGCATCGCAAAAAGAATGGCTGGCAAACTATCCCAATGGTTAATTACATTTAACACATCCCATTGTTCTACTCCATAATGAATTGAACTACCAATAAGAATAGAGATACTAGTAAAAACAAAAATAACGTAACCAACTACTAAACTTAATCCTTGTCCAACCATTTGGTCTTTCGTTGAAGTTGCGTTTTGTGTAAAGTCAGCAGCGCTAGTCCCTGGCGCTGACCAAAATGCCAACACAGCATTAATGATCATCAAGTAAGCAAATAGAGGACTTATACCTTGGTTTGATCCTTCAAAAGAATAACTTAAAATATTACCAAAGCCCCCACCAACAATGACTCCCCAAATTCCCATGGAGATAAACAGAACATAAATTAAGACCGTTAACATCGTATTAAATTTATTTAAGAAACTGCTTCCACTAATACTTATTGCAAGGTTCGCTGACCAAAAGATGATAAAAGATATCAGTCCTGGCATACCGATACCAAAGAAAGTAAAATCTCCACCAATTGCTAAAAAGCCAGGCCAAAGTTTACCAATAATGATGAGCAGGGCTTGAGATCCTACGAAAGTTTGTAAACCAAACCAACCTATGGCGACAACGATCCCCCTTAAGAAGCCTGGTAATTTAGCTCCAGCCTCTCCATACGTTGCTCGTAAATGCATTGAAAAAGGAATACCGTATTTTGAACCAGCTTTTCCATTAAAGGCCATAAATACCGCTGTAAATATGGCACCTAAAACTAAAGCAAGCATTACATTGATAGGAGCTAAACCTAAAACTAAGAAACCACCAGCCGCAGCATAGTTTGGAATATTGTGTAAGTTACCCATCCAAAGTGTGAAATAGTTACCACTTTTCATATTTCGTTTATCTTTAGTTTTCGGTAATAGATCCTCGTTATCGTACCCTCTTGATTTGAATAACTTAACATCTTCTTGAGTTACCCTAATATCTTCGTGATTTATATCGAACTCTGGATTTACCCTAATATGTTCCTGACCCATGTTGAACCAAACCTCCTGGAGGCTATTATTTTATTTTTTCGTTTTTAAAATTATTGAGCTGTAAATCCACCGTCTGCAACAAATTCTGATCCAGTTGTGAATGTCGATTCATCTGAAATTAAATGTAAAACTAAATAGGCAATTTCTTCAGGTTTTCCACCACGTCCTAAAGGAGTTGCTTTTTTAACTTCATCAAATATGACAGCTCGCTCTGTATTTATTCCACCAGGGTGAACGGAATTAACTCGGATATTAAAATCAGCTAACTCAAGTGCAGCGACTTTAGTCATTCCTCTTACTGCAAATTTTGAAGCAACATAAGGAATAAGATTTCTAGATCCAACGATACCAGAAGTAGAAGAAATATTTACAATGGATCCACTATTAGCTTTTTTCATAGATTTTACTACAGTTTGCATCCCCTTAAAAACGCTATACTGATTAAGGTTAATAATTCTATAGAAATCTTCATCTGTTACTTCTTCCAATGGAACAATTCTTCCAGCTGTTCCAGCATTATTTACAAGTCCGGTAATTGGTCCAAATGTATTCTCTGTCTTGTCAACAACAGCTTGCCAATCTTCTTCATTAGTTACATCGTGTTTAATAAAAATTGCATTTTCACCAAGTTCTTCTGCTACTTTTTGACCCTTTTCTACTTCAATATCAGTTAATACAACTTTTGCTCCTTCTTTTACAAACATTCTTGCATTCGTTTCTCCCATACCATTAGCTGCCCCAGTTATAATTACTACTTTTCCTGATAATCTACCCATTATCAATTCCCCCTTGTTCATTGTCTTTAATAATCACTATATTTATCCTTGGTAAGGGACGTATGTCACTCGTAATCACTTCAATGTTTTCCGTGGATGGAAATACGAGTTAAATACGCCCTAAATGCCCGATATTAATTATTTAGACTTACATTTAACGATTGGCTTTATGATAACTATCAACTAAATCTGCAGCAAGTTCGGCTAACTGTAAATCACAACCATGGGCTCCAATTAAGGAAATACCGAGTGGAACTTCATGTTGTTCTAGTAATGGAAGTGTAATTTGTGGTGTACCCGATAAAGGTGAAATACATAATAATTTAGTTGATTGTGCACGTGTTGCATTTATTTCCTCTAATGAGCTAGTTCTTAAAGGTGCAACAGAAGCAGCTGTAGGTAAGCAAAGCAGTGTTCCTTCCGGTAAAATCTCTTTCACTCGGTCAATAATAGCTTGTCTTTTATTCAGCGCTTCTTTATATTCGCTCATAGTAATGGTAGATGCCCACTCTAAGCGCTCTTTTGGACCTGATGAAAGATTTGGACGATATTTCCTAATCCAACCACCATAACTTTCCCAAACTTCATATCCTTGAATAATTCTAAAAATTTCTGTCCATTCTTCTAAACCATTAGGACTCACTTTTATATTTTCAACAATATCAAAATTTTGTTTCAGATGGTTGACAGCAGGCTGTAATGCTTCTACAACATCTTTGTTGATCGAATCAAAACAATCGTCAGCGATGAGTAATCGATTAAACGTCACTTTTTTACTGTCATTTCCTAATACTTCTTTAGAAACCCGTCTAAAAATATCAGTATTTCTAGCCACATATCCAAGAACGTCCATGCTCTCACAATACGGAGCCTCTCCATCATTGGCAACACGTCCATAAGTAGGACGAACACCTAATACTCCATTGTAACTTGCAGGCACCCGAACAGACCCTAGGCAATCGCTTCCGTAAGCAAAGTCTACTAAACCTCCAGCTGTAGCTGCCCCCGTTCCGCTCGAAGACCCTCCTGTAAAGCGTCTTGGGTCGTGAGGGTTGATTGGAGAACCATAATTCCAATTTTCTCCACTTATACTGTAACATAGCTCATCACAAACTGTTTTCCCAACTAAATCTGCTCCTGCAGATAATGTTTTAGTGACAATACTAGAAGTAAAGTCATCTGGACCATGAGTCCGAAGCCATTCAGGATGTCCATTACTATAAGTGCTTCCTAAAATTTTAAAAACATCTTTGACTGCAAATACAAGTCCTTCAAGATTCCCTTTACCAGATCCTTTCATAGCGATGTGGTTTTCACGAACAAATGACTGTAGCGCATCATAAGGTGGTTGATCAGAGATAGTTAAGCGAGAATTATTTAACATATTAGTTTTTGTTGAAGCCATATTTTTCACCTTTCATGAGTTAGTTAGATCGAAACAAACAGTTTATTTATTAATCTCCCATCAAAACAGGTGCCATCTTACTAGTTAATTCATTTTGCACAATGATATTACCATTTTTAATCACATAGCGAACTAAAGGTTGATCATTAATTAAATTGCTCAAATCGTCACAATCATAGATAACAATATCAGCATTTTTACCAACTTCTAAACCGTAAGTTTCGTTAACCCCTATTGCCTTAGCTGCGTTATAGGTGACCATATCTAAAACTGCACGGCGTTGATCCGCAGAACCCATTTGTTGTGAAACCTGTAATAAGTAGCCAACAGCAATTAAGTCAGCATTACCAAATGGTGTAAAAGCATTGCGAATATTATTGGAAGAATAAGCAAGGTTCACTCCACGCTCCATCATTGACAATACCGGTGCCATACCTCGTGGGATATTTTTCCTCTCAGAGCGTCCAGTCATAAACATATCCGTTACCGGCAATGGAACGATTGAAACTCCCGCTTTAGCAATTTTATCAAAAATAGGTGCTGCCACTTCTGGATCAAGTGACCCTAATGTTGTAACATGTCCGATGGCAACTCTACCTTGATATCCTCTTTCTATTGTCATATCGCTAATTAATTCAATACATCTATTTTGTGGATCATCAGCATTTGTGCCAAAATCAGCATGCATATCAATAGGTAGGTTATATTTTTCTGCTAAATCAAAGACAATCTTTAGTTGTTTTTTTGTATCTTCCATTGTTTTTTCACTATAAGGACAGCCCCCAACTACATCGGCTCCCATTTTGATGGATTCTTCCATCATCTCCAATACGCCTGGAGATTGAACAATGCCTTCTTGAGGAAATGCAACGATTTGCATATCTAGAACTTCTTTGAATTTTTCTTTTAAATCAACAAGTACCTCTACTCCAAGTGTTTTCTCAAAAGGATCCACATCAGGATGCGCTCTCATTATTGTCGTTCCGTTTAACACAGACCATCTTAATACTTTCTCAGCACGTTTTTTCACATCATCATACGTATATAATTTCTTTAATTCAGCCGTATTCTTCAATGCTTCCTCTAATGTACCTGATATATTAGGTTTGCGATCTTCAAGAAATGCTTTATCAGGGTGGATATGACTTTCAATTAGAGTTGGTAAAACAGCATTGCCCTTTGCATCAATTTCTTCTAAGTTATTGTCATTTTGAATGACAGTGGCTATTTCTACAATTTTCCCATCAATAATTTTGATATCTTTATGAGCTTCTCCATCTTTAATATGTGCATTTCGAATAATTATATTACCCATGGAAAATACCTCCTGTAATTGTATTCATAAAAAGAGGCCTGACCCCCAGCTCGATAATACTTTATCAGACTAAAGGGCTACCTCGCAATTTGGAGAAATCAACTAACCAATTGATTGTCCACCATCAATTTTCATTTCTACACCGTTAATATGACTAGCTCTATCACTTGCTAAATAGGCAGAAAAATAGGCAACATCTTCAGAGCGACCGATACGTTCAGACGGAATAGAGGCTATTTGTCGAACAACTGCAGGATGTGCTTCATCAATTGCATATCGGACCATTGGAGTATCTGTTAATCCTGGACAAAGTGAAACAGCACGAATTCCATCTTTAGCATAATTGAATGCTAACTGTTTCGTATATCCAACAAGAGCGTGCTTAGAAGTAATATATGCTGCGTCTCCAACGCCAGCAATTGTTCCTCCAATAGAAGCAACATTAATAAATGTTCCCTTCCCTTTTTCAAGCATATATGGCAAAAGCTCATTTGTTAGTAAATAGACAGCTTTAACGTTTACAGCCATGATTCTATCCCATTCATCTTCAGTAATATCAAGAGATGCTTTAAAATCCGCCAAAATAGCAGCATTATTCACACAAATATCAACTGTTCCAAACTCTTCATGCGCTTTATTAATCATTATATGAACATCTTCTTTTTTAGAGATGTCAGCAACAATACTAATTACAGCTCCATTATTATCTTTGATTAGTTTCTCTGTTTCAGCTAAACCTTCTGCATTCACATCATTAAGGATAACCTTGGCACCTTCTTTTGCATACTCAATTGCCTGTGCTCTACCTAGTCCTGACCCAGCGCCTGTAATTAATGCAACTTTCTCTTGTAATAACATAATACCCCTCCTAAATTAATACCCAATTACTAGGAAACTTTTAATTTTCTAAAATAAAAAACTAACTTTGTAATTTTTAAGTGAAATGCGAAAGTTATTTCACCAAAAAATAAAGTTTGTATTGCAAGATAAACTGAAAACGTTATCAGAGTTATCTTCTTTTATTATACGAATCTTTTCCAATAAGGTCTTTATACTTATTGGACAAAAGGAATGATTAAAGGTTTGTATACCATGCATATTTTTCTAATAAAACATTACATTCGAACAATCATCTGTTCACTTTGAACAAAAGTAAGCTGTTATCATATAAAAAAGCGAAAGGAACCCTTTTAAATAAACGTTTTGAAGCTATGTCCATTTTGAATAATTCATTAAAAGTAAACAATCAAGAAGGTTATTTTCATTCAAGTTGACCAAGAATAATATTACAAAAATTTCAGGGTTTTGATAACAAGGTGCCTGACCCCCACCGTATTTGATTATTACCACACTGGGGATCAGGCACCATAGCTATCAAGTCTATCCTTTTTTATTTCCGCCAAAAAGTGGAACAGTCTGTCTTGTCCAAAATATTAAACTGGGGCATTTTCTCAAGTAATGAGAAATCAATCAGACGATCCCATGGGAGAGAAACCAACTCATCCGTATGGTATTAGAAATGGATTCTTTTGTATTTGTTTAGTAAAATTTGATAAAGAGAAAAAGTATATTTATTACATATATTCAACACATTATATCGAGATACTTCATAACGAAAAAAGGTATGCAAACCGAGACGTTGGCATACCTTTTTCCTTAATATTTCTTTTAGTCTAATTCATAATAACTGCAAACAACTTCTCCAACAGCTTTCGCAGCTACGAGGAGTGCATCTTCATCGATATCAAATTTTGGATGATGATTGAAGTAAGGATTTTCTACCCCTTTAGGTGTACAGGCAATGTAGAAAAAGCAGGCTGGGAATTTTTCAGCATAATAAGCAAAGTCCTCAGATGGAGACATGGCCGGAAATTCTTTCACTTCTTTAATGTCTTTATCATCCATGCTTCGTAAACTTTCTGCCACCTTAGCTGTAAGCTCAGGGTCATTGTATAATGGCGGATAATCTGGAGTATAAGTAAGCTCACATGTTACGCCAAACTCTTCTTCAATTCCTCTTACAATCCGTTTTACTTCTCTCTCAATCGTTTCTTTTGTTTCAATAGTCATATACCGAATATCGCCCTCAAGTTCTACACTATCCTTGATCACGTTGAATGTGCCTTTTCCATCAAAAGACCCAATGGTGATCACACCGATATCGAATGGGCTTAATCTGCGGCTGACAATGGTTTGCGCAGCTGTAACAAAATGAGCAGCAGCAACGATTGCATCGTTAGCTAGATGAGGAGAGGAACCATGCCCACCTCTTCCTTGGACTTTTAATTTCATGTATGCTCGTCCATTAAAGGAATATCCAGCATGATATCCTACTGTGCCCGAAGGTCCCATTGGTAACAAATGAATGCCATAAATCGCATCTAAGTCATCAATCAAACCAGACTCTACGATACTTTTCGCTCCACCTGGCGGCACCTCTTCTGCATGTTGGTGAATGATTTTTATTGTACCTGGAATAGAGTCCTTTAATTGAATTAGGCAATCAGCTAAAACTAATAAGTAAGCCGTATGCCCGTCATGTCCACACGCATGCATAATGCCTTCATTCTTTGATTTAAACGGTACATCTGTTTCTTCTACAATTGGAAGAGCATCAAAATCTGCGCGCAGACCGATCGTTTTTCCAGGTTTTCCACCTTTAATCGTGACGACAATGCCATAGCCATTTCCAACATTCGTTTGAATGTCCACATCTTTTCCCTTATAAAAATCCGCAATATATTGAGCAGTTTTCTCCTCTTTAAATGAGATCTCAGGATTTTCATGTAAATGGCGGCGGATTTTGATTATTTCTTCTTTACGTGATTCCAACATGCTCATTAATTCACATTTCATCATTTTCGTCTCCTTTTTTTACGGAACAGAATGACAAAAGCCTCCATTCTGTTCCAATTTATAAAAATGAGCTGAATCCGACTTCTATCTAACCTCTATTTTTTAATTAGCAACCTTATTTGTTAGTTGTGTGTGTACTGCTTTTTTCGATGAAGCATTTGATGTTTTACCAGCATTTTTTGGAACCATGATCACAATTGAAAGAATTGAAAGGATACCAAATATTACGTTCACGATAATCCCTACTGATGCTGCGGTCTCAACACTTCCAGCCGCTGCAACTGAACTATAAACCGTTGCAGAAATTGCAACACCGATCGCACTGCCTAATGAGCTTGCCATTTTGTAAACTCCTGCAGCTTCACCCACTTTGTTCGATGGCGCATTGGAAACAGATGTGTCTGTAGATGGTGTTGCATAAATGCCAAGTCCAAGCCCGAATAAAACAAACCCAATAAATACGACAACTGTATAAGTAAATCCAGGCAAGAAGGTTAGACCCATCATCGCTACACCAACTGTCGTGATAATAGCACCCCAGACCATTGGTAATTTTGCTCCTACTTTTTGCAGGATTTTTTCTCCGACACGAATCATCGCAAGAACAACGATTAAATATCCAATTGATAGCATTCCTGATTGAAATGCAGTAAATCCACGGCCTACTTGAACATACGTATTTGCAACAACAAGTGTCCCGGCAATTGCATTTAATAAAAAGTTTGAGTAAGTAGCACCTGCGTATGGTTTATTTTTAAATAAAGAGAAATCAATAAGGGCAATAGCTTTCCTTTTTTCAACATTGAAGAAGACAATAGCTCCGATAATGGTAACGATGGCAAGAATAATGGTAATTGGGCTTGTCCAGCCTAAGTCCGCACCGAATGTAATAAAGACGTTTAATGCAATCATCGTAACGATAAAGATAGCCAAGCCACTATAATCAAATTTAAAAGAACCATTTCCTTCTGCTTTGCTTTCAGGTGTATCTTTAATTAGCCACATAGCAAGGAGTGCAAAAATAATGGAGAAGATAAAAATCCACTTCCATCCCATATACGTTGCAATGGCACCACCTGCAAACGAACAGACACCTGAACCGCCCCAAGATCCAATTGACCAATAACTAAGAGCACGTTGTCTGTCTTTTCCTTCAAAGTAAGCTTTCATTAAAGCAATCGTTGATGGCATAATACAAGCTGCGGAAATCCCCTGAATAATACGTCCAATAATTAGCAAGACAGATCCTTGTGCTAATACAAGACATAAGGAACCGATAACACTTAAAATTAACCCAATATACGTAATTTTTTTACGTCCAATTTTATCTGCAATCCCACCAGCAGCTACAATAAACATACCTGAGAATAAGGCTGTTAAACTGATGGCTATATTTAGCGTTCCATATGAAACCCCTAAATCTGATTGAACAGCTGGGACGACATTGACCATTGCCTGTGCAAAAAGCCAGAAGGTGATAACCCCGAACACAATCCCTGTGATCAGCTTATCCGTACCTTTATATTTTGTCTCCATGATTGAACCTCCCACACTTTAACTAAATTTTTTAATACGTCTAATAAAGAAACACTACTGCAACAAATTAGGAGTAACAGGAACATCTTGTAGCGTTTCTATACTATGATTATAAAAATTTAAGCTGTATTAAGAGAGTCATTTTTTGTGTAAATCACTAGACTAAAGCTCAAAAAAATTTACCATCATTTTGCTAAGGAAAAATTGTGGGGTGAATTTTTGTCGTGTATACAAGTGAAGGGGATGGCTTTACTCCCTTCTATCCCATTCAAAGGATAGAAGACAGCAGGCCCAGACGGTTTGAGACTAGCTCATAAGTTCAGTAGGCTTTGCGAATATCAAAAAAGTGAATAGCATTGCTCGTTAAATAGGAATAAAATGACCAAGCCTCTTCAATCGTTTCATCGAAGATTTCTAAAGAAGGCCTGCTAGAATTGATAATATAATCAATGATTTCAGCATCCATGCCATGCTTACTGTTCAAATTCCACCACGTTGTATATAACGCTCCATGATTTTTATCAAACACATGCTTGCGTATTTGATATTCTCCTTTAGGAATTCCAGAAATCGTTACATGAATTTCTTTATTGAGTTTTTGCAGAAATGTCTCTTCAATGGATAAATAAGGATTGATTATATTACAATTCATTAGGATCAACTGATATCCCCGCTCATTCCTTGTCATCACATAATCCTTATCCTGTGCAACAATTTCACCATGCAGACGTTTTAGAAACTTCAATGCAAAATAAGCTGGACGTTTTCCCTTTAGATAATGGAATAATTCGACACCGTCCATACGATAACGCTGATCTTTCCCTGTGTCTTCATGTACGATTGTATTAATCCAGAGAGCAACTGATTTCACATCATTGGATATATCCAATACATTTCTCAAGAGCAAGGCTCCGCGAAAAAATGTGCCATTCGTATACCGAGTATTGCCTGACAACGTGTTCCATGAAACGAGATGAAGTGGTTTTTCAATATGGTGCCTCTTTAAGTAGCGCTTCAGCTTATTCGTTTTTTCTTTTATGTAATCTTTTGCTAAATCAAAATTCATTTCCGCCATTTCTTTAAAATCAATTACCTCATTTTGATTAGCGTTATAGCCGATAAAATCAATAAACTCCCCCTGCTCTAACTGCCATTCATGATGATCACCCGCTTTTTCTTTACGGTAAGAAAAAGGCATATACAAACCTATCTGAATCGAAGGAAGCATCGTTTTTAATACTTCATGCAGTTTTAAATAAATTCTCTGAAGTTCTTTAGCTTCCACTCCTGTATAAAAGGGCTCGTAAAACATCACATGCCACTCTTTAACAAACGACTCTCCGTAAAGCTGTAAGCAATGTCTGATGAATTGAATGAGTTTTGGAAAGTATTGTTCTTCATCTCTCGAAATATCTATATAATCTGTCCGTATAAACAAAGATAAATCATGCTTTTTCATGAATGCCAAAGCACTATCAATACTAAAATATGGTGATGTTGTCGGAATCTCTTCATCTGTCTCTACCTCAGGCGGAATGGCCGTATTACTAATGAGATTACGAACTCCGATATACATGTGGCGTCATTCCGTATACTTCTTTAAAAAAGGCTGAAAAAGATTTTGTGTTAGGAAAGCCATTATTCATCGCGATTTGTGAAATGGAGTCTGTTGTGTAAAGTAAATCTTTCATACTATGCTTAAGCCTGATATTCATTAAATAACGACTAAATCCCATCCCCATTTTCTGTTTAAAATAGCGGGATAGATAGCTTGTTGAAAGAAAGTATTTCTTTGCAACCTCCTCTAATGTAATCAGCTGATCATAATTTCTTTCCATATAATCAATGATTTGCAATAGGCGCCGATCTTCTGTATCTATTTTCTGGATGACACTGCCTTCTTCTTTAAAACTGCGAATCAATATAAGCAACATTTGACAGATATAGCTTTTAACCTCAATTCGATAGCATTCATCTTTTCTATAATAACTAATCATCACATTGGCCAATAGCTTGCGAATGGCAAGAATCATCTCTTCTCTTCCAAGATCAATTTCTCTTGAATAGCATTCAAAGCGCTGATTGCGATAGTCAGCATAATGATGGTCCATGAAGCTGTCGGAAATGGATAATATCATAACCCTGTTCTGTTCATTTCCTTGAACCTGGTAAAGCTGATTACGATTAAGAACAAGCAAATCGTTTTCTGCCAAATGATAAAAGCGACTGGACGTCTCTATTTTTAATTCACCACTAATGACCAGAATAAATTGAATCCCTTTATTTATTCTAGGAACTAGTAACTCAATATGTTGAAATGATATTTGAAAATCTGACAATGCATCGTTCAATCTAATCACTCCTAACTCCTTCTAGCTCGATAAAGAGAATGCCCAAAAAGACATGATTTCACACTTCCATTGATTATAAAATTAAAAAGAGGGAGTCAGGTACTATAGATCGGTACCGGGCTCCCTCTTCTTTACTTTACCCTAAACACTTCTTTTACTTATGATGCGGTTCAACATATGGAGCATCCAATTATCATAACTTTATACACACCACCTCAATATATCCCCAATAAAAAAACTATGATGTTTGTTCTACTCTTTTCACATTACTTGTAAATATCCCCGTTTGACATGACAGGACTCCCATGAACAAGGGACATTAAAATGTTATATTCCCTTTAATTAAACTTTGTAGGGGGATTGAAATGAATAATAATTTACTAAGAAAGCTTGCTTTATTCTCAATTATTGGTGGGATTTTTCAAATCGTGGCAACATTTGGATTTGGATATCAATATATGTTGGGTCATGACACAATGGGAGTAGCTGTAGTTGTCGGGTTAATTAATGTATTAGGTATGATCCTTATTTTAATTGGTATGATTGCAGTCTTTTTATATTCTTATCAAATTAAAGCAAGTCTAAATCTATTTATAAGCTTTATCGTTTTATTCATCGGCAGCATGCTCGAAGTGGGAGGTATGTGGACAGTCACTTTTGTATCCCCAATGCTTAAAGTTCATGCTGCAGAATTAGCTTCCACATGGCCAACTCCTTCAGGTGAGGGCTTGATGTTCAGTTTACTTTTATTATTTATTGGATGGGTTTATTTTGGGATCAGTTTAGCCAAAGTGAAGGTCCTTCCTGTAATTCCATCAGTTTTAGTCGCTGTATCACTTTTTTTAGATTTTGCTCCATTAGGCATTGTTAGTAACTTCGGGTCAATTTTCTGGGCAATCGCAATTATTTGGTTGAGTACTGCTGTTTACAAAAGAACTAAAACAGAAGTTGTCCAAGGAAAGGATGCAACATTAGCTAATTCATAACTTCATTACCACTTGAAAAAATCCCCCATTTTTTGTCAATCCATCTCTTCCGAAGTGAATTTTTAACCTATCGATGAAATATACTCTGCTCCAATGAATATATTAAGTGTAAATTTACCAATTTAAGTTCAATGGAGTAGGGAGATTTCCTAATGAATAAAGACTTCAACTTAATCCTAAACAATATTATGAAATTCATGTGGATAATTACAGCCCTGATATCAGTTGGGCTCTTCTTTTTTAGTGTCTTCATACAAAACACCATTTATCAAGTACCTTGCCCTGCAAGTGGATGTATAGACTTTGGTCAATTAACCTTAGAAGAATCCGATGAACTTCAAACTATTGGGATCTCCCTCATTTCCTACGCCTGGTTTAAAACAATAATGAATTTTATTATTGGGTTTAGTTTTTTTTCTGCTGGTATCTTTCTATTTTTGAAAAATAGTTCAGATAAGTTTATCACATTTACTTCTATGATCATTATCGCCTATGGCGCTAATTTTGGTATGGATACATTAAGTCAAGCTTTTCCCAATATCATGTGGATGACAAACTATATTGACTTTGTAGCTTCTGGAATAATTGTTTTTCTTTTTATATTTCCCGATGGGAGATTTGTGCCTAAATGGACCATTGGCATTGCAGCTTTGTGGATGATATTTTCATATAGTCGAATTTTCATGCCCGATTCCATTTTAAATCCAGAATTATGGCCATTTTGGCTTGATATTGTTGGGTGGATGGGTTTCTATTTTCTGGTCTTCTACGCGCAACTCTATCGATTTCGAAAGGTATCGAACTCAGTTCAAAAACAACAAGCAAAATGGTTAATTGTTAGCATTATCATCATTATTTTACACATTGGTTGGGTAGGTATTTTTGGTGATGAACAAACTGCTATTATAAAAGTTATTACTCCTTTGTTGTTAATCACAATCATAGTAATACCTATTTCTTTAGCTATTAGTATATTGCAATATAAGTTGTGGAATCTAGACATCTATATTAACCGTTTTGTTTTATATATCATGCTCAGTAGTCTTGTAGCTATCATCTATGCAAGCATTATCGGAATACTTGGAACAATATTTCAGCAAGCAGGCTTTTTCATTTCCTTTATTGCCGTAAGTGTCATCGCCATACTCTTCCAACCGATAAAAGAGAAATTACAAGCTGCTATTAACCGTTTGATGTATGGAGAAAGTCGTTCTCCTTATGCTGCTTTGTCCATGTTAGGACAAAAGTTGGAAGCAACGTCGGACACTAGAACTGTTCTTACTTCCGTTGTTGAAACGATTAGTCAGGTGTTAAAACTGCCATATGCAGCCATCTATCTTTACACGGAAAATTCTTTTCAGTTAGCTGCTGAATATGGCAAGCTGAATACATCAGCAAAGAGAATCAATTTAGTTTATCAGAAAGATGTGGTTGGGGAGCTAGTCCTTGGGACAAGGACATCAAACGAGGGGTTCTCTGATTACGAACAACGCCTGATACAGGATCTTGCACGTCAAGTAGGTATTGCGGTGTATTCTGTAAAAGTCACAACAGATTTAATGAAGTCTAGAGAAAATCTTGTTAAGGCCCGGGAAGAAGAAAGAAAGAGAATCCGAAGAGATCTCCATGATGGTCTAGGTCCGCAACTTGCAAGCTTAGGAATGAATATAGAGGCTGCGCGTAATTTATATAAAATAAACCACAAAGCTGGTGACGAACTATTGATAACTACACATAAACATTTAAAGGATGCTATAAATGACATTCGTCAACTTGTCTACGATTTACGACCACCTATCCTAGATGAATTAGGACTTACATTTGCTATTAATGATTTCATTAGACAATACAGTCATAGTGAAATAAATTTTCAGGTTTTTGTGCCTCCCAGTATATCCACATTACCTGCAGCAATAGAAATTGCTACATATCGTATTATTCAAGAATCGATTTCTAATGTCATTCGTCATTCAAATGCAACAGAATGTATAATTAAAATAACCATGAATAACTTCATTAAAATTGAGATTACGGACAACGGCAAAGGGATTTCTTTTAATTCAAAAAAGGGGATTGGGATGGCCTCAATGCGAGAAAGGACAGAGGAATTGAACGGAACTTTTCATGTCAATTCTACTCCTGAACAAGGTGTGAGCATTCAAGCAATTTTTCCATTAATAGATAAGGAGGCTTAGTCATGGATAGGATAAAAATATTATTTGCTGATGACCATACTTTGTTTCGTGATGGTTTAAGAAATTTACTTACTTCTATTTCGGACTTTGAAATCATTGGTGAGGCTATTTCTGGAGAAGAGGCTATTACTCTAGCCAACTCGCTAAAACCTGATATTGTATTGATGGATATTAAAATGCCTAACATTAACGGTATTGAGGCAACAAAGGAAATACTCGCTAAAAACTCGCACATAGGTATCATTATGTTCACCATGTTCGAGGATGATAATTCGGTATTTGCTGCAATGAGAGCAGGAGCTAAAGGCTATTTACTTAAAGGTGCAAGTCAAGAGGAGACCGTTCGCGCAATTCGTGCGATTGCGAGTGGCGAAGCAATTTTCAGTCCGACCATTGCGGCGAGACTCATACACTACTTTAATTACATGAGCAAAAGTCAGGGAAATATTGCCTTTCCAGAGCTGACCAGTAGAGAAAGACAAATCTTAAACCTTATTGTTCAGGGGACTAAAAATGAAGGTATCGCAGAAAGACTTGGTTTAAGTTCAAAAACCGTCAGAAACCATGTTTCAAATATTTATAATAAGTTACAAGTTGCCGATCGATTTGAAGCTATAAAACGAGCTAAAGAAGAGGGTATGCAATAATAAATAACAGCTGTTTATAGTGGAAAGTTAATCCAGCTAAATTTTTTGTTATTGTGTAATCACCCTATTTTATTGCAGCTCAAGGGATCGTAATAATTGATTGTATCCTAATCAAGCTTATAAGAAGTCCTAATCGATTCTCAAAATTTGTCTTCCTTTGCACGATTTTTTACCTATCGTGGATACAGGTACGTTTCTATAATGATATTTCGAATACAGATCCCAATTCGGGTACATTTAGTTTTCCTCCTTAATCTGGTCGTAAGTAATATATTTTATGAAATGCTTTTTAGCGCTCGCCTATTTTTTATGTAAATGAAATCGCATTTTACAGTTATGTTTGGTTTGCTAATCCAAATATGATAGTAATTCGAAGGGGCGAATAAAAATGATTGTTGATTGCCATTTTCATGCAGATGAATCAATGTTAACTCTAGTAAAAATGATAGAGGGCATGGATAAAAATGATGTAACTAAAACAGCGCTTATTGCTCCTATGAATGAAACAATGTTTGAAGTGGAAAGTACTTTTCAAAATTATTTGCAACATTTTTCCCGTTTTCTAATACTAAATGCACCTAAAATTGGGTTCAAAATTTATGATGATCTAGTAAAGGATGGCTTTTTCAAACTATATGGCAATTCATATAAGATTTTTACCAAGCCGAACAATGCTATTGTTTCTGCTGCCATTGATAGATTTCCAGACCGATTTATGGGCTGGGTGGCAGTGAACCCAATGATTCATGTATCAGTGGAAGAAATAGAATTATATCTTAATAAACCTGGTTTTATTGGGGTGAAAGCCCATCCATTCATGCATGAATATAGCATTAGGGCACTTGATCAAGTTGCGGCTATGTGTGAATCAAAAGGCATACCTATGATTATTCATCTATCTTCAGAAACAGACTCTTATAAATATTTGCCTGAAAAATACCCTAAACTTAAATTAATTTATGCTCATGCTGGTCTTCCTTTTTGGAAAAGCCTATGGAAATACGCTAAGGATCAACCAAATGTATTTGTTGATACATCAAGTGACTACCTTAATCCATCTATTGTAAAGAAGGCCGTAGAATCTTTAGGATATCGAAAAGTACTTTATGGTTGCGACGGACCATATGGAATGAGGAAATTTAATACTTATGACTATTCGGAAAAGAAAAGATGGATTGATTCACTTCAAATTCCTGATAACCAAAAAGAATATATTCTTGGTAAAAACTTTTTAGAATTGATTGATTAATTCAAAACACAATCAACAGATCAGTTAAAAGATTATTTAGCTAACTCAAGCTCTATTAAATCTACTCTAAATGAAACAAGAGGAGAAATACAATTGTATCTCTCCCCCTGCTAATGATTATAAGTTGAAATCATACATTTTTCCTTTAATTAAATATGCTGAGCTTTCGGCGATATTTGTTATATGGTCTGCTGTTCTTTCGAGATAACGGTTAACAAATAATAATTGTACAAGCTGATTTGTTTCTTCTGGATGGTCACTTAAATAAGCAGTAAGTTTTTTATATGTTTCACCGTGATATTTATCCACTTCATCCTCTAAGCCACTAACCTCTTTAGCAAGAACAATATTTTCCTCCATAAAAGATTGGAGTGCTTTTTGTAACATTTGAATCGATACGTCTTTCATCTGTTCTAAATGGGTAAGTGGCAATAAAGAATTTGTTTTCCCAATCTTAATTGTTGCTTTTGCTATATTAACCGCAAAATCAGCAATCCGTTCAATTTCAGATGAGATTTTGAGCACTCCAATAATGACACGTAAATCTCTTGCAACTGGCTGTTCTTTTGCCATTAGCCATATGACTAGCTGATTAATATCCATTTCAAGATCATCAATACCTGTATCTTCATCTATCACTTTTAATGCGAGCTCTACATCTTGCGTTTTTAAGGCATCAAAAGCCTTTTCTAAGGCAGCAATGGAGAGTTTCCCCATTTCGGTGATTTTTCCTTTTATATTCAATAAATTATTCTCAAAGTTCTCACGAATGACCATTTATTGCCTCCTATTATCCAAATCGACCTGTTACATAATCTTCTGTTCTCTGGTCTTTTGGCGTTGAAAAAATCCTATCTGTATCATCGTATTCAACAACTTCTCCATTTAAGAAAAAAGCTGTTTTATCAGAAATCCGTGCAGCTTGCTGCATGTTATGAGTAACGATGACAATCGTATAATCCTTCTTCATATTTGAGATTAATTCTTCAACTTTTAACGTTGAAATAGGATCTAGGGCTGAAGTTGGCTCGTCCATTAAAATCACTTCCGGTTTCATTGCAATCGCACGTGCAATGCAAACACGCTGCTGCTGACCGCCTGACAAACCTAGTGCAGATGTTTTAAGACGGTCTTTTACTTCGTCCCAAATCGCTGCCCCGCGCAAGCTCTCTTCAACAATTTTATTTAATTCTTTTTTATTCTTTATGCCTTGCATTCTTGGACCATAAGCAACATTGTCATAAATACTCATAGGGAATAAATTTGGTTTTTGAAAGACCATACCCACTTTTGTACGTAATTTGATGACATCACTCGATTTATAAATATTCTCCTGATCGATTTCAATATCACCGATAATACTCACACCATCGATTAAATCATTCATACGATTTAACGTACGTAAAAAAGTCGATTTCCCACAACCTGATGGGCCAATTAAAGCAGTTACCTCTTTTTCATAAATATCAAGAGATACACCGAAAAGTGCTTGTTTCTCTCCATAAAATAGATTTAAATCCTTCACACTAATTTTCGTTGGACCTTCCTCTATTTCTGTAAATATCTTCCTTGTTTGATTTTGTTTAATCGCAGTCTCACTACGTTCCATTACTGATGTGCTCATAAACATACTCCTAACTTATTGGTCTGCTTTGTTTAATTTTTTTGAAATAAATGTTGCTGATAGATTGATGGCCAGAATAATAACGATTAGAACAATGCCAATTGCAGCAGCCAATTCAATGTCTCCAGCCTCTTGTGTGACTAAATAAGAATGGACAGTTAATGTTCTTGCTGATGAAAGAATACCCTCTGGCATAGCAGCAACTGTTCCTGCCGTTAAAAAGATGGCAGCTGATTCACCAACAATTCGTCCAATAGAGAGAATTGTACCAGATAATATTCCTGGCATCGCACTAGGTAAAATCACCTTATATAATGTTTGTAACCTTGTTGTTCCAAGAGCTAATGAGCCTTCACGATACGACTGTGGGACTGTTTTTAACGCTTCTTCTGTTGTTCGGATGATAACAGGTAAAACGATAATCGTTAAAGTTAACGAAGCGGCTAAAATGGACATACCAAATTTTAATGTTGTTACAAAGAATACTGCACCAAACAAACCATAAATAATCGAGGGAATTCCCGTTAAACTTTCTGTTGCAAAGCGAATGATTTTTACTAATCGTCCCTGTTTCGCATATTCCTGTAAATAAACGGCCGCTAAGATCCCGATTGGTATGGCAATGATTAATGAAATAACAATGGTGTAAATAGTTACTATAATCATTGGCCAAATCCCGCCACCACCAGTTGGTGAATAATCGCCAAAGATAAAGTCGAAACTAATCAAATGAATCCCTTTATAAAAGATATATCCAACAATCATAACGAGGACGGCAACAGAAAGAAGAGCGGAAAGCCATAAAAATCCACGCAACAAGTTATCTTTCAATGCTCTCATCTTATTTACCGCCCTTCGCACTAATTTTCGCTAATACAAAATTCAAAATTAATATAAATGAGAATAAAATAATTCCTGTAGCGAACAGCATCTCTTGATGAGTGCCCGCAGCATAACCCATTTCTAACGCAATATTTGTCGTTAGTGGACGAACACTATCAGTCAGGCTCGTTGGTACTATTAAACTATTGCCAGCCACTAATATTACAGCCATCGTTTCGCCAATTGCTCGGCCTAAGCCTAATACGATTGCCGCCATAATACCTGATTTAGCTGCTGGTACAATGACTTTGAAAATGGTTCCAATTTGTGATGCTCCAAGAGCTAATGATCCTTCGCGATAGGTGTTTGGCACTGCACGAATGGCAGTCTCTGCTACTGTCACAATGGTTGGCAACATCATGATGGCCAGCACAAGAATGACAGCTATTAAGCTTTGGCCTTTCACTAAGCCGAAAGTATTTTGTAAAAAAGGAACGATAATCGCGAGTCCAAAAACACCATATAAAACAGATGGGATACCCGCCAACAGTTGAATTGCAGGGGAAATGATTTTGGCTATTTTTTTCGAGGCTATTTCTGCTAAGAAAATCGCAGTAAATAAACCGATAGGAACTCCGATAATTAATGCCCCAATAGTTGCAAAAGTGGATGCCACAATCATTGGAAAAATGCCGAATTTATCTTCACTTGGGACCCAATCTGTTCCAAAAATAAAGTCCAAAAAGCTATAGCCCCCAGCCACAAATGGATGTGAGCCTTTATAAAAAACAAATCCGATAATTAACAATAAAGTGATGACTGAAAGAAGTGCACATATCAAGAACACTCTTGCTGATATCTTCTCTAACATATACTTCCTTTTATTTGCCTTGCCAATTTCTACATTGTGTTTTGTTTGAATAGACACTCTGTATTCCTCCAAAATTACTATTAAAAATTCTGTTATTGTCTATTACTTCACAGGAATTGCCCCAGCCTCTGCTGCAATAAGTTGTCCATCTTCACTTAAGATAAAATCAATAAATTGTTGGCCAGCTTTCGTTAAATTCCCATCTTTGTAAACAAACAAGAATGGTCGAGACAAACTGTATTTTTGCTGAAGAACATTTTCTGCAGTCGCCTCTACTCCATTAATGTCGATTGTTGAAATGGAGTCATCAATATATTCAAAAGAAATAAAGCCAACTGCATGTTTATTGTTTGAAACAGTTGTTTTAATATTTCCGTTACCACTTGCGATAATGGAGTTTCTAATTAATTCACCAGAGCTATAGCCTACGATTTCCTGGAACGCATCACGAGAACCAGACCCATCCTCACGTGAGACAACAACAATTTCCATGTCATCCCCGCCTAGTTCACTCCAGTTCGTGACTTCACCTGTAAAGATCTGCTTTACTTGCTCCATCGACAGATTTTTTACCTTGTTGCTTTGATGAGTCACGACAACTATTCCGTCATAAGCAATTATGACTTCATTTAATCCATTTGCTTTTTCTTCTTCTTTTAAATCCCGAGAAGACATACCGATTTCAGACACACCAGTGGTTGCGTTTGTAATACCGGCAGAAGAACCAATTTGATTTATTTCAATTTTCGTTTGATCTTTCTCTTTATATTTCGCAGCTAATTTTTCAGCTAGCGGACCAACAGACGTAGATCCTGAAATAGATACTGTCGAATTACTTGTATTTGACTCTTGTGTATCAGTATCACTATTACTTGTACATGCTGTTAATATAGCTAGTAAAGTAAGCAACGATAACCCCATTTTTAGTTTCTTAAAAATAAGCATTTATTACCTCCGAGATAATAATGTTAGCGATGATTTTGTCGTTTATTGACACCTATAGTAGATTAAATGTTCAGTGTAAATTCTTTGTATAAACTTTGTAAAGGTTTTGTAAATTTTATTAAAAACAACATAAGTCGTGTTAATTTTTGTTAAATAGTAGAAGATGTGGGTATGAAGGATAATATGCACAGAGTAGATTTACATTTTATTAAAAGCAAAAAATCCGATGATTCAGGGGAATCATCGGATTTCATACACTTACATATAGGGTGTACCAAAGTACATAAGTTAGGCTCTTATTTTTTTCTGTTAAAGACTCAATCATTGAAGAATGAAATTAAAGCCTTTCGCACGTGATCAATTAAGCGTCTGCGCAAAATTTAGATCCTTAGCGAACCACGGAAACCCCTGGCAGCATAGTAGGAATCTGCTCCATTGTGGTACATAAAGACAGTGTCATAGCGACGATCACAAAAGATTGCCCCGCCAAGCTTTCTAATATTAGCAGGTGTTTGCACCCAGCTCGACGTTTTCATATCGAAATTTCCAAGTTTCTGCAGCTCCCGATATTGATCTTCCGTTAGAAGTTCAATGCCCATGGCAGTTGCCATATCAATAACGCTATTTTCTGGTTTGTGTTTTTTTCTTGACTCCAGTGCTTCACGATCGTAACAAACACTCCTGCGGCCCTTAGGACTTTCCGCCGAACAATCATAAAATATGTATTCGTCCTTCGTCATATCATAACCAACTACATCTGGTTCACCTTCAGTTCTTTCCATTTCATTCAGTGACCACAGTTTTTCAGTATTAGCTTCCAGCTTTGCCTGGACTTTAGCCCATTCAAGGCCTTCATGGCGGTTCATATTTTTCTCAAAACGTGCTTTCAATGCTGTGAGTAATTCTTCACGTTGTTCAAGTGACAACTCCTTATTTCCCTGTGTCATATTAGTTTCCACCTTTCAATTATTTGTTTATATAGGAAAATTCTCAGTGACGACCCGAAAAATCCTTATTTCATATTGTTCCAACATGGGGGCTTTTTTTGAAACAGTCGTAAAAATCATATAACCATTTGGCTTACTGTTCAAGGATGGCTTTAATTTTTTTCAAATCTTTCATGTTTGCTCTCCTCATCATAGATGACATGAAAAGGGACACAATCTTATTGAATCCTTTTGGATTACCTTTATTTCTTAAAGTCATCCGAGTATGATTTTCATCTATCGCTTGCCATGTATAGGTAGTCTCCATTGGAAATGGACCATTCGCTGTCTTCATTACAAATTTTTTCTCAGGAATAAATTCAACAATCTCATACACATAGGCAAGTTCCCTGCCAAGGAAGTTCGCTTTAAAAGCAATTTGTGAGCCTAGTGTAAGTGGTTTTGGTGTTTTCCACTCTACCGAATGTATATTTACATACCATTCAGGTGCATGATCAGGGTTTGTTGCATATTCTGATACCTTTGAAATCGGGCATTTTATTGTAATTTCTGTTAATACATCTACCATTATGTCCTCCTACTTTATTACATTTCTACGTAATTTTTAAGTAAAGTTCCAAGTAGGTACTTCCAGCCTTTGGAGTGCTCCTCTTCCCAATGCTCTTGTATGACACCAGAGGCTGTATGAGATAGTTGAAGCAATGTTCCTCCTTCTTTTTCTAGAAGACGATACGTATAGGCACTGTTTATCGCCCCTTGCATGCCAAGATGGCCGTGCAAGCGAATTTCTGCAGGAGCATTTACATAATAAACATTCCCCCAGATTGCTCCTTCTGTTTCACCCCATTTTTCGATAAATTGTCCGCCAGGAACGGGATCAAATGTAAAGTGGGATGTTACTCCTTTTGGAGCTAGACGAAATTCCCACCAGTCTTCCACCTGTTCTGTTAATGCTTTGAAAACCTTTTCGGGTGATGCATCTAGGAATAACTCCTGTTCAATTCGAAAATCCTTCTTTGTTTCCATCGTATCATTTCCTCCTTTTTCTTGTATTGCCGCCCGTAAGTTTAACAGCGAACTTGCAGGAGATTGCATATATTTACCTACCCAGCGGTTATGCATTTCTTGAAGAGGTATGGCATTAAGAAAATTCCTTTTATACTTTCCTTCACGCCGGACCACCACCAAATTTCCATCCTCTAGAATCTTTAAATGCTTCATAATGGCATACCTAGTTACTTCCGGAAAATAGTCGTTTAGTTCTCCAGTTGTTTTCGGTGAAACCTTTAGAATATCGAGAATCCCCCTTCGGATCGGATGTCCTAATGCTTTAAAAACGGTTGAAAGTTCTTTACCCATTCCATCGATCCTTTCATTAATATTATTTTATATGTTACCATAAGGTCACTCATCATTACGTGACCTTATGGTAACATGTTAGTCAATGCCAGTCAATAATGATAAAAAAAGAGAACAAATCTTAGTTTGTCCTCTTCTACTTAATTATAGAACTCTTACATGAACAGTCCGTGAACCATTCCAAGCAGTGTGAATATGATTAAATGGTCTCCTATCGCAACTAGAAATGACTTCCTGGATAATAGCCCAAATAACGTATTTTTCAAATAAACCAATGAAATGATTAACCCTAAGATGAAACCAATTCCTACTCCTTCGAGAAGATGATCGGATCCTACTGATTGAATAAGCACACCTACTATGAATGAACTAATAAATGCCAGGATGATAGAGTAGATATATTTAAATGGACCGGCACTTTGATTTTCAAGAATTTCTTGATTCTTGTTTTTATTTGATAATACGACAGAGTAATAGATTCCACCGTATACCATATAAACAATGCCTCCCACTATTATGGGTAAATACTGAAGACTTCCAAAATCAATGAACATTAAATAATTTCCCCCTATTTCGGTTCTATCGCTAAACAAATCGCCTTAATTTTGCATTGGATTGAAAGCGATCCTTCTATTGGCTTGATTTCGACCAATTCAATTGGATTTCCCAAATATCTGTATCCACTTTTCGGCAGCCAGAAGCTGTATAACTCTGAATAACATTCTATTAATTTGCTTCGCTCACTATACATTACAGGCTCATCAAATTCATAGACGACATATTTACCACCCTTAAAATGATAAGTAAGTTCATCATCTATATTTGAAAGATGCTCCTCATTTATTGCAATACGGCAATCGTATCGGCTTTTTTCAGGTGGAGTGATATATGGGTTATTTCTGGGAACGCCAAATAGAAATGTATCTTGTTTAAGTAAATCTCTTGAATTTGACCAATGATAAATGTCCTCCCAAACACCAGGAATCCCGCGTGTATAAGGGCCGACACTTTGTCTATTGACAGTTGCGCAAACTGGCATTTCAATTATTTTTACTTTGGTCAAGTCCAACCATTTAAACTCATTATATGTGTTGCTATGATTTTCTTCTTTCATATTATTGCTAAGAAGTTTAGATTTCTTGCTATCCTGATACTCCCTAGGAAAACGTTCCAGATAGGCGCCTTCACGCCATTTCTTAGGACTCGTCTTAAAATACTCATTAAATGAATACGTAAAGTAAGACAATGACGAAAATCCGCACATGTATGCAATTTGAGTAATTGGAATTTGATGCTCATAAATTAGAAAATGGGCAGCATTCTCAAGCCTTAGTCTTTTGATATAACTGGCAGGGGTCTCACCTGTAATAGCTTTAAATGTCCGCTGAAAATGATAAGCCGAATAAGTTGAAGCTTTGGCCAACCTTTCAAGGGGGAGTGATTCATTTAGGTGTTCATCTATATATTCTAGAACTCTATTGATTTGTATTTGCTGTTCTTTCTCTGCCATTTCTATATCTCCTTAATTAATTCACTTTCAAGCGCTATATTACATTTTTCTTACCCTAATATTACCACTCTTTGGATTTCGTCTTATCAAATTTTTCGATTTACGTAATAAGAATTAAACTAACAGTAAAAAAAGATCAATAAATGTCGATATATTGAAGTTTCAGGAGAGGAAGATTGAATGTATGAGCACATAGATGAGGTACATACAGTTTGAAGTGGAGAGATTATTAAATATGGTAAGTATCCTATTAATGAGAGTGAGCTCTATTTATTCAGGAAAAAGGGTGGGATACCAGTTCCCACCCTTTTGATTCTTCCTTGTATTCCTGCATTAACCCACATTTTTTCCACAGGTATATCAGAACTTTGTTTTGATTATTCTTTGGGTTTGTTTTTAGATGTTAGGGATTATTATTCCTTTACACTGTAAGAACGATCTTCGCCACTGCTTCCACATGCGCCGTCTGCGGAAACATATCCACCGGCTGAATCATCTCAACATTGTAGCTAGAACTCAATACATCAATATCCTTCGCCAATGTTGATGGATTACAAGACACATACACAACCTTCTTCGGCTTCACTTTTAAAATTGTTTTTAACAGCTGTTCATCAAGCCCGGTTCGAGGTGGATCCACAATAATTACATCTGGTCTCCATCCGTCTTTCACCCATTTCGGCAGCAAGACTTCGGCTTTTCCAGTAACGTATTTGGCATGCTTAATCCCGTGACGGGCGGCGTTTTTCTTGGCGTCTTCGATGGATTCTGGGATGATGTCCATTCCGCGAATTTCAGCTGCTTGATCCGCTACCCATAAACCGATTGTTCCGACTCCGCAATAGGCGTCGACCACTTTTTCTCTCCCTGTTAATCCTGCTGCTTTTTTCACTTCATTATAAAGCTTGACCGTTTGTTCAGGGTTAAGCTGGAAAAATGTCCGAGCTGACAATTCGAAAGAGAGATCGCCAAGTGTTTCTTGGATAAAGTCATTTCCCTCCAAATTGACGGTTTCTTCTCCAAATATTAAGGATGTTTTTTGACCGTTCACATTTTGGATGATGGATTTTACTTCTGGCAGCCGCTTTTTAATTTCTTGGATAATAATGTCTTTTTTCGGCAGCTCTTTTTTCGTTGTGATTAAGACGATTTGCAGTTCGCCTGTTTGAATGCCGACTCTTGAGACAATGGTTCGGACTAGCCCTTTTCTTGTTCTTTCATTATATATAGGGATTTTCAGTTCTTGCAGAATCTTTTTGACAGTTACGGTTGCTTTGTTTGTTTGCGGATGCTGGACGGCACATTGGTCAATGTTGATAAGGCGGTGGGAGTTCATTCCGTATAGGCCTGCTAGTACTTTTCCGTCTTTTAGTCCAACTTGAAACTGACTCTTATTTCTGTAATTCCACGGGTCTTCCATTCCGATTGTGTCTTTAATTTCGAGTTGGTCTGGGTTCAGCTTCGTATGTCTTTCCAATGCCTGAATGACAATATCCCGTTTTTCCTTCAACTGCTGGCTATATTGCAAATGCTGAAGCTGGCAGCCTCCGCACTGTTCATAAATCGGACATGGCGGCTGGATGCGATGCTCTGATTTTTTACGGATTTTCTTAATTTTTGCCTCTGCAAATTTAGGATTCACCTTTGTGGCTTCTACAACAACCTCTTCCCCAGGCAGGGCTCCCGGCACAAAGACAACCTGCTTTTTGAAATAGCCGACCCCTTCGCCATTAATTCCAAGCCGCTTGATTGTTAGCGGAAAAGTTTGATTCAGTTTGAGTTTTGCTGTTTGTTCTTGTTTCATGATGCTCCATCACTCCAGATTATTCGATGCTTCTCCATAAATAAAGAGAAGCATAGCTTAAGTAAGGTTCCCAGCCTTTTGAGTAAGATTCCATTTCTTCTAAAGCTGGTTTTGCTTCTAATTGATATAATTTTTTTAATGCATTTTGGATGCCGATGTCTGCCACTGGAAAAAGATTCGGACGGCCTAGTCCAAACATGAGGAAATTTTGAACAGTCCATGGACCAACTCCGCGCAGTTTAATTAATTGTTTAAAAACATCCTCATCTGATTGCGTTTTTAATTCATCAAAGTTTAGATTACCTGCAATTACTTCCTTTGCAATTCCAATAACATATTCAGCTTTGCGTCCGCTGAACTGAAGCTCACGAAGATCCTCGACAGTAAGATCGGCCACTTTTTCCGGCAGCGGGTAGAACCAAACGCCCTCTTTTTCAAATCCAAATGTTTTGACAAACCGCTCTGTTAACGTATGGGCAAAGGACATATTCAGCTGCTGATGGATAATGCATTTTAACAAGCAGTTATAGGGAGAAAAATCGAGAACAATGGGTGTGCCATGATGCTTTTCAAAGATTTCTTTAAGATCCGTGTTCTTAAAATGATCGCTAATCATTTCAAGAGGCACATGCCATTGAAAAATTTCCGCTAGTCTTTTATCGGCTTTTTCCTTATACTTTCCCTCTGTCCCCTCAATGATAAATTCTGGTTTTAAGGTTGTTCCCACTGCTGTTACTCTTGCAACTAGCGGTTCGCCTTCTATCAGCAGCGGCACTTTTACCGATCGATTGGCTATATCCACTTGATTAAGCGGGTCGATGGAAAGCCTGTCCAGTACAAGATCAAAATTGTAAGGGCCTTTTATTTGTATTGTTTCCAAGAATGATCCGTCCTTTAACCATTTTTCCGTAATTATAGCATTTTTCGTAATACTTTAGCTAAAGCTGTACTTGGAAACATAAAAAGACCCATTATTGGGTCTGATTTTTTAACATATCCTCCACTTTCATTGAGATATCCGCGACTTTTCAAATATATCCGCCAGTGCTGCTGTTTATCGGTCAGTTCCACCATTATATTAGCGACTACCTGGTTTTATCGGCGACTTTTCCATTATATCAGCGATTTCCTGGATTTATCGGCGACTTTCTCATTTTATCAGCGACTTCCTGGATTTATCGGCGACTTTCTCATTTTATCAGCAACTTTCCAGATTTATCGGCGACTTTCGCTTTATATCAGCGACTCCATTAATAAATCTGCTAGCCCCTTTTCAGTAAAGCATTCTCTCCTCAACCCCCTTACTCATCATCAAATCATCCAAGCTTTTAAACGTATAGCCCCTCTTTTTCAAATCCACTATCGCTTTTTCCAATGCATCGGCATTGTCCTTTGAAACGGTATGAAGCAACAATATGGCTCCTGGATGAATTTGTTTCATGATGTTGTCATAGGAATATTGCCAGCCTTTTTGCTGATCCACAATCCAATCTTTAAAAGCTAAAGACCAAAAAACATGAGTATAGCCATGTTGTTTAGCCACTACAATCGTCCGTTCGCTAAAAATTCCGCGAGGCGGACGGAGGTACGTCATATGTTTAATCCCAGTTAGCTTTTCCGTTCCCTCACGAACCATTTCTAATTCCTTAGCAATTTTCCCATCACTAATAGTCGTCATGTCTGGATGATGCCAGGAGTGGTTGCCGATAATATGACCTTCATTAGCCATTCGTTTGACTAGATCAGGTGCAGTTTTTAAATAATGCCCCGTAATAAAAAAAGCTGCTGGAACCTTTTCCTTCTTCAATACATCTAAAACTTTTTCCGTATAGCCATTTTCATAGCCATTATCAAAAGTTAAATAAATTTCTTTTTTAGTTGTATCCCCTTTATAGTAAGCACCCAGCCTTTCGAGCATATCATCTAATCCCTTGCCAGCATCGGCAGGCTGTTCGTTTGATCCTTTTTTAAAACCCCAGTGAATCGGAGAATTGGCGTAGTTGGCATTAACAGTTGGCGAAAAAGCAAATAATAAGACACTTAGGATGATCAGATGTTTAAAAAGTTTCATCCTCACTCCTCCTCTATTTTTTCTTATTGTTTGTGCCGTTTTGGAAAAACATTCGCTCCATTCCATGCCAATAAACTCCATAAAAAAAGCCCTAGCCACGTAAATGACTAGAGCCGTACAATATTAAAATACACGCTCTTTAAATTGAGCTAATTTTTCTAAAGAAGATTTATCTACATCAGCATGCAAGCTGTTTCCGTGTGAATCCATCGTTACTACTGCAGTAAAGCCTTCTACCCTTAGATGCCACATTGCTTCTGGAATACCAAATTCCATCAAATCAACGCCTTCAACATCCTTAATACAATCCGCATAGTACTGAGCCGCACCGCCGATTGCGTTTAAGTACACACCGCCATGCTCTTGAAGGGCTGCTAATGTTTTCGGACCCATTCCGCCTTTTCCGATAACCGCGCGGATGCCAAATTTTTTCATAATGTCTCCTTGGTAAGGCTCCTCACGAATACTTGTAGTTGGTCCAGCAGCCTTCACATGCCATTTGCCTTCAGTATCCTTCAGCATGACAGGACCACAGTGGTAAATAACTTGGCCATTTAAATCAACTGGTGCATCGTGTGACATTAAGTGATGATGAATCGCGTCACGGCCTGTGTACATTCTGCCGTTAATTTGAACTACGTCTCCAACTTTTAAGCTGCGAATTTGTTCTTCTGTAATTGGAGCTTGTAAAGTAATCACTTCAGCTTTTGTCTCTGCAGCTGCCGCTGTTTCTTTTTCAGCCTCAGTTGCAGCGAAATCGATGTTTTCGCCTCCTTGGTACATCCATTCGTTGATTTCACCTGTTTCAGCATTTACAGCAACACCTAAACGGCGGAATGCCCAACAGTTATAAGCTACAGATACGAAGAAGCTCGCAGGAATACGGTTCATTACTCCAATTTTACAGCCTAAAAGGGTTGTTTCCCCGCCAAATCCCATTGTACCGATTCCAAGCTTGTTGGCATTTTCCATTACATATTCTTCAACCTTGCGAAGATCTTCATTCGGATTTACATCATCGTTTGATCGGAATAACTGTTCCTTAGCAAGGTCATAGCCTGAAGAACGGTCCCCTCCAATACCAACGCCGATAAAGCCTGCGCTGCAGCCTTGTCCTTGTGCTTGGTATACAGAGTGCATAATACATTTACGAATGCCATCCAGGTCTCGGCCTGCACGACCAAGTCCTTCAAGCTCACAAGGTAAGCTATATTGAATGTTCTTATTTTCACAGCCGCCCCCTTTTAAAATAAGGCGAGCATCAATATAGTCATTTTCCCATTGATCAAATTTAATAACTGGCACGCCTGCTCCAAGATTGTCCCCGCTATTATCCCCAGTAAGCGAGTCAACTGAATTTGGGCGAAGCTTTCCATCCTTCGTAGCTTGTACAATCGCATTTCTGATTGCTTCTTTCATTTCAAGCTGGTTTGCCCCAACAGGCGTCTTGATTTTGAAGGTTGGAAGACCTGTATCTTGACAGATCGGTGAAACATTATCATCGGCCATTTTTATATTATTTGTGATTGTCGCTAAACTCATGGCTGATCTAGTTCCAGCACTTTCGTTTTCCTTCGCAGCCTGAATTGCACGGCGTACGTCTTTTGGAAGCCTTGTTGATGTTTCAACAATCAGCTGATACATACTCTCTTGAAACTTTTCGATATTCATCCTCGTTCCCCGTCCCCTTTTCGAGTATATCTATTTTTTCAATCAAATGATAATAATTGCCGTCTATATTATACTCCTATCCAGAAGGTATTTAAAGATAAAGGTTTTAATCTGTTATAGGAAAACGTGCCCACTGTTGGATGATTCCAAGTTTTTGTTTTCTTTTTGGAAGATGGGAAAATTAGCGCCCTTTGTTTCCTCTTTTCAGTTTTATATTCGAAAATTATGAGTCTTCCAGCCCTTTGTTTCCTCTTTTCAATTTTATTTTTGAAAAATTGGAGTCTTCTATCCCTTTGTTTCCTCTTTTCCATTCTTTTTATGAAAAACAGGAAACTTCACGCAAAATAAAAAGAGCCAAATGGCTCCTTAGTTATCACGATTATTAAACTCGCGGCATTTCGATTCAATGTCGTCAATGATTTCGATTAGACGGTCAATATCATCAATATCAGCCTCTTCTGGCTCAATAGCATCCAGTACATCAAGAAACATATTTAATCGCTGTTTTAAAAATACCACCTGGTTATTTTTATCTTGTATCGGACTTCCCAAAACGTTCTCTCCTTTCATTACGTTACCATCCTACCGAAAAATTCCTCATTTCGCAAATTGATTTTACTAATTAGTATGTCCTCTAAGCAGTATTTTTTCAGGCAGGTAAAATAATGGCAAGCCCGAAAAGGACGACTTAAATTAACGTTTATACTCCACCCACAGTTCTCGATTCCGATCTTCCATCCGAATGCCTCTCCAGCCTTCAGCCAGCTTCGATTGCTGTGCAGCTGTATCCACCATTGGAATAAACAAGCTCTCGCTCCAATCAAGCTCAATAGTTTCCCCTAAATCCTTCACAAAAATATAACGTAAGCTGCCGCCATATTTCTCTTTCAATGCTGCGATCATCATGCCTTGTGAGAATTTATCCTTTAAGCTTGGAATATTGAATGGGGCTACGGTACAGCAAACATACCTATAGCCATGATCATTCTTTGATAATTCCTTCATAATCAACCCAGCCAACGTTTTCTGCAGCTGATTTCCGCGATAATCAGGTAGAACATTTGAGATTTCCTGATAAATAACTTTTGGCAGCTCAGATTCACCAAGACCAATATCTAACCCTAAGTGCTCTTCATCCATAACAGGCACCAATAAAGCACGAAAAGCAATTAGCTCTCCACCAACAAATGCTCCAATCATCATTCCGTTGCCTTCTAGAATATATTGAAACTCTTCCTCAGTTAGCGGCTGAAGTGTAGTTTTTCCATTTAGATGTGAAACCACTTTCTCCTGCACTTCCAAAATTCTCCCTAAATCCGCCATCGTTAAAGGCTGGACAACAAAGGGAATCGTTCCGCCATCTTTAATTAGCGTTCCTTCATAAATATGCATAACCTAAATACCACTCCTTAGCGAACTACTTCCTGTCTGACGGTTAATTCATTTAATACTTCCTCATTAATATCCACACCTAATCCAGCTTTTTCCGTTAAGCGGATAAATGGTACATCATAATGCAGATTGCCGATATCCTTTGAAAATTTCAATGGTCCTGTAAGCTCAACACTAGTAATCACTTTTTTGGAAAAAGCAACATGGAAGCCAGCTGCTGACCCAACTGAGGATTCGACCATCGATCCAATTTGACACTCGATTCCAGCAAGTTCTGCTTGATGTGCAAGCTTGACCGCAGGATAAATGCCGCCGCATTTCATCAATTTAATATTTACTTTATGGGCTGCACGCTTTTGGATGATCTCAAGCATTTCGCGCTGTCCTTTTAAGCCTTCATCAATCATGAGAGGAACTGTTGTTTTCGCATTTATTTCAACCATTCCATCTATATCATCAGCCACAACCGGCTGTTCTACCCAATCTAAATTGCAATCACGCAATTGATTTAATGCGACAAGAGTGTTGGCACTATTTCTCCAGCCTTGATTCACATCAACCCGAATCGCAATTTCTTCCCCAACCTTTTCACGAACAGCTTGGATGCGCTCGACATCCTTTCTAATATCAGTTCCCACCTTCATTTTAAAAGAACGATATCCTTGATCTAGCATTGCTGCTGCTTCTGAAGCCATCAGCTCAGGTTCTGCAATACTTAAAACATGTGTAATCGGGAACTCATTATGATAACGTCCGCCGATTAGCTGATAAACCGGCTGCTGCATTTTCTTCCCCATAATATCAAAGCAGGCAATATCAATAGCAGCTTTAGCTGCTGGTGCCCCATAAATTGATTTATTCATAATGTCGTGAATTTTCTCGATTTCCATTGGATTTTGACCAAGAAGAACTGGAGCTAATGTATTCTTAAGGATTTCATAAACCCCCTGCAAGGATTCTCCTGTTACATGCTCATCAGGAACTCCTTCCCCATATCCGACAATCCCTTCATCTGTTTCAATCTTAACAATAACAGAAGGCATATCATTGTAAGAATGATAGCTGACGACAAATGGTACATGAAGCGGGAAATGAATTGCGTGAAGATGGATAGCAGTAATTTTCATAATTTTTTCTCCTTTTTTGTTTAAGATTTTCAAATAATTTGATATAGTTGTCGTTAAATAGTCGTTAATTTTTAAAAATAAAATTCCCCTTATAGAGGTGAAACATGCAAACAAAAATAGCGGTCATCGGTTCAGCTGAATTTTTCGAACGGATTCAAGCTGTTTCGAATCAAGTCTCAAATATTGAATTAGAAGGCTATATTTATCAACAGCCACAGGAAGCAGAGCATTTAATAAAGCAAATTAAGCCTTGTGATGTAGTCTTCCTATCAGGGACATTGCCATACCTATTTTCAAAAAAACATCATGATCAATTACCAATCCCTGTCCTCTATTTGGCACAGGACGAAATGACGATTGCCTCTACCCTGCTTGCCGCATTATATCATAAAAATATTGCATTGAATCGCATTTCAATGGATTTATTTGATGCTTCCATTGTTTCAAATGTCCTTGATGCGGTTGATATTAAGACAAGCCCCTTGCATGTTAGAGACTATGAGAATATTTTACAACAAGAACCATATAATTTCGATCAGCTTGTTTCCTTTCATCACTTATTATGGATGCAAGGCGAAATCGACTTAGCGATTACAAGCGTACACGCCGTTTATGATCAATTAATCCTTCAAGGCGTTCCCGCCATTCGGATGGCTGATCCTAAGACTGCCTTGATTCGCGGTCTGCAAGATGCGAAGGCAAAAGCTGAATATGTGAAAAGCCAAGCCTCCCAAGTGGCTGTCGGCTATATTTCAGTTGATTTACCTAATGAACTACAAAGGAAATATCTTGATGCTTTTGCACATGAGATCTATGCTACTGTTCAACAAATAAATGATTCCCAGTATATTTTATACAGCACCCGAGGGGACATTGAGTCTATGAAGCCAGATGACCTCAATGGATTATTTTCAAAAACTCTGAAAAGTGCCGTTGGCTTTGGCTATGGTGCCACCATGAAAGAAGCTGAAAAAAACGCCATGATTGCATTAGGCTTTGCTGAGAAAAATGAGAGTGAACACTGCTGCTATATTTTAACGGAGAAAAAGGAACTGCAAGGACCTTTTCCACAAATGAATAAAGGGCAAAAACTCGTAAATGATCACCCTGATTTATATCTGATCGCACAAAATGCAAAATTAAGTCCTGCTAATCTTTCGAAAATCATTGAATTTTCTAAGGTCAGTCATCATTTTACTTCAGCTGATCTGGCAGATTTTCTTCAAGTCACAAGACGTACAGCGGAAAGAATGATAAAAAAGCTTTCTGATCATGGATACATTCAGATCGCCGGCGAGGAAATGACCTATCAGCAGGGTCGTCCGCGCTCCTTATATAAACTGAATATCCCGATTTATTTTTAAGGAAAAAAGGAAAGTTCTTTATTACGGAACCTTCCTTTTTTTATTCATATTACCCCTTCATTACTAGCTCATCTTTTTTCTGAAGCTCAAGCTTTTCTTTATCAGTTAGTTTTACAATAGAGAAGCCTGTAAATGCAAAGATGATCGAAAGAATTGGCACAACAAAGTTCAATATTGCGTATGGAGCATATTCAAATGTATGAACACCTAGCGTTCCAAGAATGAAAACCCCACAAGTATTCCATGGAATAAACACGGAAGTTAGCGTTCCGCCGTCTTCAAGGGCACGTGAAAGGTTTTTCGAATGAAGTCCCTTATCCCGGTAGGCTTTTGCAAACATACGTGATGGAATAACGATTGAAATATACTGCTCCGAACAAGACGCATTTGTAGCAAAGCAAGATACAACAGTTGACGCTACTAAGCTCTTTGCTGACTTAGCTAGTTTCAAAATTTGCTTTACAATTGCTTCAAGCATGCCCGTATTTTCTAAGATTCCCCCAAATGTCATGGCTACGATCGTCATGGAAACTGTGTACATCATGGAATCCAAACCACCGCGGTTAAAAAGGTTGTCTACCATTTCATTGCCAGTGTCAATCACAAATCCGCTTTGTAAGGCAGCAACCGCATCGGCAACATTTCCGCCTTGTACGAAAATCTGCGCCAAGAATCCTAGTAAAATACCAATTATTAATGCAGGTATCGCCGGGACTTTTTTAGCTACAAGCACAATAACCAGAACAGGAACTATTAATAGGAATGGAGAAATGACAAAGCTGTCCTGCAGAACCTGGATAGTTTGTTCAATACTTTGTGAATCCATTGCACCATTTGCAAATTTTCTTCCTATAATCGCATAGGCTGTTAATGCAATTATAATACCAGGGACAGTTGTGTAAAACATATGTTTAATGTGAACAAATAAATCAGTATCCGTCAAACCTGCTGCTAAGTTAGTCGTGTCTGAAAGCGGTGACATTTTATCGCCAAAATAAGCACCAGAAATGATCGCACCCGCAATCATTGGAGCAGGAATTCCCATACTTAATCCAATTCCCATTCCCGCGACTCCAATGGTACCCATGGTTGACCAGGAGCTTCCTATTGCCAGTGAAACGATACAACAAATCACACAGATAGCTACAAGAAATAATGATGGCGTAATAATCTTTAAACCGTAATAAATCATTGTCGCAACTATTCCGCCGCCAATCCAAGCCCCAATTGTCAGACCCACAAGCATAATGATTACGACTGCCGGAAGCGCGAGGCGAATCCCCTTGTACATCGCCTCTTCAATATCATTCCATTTATAACCTGCGCGCCATGCTACGATTGCTGCAACAGAAGTTCCAACAATTAATGGAATATGCGGTCCCTGTTCAAGTACAATAACAGCTACTGCCATAACCGCAATCATCACCACTAGCGGTATAATGGCAAGGCCAAAAGTCATCTCCCTTTTTTGCATCGGTTATTTCCCCTTTTTTTCGTTTTTCCAAACATAACTAATTATTCGACTATTTCTAATTGTCGTTAAATAGTCGTTAATAGGGTAATAATAAACTGTTTGAGGCATTCCGTCAAATTATTTTTTATAAAAATAACCAAATAATTTTAGTCATTTTATTATATTGTTAGGCTTATCTTTGACATAAGAGCAATTTATTTTAAAATGAGAAAGGATTTAATTATAAAGGAGAGCGCGATGAAAACTAAAATGCTGCAAATGATGCCCGAAAATGACCAGTGGGAAGCTTATCGGGATATCGATGAATACGGAAGGCTAACTCTATCAAATATAGAATTTACGACAACAGTCTTATGCAATATGCGTTGTGAGCATTGTGCGGTTGGGTATACGTTACAGCCTAAGGATCCAGATGGACTGCCAATTGATTTATTGCTAAAGAGGCTTGAAGAGGTTCCGTCATTGAGGGCTTTAAGTATTACTGGCGGAGAGCCTATGTTGTCTAAGAAGTCTGTGGAAGAGTATGTAGTCCCCTTGCTCCGATATGCACATAATCGAGGGGTCAAAACGCAGATCAACTCGAATTTAACACTTGAACTAGCTCGATATGAGGCGATTATTCCTTACTTAGATGTACTTCATATTTCACATAATTGGGGAACGGAAGAAGAATTTATTGAAGGCGGCTTTGCCATGATGGAACGGAAGCCAACGTATGAGCAAAGGGAAAAGCTTTTTAGGCGCATGATTGAAAACAGCCAAGAGCTCGTTAAAGCAGGTGTGATGGTTTCAGCTGAGACGATGCTAAATAAACGGACCTTGCCTTACCTTGAAAAAATCCATAAGCAAATTGTCGAAGAGATGAAATGCCAGCGCCATGAAATTCATCCGATGTACCCATCGGATTTTGCTTCCAATTTAGAAACGCTGTCATTGGATGAGATTCGTTCCGCGATCCATCATTTATTGGATATCCGCGATGAAAACACTTGGATGCTATTTGGCACCCTTCCTTTTTACGCATGCAGTGGGAATGAAAAGGATTTGGAGCTGTTGACACGCTTATACGCAGCGAAAAATGTAACTGTTCGAAATGACCCAGATGGCCGCTCCCGCTTGAACATTAATATTTTTACAGGTGATGTCATTGTAACGGATTTTGGTGACACGCCGGCACTAGGGAATGTCGAAACTGATCACCTCACGGACATTTTCGATAAATGGCTTGACACTGATCTAGCCCGATCATTAAATTGCCACTGTCCTAAAGTCCGCTGTCTTGGACCTAATGTATTGGTGAAAAATAGTTACTATCAGGGTCTTGATTTTATGAATTTAAAAAGTAAAATACCTCAGCTTTAATAGGGATGAGGTGGATAAGGGTCCATAAATCTTTTATAGTAAGGGTTTTGGACTCTTTCCTTTTAAAACACGCACTATGATCCGTTCATAGTAAGCGTTTATGATTCTTTCCTCTTTAGACACGCGCCATGACCCTTTCATAGTGCGCATTTTTAAACCTTTCCCCTTAAAACACGCACCATGAACCTTTCATAGTGAGCGTTTTTAAACCTTTCCCCTTAAAACACGCACCATGAACCTTTCATAGTCAGCGTTTTTATACCTTTCCTCCTTAAACACTCACCATGACCCTTTCATAGTGAGCGTTTGTAAACCTTTCCCCCTGAAACACGCACCATGAACCTTTCATAGTGAGCGTTTGTAAACCTTTCCCCCTGAAACACGCACCATGACCTTTTCATAGTGAGCGGTTTTAAACCTTTCCTCCTGAAACACGCACCATAGACCTTTCATAGTCAGCGTATTAAATTCGCACCGGCGAAAAAACGCACTATGAATTAAAATTAAATAAACCCGCAGAAATGCGTACCGAGGTACACACCCCCACAGGTTTAAATGAAGTTATTTACCTCGGCCTCTCCGATGCGAAAAATCCGAAGGACACATGATCCTGAATTGGAATCCATGCCCCTACTCCTTGCGATGTTACATTTTTAATAATAATCATTTTCTTATTTCCTTTTAGCATTAAGTAGACTTCCCCGTACGTTACTTTTCCTTTTTCGTTAATGGCTGGGGCATAGCCGTATAGATAGCCTAACCTTTTCGGCGGGATATTGTATTTATGATCCTTTTTTGTTCCGGCTCCAATTATGGTTTCAAAGGAAAGGGAAAGTCCTGACTTTTCCATTGCCTTTAAGAGCATCATTTTTTTGACATCTTCTGTGTTTGGAACTTTGGAAGTTAGGCCGCCTCTTATCATTTTCTGAGCTTCTTGGACGTAGTGGATCTGATATGGTGCATTTCCACCACGGTTATCGAAATAATTTGTGTTAATCTTTTGATACTCCCAATTCGGGGAGGTTTCAGATGATTCATAATTTAACGGCCACTGCCCCAGGTATATGATCGCCCGATAACCAATAGCAAATGGAGTGCTATTAACGGTCGTCTCGTTTAACATCCGGATTAAATCTGGATTTTCAATTTTGACCTTAGATGTTTCAATTAAGCTTTGTGTTAATTCACTTGGCTGCAGTTTGGGCATATCCTGTGCAGGGTTAGGATACGTATTTTCCTTTGTGATCGTCAAAACAGAATTTGGCACAGCAATGATTTTCTCAGATGGACTCGCTTTTTCCTCATCCATTATAGCCGCGGCTTCATTCTGAAAAGATAGCATAAATATTAGACCTATGATTAAGATTGACATATATTTTTTCATGTGAGACTCCTTTCAAATCACTATCTCATTCGATTTGTTTATAGTTTTTTCGGAGTTCATGCATATTATCCATTTTGAAAAAAAATTTATCAGAACCCCCTTGTAAAATTAATTTGTAACATTAATGTAATGTTCTGAATATTTACAAATATTAAAAACATATGTATAATAAACTTACTTTCAAGTAAAAGGAGGGCCGATAAGTCGATTCGCTACTAAAAAGGAGGATGACAGTTTATTAAAGTTTCATCATTCCCAATTAAAGGTTTTATGGTCCAGTAAACATATAAAGGCTGGTGGTAAATTCCTAAAAAAGCGAGTTTGATTTACATCCTTTTTCTAAATTATTTAAGTTAAAACGACTCTGGAGAAAATTCAGAGTCGTTTTTTGTGTGAAATAAATTGTCATCAGATTAAGCAGGACTTGTTCTAGATGTAATCACCAATGAATCCTTTAGGCTTTACATTCTGGATTGGGTGCAGAATGTAAATGTCTTTTTCTATAATAAATAAAACCCGATCCCCATTATTAAATAGGCTGCAAGTAAAGTTGCTCCTTCAAACCAGTTCGTTTCCCCATCATTTGAAATGATGATCATAAGAAGCGCAGCAGTCACCATTGTGATTAGCTCTGGCATAGTGAAAACTAACGGCATCTTTACCGGGAACATTAAGGAAATCAGCACAAGCAATGGGGCAACGAACATCGCTATTTGTAAGGTTGACCCTACAGCAATCTCAACAGCAATATCCATTTTATTTTTGTAAGCCATAATAATCGCTGATGCATGCTCTGCAGCATTCCCGACAATGGCAACAATTACAACCCCAATAAATAATTCTGTCCAGCCAAAGGTTTCACCGACTGCTGCGAATGTGTGGACTAAATTTTCGGATACATATGCAACCGCGACAGTCGCTAGAGCAAGAATGAGCAGCGCTTTTCCCTTCCCCCACTCAGGCTCTTCCTCACCATGTCTATCTTCATTCACATTTTCTGTCTGATAAACCCCACGATGTGTAACAAGTTTGAAAAATAATGCTGCTAAATATAATGCAATTAGGATAATCGATATCCCTACACTAAAGTTAAGCGTATCGCTCTCTGACATCGTCATTGAAAATATTTCAGGGATGACAAACGCGACAATCACTCCAAACATAAGCAATCCAGAATTATGTCTTGCATCAAACACGTTGAAGGTTTGGCGTTTATACTTCAATCCCCCGACAAAAAAGGATAAACCAGCGACTAAAAGAAGGTTTCCGAGGACAGACCCCGTTAAGGACGCAAGCACTACTCCAACCAAGCCTTCCCTAAGAGCAAATATCGAAATAATTAGTTCAACAGCATTTCCAAATGTCGCATTCAGCAAACCTCCAATTCTCGGACCTGCAACAATCGCAAGGCTCTCCGTTGCCCGCCCCATAAAGCTTGCAAGAGCAATAATGGTCACACAATAAATAATAAACAGTAAAATGCTAGACCAATGCATAAGAGTCCCAATGACAGAAAGAGGCACACCGATAAATACTAATGCTGAAAAAATTTTATTCATTCTTATAACTCATCCCTTCAAATAAGAATGTTAACTGACTGATATTTTTGGATTCTGACCGATATAATCATCAAAGTGACCGGTATATTTGGATTCCGACCGATATTTTCATCAAACTGACCGATATAAATGGATTCTGACCGATATCCCCATCAAACTGACCGATATCTCTACATTCTGGCCGATATACCCATCAAACTGACCGATATAAATGGATTCAGGCCAATTTCCCCCTCAAACTGACTGATATTTTGAAAATTTGACCGTCCAACTGACTGGTTTCCTAAAAATTAATCAAAAGTCTGTCACCATATCTTTCCCAAAAGAATGAAAAAAATGATTTTTGTTGCCAATAATTGTGATTGCATATACCATCATTATTAAGTCTTTATTTACTAAATTTATGCAGGAATTTCTGTTCAAAGTTGAGGTTTTGAAAAAAATGAAAGAAAATATGCGGTTTTGGATTTTAGTTAGTATTGTTGCGATCTCGGGATTTAGCCAAGGAATGCTGCTTCCGTTAATAGCTATTATCTTTGAAAATGATGGCGTTTCTTCGAGCTTAAACGGACTCAATGCAACGGGTCTGTACATAGGAATTTTGCTTATTTCCCCTTTTATGGAACACCCATTGAGAAAATACGGATATAAACCCGTTATCATTTTTGGCGGCTTGCTTGTGATTGTTTCACTCATGCTGTTCCCTTTTTGGAAATCCTTTTGGTTTTGGTTTTTCCTTCGTCTATTGATTGGAATTGGCGACCACTCCCTGCATTTCGGAACACAGACATGGATTACTTCTTTTTCACCAGAACATAAAAGAGGCCGTAACATTTCCTTATATGGATTGTTTTTTGGTGCAGGCTTCGCGATTGGACCTATGATGGCACCATTGATAAAAATTAGTGAAGCCCTTCCTTTTATTGTTTCATCCGTACTTTGCCTCATTGCATGGTTATTTATATTTACATTAAAGAACGATTTTCCGGAGCAAACCATTGAGATTAATTCTTTTAAAGAAACAATGAAGAGATTTAATAAAGCGATGAAATACGGCTGGGTGGCCTTCCTACCGGCATTTGGCTATGGATTTCTTGAATCATCATTAAATGGAAGCTTTCCTGTTTACGGGCTAAGGATTGGACTGGAAGTTACATATGTTTCCATGCTTTTAACCTCATTTGCAATTGGGGCTATCGTATTTCAATTGCCGCTTGGATTATTAAGCGATAAGTTTGGCAGAAGAAATATTTTAATGATCATCCTTTTCACTGGTTTTTTAAGCTTTATGGCAGCCAGTTTCCTAGAAGAGATGATGATCGGGTTAACGATTTGTTTATTCATAGCTGGAATGGGTGTCGGCTCCACTTTTTCCCTTGGGATCAGTTATATGGCCGATTTAACCCCTAAAAACATGCTACCTACGGGAAATTTGCTTTGTGGCGTTGCATTTAGCATCGGAAGCTTGGCCGGTCCATTTCTTGGCGGAGTTTTCATTCAGCATTTTCACTCTTTCAGCTTCTTTCATATAATAAGCGTCATGCTGTTTCTTATATTCTTAACTGTCGCCATTTTTGGGCAAAAACAAGTGGCCTCTGAGAAGGAGTCTTATTCTCAATAAGTAAAATAATATTAAATTAATAATTATTATAAAAGATGAACATATTCCTTCCCATTTCATAACCTATATAGTAAACTATGGGTAACAACTTAAAACAACTGTATTTCCAACTTAGAGTAATTGCTGTCGCCTTAGAGGCGGCAGCTTTCGTTGTTTTATAGGGGTATTGATGTTGATTATTTTTCTCAATTAGAAATAACAATTGAAAATTAGTATCATTAAGGGGAGGATAAATATGAGTACAGAAGTGAAAGCACTATTAGAAAGTCCAGTAAGCAAAAATGAAAGCTTTATAGAAAAAATCAAACCACATGCTGAATTAATGGCTGCTCTATTTAGCGGTGTACTCATTGCCGCTGGATGGATATTGGATCGAAATGAGCTGGCAGCCCCTTCAGTTGCTGCTTACATCCTCGCTTTTATAATCGGCGGGTTTGCAAAGGCAAAAGAGGGAATCGAAGAAACGATCGCTAATAAAGAATTAAATGTTGAAATGCTGATGGTTTTTGCGGCGATCGGGTCGGCTATTATTGGTTATTGGACAGAGGGCGCCATCCTTATCTTTATTTTTGCAGTAAGTGGTGCACTTGAAACGTATACGATGAACAAAAGCCATAAGGAAATTTCCGCCTTAATGGAGATTCAGCCTGAGGAAGCTTTGCGGGTTAATCATGGCATGGAGGAAAAAATCCATGTATCACAATTGCGCATCGGCGATCAAATTCTAGTTAAGCCAGGAGAACGGGTTCCTTCCGATGGAAAAATTATCAAAGGGCAATCCACCATTGATGAATCAGCGATCACGGGGGAATCGATTCCGGTTTCGAAAGAAAATGAAGATGCTGTATTCGCTGGCACAGTTAACTTAAATGGTTCGATTACCGTGGAAATTACAAAACCAAACAGTGACACTCTTTTTCAAAAGATCATTCAGCTTGTACAATCCGCTCAGAGCGAGAAATCTCCTTCCCAGCTGTTCATCGAACGGTTTGAAGGCACTTATGTAAAAATCGTTTTAGCCGTTGTTGTTCTGATGATGTTTGTCCCCCATTTCCTTTTAGGATGGAACTGGACAGAAAGCTTTTATCGGGCAATGATTTTACTTGTTGTTGCTTCACCGTGTGCCCTTGTTGCTTCGATTATGCCTGCCACCTTGTCAGCCATTTCAAATGGGGCGAGACACGGAATTCTTTTTAAAGGCGGCGTGCATTTAGAAAATTTAAGTCATGTAAAAGCTATTGCGTTTGACAAAACTGGCACCCTTACAAAGGGAAAACCAGAAGTGACAGATATCATTGTAGCTGAAGGACTATCCAAAGAAGATATTTTATTAAAAGCTGCTTCTATTGAAAGTCACTCAACACATCCATTGGCTAATGCCATTGTGAAATTTGCAAAAGACCATTTAACTGATTCCCTCATCAGTCCTGAAAGTATTGAGGATGTTACGGGCTGGGGAGTAAAGGCCAATATTGACGGGGAAGAATGGAAAATTGGGAAAGCCGCTTTTGTTGGCATTGACGCTGCACAAAGCTTCAGTAATGGAGCCGCGCGGAAAATGGCCAGTGAAGGGAAAACGGTTGTTTTCGTTCAAAAAGACGTCGGTATTGCCGCCATTATTGCTCTGCAGGATGTCGTCCGCGAAGAGACGAGAATGGCAATCGATCAATTAAAAAAACAGGGCATCTACACAATCATGCTTACAGGTGATAGCAAAAATACGGGAATGGCCATCGCGAAGGACTCCCATGTTCATGATTATATTGCCGAATGCCTGCCAGAAAATAAAGTCGAGCACCTAAAAAAGCTTCAGGAAACCTATGGAACAGTAGGGATGGTTGGAGATGGAATAAACGATGCACCTGCATTAGCTACAGCTAATGTCGGAATTGCGATGGGAGAAGGTACAGATGTGGCGCTGGAAACAGCAGATGTTGTCCTGATGAAAAACGATCTCCCCCGCATTGCAGAAGCCATCAAACTTTCAAGAAAAATGAATGGAATCATTAAGCAGAATGTTATTTTTTCAATAACAGTGATCATGCTGTTAATTGCATCCAACTTCCTGCAGTTTGTTGATTTGCCTTTTGGCGTCATTGCCCATGAAGGAAGTACGATTTTGGTTATATTGAATAGCTTGAGGTTGTTGAAGTCTTAATCAATCCGGGATTTAAGTAATATAACATGTAGTTTTAAGTAGGGATTTGATATAATTATTTCGAGGTGATATTTTATGAGTACTTTAAGTGAAAATGCTAAACAAGAGCTATTTAGAGCCCTTGAGGGGAAACAATCCGTTGCTTTTGTTGTTAATGGTAAACTTGTTTCTGTTGAGATTGATGAGAACGAAAAGGATTTAAACGAATTGCCTCATTACGATTTAGCAAAGGAAATTGAAGAAGACTCTGAACTTAAAGATTCATTAACAAGATATCTCAATTCCCCCAATATGAAGCGTTATTCTGGAACTGAATTAAAGGAAAAGCGTCGTGAAAGAAGAAGCTAAGCAAACATATCAAGTTGTCTTTACAGATGAATTCGATTTGTGTTTGGATATAATCCAGGAGTTTTATGCAGATCAAGGCGACGAAACTTTAGCTTGGTGGTATTTAAAAGAAGAAGAAATTATTGACTATATAGAAAGCTTACTTTCCACTAATCCTTTTATCGGTCGTTCCGTTGATAAAGGAAAATTTAAAGGTTTGCGAAGGATTACTTACGGAAAAAGCAAACACCTTATGTTAAATTATTTGATTTACTATGCTGTTCATCAAAATGACTTTTTCATTGAAGTTATTAACATTTTACCTTCAAGAACAAAACGAAAAAGAGTAACAAAATAAATTAAAATAAATGCATATCCTTTATTAAGGGATGTGCATTTTTTATTAAAATAGAGCCAAGAGAATTTCTCCTGGCCCCATTTTTATAAAACTTTTATTTAGTGATATCCATTCTGTCCGTTAGCTGAACCTGAAGTTTTCTGGTTTGGTTTGTTCTTTCCTTTTTGCTTTGTTCCGCCATCTTTCTTCGATTTCTTAGACATCAATATAAGCCTCCTTCTTTGAAGACGAGTATTTTTCCCCCTGTCTTATTCTTTGAATTCGGACAGGATTTATGAAGGAAACTTATAGTAAAAGATCACCTTAACAATCTTCCTTTTTGTATTTACTATATACCGCATTGATTTCTCCACCCAAGATGATAATGATTCCGGTTAAATAAAACCAGATCATCAAAACGATGATCGCTCCGATGCTTCCATAAGTAGCCGAGTAATTACCGAAATTGCTCACATAATAGGAAAAAGCCAAGGAAGACAGCTCCCAGCCCACCGTTGCAAAAATAGCACCAGGTATAACGGTAATACATCTCAGTTTTATATTTGGGGCAATCCAGTATAAGCCCGTGAATACAATAAATAAAATAATCGAGCTCACAAGCCAGCGAAGCGTATTCCAAATCGTCATAAACTCATCAGATAAGCCAAATTTAGCAAAAAGATAGATCCCAATTATTTTTCCGAATACCGGCAGCAATAAGGCGACAACGAAAACAAATAGCATGGCAAACGTAAAAAGAATGGCCATACCTCTAGCCACGATAAAGGACCGGCTTTCTTTCACATCATACGCTTTATTAAAAGCACGAACGATCGCATTGATTCCATTGGATGCTGACCAAATTGTTGCAATGATACCGAGAGAAAGCAGCTTACCATTCTTTTTCGATAACTCATTAAGATTCGTCTCAATCAATTTCATCGTTTCCTGCGGTGCAAAATCTCGAATCACCGAAAGAATATCCTCCTGGGTAATCGGTAAATAAGGAAGCAGTGAGATTAAGAATAGAAGTAAAGGAAAAAGAGATAGCAGGAAGAAATAGGCTAACTGCGCAGCCCATCCGAATAAATCGTCCTCCATCAATCTTTTCTTCAATTGCGAAACCAAATTCGAAAAGGCTAGTCCCATCCCATCACCTCTTAAGTAGTTCTAATTCACAAATTTACTGTTGTCCTCATCCTCATCCTCATCCTTTTCAAAAAAAGCTTCCTTTGTCTCTTCCATTAGCTCCACTACCTCGGTTGTTGATTCCTTTAATTCATCCACTTTCTCCATAATAAATGAAACCTCTGAGCTAACCTGTTCAAACGTTGATTGAATTTGATTAGACATGTCCTTAATCTGACTTATTGCTTGTCCCGGATTTTTTACATAGTAGGATATTTCTTTAGTTGCTCTTTTGCAATTAGCTGTAACGGACTCCCGGGTATCCCGATCAAGCAGGCTTAAAGCACCACCTGCAAGAGCTCCGTATAACACACCTTTCCAAAATAACGACTTCCCCATTCTAGTCACACTCACTTTCTTATATATTATGGTCTTTACGCAGTTCTTTTAACAATTGTTCACAGCCTTTTCCGATAAGCTCGTACACCTCTTCAAAGTTCCCCGTAAAATAGGGGTCTGGTACATTTTTGTCTGTTGCCTCTTGAACTAAGTCTAGCAGCTTTATGACACGGGCATTAGTGTTTTGGTTTCTCAGCTTTTCAATGTTTTGCACATTGGAAGCATCCATCGCGATGATGTAATTGAAATCTTGAAAATCATTCTTCTGAAATTGTCTCGCTTTCAGCCCCGCTGCAGAAATATTATATTTTTTCAGGATCTTCCTTGTCCCTTCATGCGGCGGTTGTCCAATATGCCAATCGCCAGTCCCGGCTGAATCCACTTGGATTGTATGTTCTAACCCTTCCCTTTTTACTAAATCACGAAACATTGCTTCCGCCATAGGCGAGCGGCAAATGTTTCCTAAACAAACAAATAATACGTTAATCATCTTGTGATACCCTCCTTGACAACATTTTCTTTCATATTTTGTCGTTGCGCAACTATATATGTCAGAGAAGTGCTCAGTGAGCCTCTTCGCTTTTACCGGTAACAGCTTTTTTTACTCTTCGCAGGTATGAAACCTCTTCACGGGAAATGAAACCCCTTCTCTTTTACCGTGAGCAGCTCTTTTTCACCTCCGCGGGCAATATGCAAACACTTATGGAAAGCTAGCTTGAATTAAGATGCCAATTATGGTTGACTTTTAATTCATAACATGGAAAGATGAGAATACTTGATGGAGTTGGCGGATAGATTTTTTAGAGGAGGAATTCGGGTGGATTTAGCACAGAAATCAGTAGAAAATGTGGAATACATGATTGAAAAAATTAAAGAAAAACTAAAGGTTTTAAACTTTGGAGCAATTAAACCTTCCCATTTTGACGAGGAAATGTATGAGGAATTAAAGGATATCTATGATCTCGTCATGAAAAAGAACAGCTTTAGTCCCAACGAAATGCAAGCTTTGGCAGAGGAGCTTGGGAATTTAAGAAAAAATAAGTAATTGCTAAAGCAGCCGGTATGAAGGCTGCTTTTATTTTTTGTAAAATCAATCAACGCCTTTTCATTTTGCAAATTAATGGATAAAATATTTTTAACAGATGCAGACTCGGAGGAAATCAAAATGAAAGAAATCAGTGTCGAACAGCTACTTGCGTTAAAGAATGCTGTTCCAATTGATGTGAGATCACCTGGCGAATATGACGAATTCAAAATTCCCGGGGCAGTCAATGTCCCTTTATTTACGAATGAAGAACGAGCGATGATCGGAACTATTTATAAACAGGAAGGGTCAGATATGGCAAAGTGGCGAGCGATGGAAGTCGTTTCTCCAAAGCTCCCTTCCATATTGGGGCAGATCAAGGGCATTCGGGAAGAAGGCAAGCATCCTGTTATTTATTGCTGGAGAGGCGGAATGCGCAGTCAATCGGTTGCTACCTTTCTATCATTTGCAGGAATATCCATTCATCGATTGGCTGGGGGATATCGGGCCTACCGGCAATTTATACTTGAAGAAATACCTGGGCTAATCCCTTCTCGAGCCATATCCATACACGGCATGACAGGTGTAGGCAAAACCGAAGTATTGGAAAAATTAAAGGAAAAAGGCATGCCTGTCATTAATTTAGAAGCACTCGCCCGCCATCGTGGCTCCATCTTTGGATCGTTTGGTTTATTCGAAGGACATAATCAAAAAACTTTTGACTCCCTTCTCTTTCAAACCTTATGGGAAGTAAAGGACTCCCCATTTTTCCTAGTAGAGGCCGAAAGTAAACGGATTGGCAAGGTGGTTCAGCCTGATGAATTGCTGGCAATAAAACATCAAGGCTTTAATATTAACCTTCAAGCGTCATTATCCTCTCGTATCGAGCGGATTTATCGAGAGTATGTAGAGCCTTATCAGCATGAACAGTGGTTTCATGATAAAGTTATGGAACGGTTAAAATATATTTTTAAACGAATAAAGGATTCAGACATTATAGCCGCTTTAAATGAGGCAGCAAGAAATAAAAACTATAAATTGATCATTCAAGTTCTGCTAGAAGAATATTACGATCCTCGGTATTCCCATAAGCAACTAGATTATGTGGGAGCGTTTCATCATATTGAAGCTGAAAATACGGAGAAAGCAGTCGAAGAGATTTTGAAGTTATTGGAAACAAAAAGTGCTCTATCAAAGTAATTTGAGCACTTTTTGTTTTTTCTTTATTCTTATTAAAATTAAGGACAAAAAAATAAATACTTATTCGAATATTATGATAAGATGTTAGTATATTTTTTGAACATATTGTTCTTAATATGGAACTATTGAACTATTTTTGTTATGATGATTTTATATATTCGATGATAAGGTGTGTGAGATTGGATGATCGGTGATCGCGTAAAATTACTTCGTAAAGAAAAGAAAATGTCGTTATCCGAGCTTGCCGAACAAGCTGGTGTGGCCAAGTCTTACTTAAGTTCACTAGAAAGAAACCTGCAAACCAATCCTTCCATACAATTTCTTGAAAAAATCGCAGCTGTCCTTCATGTTCCGGTTGATCATTTAATTCATGAACAGCCGAATACAGATGAATTGGATTCGGATTGGGTCGATATCGTTCAAGAAGCGATGAATTCAGGTGTTTCGAAAGAACAATTCCGGGAATTTCTCGAATTTAATAAATGGAGAATTGATCAGAATAAATAGATACATTGGCTATTTCTAAAAAGATGCAGAAGCAAGGTAGGTAAGCTATGAGCTTCTGCGTCTTTTTTGCAATGGGTTCCTTGTCAAACCGCCATATGCGCACATGTTCTCTAAGTTATTCATCCCGAATAAAACCCGTTCACATGCACACATATGGCAAAATCAACAACAATCACTAATCTCCCTTTGCAAAATAAAAAGCATTCCTATAAAGAACGGCAGTCCTTTAAGAAACACTTAGCTTTCTGTTCTATTATCTCTATTCAGCCACTTTCCAAGCTAGCTTTTTTACCCCATTTTTTAATAAGAACTCCCTAATTTCCTCTTTCTCAATCCCCATTTGCTTCGCCTTTACAATTAACTCCATCCACTCACTGTCTAGTAATTCCAGTTGGACTCTTGTTTTCCCCACACTCTTCCCCCCAAAATACGAATCGTATTCCAGGCAATCCAGCCATCTTGGTATGGAATCTGCCTTTTCTATGAGCTGCCTGCTATAATGAGTTTATGCAGCAAATCTTAAAAAAGAACACTTCATTCATACTTTAGACCTGTGACTTTGCGTCCCTATCTTTCAATAGGTTTGCCTTTTTCTGAAGCTTATCTCATAGGTAAAATATCGTCTAATTTTATTGTAATGGATAGGCTGTTGATAAATGTGTTATATTTTGTCAATTTTCAAATAATTTTTTACTCTTTTTTCTACAAATTACCACATTTTTTACATATTCACCGTTAGACTCTAATTAATCCTAGAAAAAAAGTCTATTATTAACTAGTTTCTAACATAATCGTGTTAAATATAGTCGAAATTCTTTTAAATCATTTATATGAGGGTTATGATCCAAATGGCATGAATTACAAAGACAACCGTATATATACCAGTGGCTGCTAGGGCTAAATGATGTACAATTTTTTTTTGAGGAAGTTTTTTAATAAAAAGGAATATACATAGAGCAGCTGATAGAATAACTTTAAAACCTAGAAAATAGAACGGATTTTTTTGGTAAAGGGCATTCATGATGGGATTACTTTCCTCAATTAAAGAAAACTGAATACCGAAAAATGTGACTAAACCATCGTACAAATTCAGTAAAGCTAAATAAAGAAAGATCTTTTTTAAATCGTTGTTCACTTATTATCATTCCCGACCAATACTAGTAATAAAAGGGCCTTGATCGCATTATTTCCAATCAAGGCCTTTGATTATCTCTTATACGTCTTTTTTGATATAGGAGAAAACCACCGCCTGCAGTCATTAATATGACCCCTATTAATAAATAGTTATACATATTTGTGGCTGTTGAAGGTAAGATTTGTCCCTTTACGATTGGTGCATCCAATTCTTCAATAGGAATGGAACGTATAGGTATCGGCATAGCCGTATCCTCTTCCGTAGCAGGATTTTCTATATTATTATTTTGATCATTTCCTTGATCTGACCTCGTTTCAGGACTGGTAGTAGGGGGTGCAGCATTATCATCTATTGGATCGGTGACAGTGGTTGAATCAGAATCTTGGTTTGGATTAGGATCTGGACTAGGCTCAGGAACAGGATTTGGATTTGGATTTGGATTTGGATTAGGTTCAGGATTTGGATTTTGACCTGATTTTTCTATTACAAACCTTAACTCAAAATCAAAAGCTAAACCTTGAAATTCATTCCCTAGTTCATAGGGGAAAGTTACTTCAAACTTTAAATCCTCTTGGCTTTTTGAAGGTAAATGTCTAGGCTCAAACCCATCGAAGTCAGATAATTTGCCACTATATAAAACTTCCTCCGAATCCCATACTTTTAAAAGAAATTCATTGTAAAGTTTCTTTGAACCATCTTTGAAATAAGATTCTGTATTATAGTTAAAATCACTTTCTCCACGGTTTTGAATAGTTAAAATCCTTGTCGCCCAATCCCCAGGTGACATATTTTTCACATCGAATAAATAGTTACTAGGTTTTGTTTCAATATTAGGTTGTTGGTTGGTACTTGCTTGAATATTAATGGGTTTAAGGAATAATACTACATAGGCACATATAAATGTAATGATTAATAACTGTAATCTCATAGGAACTCCTTTCTTTCCTTAAAAAGAAAAGAATGTGTGTCAATAAATATAGAGATGAGGGAATAACCTTTTCGATGTTTTTTTACTTTTAATTAAAAGGTATGTCTAAAGTAATAGAATAATCATTATTCTTATACTTTTGTGTAAAGGTAATACTTTCCCCAGCTGGATTTGCATTATTTATATTTGCAGTATTTGATTTAATTGTATTTCCATCACTGAACGAAAATTCAACTTGAGCACTTAGCTTATAGCCTTGTTTTTCATTTTGCCATTTCCATTCATTTTTTATTATTTTTACCTCGGTAATTGTAATCGCATCTGGAGTTTCTTGTGATTGGTAATTATTTTCCCTTTCTGTCCCTGAGTATTGTGTTGCTTCTAAATTAAGAGTTAGTTTCATATCTAAACCTTGATATTCATTTTGAAAATATAAACCTGTCTCATTATCTTTCTTATCATCATTTTTAAATGTTATCATCACAACTATATGATCAGTATCTCCTACCGGTAAATCAGGCTTTAACGGTACAATTAACCCTTGTTTTAAATATGTTGTAATATCTGGAGATTTTCCGTTATCTGTTAGTCCCTTAAGGTCCTGTAGTGATACATTATCCCAAGGTGTTATGATAGGCTGCAGATCACTAGTTAAAAAATTAATTATAAATTGTGAGGCAAAATCACTATCAACAATATTGCCTTCTCTATCCTTCACTTCAATACTAGTATGCATGAGGACTTTTTCAATGTCTAATGTTCCAATATTTTCAATTTTAAAATCACGGAGCATATAGTCACCAGGTTTTAATTTTGAAACATTAAATATTACAGAAGGGTCTACTTTAAGATCTAGAACACCTGATTTTAGGGTATTGTTCATTGTCTCAACATCATTAAATGCCGCAAAGGTTCCTCCGCCTACTAATGAAAGTCCTAGAGCAGCACTAGCAATGCCTAGAGTTAATTTCTTTTTAATAGTCATTTGACTCACCATTTCTTCCTATTAATTTTTTAATAAAGAAAATTCAAGATATAGAAAGGTGGGTTAATTAACCCACCTTTCATTCCTTTATTAGTTGTTTGCTCTTTCAGAACCAGCTTCTTGTACTGCTTCGAAGTTGAAGTTAAATTCGGCAACCGCATTTTGGTACTTATTTTGATCATATTCACCATCACCGTCGGTATCTGCCTTCTTATCAACAAATTCAACTTTGATTTTAATTGTATCTGCATCTCTACCGTCAAAGTCTTTATCTCCGTTATTTAAATTGTCACTAGAAATATCAAATTTATTATTATTTGCATAATCAATTAAATCCTGCATAGAAACATATTTCGTGTTGTCATCACGTACACCTGTTGGAGTAATTCCTGCCAATTTGTTTTGATTGTCAGAATTAAGAATAGTTACTGCTAGTTCACCATAGAAGCCAGGAATTGTTTCATCCGCAGGATCAACTGTTAACCAAACATCCGGAATATTTAGATTACCTTGATTTTGTAAAGTGAATTCTCTAGTCATTGTATCCCCAGGAATCAATTTCTTTACCTTCATTTCACCTGTAACTTTATTACCAATCTCCAAATTTAGTACTCCCGCCTGCACACGATTTTGCATTGTTTCAACATCGTTAAACGCTGCCCAAGTTCCTCCACCAATTAATGATAATCCTAGTGCTGCTGATGCTACTCCTAAACCTAATTTCTTTTTGATTGACATTTTTCTTCCTCCTTGGTTTCTCCCTCGTTTTTTTACGAGGTATGTAGTTTTTTTATTGAAATCCTTATGTTTTCATAAGGAGAACAACCATAATTAAGCAGTTTTTTCTGGTCCCTGGTTTTCATCTCTTCTCTTTGTTGCATGCTCTATTTCTTTCAGAGCCTTAAATATTGATATTGCAGAATATAGGAGTAATAAAACTCCCGGCCCAATTAGTAGAGCTGCTGTTCCAGCTTTTGATTTTGCAAAGTCTATAAAATAACCTATATATGGAATCGAAAATCCTGTGTATTCACCCACTACATTCTCTGAGAGAATGAGATTGGAATCTGGATGTTCGTTATTATCACCTTTAGTTTGATACATTACATGGTCGCCTCTTTTTACAACATCAATGACTCTATGAGTAACGATTTTTTGTTCATCTTCCATGTATGTGATGACATCATTCTTTTGGAATCTAGTTTTATCTCCAGCAGGTTTAACAGCGATGATTGAACCAGTTTTAAAAGTCGGTTCCATTGATCCTGATAGTACATTTTTCAGCTGGTATCCTAATATTTGTGGCTCTCCTCCTGAAGCTTTAGAGGAAATTACTAAAACAGCCATCAATATTACTAGTAAAAACAGTAGTACCGTAATTGCATTACTTAATCCTTTCATTACTTTCTTCATTACTTTCACCCCTTGAAACTTTCGTTATATTAAGTTTGGTTCCTAACAAATTCAGTCAAATACATTCCGTTGCTTTGTTCATAAAAAGGAACAATTCCAAGTTAGATTAAGTTTTTTGTTCTCTTTAACGAACTTGCTGATTTGAGTATATGTCAAAAGCCTTAATTTTAAAAACCCCAAAAACGGCCATTTTTTCTATGTAAAGAACGTTTTATGCTTGTTTCCTTGATATTTCTCTTGTTTTCTAACTATTTTGTAATTTATTTAGAACACTTTTGTTCTCTCTATAGAACTTCTAATTAACATTGCAAAGAGACAAAAAAAGAGTATCTCTTAAAAGGAATAAAAAAATCCTTGTAAGAAATACTCGAGGTTATACTATTATTCTATCGTGTATTAGCATATCGACTTATTAGGTAAAGGCTCGTTTAAAATGTAATTTTGAAGGAAATCGCGAACATCTTCTTTTTCAACTCCTAATTTTTTTGCCTCTAGTATAAGCTCGATCCATTCCATATCTAACTTATCATTGAGTACCTTAGTCTCCATTAGACTGCTCTCCCCCTAAAATTAGTTCTTATTAAATTAAATGATTACCTTAATTGTTTAAAATCATATTTTTCTATTTTCTTCCGATACGGTACTGCCTTTATATGAATTCTTTCCATGGTCAAAGCATCAAAAAATGGGTACGCTGTTAAATCTTTTCCGCAAACAGGGCACAGCCAACTTCCTATTTCGCTGCTGCTATAAGATGGTCGATGGCATTGATCACAGTTTTTTTGATACATACATGACACCACCTACAATGGAATTTTTGTTCTTTTTACAGAACCTTCTCATAGAGTATAGTCTAATATTCCTATTTTATAAAAAATCAAATTCCCCCGTTTTTTCGTTTTAAAGAACATTTTTCTTTTGTTTACTATGTTATTCTTTAGTTTTCTCAATATTCCGTATTTTTTATTGAACACTTTGTTCGTTATAATGAAAATGCAGTTTAATAAATAAAAGGGGATTAAATATATGGTTGGAATCCGTATAAAGAGGTTAAGAATAGAAAAGGGGTTATCCATCAATGAGCTGTCCGAAAAAGCGGGTGTATCTAAATCCTATTTAAGTTACATAGAAAGAGGCATTCAACAAAATCCATCTCTGCAAGTGTTATCAAGACTAGCAAAAACTCTTGATACGGATGTTGAGGATTTATTGGATCAGAGAAAAAAAGCAGAGCCAACTGAGATGATTCAAGTAGATCGTGAATGGATTGAATTGGTCCATGATGCGATTGATAATGGAGTGACGAAAGAGGAATTTGCTCATTATTTGGATTTTATTAAATTTAAGAACATGAACGGGGGCAATGAATAAGTGTTTGCCAAGAAACAATTCGTTCTTATTTCCGCTTCAATCATTATGTTAACGGGGATGGGACTTGTACTTTTCTCAATAAAAGATATTTATATCCATGAGAAGAACAAAAAAACTTCTTTAATAGAAGCTAAAGAGAAAGTCCAAATTAAGTCTCAAGAACAGGAACATGATCTTGATCTTCAAAATGAACAAAAGGAGATTATTAACTCATTCAAAAAAGGAGAGGTGATCGGAATTTTAGAAATCCCTAAACTTCAAGTTGAGCTTCCGATTGTTGAAGGGACGAGCGAATATGAACTAGAAAAAGGAGTTGGCCATTACTCCAGTACGGCTCTGCCAGGACAGCCTGATCAAATTCTGCTTTCCGGCCACCGGGAAACTGTCTTTCGCCGACTCGGAGATTTAAGAAATGGGGATGTATTTCACGTCATCATGCCATATGGCTCCTTTAGCTACGAAATTACAGGCTCCCAAATTGTCGAAGCAAATGATACAACTGTTATCAAATCTACCGCACCTACAGAAACACTAACAGTCTCCACCTGTTATCCCTTTTCCTATATTGGTGACGCCCCTTATCGCTATGTGTTAACCGCACATCGAACAGAAAAACCCGTTACAAATTAAAATGGCCAATCCGCACGGTTAGCTAAGAACCGGAGGAGTTGGCCATTTTATTATGAAAACTTATTATTTTTGTAAGCTAACTGCAATTCTAGAACCAACTTCGGCATTATGCTTCACAAGTGCAATATTAGCTGTTAAGCTTGTACCTTCTGTAAGTTCTTTTACTTTTCCTAAAAGGAATGGCGTTACTTCTTTACCAGCGATATTGTTTTCCTTCGCTTCTTTTAATGCAGATTCAATGACATTTGTAATGAATGCTTCTTCCATTGCATCCGCTTCTGGGATTGGGTTAGCAATGACAACACCGCCGTTAAGGCCAAGCTCCCATTTTGTACGGATAATAGCTGCTGCATCTTCAGGAGTGTCTACACGTTGGTGCAGGCCAAAAGGACTTGTACGTGTATAGAATGCAGGAAGGACATCTGTTTCATATCCGACAACAGGAACACCATGTGTTTCTAAATATTCTAATGTTAAGCCGATATCAAGAATCGATTTAGCACCTGCACATACGACAGCTACGTTTGTTTGTGCTAATTCTTGAAGGTCAGCAGAAATATCCATTGTAGTTTCTGCTTCACGGTGAACCCCGCCGATTCCGCCTGTAACGAATAATTCAATACCTGCAAGCTCTGCGCAAATCATTGTCGTTGCAACTGTTGTAGCACCATCTTTCTTTTGCGCTACTAGGTATGCCAGGTCACGGCGGCTAGCTTTCGCGACATCTTTGGCTTGTCCTAAGTATTCTAACTCTTCATCAGAAAGACCGATTTTAATTTTTCCACCTAAAATCGCAATTGTTGCTGGAACCGCACCGTTTTTGCGGACAATCTCTTCCACTTCTCTAGCCGTTTGTACGTTTTGCGGGTAAGGCATTCCGTGTGAAATGATTGTAGATTCTAATGCAACAATTGGTTTGTTTGCTTTCTTTGCTTCTTGTACTTCTTCTGAGTATTCGATCCAGTTTTCTAACATAATGGCAAAACTCCCTTATTTAAAGTATTGGTTATAAGTTTCTTGCAAGTGAACTTGATTTAAATTCGGATTCACAGTTTCGTGAGATTGCAGTGTAATAACAGAACAGGATATCCCTATTTTACAAGCATTTTCGATACCTAATCCTTGTAAATGTGCATACATGATTCCCGAGACTAGAGAATCACCAGCACCTGTTACATCTTCCACTTGAATTTTTGGCGGAAGGACTGTTCCAGACTCACCATTTTGTGTAGAGTAAATGAGACCTTTATCTCCTCTAGTGATAACGACCTTTTCTACACCCTTTTCCAGCATTTTTTCTGCTGCCTTGAAAAAATCGCTATCATTCTTAATTTCCATTTCAGATAAGGCTTCTGCCTCGTCCTTATTGGCAATTAACCACGTGACTCCAGCCAGGCTTTTTGGAAGCTTCTTTACTTTTGGCGCAGAGACAGGTGTAATACAAACTGGAATTTTTGCTTCATGACAACGAACGATTAGCTGCTTAATGACTTCTGCTGGAAAGTTCGTATCAATAACAACTAAATCTGATGAAGCAATATGTCCCCATTTTCTCTCTACAAAATCAATGTCAACCAAATCATAGATTGACATGTCTGCTAGAGCAATCGCCATTTCACCCTCATGATCTAACACGGCGGTATATGTTCCTGTAGCAGCATTCGAGAAAGCTTGGGATGGACTAATGTCTGCATACGATTTTGTATGCTCCAGCAGCCAATCGCCTTCTCCGTCCTCACCGACTGCAGTCATAAGAGCGACATCGCATCCTAATCTTCCTAGGTTCTCTGCAATATTTCTAGCCACCCCGCCAAATGATTGCGAACTTTCAGCAGGATTGGATGTGCCAAGCTGGAGCGTTTGAAGTGTCTGTATTTTTCTATCCACATTGGATCCCCCAATACAGACGATATGCTTCCGTTTTGGAAGCACATAGGCTCTGCCGAGAAGCTTTCCCTCTTTTGTTAAAGATGAAATATAGCCGGCAACCGCTGATCGGGACAACCCCGTCTTTTCAGAAATCTCATTTTGTGAGATAAAAGGATTTTCCTCAATAAGCTGTAATATTAACGACTCTTTTTGGTTCATAATGATTCAGCCCTTATTATTTAATAAACTTTTGTTTTAATTATAAACATTTGTTTTAATTTATGCAATATCTTTTTTATAGCCCTTTTTTAAATAGGGATTACTGATTATTCCCTTCTACCTTTCCCCACTTTTAATTATTCAATTATTGTTATTAACTAGACAGAAAAAGGAATCAGGAATATAATTAGCTAGGTAACTAATTTTGAAGGGTGATTTTTTTGCATCAAATACAAAATAATCTTTTTCATTCGATTAACCAGTTTAGCCGGCACTTTTCAAAAGTCCTAAATGAAGCATTAACTCCTCTTGGATTATACACAGCTCAATGGACAATTATATATTTACTTAAGACGAATGGGCCAGCCACTCAAAAGGAATTGTCCCATTATCTAGGAGTTGAGGCGCCGACAATGACGCGGTCGCTAGCAAGAATGGAAAAATCAGGCTGGATAACAAAAAAGACCGGCATCGACAAACGAGAAAAACAAATAATACTTACTGAGGCAGCTAACGATATGTATGATACTTGGCTTCAAACTGTACGGTCATGTGAGGAACAAGTTTTAAAAAATATTTCTGATCAAGAGACCACAGAAATGCTGTCAATTTTGAAAAAGATGTCAGTCAATCTTTAAGTTATATCTGATGGAAATTTTTAGGAGGACATCTATGAAAAAGCAACCATTATGGACAAAGGACTTTTTAAGTATTTCAATTACAAGCTTTTTTATGTTTATCGGCTTTTATATTTTGCTGACAACACTGCCGATTTATGTATTGGACGATTTAAATGGGAACGGAACCCAAGTAGGATTGATTACTTCCGTTTTCCTCATAGCAGCGGTGTTGATCAGACCATTTTCAGGAAAATGGCTTGATGAAATTGGTCGGAAAAAGATTCTTCTAATTGCACTGATCTTGTTTTTCGTTTCCAGTATTTTTTATTTTTGGGCGAATACAATGCCGGCTTTGCTTATTTTACGATTCGTTCACGGCATCGGGTTTGGGATGGTGACTACAGCAGCTGGTGCGATTGCAGCTGATATTGTACCAAATGAAAGAAAAGGGGAAGGACTTGGCTATTATTCGATGTTTATGAACCTAGCCATGGTAATGGGGCCTTTTGCTGGTTTAACTATTATTCAGTACGCGAGCTTTAACTCGCTGTTTATTTTATGTTCCATTTTATCATTCCTAGCCATACTTCTTTCATTCGCTGTACAATTGCCTAAAGGGAATACGATCGTGTCAAAAACAGCTCAGCAGCCAAAGTTATCGTTTGCCAGCTTATTTGAGAAGAAAGCAATTCCTGTTTCAATCGTGGCTGGAATTCTTGCTATTAGTTATTCTGGAATTCTTGCGTTTATATCTGTTTATGCAAAAGAGCTTGGTTTAATCGAAGCTGCTAGCTTCTTCTTTGTTGTTTATGCTGCTGCTATGCTTATTTCCCGGCCTTTTACCGGAAGATGGTTTGATCTTTATGGGGAAAATAAGATTGTCTATCCGGCAATCATTTTATTTGCCATTGGGATGTTTTTGCTTAGCCAGGCTACTACCACCTTTGGATTTTTACTTGCCGGGGTCATAATCGGCTTAGGATATGGAAGCCTTACTCCTTGCTTACAAACGATAGCCATTAAAAATTCTGATCCTTCAAGAAGAGGGCTAGCCACTTCGACATTCTTTACATTTTTCGATACTGGCATTGGACTTGGTTCTTACGTTCTCGGAATAATCGCCGCTTATACAAGCTTTTCAACTGTCTATTTCATTTTAGTCGGAGTCATTTTTCTTGCTCTGTTTGCTTACTTTTTGTTACACGGAAAGAATGCATTATTGCCACAATCCAGAAAGACATCAGAAGTTTAATTGGAGGAAATCAGCTTGTTGGCTGATTTCCTTTTTAGTTCTGTTAAAATAGGATGTTGTAATTGATAAAGAGCGGGGCGATTTTGCCTGGAGAAAACCTTTTTTGCGTAGCAAAAACCGCTTTTCGGAAGGTAAATCGAACCCGCGGTCTATCAACAATTCTGTTTAACAAAGGCATAAAAAAAACTAAACCAATTAAGGTTTAGTTTCCGGTTCTAGGCAATATTAATATTTCGACTCTTCTATTTTTCGCTCTTCCCTCGCTCATATCATTAGATGCAACGGGCTGAAATTCTCCAAAGCCCTTCGCACTGAACCAGCTTGGATCTAATTTTTCATTCTGCAGGACGATTTTCATAAAGTTTATCGCTCTCATCACACTTAATTCCCAGTTTGATTCAAACGGTGCATTTCCGATTGGAACATTGTCTGTATGCCCGCTAATGATAATATTCCGCGGGGGATCCATAACAAGGAGCTCGGCAATTTCACCTGCTACCTTTAAATCATTCGTCCTAACGTCAGCACTTCCAGGTGAAAATAATACATTGTCGCGAATAGAAACGAGCAATCCTTCGTCTGTAAGGGAAGTTTCAAGCTTTTCAGTCAAGTTATTCTGATCAATATACGAATTTACTTTATTTTGGATGTTAGTAAGTTCCTGTTGATCTGCTTGCTGAAGTAACTCCGCTTCGTATTTCTGATCATCTTTACTTTTCGTATCATCACCTTTAACATCTGTTGACTGCATCTGCCCTTCAGGTATTGGACTTGGGAAATCAAAAACCCCTGTTCCTCCCGAAAATGCACTATTAAAAGCCCTTGATATGGCCTGAAACTTTTGAGCATCAACTGAGCTTGAAGCGAACAGAACGATAAATAAGGCTAACAGCAAGGTTAATAAGTCTGCATAAGGGAGCAACCATGATTCATCAACATGCTCCTCTTTTTGGTCTTTCTTTTTCCTTCTACTCACCTTTCTTCACGCCACCTTCTTCAAGAAATACTTTTCTTTCTCCTGCCGGTAGGTAAGAAGCTAATTTTTGTTCAATCACTCGCGGAGCCTCTCCTTCAAGAACCGATAAAACACCTTCAATCATCATCGTCTTTAGCTTTGACTCCTGCTTGGATTTTCTTTTCAGTTTGTTAGCAAATGGATGCCAAAGGACATATCCCGTGAAAATTCCTAGTAATGTTGCTACAAACGCAGCACTGATCGCAAGACCTAATGAATCCGTATCATTCATATTTCCAAGGGCTGCAATTAATCCGACAACAGCTCCCAATACTCCAAGTGTCGGGGCATAGGTTCCAGCCTGAGAGAAAATTTGCGCTCCCGCTGCATGTCTCTCTTCCATAGCTTCAATTTCCTCATTCAAAACGTCCCGTATGTAATCTGCACTTTGACCATCTACAGCTAGCGAAAGCCCATTTTTCAGGAATGGATCATCGATTTCACTTGTCTTTGCTTCAAGGGCAAGCAGTCCTTCTTTTCTGGCAAGCTGTGCCCATTCAGAAATCATTTTTATTAAATCAACTGGATTCATTTGTTTTTTCTCTTTAAAAATAATACCGAATAACTTTGGAATTCGTTTTATTTCGCTAGTCGGAAATGCAATTGTAACCGTAGCAACTGTTCCAAGTATAATAATTAATAAAGCTGCGGGGTTAAATAGTACTGCAGGACTTATTCCCTTCAAAACCATCCCTACTCCGACAGCGATGATACCCAATATTAAACCAATTAACGTTGTTTTATCCATATGTCCTCACCTATCTTTATTTAAAAATACTCCCTCTTTCTTATTTCGACATTTTCCACTAAAGATTTAGGTAAAACTTCTTATTTTTTCTAGTGATTGAATACTAGGATAAATTAGAAAGAAGACAGGGTGCTTCCCTGTCTCCTTTTATTGCTTTAGAACCAGCAGCATCTATTTCTTCTGTCTCTTCTGTCATCAAAAATACCTCTGACATCATCACGTCTATCGCGTCTTCTGTCATCATCCTCGATAATTACACGATTTGCACGAATAAATACATTGTCAGCATCGATGCGTCTTCTTCTGTCATCACGGTCTCTGTCTCGGTCTCGATCTCTGTCACGGTCACGTCCACACATTTTTTATCCCCTCCTTCGCTAGCAGCTACTATAAGGTATGTCATTGATAAATTTTTGAGTGGACAAACATAATGATTTCGAATCTTTTTTTTAAAAAAAGTGAGCAGCCCCCTTTTTAAAGCCGCTTATATGAATACCTTAGCGTAAAAGATATCCATTCTTCATACATACGATTTAACGTATCAGGGGAAAATACGTGGAGAATACCGAAAGGAGTGGACACATTGGCTCGAGGCAAGGGTTTCAACCACAAAAATAAAAATCACCCAGGTAATTTCCCTGACAACTCCGTAATCGAAAATAAAGCAACAGAAGCACAGGAGGATGAAGAATTTCTTGTCGTGCAAGAAGCCTTCAAAAATCGAATAGAAGGCCACGATGGTACTGAATTTAGGGATAAATAGACGAAAAGCTGTCCAATCATGCAACTTTTTGGACAGCTTTTTGGCTTTTCTCGAATACTTGTCCAATTAATCAACTTTATTGGACAGCTTTTTTACTTTTCTCGAAAACCTGTCCAAATAAAACACTTTTCTGGACAGCTTTTTTACTTTTCTCGAAAACCTGTCCAAATAAAACACTTTTCTGGACAGCTTTTTCACTTTTCCTGAAAACCTGTCCAAAAAACTTTTATTGACAGGTTGATTACCTTCCTAGAATAGCTGTCCAATAAACCTGAACATCATACCTTTTCAATTCCTAGCCTACAGAAGGTTTATATCAATCTCCTTCAGCCAAGCAGCACAAGCTGCCGTATCCTTCGAGAAAATCCGGTCCTTTGTAATAGATGGCACAACCTTTCTAGCTTCTAAATAAAATTTCTTTGTTTTCTCCGCCATTTTTTCAAATCCTTTGAACTCTGCAGCCTGAAGCGCACAAATCAACTCAATTGCTAGAACATTATTCACGTTCTGTATAATTTGATAAGCGTGTCTTGCGGCAATTGTTCCCATACTGACATGATCTTCCTGGTTTGCTGAAGATGGAATTGAATCAACACTAGCAGGATGAGCTAAAGTTTTATTTTCAGAAACTAAAGCAGCCGCACAGTATTGAAGAATCATAGCACCAGATTGAAGTCCTGGTTCCGGGCTTAAAAACGGCGGCAAGTCATTCAACTGGGGATTTACTAACCTTTCAATTCGGCGTTCAGAAATATTAGCAAGCTCTGCAACCGCAATTTTCATAAAATCCATGGCAAGTGCGATCGGCTGTCCATGGAAATTTCCGCCTGAAAAGATATTTTCCCCTTGGTCAAAAATAAGCGGATTATCTGTTGCTGCATTCATTTCAATTTCAAGCTTCTCTTTCACATAGTCTAATGCTTGCCATGAAGCCCCGTGAACCTGTGGAATGCAACGAATCGAATAAGCATCTTGAACACGAATTTCCCCTTGCTTCGTGATGAGCCCGCTGCCCGATAAGTACTCTCTCATTCTTTTCGCTGTTTCTACTTGCTGTTTATATCCTCTAGCCAAATGAATTTTTTCATCGAAGGCATCAATAATCCCATTTAATCCTTCCATTGTCACAGCCGCAATTAATTCACTTTGGTAGGCCAGTCTTTCCGCTTCTAAATACGCAACAACGCCCATAGCCGTCATTGCCTGTGTACCATTAATGAGAGCCAGACCTTCCTTTGCTTCCAACGTTAGCGGCTCCAAGCCCTCTTCCATCAGTACCTCAAGGGAAGGTTTTCTCTCTCCTTTGTAAAAAACCTCCCCCTCTCCGACAAGAACTAAAGCTAAATGAGAAAGCGGCGCTAAGTCCCCGCTAGCTCCTAACGAGCCTTGCTGTGGAATTACCGGGTGGATTTCTCTATTCACAAGCTCAAGCAATCTTTCAATAACAACGGGTCTTGCACCTGAAAACCCTTTTAACAAGGCATTCGCTCTAAATAGGAGCATGGCACGTGAGACGGGCTCAGGAAATGGCTCTCCCACTCCGCAAGCATGTGACCGGATAAGGTTAAGCTGTAAATCCTTTACATCCTTCTGATCGATAAGAACATCACTAAACTTCCCAAATCCTGTAGTGATTCCATAAATAACTCTTTCTTCCTCCACAATCTTCTTTACAGCATCATGACTTTCCTTCACGGCTACCATACTTTCTTTAGATGCCTCTACCTTTTCTTTTTCAAATAAAATCCTTCTTGCTTCCTCTAATGTTAATGAATTTCCTGTTAATGTAACCATGTCCTTCCCCCTCAGTTCGTTATTAACTTCCTTTAATGTTAAAGTGTGATCAGATAAAACAACCATTTCCTTCCTCCTCAGTACATTAGTGAGATAAAGAAAAGGCTATACTTCAAACAAGAGTTTGAAATACAGCCTTTTTGAAAAATATGCTCATTAATTTTAATTTGCGAGTCATAACCATCATTCCCACTATAAAATTTTCCGAATATAATTAATTGTATGTTTAGTTAACTATCAATGTCAATTGAAATTTGTAAATTTTTAACAAGTTAGATTGGTAGATTATTAGTGTAGTAAAGTATTTCCCTATCGGCGCTCCAAAGACATGGAAAAATTTTTTCATTGCTGATTTTTTATAAAGCAGATTAATATAAACGTTGTAATATATTTTAATGGAAGAAGGAGCAACGAGAGTGACAAAATCATTATTCAGAATTTTTTCCATACTTTTCATCATTGCTGCGGCAACTATGCCACAGTTTGCCTCTGCACAAGCAGAAGTAGTTTCTTTTCATCTCTCGTCAAATACAGTTGCATTTCAAGGCAGAAGTGTCCCTGGTTATGTAACAGTTGATTTAAAAACGAGCGAGCCAACACGCGGCTACCTAAGAGTTGAAGGGAATGGCCGCCAAGCAAAAATTAATCTTTCTTCATTTGAGTACAAAACAACTCACAAGATCGACTGGGTTCCATGGGACGATGTGAAGAAAGAACCGCTGCCAGCAGGAGAATACCAGATTAAAGCTAATTTATCCGATGCAAACTTAAACCAAATGGTCGGATACCCGCTTGGAAAATTAACGGTTGTATCAGAGCCTAATCCGAAACCGCTGTTTGATCAAGTTTCTATAAATCCAGGCGTTTTTTCACCTAAATACGGTAATTCTTCTGGTGTTGCCCAAATTCAATACAATCTTAACCGTCCAGCGGAAGTTCAGCTTAGCATTCAGAAGAATGGAGATGAAATTTTTCTGGGCAATAAAATGAAGCTAACACCTGGCATTCAAACCTTCAATTGGAACGGCACAGATAAGTCCGGAAGAATTGTAGCTGATGGGGAGTATAACGTTGTTTTTAAGACAATCGAAACAGCTTACAATTATCCCGAAACAATACAGCGTTCTGAAAAGGCTGGAATCATTACTATTAAAGATGGCGATTATGATATTCCGCAATGGAGATTGAAGGAATTAGTTACAGAGGCCACTTTTAAAAGCTCCGTCATCACACCTGATGGTGATGGGATAAATGATATAGCAGAAGGCCAGTTTACTCTTGCTGAACCTGCAAAAGTTTCCGTCTATATTGCAAATGCTGCAGGTGCACATGTGAAAAATGTAATGACTGAACAGGCTCTTCAACCCGGTGTGCATACTTTTAACTGGGATGGAACTGACATGATGGGCGGGAAAGTCCCGAATGGGAATTTCACCATTAAATTGTTAGTCATTGAAGGTGCAAATTTAGGTTATATTTCCTTCCCTCATTCAATTTTGAGATCTGAAGGCGGCTATGAATTTAAAATTTTGCAGCCGCAAAAAAATGTTCGTGTCATTAGCGAAAAAGCAAGCATGTCTATTGATCCACTGGGACAAGGATATGTAGCGCAAAAAGGCGACATCTTCCCGCTTCTTTCTGAAACCGTTGAAAACGGAAAATATGATGTCCTTGTGAAAGAAGGCGTATCTGGAAAAATAAATGTGAACGATGTTGAAATCGTTACTGAGTCACCTTCGCAGCAAAATACGACTGACTATATCGTGCAGCCAGGCGATACTTTATGGAAAATTGCTGAAAAACACAAAACAACTATTGCGGAAATCATCAAGTTAAACCAGTTAGATCCGAATAAGTATTTAACCGTGGGACAGACACTAAAAGTTCCAAACTTTACGCCAGAACCGGTTCCGCCGTCAGAGCAAACGATTCATACCGTTCAATCCGGCGACACGCTATGGAAAATTGCCCAGAAATACAATGTCACTGCACAGTCAATCATTGAAACGAACAAGCTTGATCCGAATCAATACCTTTCAATCGGACAGAAACTAGTTATTCCGATGGCTAGTCCTGCTCCACAGCCATCAACTGCTTACAAAGTACAATCTGGGGATACTTTATGGAAAATTGCCCAAAAGTTTGGAACTACAATTGATGCGATTGTTGCAGCCAACAAGCTCGACCCGGCAAAACATTTATTTGTCGGTCAATCTTTGGACATTCCGGTAAAATCTCCAGTTATTGAGCCCGTTATTCATACTGTACAATCTGGGGATACTTTGTGGAAAATAGCTCAAAAATACAATACAACTGTGGATACAATCATTAAAGCTAACCAGCTTGACCCAGCAAAATACCTTGTAATCGGTCAAAAGCTTACAATAAGCTAAAGATCCGCTTAACAAAGGGATGACAGTATTTATACTGTTAACACCGAACAAAAATGAAAGAGCGTGTTTTGAAAAGATCAAAACACGCTCTTTCTATATTAAATCGAATCATTTTGATCAATAAAACCCTATTTAAAGCTACATTAATCAAACTTCAACCCTTTTAATGCCTCTGCCAGCGCATTATTCAAAGGCTCTTCATCTTTCTGCTGATTTTTCAAATACTTTTGGACAGTTCGTTTATCCACTTTTCCTTTAGATTCTTTTTTTCTGCGTGCCTCGAAAGCAGATAACTTTTCACGATATCCACATTTACATACGAAGATTTGGCCTTCGCCTTCTCCGCGCAGTTCCAGTTTCTTATGACATTGCGGGCAACGTGCATTTGTAACGCGGTAAACATTTTTACGATGTCCACATTCACGATCTTGGCAAACGAGCATTTTGCCTTTTTTGCCGTTCACCTCAAGCATTGGTTTTCCACAGTCTGGACAGGATTTTGTGGAAATGTTGTCGTGCTTGTATTTCTTATTGCTGGCTTTAATTTCAGCAACGATTTCTTTTGTATAGTTTTTCATTTCTCTGATAAACACATCTTTTTTCAGCTTGCCATGAGCAATTTGATCAAGCTTTTGCTCCCACTCCGCTGTCAGTGCAGGAGACTTAAGCTCTTCTGGCACTAAATCTAGTAATTGACGGCCCTTCGAGGTAATATGAATGTCTTTGCCGCGCTTTTCGATTAAGAACGAATTGAATAGTTTATCAATAATATCAGCACGTGTAGCTACCGTACCTAGTCCGCCCGTTGATTTTAAAGTATCGGCTAATTTCTTATTCTGCGTGTCCATATACTTCGCTGGATTTTCCATTGCCGAAAGCAATGTTGCCTCATTAAAGCGTGCTGGCGGATTTGTTTGGCCAGACGTTTGTGCGATTAATTTTACGTTCAATGTATCGCCTTTTTCAATGCGTGGTAAAATTTGCTCTTTCAGATCGTCTTCAGCCTCATCATCTTCAAAGCGATTTTCATATACTTCCTTCCATCCAGCCGATAAAATCGTTTTTCCTCTAGCGATAAAATTCTCATCAGCAATCCTTGCACGAAGCGTTAATTGCTCGTATTCGAAGGCAGGAAATAAAACGGCTAAGAATCGTTTTACCACTAGATCGTAAATTTTTCGTTCTTTATCAGTGAAGGCTGTGAAGTTTACATAGCTTTCTGTTGGAATGATCGCATGGTGATCGGACACTTTGCTGTCATCCACAAATGCTTTCGAAGTTTTAATCGGCTTGCCTAAAATTTTATGAGCTAATGAACGATAGTCTCCTGCTCCACAAGCTTTTAATCGTTCAGGAAGCGTTCCTATAATATCCTTAGAGATGAAACGTGAATCAGTACGAGGATACGTTAAAACCTTATGCTGCTCATACAGCTTTTGCATAATGTTTAATGTTTCCTTTGCAGAGTAGCCAAAGATTTTATTTGCATCGCGCTGTAATTCTGTTAAATCATAAAGTCCTGGAGAAAATGATTTCTTCGGCTTTTTCTCAATTTCCGTTACGGTCGCATTTTGTTTGCCTATTTTTTTTACAATCCCATCAATTTTCTCTTTATCAAAGCTTCGGCTGTTCCCTTTGGCATCCTGCCAAGTCAGCTTTAATTGGTCTGTTGTTTGGGCTTCAATGCCGTAATAGGTTTGTGCCTTGAAATTTTTGATTTCATCCTCACGGGCTGCAATGATTGCGACAGTTGGTGTTTGCACGCGGCCACAGTTAAGCTGGGCATTGAACCTGGTTGTTAACGCGCGAGTTGCATTTAGACCGATATACCAATCAGCTTCTGAACGTGCGACTGCGGAGGCATATAAATTCTCATAAGCTTTACCCGGCTTCAAATTAGCAAAACCATCTTTTATCGCTTTATCCGTAACAGAAGAAATCCATAGCCGTTTAATCGGTTTATTGACCTTAACTTTATCAATAATCCATCGTGCGACTAACTCCCCCTCTCTTCCAGCGTCTGTCGCGATAATGATTTCATTGACATCCTTTCTAATCAGCTGACTTTTCACAGCCTGAAATTGCTTTCCCGTCTGCTTAATGACTGTCAATTTCATCCGCTCAGGCAGCATAGGCAGATCTTCTAAATTCCATGTCTTATATTTCACATCATAGTTTTCTGGATCAGCAAGTGTAACGAGGTGCCCTAGCGCCCATGTAACAATATATTTATCGCCTTCCAGATACCCATTTCCCTTTTTATTACAATTCAGCACACGTGCAATATCACGTGCAACAGAAGGTTTTTCAGCAATTACAACACTTTTTGCCATTTTAAAAAACATCCTTTCAAATTACGTAAGTTAAATATAACATACAGGCTGTTTTTCTGAATAATCCATTGCACCACCTTCCACTTTTTGACATAAAGGACATGTCCACTCCAGAGGCATGTACTAACAATGGAAAGGAGTGCGACAATATGTTAACGAGAATCGCAGATCGTTTTTCGAGGTGAATTAAAAGATTTATAGAGCTTTCATGATTCACGAGGGATTTATGACGACCATTTGAGGTGATTTCTTTTGAAAACACGTTCCATGAACCTCTCATGGTGAGCGTTTGAGGAGCTTTCTTTCGATTACACGTTCCATGAACCACCCATGGTGAGCGTTTGAGGAGCTTTCTTTCGATTACACGTCCAATGAACCTCTCATGGTGGGCGTTTGAGGAGCTTTCTTTCGATTACACGTTCCATGAACCTCTCATAGTGAGCGTTTCGGGTACTTTCTTTTGAAAACACGTTCCATGAACCTCTCATAGTGAGCCTTTGCGGAGCTTTCTTTCGATTACACGTTCCATGAACCTCTCATGGTGAGCGTTTACAGCAATTTCTTTAAAAACACGATCTATGAATCCCCCATGGCAACCTTTTGCGATGGCTACTTATCAAAATGCGATTCATGAACCATTCATGCAGACCGGTTACAGCAATTTCTTTTAAAAATACGATCCATGAACTCCTCATGGTAACCGTTTACGATGTCTGCTTATCAAAACACGTTCCATGAACCTCCCATGACAATTTCCAGCAGTTTCCTTCAAAACTATAACTAAAAAGAAGTTGTCCATTAATCCAATTACCCGATTAATAGACAACTTCGCAATATTTATTACTTCAATACATCTTCTCTCAAAATAAACTGAGCCAATTCTTCCATTTGATCCGAAATGGCACGGTCACTTTCTAACGGCGGGCAAATGGCTCTTATTTTTTCTAAGTATTCTCTAGTCGCAGGAGCAAGCTGGCTTTCTGCTTTTTCTAAATAGATCGCTTGGGAAGCACAAATCATTTCAATCGCTATGACTCTAGCAGAATTATGAATGATTTCCCTTGCTTGACGAGAACCGATTGTACCCATGCTCACATGGTCTTCTTGATTTGCAGAAGTTGGAATGGAATCAACACTCGCTGGATGAGCAAGAACTTTATTTTCAGAAACTAGGGCTGCTGCTGCATATTGTGCTACCATTAGGCCACATTCTAGGCCGGGATCTGGAGCCAAGAATGGCGATAATCCACTTAATTGCGGATTTACTAGTCTCTCCGTTCTGCGCTCAGAAATATTAGCCCATTCTGCAGCTGCTACTTTCAAGAAGTCCATTGACAGAGCAATTGGCTGACCGTGGAAATGTCCTCCAGAAATAACTTCCCCGTTTTCTAGCACGATTGGATTGTCAGTAGTGGAATTCATTTCAATCCTTAGACGGTCATCCACATAGTTAAAGGCTTGCCATGATGCACCATGCACCTGTGGAATACAGCGAATGGAGTAAGCATCCTGAATGCGGATTTCCCCTTGACGCGTAATACGTTCACTGCCTTCAAGCCACTTTCTCATCCGTGAAGCTACGAACTCAAGCTCAGGATGTGGACGGACAGCAAGTAATTCACTATCAAAAGCGGAAATAACTCCATGCAGTGCTTCCATCGTCAAGCAAGCTGCCATATCTGCTGCCAAACCGACTCTCTCCGCTTCGTTAAGAGCAACAACCCCAACTCCAGACATACACTGTGTTCCATTGATTAATGCAAGTCCTTCCTTCGCTTGTAAGGTAACCGCTTCCAATCCAGCCCGTTTTAAAGCTTCTCCCCCAGGAAGAATTTCACCTTTGTATTCTGCTTTCCCTTCACCAACTAAAACGATTGCGATATGAGAAAGTGGCGCTAAATCACCGCTGGCCCCGACAGAACCTTTGCTTGGTACGACAGGATGCACACCTTCATTGATCATATCGATAAGCAGTTGAACAGTTTCTTCTCTAATTCCAGAAAATCCGCGTACTAAAGCATTTGCACGCAACGTCATCATCGCTCTTACAACTGGAGTAGGCAGAGGGTCTCCAACACCTACAGCATCTGCTCGTAATAAGTTCAACTGTAATTTTTCGATATCTTCTTTCTCGATTTCTATATCGCTAAGCTTTCCAAATCCAGTGTTCACACCGTAAAGAATTTTTCCGTCACTGAGTTGCTTTTCAATACGGTTTCGGCTTGCACGAACTTTTAGACGGTTTTCCTCTGGGATTGATACTTTTGCAGTACCTCTAACAATTTTTTCTACCTTATGTCGATCTAATGTTACTCCATCAAGTTCTACTACATCTAATCCTGCGATTCCACTGTTGCTCATAAGTTGTCCACTCCTCTATTTTAAATGACTAAAAATTCAGACTCTAAAAAGTATTATAAAACTAATGCGGCAATGACGCCAAATATAAATAATGGGATATTGTAATGAATGAATGTTGGTACACATGTGTCCCAAATATGATTATGCTTTCCATCTGCATTTAATCCCGATGTTGGTCCAAGTGTACTATCCGATGCCGGAGATCCTGCATCACCGAGCGCTCCTGCTGTTCCGATTAAAGCAGCAGTAGCTAATGGGCTAAACCCAATGGAGATACAAAGCGGAACAAACACGGCTGCCAAAATAGGAACTGTCCCAAAGGATGTGCCAATCCCCATCGTTACTAACAAACCAATAAGCAGTAGTACAACAGCTGCAATAAATTTACTGCCTCCTACCACAGTGTCAACTGCTGTAACCAATTCAGTAACTGCCCCTGTTTCCTTTAATATAGCTGCATATCCTGATGCGATAAGCATAACGAATGCAATCGCTCCCATTAATTTTACACCATCTTGGACAATCTGCTCCCCTTCACCTAACGTTACAATTCTGCCGGCAAACATGATAATGATCCCAGCTAACGCTCCAAGAACAAGCGAGCCAAATTGTAATTGCACGATTAATGCCGCAACGACTGCCCCGATTGTAATAAAATCCTTAAATTGCAGTTTACGTGCTGGCGTCTCTGCTGCAGCACTCACCTCAGCCAAAGCCATCACTTGATCTTCACCATATTCTCTTGGTTTTCGGTAGGAAATAAACATTGCAATAAATAGACCAACAAACATACCTATCGCTGGGATGATCATTGCAAGCGGAATTTGTGATTGAGCAATTTCCAGTCCACTCGCCTTCATTTCAGAAGCAATAATCCCATGGAAAATAATCCCGTATCCTGCTGGAATGACAATGTACGGCATTTTCAGCCCAAAAGTGAGTGCACAAGCCACTGCCCTGCGATCCATTTTTAAATAATTTAAAAATAGTAATAACGGAGGAATTAAGATTGGGATAAACGCAATGTGAACCGGAATTAGCGTTCCTGATAAACAAGCAATCACAGCAAACATCAGCAATAGCAAGATTTTACTTTGCTTCTTCATGGCAAGCAACTTATTAATAAGAATGGTTGTAATTCCGGAATAAGCAATCATGGCTGCAAAAATACCTAGCAAAATATAACTTAATGCCGTAGAGGATTGCCCTCCCATACCATTTATTAATGAATTGATTGTATCTGATAAAGTTAAATTTGCTGTTAAGCCAGCAACAATGGCGGAAATTAATAGGGCAAAAATAACATGTACTCTTGCTAGACTTAGAACAGATAAAACGATAACAGATATTAGTACGGGATTACTTAACATACAAACCCACCTCTGTTTTAAAGAATCCATATATTCATAATCGAATGAATTTCATAGTGTATCAGCTGTTGAATACAATATGAAATTTACTCAATTATTAACCTTTACCGCTATTCTTGACTTAACAAGAAATAGCGGTAATATTTTCTTCGATTGTGTTTAGTCCTAGGTGCAGTCTTTTTAAAAATCTATCATAACACCTAAAGTCTCTTAACCTATTTATCCTTATGATTTATATACCATTGTTCAATTAAAGCTGCTGTTAGTCTGCCAGTGTTAACTAAGTTCTCAATGCTAATGCATTCTCTGAAAGAATGAATATTTTGGAAGCCTAAGCCAAGGGTTAAGCATGTTAGACCATTTTCATTTAGAACATTTGTATCTGCCCCGCCGAGTGTTTCTGTTAAATATGGCTTTACATGAATATTTCTTGCCGCTTCTTCTGCATTTCTTACTAGAATATCGTTTTCAGGGATATCAAATCCACTGTATTTCTTCTCAATTTTCACATTTACTTTGCCGCTTATTTTCTCAGCGGCTTGTTTCATTGCTTCTGCCATATGCTCAAGCTGCTGATCAAGCTTTTCCTTTGAAAAGCTGCGAACTTCCCCAGCAACCGTCACACTTCCAGGAATAATTGAAGTCAGTTCTCCGCCTTTAATAATTCCTATATTGGCTAGAGTCTCCTCATCAATCGTACCTAACTTCATATTTGTTAACCCTTCAGCGGCTATTAAAAACGCACTATTCCCTTCTTCTGCATTGAGAGCGATATGTGCTGCCTTTCCTTCTACTTCCATCCAAATCCTTGAGCTGTAAGGACCTTTTAGGATAATTTGTCCTACATCTCCACTGCTGTCAAAAATATAACCTGTTTTACTTTTTGCTTTTGAGTAGTCCATGTATCTTGCACCGACTAATCCTGGCTGTTCATTGACTGTTAAAATGAACTCAATCGGGCCATGTGGAATACCGCCTTCAATAATCGCTCTCATCGCTTCTAAGTAAGCGGCTAAGGCTGCACGATCGTCTGCTCCTAAAATGGTTGTTCCATCAGAATGGATGACACCATCTTTAATAACAGGTTTTAACCCTTCAGTTGGCAGTACTGTATCCATATGTGTGGAGAAGAATAATGGCGGAATAGATGGATCAGTACCTTCATGCCAGGCAACTAAGTTTCCGACTTCTCCATCGAAGTTTTTGTGAGCCTCATCAAACTCAATGGAAAAGCCAAGTTTTGGCAATGCCTTCACTAAATAATCAGCTACAAGCTGTTCCTTCGTGCTCGGTGCATTAATTTTTGCTAACTCTAGAAATAATTCCTGTAACCGATCCGCATTTACAAACTCTGCAGCACTAGATGCATGTTTTGTTGTCATTTTTTGAACCCTCCAATTGTATGAATCTATTGACTAGCGGCTAATAACAACTTTTCCTTTTTTAATGACCTTTTCTACGATATTTGTTCCAAGCTCGTAAGCAATATGCTTATAGGTTGGGACATCCCAAATTTGCAAGTCTGCTAGCTTTCCTTCCTGAATTACGCCGCGGTCATCTAAATCAAGTGCCCTCGCTCCGCCATATGTAGCAGCTTTGATTGCCTCTTCAACGGAGAATTTATATAATCGGCATGCCAAATTAATAACAAACTGCATGGACTCTGTATAACAAGCCGGGCAGAGGTCTGTCGCAAGTGCGATTTCCATTCCCTTGTCTAACATTTGCCGAGCATCAAAAGGCTGTTTATGACCAACAGCAAAATCTAAAGCTGGCATTAAGACACCTGTCACTTCTGCCTCAGCCAGCTTTTCCACGACTTCAGCTGGTGTATAATTTAAATGGTCGATTGAAACCATTTTCATTTCCGCTGCTAAATCAGAACCGCCGATATAAGAGTATGCATCCGCATGAATCTTTGGCTTCATTCCGTATTTTAATCCTGCTTTCAGGATTAGTTCAGATTCTTCAGCCGTAAAATAGCCTTCGTCACACCAAACGTCACAGAATTCTGCTAGTCCTTGCTCTCCGACTTTAGGGATCATTTCGTTGATGATGACATCCAAATACTCACTTTTCGTCAGATTCTCTGGAAATCCATGTGCACCTAAAAATGTATTTAACACATCTAGCGGTGTTTCATTGTCCAGCCTTCTGCCTACTTCTAAAATTTTGATTTCACTTTCCGTCGTTAAACCGTATCCGCTCTTGCTTTCAATTGTTGTGATTCCGTGCTCAAGCATTGTCATGACGCGTTTTTTGGATTGCTGGAATAATTCCTCTTCTGGTTCGTTGCGTGTAAGCTCAACCGTTCGGCTCGGGCCTGTTGTAATTTTTAGCTGCTCCAATTTTTCTGGTTTCCCAGTCAGTTTAGCCGCATATTCTTCCACCCGTGTTCCGTAGAAAACTAAATGGCTATGTGAATCAACAAACCCCGGAGCGACCACTTTACCTTTTGCATCGATAAAAGAAGACTCTTCCAAATCAAAATTACTTTTTACCTCTGCCTCTGTTCCAACTCCAACAATTTTTTCATCCTTAATCGCAATCCATGCATCAGTCAGGATACCAATTTCCTCCATACCCTCACCGATACATGTAATGACCTCAGATGCATTGCTGATCACTATGTCCACATTTAACTTGACCTTCGTTTCAGACACTTCACAAAAACCTCCTTTTAGTCAAACCAGCTGTAATTTTGACTCTTCTAAAAAGATTGGGGGCTCAAAAGGGAATAATCCTATGAGCCACCTAATTATTTTGAAAAAATGATTAAGCCTTCACATCTTCTTTTTCTAAATCCTTAGGACCAAATGTTGCTTTTGGAGACCACCATAATGGGATTTTGATGCTTTCTTTCGTTAATTTTCCTTTTCCATTTGCTACATCTTGTGCGATTTCATAGCCAGCCTGTGCATGGCGGACAACTCCGATTCCAGAGTCAACCGTCATCGCTACCTCTAGTCTCATATCAGACTCATCTGTTCCATCTGCGATCATCGTTACGCCTGTGTGAACGGCTTCACCCATTGAGTAATTCGCTTGAAGTGCGATTAAGTCACACATACCAACTGCGTTTAATAGGCCATTCAATACCGGCCAGTCAGAGATTAAATCAGAGCCGTCCTTCATATTTTCAGATTCGAATGTTGGGTTCACGATTGAACCAGAGTCTAAGTTGTCGCGAGAGAATGCAACCGGACCAGAAAGCTCACCGCGGCGGATCATATCGTTTACTTCTAGCGCAAATGCTTTACGCTGTCCGAAGCCCATGTAGCAAATACGAGCTGGCAGTGCTTCAATCGGAATATGCTTCATTGCTAGCTTGATCCAGCGAGTAACTAGGTAATCATCTGCAAATTTTTCTAAAATCATTTCATCAATTTTTCTTAAATCTTCTGCGTCTCCGGATAAGCATACCCAGCGGAAAGGTCCGCGGCCTTCGCAGAACAATGGACGAATGTATTCAGCTACGAAGCCTGGAAGGCGCTTCGCTTCCTTCGGATCAAAACCGGCATCGACACATTCTTTACGGTGACTCGTACCGTATTCAAAGGAGTGAACGCCTAAGTCCATAAATTTGATTAGCGTTTTCAATTCACGGATCATTGTTTCGCGTGCTTTTTCTAAGTAAAGGGTACGATCTGTATCACGAAGCTTTTCTGCTTCCTCTACTGTGTAGCCTGCTGGTAAGTAAGAAATTGGATCATGGCCTGGTGTCATAGAAGTTGAGATGTCTGGAAGCCACCCTTTTTCAAGCACCTCTTCAAAAATATCTGCAGCGTTTCCGACTACTGCAATACCAAGTGGTTTGCCTTCTGCTGCAGCTTGTTTTGCCATGGCGATAGCCTCATCCAATGATTCTGCTAAAACATCAATGAATTTCTTTTCAATACGGCGCTTAATAATCTCAACATTAGAGTCACATAAAATCGCAACTCCGCCGTGCATTGTCATCGCTCTCGTTTGGTTTCCACCCATTCCGCCGGCACCTGCTGTTAAAAGGATTTTTCCAACTAGAGAATCATTGTAATGAAGGCGAGCAATCGCTGATAAAGTTTCGAAAGTCCCTTGGATAACTCCTTGTGTACCGATATACTCCCATGGAGCTGCTGTATAGTTTGCATACATGGTTAAGTTTTTATCTTGTAAATCATAGAATGTTGGCCAATCCGCCTTCATGATGTTTGTCGTTGCCATGACAACTGTCGGCGCATATTTATGGGTTTTAAATACCGCAACTGGCATTCCAGATTGAACAACTAAAGTTTCATCATCCTCAAGCTCTTTTAAAGATTTTACGATCGCGTGGTAAGACTCCCAGTTACGGGCTGCTTTCCCGATCCCTCCATAGATAACTAGTTCTTCTGGCCTCTCAGCGTTTTCCATATTATTTTCAAGCATCCGTAAAATCGATTCTTGTCTCCAGCCTTTACAGCGAAGCTCAGGTCCCCTTTGTGCTTTAACGGAATATAGGATTTCTGGTTTAGACATGTGTATTTCCTCCCTGAATGATAAATTTAAATTTCTTAATCAATACTGTTGCAAAAACTGTGCCAAGTAAGTTGGATAAGGCGGAATATTCAATTAAATAAAGATAAGGATAGTTTTTTGGCCCATTTCACACGATAAACTTATTATTTTCCTTCCTTTTTCTTACATTTAAAATCAAATTCAAGCAATCTATCGCAGATGAATTTTGCAGATATTTGTATAGTCTTGTAAGGAAAGAGATACAACCCTTGAAAACGATTTCATTTATTCCATGCAGATGGATTTTGCATGGAGCAGATATCTTATCCATTTCTGCAAAAAAACATCAGCTTTACTCAGCCGATGTTTTTATTCTTATAAAACTTTACTTAAAAAAGCTTTCGTTCTTTCATGCTTTGGGTTTTCAAAAATTTCTTTCGGACTATTTTCTTCGACAATGACACCTCCATCCATGAACAAAACCCGATCTCCCACTTCTCGGGCAAATCCCATTTCATGAGTTACAACAACCATCGTCATCCCTTCTTTAGCCAATTGCTTCATTACTTCAAGCACTTCTCCAACCATTTCTGGATCTAGCGCTGAGGTCGGCTCATCGAAAAGCATGATTTTTGGCTTCATCGCTAACGCTCTTGCAATTGCAACCCGCTGCTTTTGCCCGCCTGATAATGAATCTGGATAAACATTTGCCTTCTCCTCAAGTCCCACTTTTTTCAGAAGCTCAAGACCTGTTTTCTTAGCTTCCTCTGCAGATATTTTTCTCACTTGCATAGGAGCAAGCATGATATTTTGAATGACCGTTTTATGAGGAAATAAATTAAATTGCTGAAAAACCATTCCGACTTCAGTTCTTACTTTATTAATATCTGTTTTTTTATCGGTTATATCAACGCCCTCAATTGTAATTTGACCGTCTGTTATCGATTCAAGCAAATTAATACATCTTAAAAATGTAGACTTTCCTGACCCTGATGGACCAATCACAACGACAACTTCCTGTGGTTGTATAGAAGCATTAATATCTTTTAAAACTTCATTTTGTCCGAATGTTTTTTTTAATTTCTTCACTTGAATCATTCTGTTGTCAACCTTCTTTCAAGTTTATTCAATAAGAAGCCTAATGTTGTTGTTAACACAAGATAAATGAGCGCTGCTGTAATATAAGGCTCCCACACACGGAAAGTTTGACTAGCTAATGCTCGTCCATAGTACATCAGTTCAGGTGTCGCCACGATGGCTGCGAGGGAGGACTCTTTAATAAGGACAATGAACTCATTCCCTAGAGGAGGGATCATTCGTTTGAAGGCCTGAGGCAATATGACATGTTTCATTGCTTGAACATGGGACATGCCGAGAGAACGGGCTGCTTCCATCTGTCCTTTATCAATGGACTGTATACCAGCACGAAAAATTTCAGCTATATAGGCACCTGCAATTAAGGAGAGCGCAATAATACTAGCCACAATCCCATTCGTATGCCCAATAAATAATGGTACTACCCCGAAATGAATTAATAATATTTGAACAAATAAAGGTGTTCCGCGGAAAAATATAATGTAGCAATTAAAAATAAAGGCAAGCAGCTTATTTTTCATCATTTTCCCTAAGCCGATAAATAAACCAAGAATGGTTCCAAATATAATACCTACAATTGACAAACCAATCGTTAATAATGTCCCCTTTACAAAGAAAGGAATATAATTTACTAAGATGTCCAACCTGAAATCCATTGCTCTTCCCCCTATGTAAACCAAAATTGCGTAACTTTTCCTACTGCGTTACGCAATTTTGATTTAATTATTTATTTTTGCTGAGCTAAAATGGTCTCAACATCCGGTTCTACTCCGAACCATTTCTTATAAATTTCAGTATAAGTTCCATTTTTCAAAACCTCAGTAACAGCCACATCAAATTCTGCTTTTAATTCACTGCCTTTTGGAAACATAAGGCCGTAAAATTCATTTTCAAAGCCTTCTTTATCGCTAATAACATTTAGCTTATCGTTTGGATTATTCTGGGCATAAGCCTGAACTACTGCATTATCGGCAACTACTGCATCTGCACCGCCACTCGTTAATTCCAAAATGGCTAAATTATTATTATCAAACTTTTTAATGTTTTTATTGTTTACTCCAAGTATTTTCTCTACTGCCGCTTCCCCAGTCGTTCCGCCAAGAACTGCCACTACCTTGTCATTCTTTAAGTCAGCTGCACTCTTAATATCACTGCCCTCTGGAACTAGAATCTCATTCGTTGATAAATAGTATGGTGCAGAAAAATCATAGGTTTCTGATCGCACATCATTAATCGTAATCGCACAAATCCCCATATCCGAAAGTTTGTCTTTTACTTCGACAAATAGAGGATCCCAGCCGACATGGACCATTTCATATTCATAGCCTGCTTCCTTAGCAACGGCACTCATAAAGTCAACGTCAAAGCCTTTCATTTCACCATTATCTAAAAATACAAATGGCGCATAGTTTGCCTCTGTTGCGATTTTAAGTTTTTTCTTACCTTCACCTGAAGCTGCACTATCTCCGCTTCCCTCTGAAGTCTTTTGACTCGTACCGCAAGCTGATAGAATAAGTGAGAAAATCATTACAATAGCAAAAATTGTAAACCTTTTCATTTCATTGCCCCCTTTGGATTTTGTAACCAAAACTTTCCGTAAAATCTAGTAAGCTATTTACTAATATCTTTTCAATCAGGAGATTAATCCTTTGAAAAATACCGCTCTCCTCTCTTAAATGATTTTTTCTAATCAATTAAAATCTTTTGCAAGGATTGTGCCAAAATGACTAATGTAATATAATTTCGCATCACAGGGGCTTCTTTAGTCTCGTTATTCCTAAATATTCCCTCTATTCAATAAATTCAGCAAATAAAACTGCAGATGTTTTTTGCTATTTTATTAACTGCAAACAGTTTATTCGTCAAAATCTTTTATTTAGCTACTCTTTAATCATGCAGATTACTTTTGCATAAGCAAAATAAAAAAACTGTAATTTTTATTAATTATTGCGTTTTTGCAGGATATTCGATGAAAAGTATTAGTCACGCCATTATTAAGTAGACCCTATTTACATGCAGATGTTTTTTGCTTAATAAAAAATAGCCTACTTTTCCTTAAGGGAAAATAGGCTATTTCTAATATTAACTAATATTAAGAATGTATCTTGCCAATTACTTTTATTAAACTTTTAGAATAGAAATTAGGGTTCGTATTACTAGATCGCAGCTGAATTTATAAGAACAATATTTAGCCACCAAGATAGGCTTTTTGGATAACATCTTGCTCTAATAAATTTCGTGCCTTATCATGATATTTAATTTGTCCATTCTCGATGATGTATGCCCTATCAGCAACAGATAATGCTTTATTTGCATTTTGTTCAACTAATAATATTGTTAGCCCTTGGCCTTTAATTTTCTTAATAGTTTCATAAATATCTTTTACAACGATTGGTGCTAACCCCATAGATGGTTCATCAAGCATTAAAACTTTTGGTTTCCCCATTAATGCCCTGCCTATTGCTAACATTTGCTGCTCACCACCACTCATTGTACCGCCTAATTGCCTTTTTCTTTCTTCAAGTCTAGGAAATAATTCAAATATTTCTTCCAATTCCTGTGCTTTAATATTATTAGTAACGTTTCTAGTATATGCTCCTAATAGCAAGTTTTCCAAAACTGTTAATTTAGGAAAAATTCTTCGACCTTCGGGAACCATTACTATTCCTTTTTTAACAATTTGATCTGGACTTAATCTATTTATTTCATCACCATTAAATAGGATGGAACCTGAGGATTTTATTAATCCAGAAATCGCATTTAGACTTGAGGACTTTCCAGCACCATTCGATCCCATTAAGGTTACTATTTCCCCTTTATTTAACTCTATGTTGAGATCTTTTACTGCATGAATTTGGTTATAAAAAACATTCAGATTTTTTATTGTTAGCAATTAAATCACTTCCTCTTCTTCACTTCCTATATAGGCATTTACTACTGCGCTATCAGAAGTAACTTGCTCAGGAGATCCATCAGCTATCTTCTCTCCGTGATTTAATACAGCCATACTATCACACAATCCTACTAGCATAGGGACATTATGTTCGATAATGATCACTGTTGTCCCTTTGTCTCGTATACTTTTTACTAATAAATTTATTTCTTCTACCTCAGTATCATTCATACCCGCACATGGTTCATCTAATAATATAAGTTTTGGATCAGATACAAGTGCGCGGGCTATCTCTACCTTACGCTGATTTCCATAAGATAAATTACCTGCATTTAAATCCATGTAATTTTCTAAACCAACCTCCATTAATATTTGTTTAACTTTTTCTTCAACAAATTGCTCTTCTTTCCGTTGAGATTTAGCATTCATTATAGCTGAAATTAAGCCTGACTTTGTCTTTCGAAACATTCCTATCTTTACATTTTCTGCAACAGTCTCATTACCTAATAACCTTATATTTTGGAATGTCCTTGAAACTCCTAATCTGGCTATTTGAAATGGTTTTAACTTTTGAATCATAGTTTCTTCAAATACTATTTCTCCATTATTAGGACTATAAATTCCTGTTAACATATTAAACAATGTTGTTTTACCTGCGCCATTTGGTCCAATTAAACCAAAAATTTCACCTTTTTGTACCTTCAGACTTACATTTTTTATAGCTGTTAATCCACCGAAAAACTTTGAAACATTTTTAACTTCCAACATTCTGATCACCACTTTTCACAGCTGGTTTTAAATTTCTAATTTTTATATTTTTAATGTCTATCAATCCTTTAGGACTATATCTCATAACTAAAACCATAAGTAATCCGTAAAACATCATTTTATAATTATCTAGATAATTTAAGTTCAACAAATTTCCTACATCAAAAATATGAAATAGTTCCGGTATTGTGTATAAAAGTGTCACACCTAATAAAGTTCCCCTTATACTACCCAACCCACCTATAACGATCATACTTAAGATAGTTGCTGAAGTTGTAAATGTAAAAGAGTCAGCATTTACAAAATAAATTTTATGAGCAAATAAGGCACCTGCAACACCTGCAAAGGCTGCTCCGATTGCAAAGGCTAACACTTTATAATACATGGTATTGATTCCCATCGATTGAGCTACAGTTTCATCTTCTCTTATAGTCACCCAAGCTCTCCCAATTCTAGACCGTGTCATTTTTCTCATGATATAGATGGCTAAGATTAATGCAATGACAACCAAAATGAGATATCCTACGTTCTCCACCTCTATCCCAAAAAAGGTTGGGGCAGGTATTGAATTTATTCCATACGCTCCTCCTGTAAGTTGGGAATTATTAAAAAAAGAGTGCGCGACAAGTCCTAAGCCCAATGTTGTAATTGCAAGAAAATCATCCCTTAAACGCAAACTAGGCAGCCCTAAAAGTGCACCTAATAAGAAAGTTACTACAATAGCAATGAGCATGGATATCCAAACATTTAAACCATAATTAGCAGATAATATGGCTGATGTGTAAGCACCAATTCCATAGAATGCTGCGTGTCCCAAAGAAACCTGACCTGCAAATCCAGTTGTTAAATTCAATCCTAGGCCTAAAAGAATATTAATCACTAAAAAAATTAAAATATCTATATAATATGGGTTAATAAAATCCAACAATGATATCACCTACACTTTTTCTATATTCTTTCCGAATATTCCTGAAGGTTTTATTAGTAAAATAACAACTAGCAGTATAAAAGCGATGGCATTCGTATCAATAGGCATGCCCTCTAAATATCCTGTACTTAATGCCTCTGCTATTCCCAATATCAATCCACCTAAGACTGTTCCGGGAATTGAACCTAAACCACCTAGTACAACAACACAGAAAGCTTTTAATCCGGGAATATCCCCCATAGCAGGTGATAGTGTATTATAATTTAACGCAGTTATAATGCCAGCTAAAGCGGCTAGCATAGAACCAAGCAGAAAAGTAACCATGACAATTCTATTAACATTTATACCCATTAATGCAGCTGCCTTCCGATCCTGAGAAACTGCTTTAATAGCTATACCTATTTTGGTGAAATTCAAGAACAGGTAAAGCACAGCTAAAACAATAAGACCAATTATGATCATATAAAGTTTAATATTAGTTAATGATGCAATCCCCAAAATATCAATACTGTGTACCCCAATATTCGTTTTTGGGAAGGCATGAGAATCAGATGTAAAAATAATTTGAAATAGATTTTGAAGTAATATAGCTATTCCTACACCACTTATAAGAACCGTGATTGGATGGACATCTTTTAGAGGTCTATAAGCATACTTTTCAATCCCTACACCAACCAGGCCAGAAATTACTAAGGCAAATATCAAAGATGGTATAAAAGAAAGATTTAGATATAATATTCCTACCATTGCCGAGAAGGCTCCAACCATATATATAACACCGTGGGCAAAGTGCAAAACTTTTAATACTCCATATACCATTGTTAGCCCAAGTGCTATTAGTACATATACGAAACCTAATGCTATTCCATTAATTAACTGTTCAACTATCAAGTCATCCCACCCCTTTACAGTTAAAAAGGAAAACAAGGGATACAATATTATATTGAATCCCTTTTATTTCCACTTATATATTTAATATGTTTTTGAATGCAGGTAGTTAAATTCTCCATTTTCAACTTTCATGAATACGATTGGCTTAACGACTTCATGATTTTCATCAATTGTAATATTTCCGGAGGTGCCTTCTAAATCTTTAGTTGAATTAATTGCCTTAGCTATGTCCCCTCTATCAGTACTTGAACGTTCAATTGCATCCTTTATCGCTAAAACCGCATCATAGCTCTGGGAAGCTGTAATACTTAATTCGGTATTGAATTTTTCCTTATAGGCTTTAACAAATTTTTGAACTATTTCTCTCTCATCTGCCGTATAGAATGAGGTAGTTATGACAGTTCCTTCAGCATGATCCCCAGCTAATTCGAGAAATTTTGGTGCATCCAAACCATCAATGCCGATTATTCTAGATTCTAGACCCATTTGTTTTGCTTGGCTTACGATGGAAGCACCCTCATTGTAGTAGGCTACAACAAATATAGCATCAGGTTTTTTTTCCTTCACAGCTGATAAAGCTGAATTAAAATCAGTATCACCCATATTAAATGATTTACTTACTAAAACATTACCACCTAACTCACTTATTTCTTTCTCTAGAGCAACCTGGCTTTCCTTACCATAATCAATATTCATATATACAATAGCAAAGGTTTTTAATTTCTCTTCATTTACGGCATAATCCGCAAGAGCTTTTGCTTGTACATCAGAGGTGTAGATCATTCTAGAAACATAGTCCCCTCCCTTTGTAGCTTCTGGGTGCTTCGCATATGAAACAATCATTGGTACGCCTTCTTTTTGAACTAGGGAAGCCGCTGCTAAAGTTGGACCTGAGTAGGCTCCGCTTATAACGGCAACTACCTTATCACTATTTATTAATTTTTGAACTCCTTTTGCGGCTTCTTGCGGCTTGCCTTGGTCGTCAACAGAAATTAGTGCTACCTTTTGTCCATTAATTCCACCATTTTCATTAATTTGATCTACGGCCAGTTGTGAAGCATTTAAACTTATTTGCCCGTCAGTAGATGTAGGCCCTGTCAACGGTCCAAACCAACCAATTTTAATCGCATCTTGGCTGTTCTTTTTTGAATCTTTAGAGGCTTCCTTTCCATCTGAATTTTCTGCACTACAAGCTGTTAAAATCAAAGAAAAAACTAATAATAATAGATAAAGCATCTTTTTCATGCAATCTCACCCCGGATCATTTTTTTAGTTATCAATTAAAATCTTTGCAAAAATTATGCCAGAATGACCTATTATTCAGAAAATTCCGATTTATGCGGGTGTTCTAGTCATATGCAGAACGAATTGTTCCCCCTTTTATAAAAATATGACACGTAATAACGCAGATGATTTTTGCTCTTTTAATATAAGAAAGTACTTTTATTGATAATCCATTCAATTTAGAAGCATTCATATTATGCAGATAGGTTTGGCGGGTTTTTGTGGTTATACTGTAAATGGTTAACTTAATTTTGCTAACAAATAAGCAAACACTGTTAATATCAAGTATCCCCCTAAAATAAGAGGCCATTATCTAAACGCAGATAAATTCTGCTATCGACTGAAGCTAATAAAAAACAATAAGTTTTTCCATCGAAAAAACAGCCCGCTCCTCCATCCAAGGGAAAAGCAGACTGTTTACGTTAAGACAAGTGTTGTAGGGGAACCTAAATATGACTATGCTTTTACTTCTTCTTTTTCTAAATCCTTCGGTCCAAATGTTGCCTTTGGCGACCACCATAATGGGATTTGGATGCTTTCCTTCGTTAACTTTCCTTTTCCGTTCGCAACATCTTGGGCGATTTCATAGCCAGCTTGTGCGTGACGGACAACTCCAATTCCGGAGTCCACTGTCATTGCTACTTCAAGTCTCATATCAGATTCAGCTGTACCGTCTGCAATCATCGTTACTCCAGTGTGAACAGCCTCACCCATTGAATAGTTTGCTTGAAGCGCAATTAGGTCACACATGCCAACTGCATTCAATAGACCGTTCAATACAGGCCAGTCAGAAATTAAATCAGATCCGTCCTTCATATTTTCAGATTCAAATGTTGGATTCACGATGGAACCAGAGTCTAAGTTGTCACGTGAGAAGGCAACTGGTCCTGCAAGTTCACCTTTGCGAATCATGTCATTTACTTTTAAAGCAAACTTCTTACGCTGACCGAAGCCCATATAGCAAATACGTGCTGGTAAGGCTTCAATCGGAATATGCTTCATCGCTAACTTGATCCAGCGAGTGACTAGATAGTCATCAGCAAACTCCTCTAAAATCATTTCATCAATTTTACGTAAGTCATCTGCTTCACCTGATAGACAGATCCAACGGAAAGGTCCACGGCCTTCACAGAATAATGGACGAAGGTATTCAGCTACGAAACCAGGGAGACGCTTCGCTTCCTTCTCATCAAATCCGGCATCGATACACTCTTTACGATGGCTTGTACCGTATTCAAATGAATGAACACCAAGATCCATAAATTTGATTAGCGCTTTCAGTTCACGAATCATCGTTTCACGTGCTTTTTCTAAATATAGAGTGCGATCAGTGTCACGAAGCTTTTCTGCTTCTTCCACTGTGTAGCCAGCCGGCAAGTAGGAAATTGGGTCATGTCCTGGTGTCATAGAAGTTGTAATGTCTGGCAACCAGCCTTTTTCAAGAACCTCTTCAAAAATATCCGCTGCATTTCCAACTACTGCGATACCAAGTGGTTTGCCTTCAGCAGCTGCTTCCTTCGCCATCGCAATCGCATCATCCAATGAATCTGCTAATACATCGATAAATTTCTTTTCAATACGGCGATTAATAATTTCAACGTTTGAGTCACATAGAATCGCTACTCCGCCATGCATCGTCATCGCTCTTGTCTGGTTTCCGCCCATTCCGCCAGCTCCAGCTGTTAATAGGATTTTTCCAACAAGTGAATCATTGTAATGAAGTCGAGCAATTGCCGATAATGTTTCAAATGTACCTTGGATAACACCCTGTGTACCAATATACTCCCAAGGTGCTGCTGTATAGTTTGCATACATTGTTAAGTTTTTATCTTGTAGATCATAGAATGTTGGCCAGTCAGCCTTCATGATGTTAGTCGTTGCCATGACAACTGTTGGAGCATATTTATGTGTTTTAAATACCGCAACAGGCATCCCAGATTGCACAACTAGCGTTTCATCATCTTCAAGCTCTTTTAAAGATTTAACAATCGCATGGTAAGATTCCCAGTTACGAGCAGCTTTACCGATTCCGCCATAGATCACTAGTTCTTCAGGCTTTTCGGCATTTTCCATATTATTTTCTAGCATTCTTAGAATAGATTCTTGTCTCCACCCTTTACAGCGTAGCTCTGGTCCTCTTTGTGCTTTAACGGAATATAGGATTTCTGGTTTTGACATGTATAATTCCTCCTAGATTTAATAATTGCTGACACTCATTATTAGACAATGCAAGGAGTGTGCCAAATGAAAACGAGTAATGGAAATTTCCTGATTGTTCATACAAAAAAGCCGAAACTATCAAGTTTTTTATTTATTAAAATCTTTTTTTCTAATTGGAATGTCGAGCTTTTCAAATAACTTTTTAGAAGGATCCGCAGATAGATTTTGCGCCTTTTTATTTAGACCTAGATTTGCACACAATCAAGTGCATTCTAGGTTAATTTATATCGATGCAGATAAATACTGCATGCAGACTATTTAAAAAATTTATAATTAATGTTATATTCGAAATTAACTGTTGTAAGTTTATTAAGTCAGGAGGAGAAGATTTGATTGCAGCATCACTTGGTTCACTAATGAAAGGTCAGGCGGATGGCGTAATAATCTTAAATGAAAATTACGAGATACTTTGGCAAGACCTAAGCGAAATTATTTCGTTTGAATTTACTGAAGGCACTCATATTTCTAATTTTATCCCCTGCGAGCATGTACGATTTATGGATAATGAATCTTTTTCGGTTACACTCAATCAGAGAAAATTTTCTGTTGAGGTTAAGGTGTTTTCTGCCAATCATCCTTATATTATTCTTTGCTTTGAGGATATTTCTGACTTATTAAAGAATCCAAAAATGAGATTATATTGCTTGGAAAAAATTATCGAATCATTAGGTGAAGGGATTATGATGAGCAATCAAAAGGGCGAAATTGTTTTATACAATCTTGCTCAGGAGAAAATGGAAGGGCTGAATAGGAATGAGATTATAGGCCAGCACTTGTGGTCTGTTTATAATTACAATCCGCAAAATTCCGAGCATAAACATACCTTCAAGACTGGAAAGCCTATTTTTTCAAGATATAGAGCTCATTCAACTGTTAATGGAGTGCCAAAATATGTGAATTACAGCACATTTCCTATCCAAAAGGATGGAGAAACAATTGCCGTTTATTCCATTAGTACAAATGAAACTAGACTCAAAGATATGCTTTATCAGACTATTGAACAGAAACGAAAAATTACTAGTTCTGAAAAAAGCGGGGCTGAATCAAAAAATGGCACTACTTATACGTTTGAAAATATTAAAGGAAATAGCCTCGCATTAAAAAATTTAATAAAAGAGGCACAAAACATTGCGATTCATAACACCGATGTGTTAATTGTTGGAGAAACAGGAACAGGGAAGGAGCTGTTTGCCCAAAGCATCCATAATCACAGCCCAAGAGCTAACAGCCCATTTATCGCTATTAATTGTGCAGCCATACCTGAAAACCTTTTAGAAAGCACCCTTTTTGGCACAGTGAAAGGAGCTTTTACTGGAGCGACCAATCAAATTGGTCTCTTTGAACACGCAAAGGATGGCACTTTATTTCTAGATGAAATCAACTCTATGCCAATGACATTGCAATCTAAGCTTATGCGTGTTTTACAGGAACGGTTAGTCAGACGAGTAGGATCAAACGATGTAACACCCGTGCAATGCACTGTGATTAGTGCTTCAAACGAAGACCCGGAAAGGCTTATTTCTGAAGGTAAAATGCGTCTTGATTTATTTTATCGAATTGCACGCACGAGTCTTTTCATTCCTCCATTAAGAGAGAGGACAGAGGATATTCATTTCTTTATAGAATATTTCTTAGAATCTTATCAAGACAAGTTTAATAAAGAAGTGCCAAATCTATCTAAATCGTTACAAACTACTCTTCTCCAATACTATTGGCCAGGAAATACGAGGGAGCTTGAGCATTTAATCGAGAACATCATTATTAGAGTGAACGAAACAGATCGAGTCATTGAAGTAGATCATCTGCCAACCTATATTAGAAGAAAAATATTTTCCCAAACAAAAAATAAATCGAGTGAAATGAAAGAATTAGAGAAGAAGCCAATAAAATCAATTTTTGCCAATTCAAAAGAACACTTTATTCTAACAACACTAGAGCAAACGGATTGGAATATATCAAAAGCAGCCAGAAAACTTGGGATTACCCGTCAAAGTCTTCAATATCACATAAAAAAATACGGGATTGAAAAGCCCAGCTAAAGGGTAAAAATCTTGCCATTTGCGATATCATTGCAGTAAGTGCCTTCTCTGTTTCTTTTAAAATCTTGTATTCCCTTCTAAAAAATGGTAGTATTACATAGCTATTTTAAGGGAAAAAGAGGATTTAATATGAAGATTAGAGATTGGGATTCGAATCTAAAAGTACGATTATTTGGAGAAGCGGCAATCAACATCACTTTTTGGATGTTCTTCCCTTTTTTGACGATTTATTTTGCAGGTGAATTTGGGAAGGATAAAGCGGGACTGCTGCTTATTTTTTCTCAAGTATTTTCCGTTTTAGCGAATTTAATGGGAGGCTATTGTGCGGATCGTTTTGGACGAAAAACGATGATGGTTTTATCAGCCTTCGGACAGGGTCTTAGCTTTCTAGTCTTTGCGCTCGCAGATTCTCCATGGCTCAATTCACCATGGCTTGGATTTATTTGTTTCGCCTTTGTTGGCGTATTCAGTTCGTTTTATTGGCCGGCAAGTCAGGCAATGGTCGCAGATGTTGTCGAGGAAAAGCATCGCAGTCATGTATTTGCGATCTTCTATACATCGATTAATATCGCGGTTGTTATTGGGCCTGTGTTGGGCGCCATTTTTTACACGAAATACCGTTTCGAGCTTCTATTAATTGCGGGCATCATCTGTATTATTTTAGCTGTGATTTTAGCAAAAATGACAAGAGAAACTGTGCCTCAGCAGTCCCAACTAGTTAATGAGAATGATAAATGGTATTCCTTTTTAATCCACCAGATGAAGGACTACGGGATTATTTTTAAGGATAAAACCTTCCTCCTTTTTATCATTGCGGGTGTATTGGCGGCACAAACATTTATGCAGCTGGATTTATTAATTCCGATTTATACGAGCGAGTTTGTACACAATCAGCCATTATTGAAATTCGGTGATTGGGCTTTTTCGGTCAGTGGTGAACAAGCTTTTGGCATTCTTTTATCTGAAAACGGCTTCCTTGTTGCCTTATTCACAGTAGCTGTTACGAAAATCATGATTAAATATAAGGAAAGAAATGTATTTGTTATTTCCTCCCTTACGTATGCAGCAGCCATTTTCATGTTTGGACAAACAAATTGGATTTGGGGATTAATTATCGCTATGGCACTCTTCACATTTGGTGAGCTAATGACAGTGGGCATTCAGCAAAGCTTTGTTTCAAAAATCGCTCCTGAGCATATGCGCGGCCAATATTTTGCGGCAGCAAGCCTGCGGTTTACATTCGGCAAAACAATTGCCCCCATCTCCATTCCTTTGACTGTATGGATTGGGTATGACTGGACGTTTATAATTTTGGCTGGCCTTGCGGTTTTAAGTGCCGTGCTTTACTGGCTCATGTTTGCTATTTCTGAGAAACCAAATACTGTAGTTAGCAAAAAGGGATCTGTCTAGGATTCCTTTTTGTGCGTCTGGGAGAATTAATATTTCTTCAAAGTATCTTTTTTACATCAAAAAAGTTACAATTAAAAAGAAGTTTTTGGTAAAGGAGAATACTTAATGAATGATTTTCAAACAAATTTAGAGAAATATGCAGAGCTTGCGGTAAAGGTTGGAATTAATATTCAACAAGGGCAAACTCTTGTCATTAATACAACCCTTGATTCAGCTGATTTAGTTCGTCTTATTGTGAAAAAAGCGTATGAGTCAGGTGCTTATAATGTAGTTGTGAATTGGAACGATGATCTTGTATCTCGTACGAAATATGAACTCGCACCTGATGAGGCTTTCAATGAATATCCTGAATGGCGTGCGAAAGAATCTGAAGAATTGGCAAAGAACGGTGCTGCCTTCATGTCGATCGTTTCCGCAAGCCCGGACTTACTAAAGGGTGTTAAATCCGAGAGAATCGGTAATTTTCAAAAAGCTGCAGGGAAAGCGCTTTCTAACTTCAGAAAAATGATGATGGCGGATAAAGTCAGCTGGACTGTCATTGCCGCTCCATCCCCAGCATGGGCCGATATGGTTTTCCCTGACGCACCTGCAGATTCTAGAGTACAATTATTATGGGATGCGATTTTTAAAGCTACACGTACGGATGTAGAAAATCCAGTTGAAGCTTGGAAGCAGCACGATGAAACGCTGCACGAGAAAGTAGATTATTTAAACAGTAAACGTTATAAAAAGCTGCACTATAAAGCACCTGGAACTGATTTAACGATCGAGCTTCCTGAAAAGCATCTTTGGTGTGGTGCAGGCAGCATCAATGAAAAAGGTCATGAATTCATGGCCAATATGCCAACCGAAGAGGTGTTTACTGTCCCTCATAAAACTGGTGTGAATGGAACAGTATCAAGTACAAAGCCATTAAGCTATGGCGGAAATATTATCGATCAATTTACATTAACCTTTGAAAATGGCCGAATTGTTGATGTTAAGGCAGAGAAAGGTGAAGAAATTCTTAAACAGCTTGTCGATACAGATGAAGGATCACATTATCTTGGTGAAGTGGCGCTTGTTCCTTTTAATTCGCCAATTTCCCAATCTAATCTGCTTTTCTATAATACATTATTCGATGAAAACGCATCAAACCATCTTGCAATCGGCAGTGCCTATTCATTCTGTTTAGAAGGCGGAAAGCAGATGTCAAGTGATGAGTTAAAGGAACATGGCCTAAATGAAAGTCTTACTCATGTGGACTTCATGATTGGATCTGCTGAAATGGACATTGATGGCATTACAGTAGACGGAAAAACAGAGCCTGTCTTCCGCAATGGGGATTGGGCATTTTAATAAGAAAAGCGGAAGCGCCTTGATCAGATGAACATCGACTAAAAACCGCCACGTCCTGTGGCGAACGCCGATGTCAGCACATCCTGTGCAAGTCCGACAAGCATAAAACAAGCCGGCAGGAAGGTTGTTCTTTAACCTTCTTGACGGATTGGCTTATGACCTCGAGGGGCTAGGCGCTGAAGCTAGACAATAACAGTTGAAAGGCTGTCGACTTTGTCGGCAGCCTTTACTATGTTTACTTTTTCGATAAATAAATGGTTTTCACTTTCCCATCCTCACTAGATAAAACCTTTACAACATATTTATCTGCATTATAGACAGCGAGAATCTCTTTATCCGCATTGATCTCCTCTTGCTCCGGATTTCCAAGTAATTTCTTAATCTCATCCATTGTTGTTTTCACCCGCTCACCGGGGAAGGAAACGGCTGTTACCGTTCCAGTTGCTTGCTCATAATAATAGGTTATTTCTGGGTACATCAAATAAGGAGTACCTTCCGTTAACCCTTCCTCCATAAAATTCGGCTCGGATTTCTTAATGTTAGCAATATTCGTTCCGATTGGATACGGACTTCCTAAAGGGATTCCTTGCTTCGCCTTTTCGACCATATCATGGCTAAGTTCTATATTATGGAAGGGATAGTATAACTCTTTCTTTTCGCTCCACCGTTTATACCAGTGCTCACTTACATTTCTAGACGTTGCGTCAAATGTAGATTCATCTTTTTTGGTGATCTCCAATGCTTCTCCATTAAACTCCCATGTACTAAACTTCCAAACTTTATTTTCCTGCAGATGTGCAGTTTGCAAATATTTTTGATTAATCGTTTTTATTTCCGTTCCGGTAATTTCATCTAGTCCTTCTTCAGAGGAAATTTTCACAATCTCTCCATCATTTATTGCATACATTAATGGCTTATAATTCCCTTGCTCACTTGAATGATGTACAGCAAAAACCGTAGTTTTCCCTAACTTTAAAGAATAGGCCTGGTTTAAGGAAGGATTAAATTTGAAAGGGGTCCCCCCATTGACTAGGGCTGCCTGTTTAAATGCGACTGATGAAGCTTTATCTGCTAAATAAAAGAAATACGTTCCAGTAAATAATTGATTTTTTCCAACTGAACCGCTCTCCTCTTTCATTACATTTTGCTCATCCTCAGCATAAAGATATACCGCATAATCGATTGACCCTTCTGTCGCTTCAAACTTGTAAAGTGCTTTTTCCTCTAGCCAAGCTGTGTCCTTAGTCTCCATCTTATCAACAGCCAATTGTGCAGCAGAAGATTTGATTTGTGTCTTTTGAGTATCATTGGATGCATTTGTTTCATTAGAGCATGCGGCTAACGTTCCTGATAACATGATTAAAAAAAGGATATATATATTATTTTTCATAAAAACTCCCTATTAGCTAAAACAATTTTTATTATATTATCATTACAAACATGACAAAAATTTATTGTATGTTAAGAGTGTAACAAATAGCCCGCCATTCTACAAATCTCCCAATATACCCATTTTTCGAAAAACTATAAATATAAAAAGAGCAATAACCCTAATAAAGGCTACTGCTCTTGCCATTCGTTTAATAGCTATTTATTACGTTCGCTTCTCTTCTTCCAGTAAGTAAACTAACTGTAATAAACGCTATCAATGATAATACAATCGGCATGACAACCGTGTGCATACCAAAAGGATTTGGAAAATACATATGGATTATAATGTAAGATCCAATCCCTATAGCCATTGATGAAATGGCTCCAAATTTATTGCCTCTTTCCCAATATAATCCTAGAACTACTGGCCAAATAAAGGCTGCTTCTAAACCGCCGAATGAAAATAAGTTGAGCCAAATGATAAGATCAGGCGGACTCAGGGCCATTAGAAAGACAAGTATACCTAAAATCGCGGTCACCCCAAAGCTCATTTTCTTAATGGTGCCTTCTCTAGCATCTGGTCTAATATAGTTCAAATATACATCTTTCACGACAGCAGAGCTTACAAGCAGCAATAAGGAATCAACCGTTGACATGATGGCAGCCATTGGTGCAGCCAATACTACTCCAGCAAGCCACGGAGGCAGCACTTCAAGCGCGATAAGCGGCATTACCTTATCGCCAATTTCAATCCCCGGAAGAATTGGCCGGGCAAACACACCGATTAAATGCATGCCGAGCATAATAAATCCAACAACAACTGTCCCTATAATGATAGCCCGGTGCATTGCTTTCGAATTTTTATATGACATGGCACGTACCGTTACTTGCGGCAGCCCAACCACTCCAACTCCAACTAATATCCAAAATGACGATACATAAAGCGGGGTTAACCCCCTATCGAAACCGTATGGACTAATTAAATTCGGATTTTCCGCTGCGAGATCCTTAATTATGTTTGGAATTCCGCCGCCAGCAATAATGACAGCAATCAGTAATATTAGCGTCCCAATAAACATGATAGCTCCTTGTACAGCATCTGTTAGAGCTACTGCCCGAAAGCCGCCAATAATGACATAAACCATGACAGAAATCGCAAAAATAAATAAAGCTGAAAGATAGCTTAGCCCTGTCAGCGATTCTATCAGTCTAGCCCCGCCAACCCATTGTGCCGCCATTGCAGAAAAAAGAAACACGATGATACTAAAGGCTGATAGGAGGACAACCCACTTGCTTTGATAACGCTCCTTTAAAAAGTCAATCAAAGTAACTGCTTGATATCTTCTCGCTGTGATGGCAAATTTCTTCCCTAGAACCATGAGGACAAAATAGCCGGTCACTACTTGAGACATAGCGAGCAGCACCCATCCAAGCCCCTGTGTATAGGCAACTCCCGGACCACCGATGAAGCTGCTTGCACTTCCATAGGTCGCCATCATCGTCATCGCCAAAATAAATCCGCCAAGCTCCCTTCCCCCAAGAAAATATTCCTGCAGAAAGGAGTTGGATTCATTCATCTGCCTGCTTGCCCAAAATCCTATAATAAAAATAAGAACAAGAAAAATAATTAACGGAGCGACTACTTGCCAGCTCATTTCGCAGAGGTCCCCCCTTCCGTCTCTTCATCAAAGGAGACATCTTTAAAGAAAAACTTAACAGCAACAATTACAAGCATGACCATGATGATAAACCCAGCTACACAGCTGTAGAAAAACCAGGCTGGCAGACCCCATATGTATTCGTATTTTTCCACAGGAGCTGAGCCCATTCCATATGCAAAGCCAAACCACCAGATAAAGTTAAATAGAACAAGTCCAATTCCGATCCATGCTTCTTTTTCAGCAATTTTAAACCGTGGATCTACTTTATGGCTTCTTTTTTCCATTTTGTTCTCCTTAATATTTTTTCCTCTTTAAAAGTCCAATATATAACTTCAATAAAAAAAGCAGAATTCCTCTGCTTTTCTATATTATATAGTTGAAGGAACCTCCCACACAACAAATGTTGCAAATTACATAAGTCTTTGTTAACTGGAAATTCATCTATATAACATAGTATAATAGACGTTAATTTTGTAAGAGAAAGGTGTTTTTTCAAACTATGATAAATGAATTTAAAAAATTTGCGCTAAAAGGAAATGTGCTAGATCTCGCAGTCGGAGTGATCATTGGGGCTGCTTTTGGAAAAATTGTTTCCTCCCTCGTAGAAGATATAATTATGCCGCTAGTAGGGCTGCTAGTTGGCGGGGTTGATTTAACAAAGCTGCTCGTTATTACAGTTGGGACAGCTGAAATAAAGATTGGCGCGTTTGCTCAGACGATTCTAGATTTTCTTATCGTTGCGTTTTCGATTTTTATTTTTGTCAGGATCATAAACAAACGCTTTAAAAAGCAGGAAGAATCGAAGCCAGCAGTCGATAAGAAGGAGGTTCTTTTGGCAGAAATCAGAGATTTATTAAAGGAAAAATAAAATTTTTGAAACTCTTTTAAAGGACTAACGTATAATTATATAGAAAATTTTTTTGGGGTGAAGCAGAATGTATATGCAACAAACCGCAAACCATAGGTATTTACCCGCCGTTTTAAGAACATTTGCGATTTCACTAGGAATTGCCTTTATTGGCACAATGGCAGGGGTTTTCGTTCCGCCGGCTATGTTTTTGCCGCTCATTATTCTTGAAATAGGAATGCTATTATTTGCATTTATTATACGCCGAAGAAAGGCTATGTCGTATTCTTTCCTTTTCTCCTTTACATTTATTTCGGGAATGACGACTTATCCAATTATTTCTCACTATCTTGCGATAATCGGTCCGAACCCAGTATTGCTAGCATTAGCCACAACGACTACCGTTTTTACAGGCTTAGCGATTTATGCTTCAACAACAAAGCGTGATCTGACCTTCCTGGGCGGCATGCTGATGGCTGCTCTGTTTGCACTGATAGCCATTTCAATCTTTCATATTTTCTGGCCGCTTAGCTCTACGGGAATGCTAGCTTTCTCCTTTATTGGAGTGCTTGTATTTAGCGGATATGTTCTCTTTGACTTTAATCGTATGAAGAGATATGGTGTAACGGCAGAAGAAGTGCCTTTAATGGCTCTTAACTTATATCTTGATTTTATTAACTTATTCATTAATATTCTTCGTATTTTCGGTATTCTTGGAAGCAGAGACTAATAAATGCAAATCCCTCCTTTCGCATTGAAGGAGGGATTTGCATTTATTCGACCTTATATTCCTCTTTTAAAATTCCGTAATACGTTAAATCCAATGGCTTGCCATCTTTACATACATGATTGCGGAAAATTCCTTCATGCTTCATCCCACACTTTTCCATAATCCTCCACGAACCAGGGTTACTTGTAAAAGCCGCTGCATAAATACGATTCAGGTTTAATACTTCAAAGCCGTATTTGATGATCAGCTTTGCCGCTTCGGTTCCATATCCATTTCCCCAGAAGGGCTTACCAATCCAATAGCCAACTTCTCCCCTTTTATGCTCCGTTACAGGTCGAAGCCCAATAAGGCCTATAAAACTTCGATTCTCCTTGCAGATAATCGCAAAGTTGAAGTTTCTTCCCTCTTTTTGCGCCTCTAAAACACTCCTGATAAAATCTCTAGCAGAGCCCTTTGGATACGGATGCGGAATATTTAAGGTTGTTTTCGATATCTCATAGTCACTTGCGTATTCTTCAACTTTTTCAGCATCATCAAGGGTTAGCGAGCGTAGGATCACTCGTTTTCCGTCCAGTATTTCCATTTCTGCACACACCTTTATTTAAGATTGAAATGAATATATAAAGACAGGCATACCACAAGCAAATGTGATATGCCCTTCCATCTATTCCACTGTTACAGCCAGTTCCTTTATTAATAGGGATGGTGAACCGATATAGCCTGGAGCGACAAAAGAAAATGAAAAGTCAAGATCTGAGCCAATTTGCTCAATGCTGTTTAATAGCTCATAGAAATTTCCCGCAATTGTCATTTGCTTGACGGCGAACTGAATCTCACCATCCTTTACATAATAGCCTTTGGCGGCTAAAGAAAAATTACCGGAAACCGAATCTGCACCAGAATGCAGCCCTTCCAAATCGGTTATGATGATGCCTTCCTTTATCGATGAAGTCAGCCCTTCCAAACTCGTTTGGCCTGGGGTAATATAGAAATTTGTTGGTGAAACAGCTAAAGTTCCTTTATAGGAAGATTTATAAGCATTCCCCGTTGACTCAACATTTGCTTTCTCTGCTGTTTTTCGATTGTGAAGAAGTGTAACAAGTCTTCCATCTTTGACAATTTCCTTTTTAGCTGTTGCCACTCCTTCACTGTCGAAGGTTTTACTGAACAGTCCGTTTTCCAGAAACGGATCATCTACAATTTGTAATGCCGGAACAGCAATGGATTCTCCAACCTTTTCTTTTAAAAGAGACTGGCCCTTTTGTGCGTTTTCGGCAGAAAAAACCGGCGAAAAAGTTTGCAGGAGACTTCCTGCTGCGGTATTTCGTAATATTACCGGATAGCGTTTGCTGGGCACTGTTTGTGCATTTAACTGTGAAAGAGCCTCTTCAACAGCTTGCTTGGCAATCTCTTCAGGATCTAAAGAGGAGAAATCCCTTGTCACGTTTATATATAACCCTGTTTTTATTTCATCCCCCTGCTTCACAACAACAGAAATAAACATACCGATATGGTTAAGCCTTTCCTTAAGTGCGAGCCCCTTGCTATTTATGATGGTTCTCTCTGAATCTGCGCTTTCCAGCATAAAATAATTCGTCCCTGTGACTCTTTCATCATAAGCATAAATATGCTTTTCGATTGTCTTTAATAGTTCTACTTTTTCTGGAATGGACACTTTCTCCAGCTCATTTGAATAAAAGCTTCCATCATAGTAAGAGTCACTTCCAGCAAACATCTCATCCATTGTTTCTTCCTCAGAAACTAGAGCATTTTCCTTGGCGCTTTCTACCAAAAATAACAAGGATTCCTCATCAAGCTTTTCAGTGAACGCACTGCCTGTTTTTCCATCACATATACCCCGAAAAGAGACCCCAGCTATTTCAGAGCTTTCATAGGAATCTAGCTCGCCTTTAAACAAACTGCAGCTGAATTTCTCCTCTTTTTCATAATAAAGCTCCATATCAGAAAAGCCATGCTGCTCCGCAAGTGAAAAAAGCTTCTGCTTAAAATCCTGGACCATCATCCTTATTCAGCCTCCTTACTGCCGCCAACCGTCATTTCACTAACACGAATCATCGGCTGGCCAACATTGACTGGAATGCTTCCACTTAAGGAGCCGCACATTCCCTCACCATGAGCTAAATTATTGCCTACCATATCGACAAGCTTTAATGTTTCAGCACCGTTCCCAATTAGGGTAGCTCCTTTTAACGGTTTACCCAGCTTACCATTTTTTACATAATAAGCTTCCATTACCGCAAAGTTATAGTCCCCGGTTGCCGGATTAACTGATCCGCCACCCATATATTTAGCATAAATTCCATGCTCCGTATTGGCGATAATTTCTTCTGGAGTGGATTCGCCTTCTGCAATATAAGTATTTGTCATTCTAGAAGTCGGAGCAAAACGGTATGATTGTCTTCTGCCGGAACCTGTTGAAGGCATCCCCATTCTTCGACCGTTAAATTTATCAATCAAGTAACCTTTTAATATCCCATTTTCTATGAGTACATTTTTACGAGCCTTCTCACCCTCATCATCGATTGTAATGGATCCCCACTCATTCTCGAGTGTGCCGTCATCAATATATGTAACGACATCTGACGCCACTTTTTCACCTATCCGATTCGCAAAAACTGAGTTATTTTTTGCCACAGAGGTTGCTTCGAGCCCATGTCCGCAAGCCTCATGAAAAATAACCCCGCCAAATTCATTATCAATAATGACCGGGAATTTCCCGCTTGGACATGGTTCAGCACCTAGCATTGTCACAGCGATTCGCGAGGCCTCTCCCGCATAATGCTCAAGATTTAAATTCTCGAAAAACTCAAACCCCTTATGGGCACCCGGTCCGTAGAAGCCAGGCTGCATTTGACTGCCGTCAGAGGCAATGGATTGGATCGCCAATCTGCTTCTCACTCTCTTATCCTCAACAAATTTCCCTTCGCTATTTGCAATCAGCACATTTTGCTCTTCATCCAAATAACGAATCAGAACCTGCTGTATAGTAGAGTGGTAGTTTTTTGCGATCTCATACGCCTTTTTCATCACGTCCGCTTTGCGGCTTTTTTCGGTATCTTTCGGATTTATTGTAATCGGATGGGCACACGTAATAATTTCTTTAACGAGAGGCTGCGGCTGGATAATCTTATCTCCGGAAATGGCGTGAGCTGCATTTCTTGCTGCTTTTAACAATCCTTCCTTTGAAGCATCCGTTGTATACGTATAGACACTTTGTAATCCTTTGAAAACCCGGATGCCTATCCCAAAATCCCTGCCAGACAAACTATTTTCAATTTTGCCGCTCTGAAGTGTCAGATTGTTTGTATACCGGTCCTCAACAAACACTTCAGAGAAATCACCGCCGGTTGCAAGCGCAGCGGCAAGTACTTCCTCAATGACAGCTGTTGAAAGCATGAAACTCCCCCTCTTTGGTCAGATTATTCTAAACCATCAAACAATTATATCATACTAGTTTTTTCCTATTTTTACTACTATTGTGGGTTTCGATTTCTTCGTGGTCTGCTTTGATTTGATTGATAATATCCTCTAGTTTTATACATAAAAATAAGATCCCGAAAAACAGGATCTTTGTAAAGTTTTTATTCTTTTTTACTATTTGTCTATTGTTTGCATTACCCGCTTTTCTCTTTAATAATCGGCTCGTCAATCTCCGGTTCAGCAAGGACTCTGACTCCCTTATAGGCATAATAAATAAAGTAGACCGCCATGAGAAGATAGCCGATTTCATAGGCAGGCGCAGCATTAAATGCTAGTTTTGGAGCGTGCATGATTCCAAAGAATGAGAACAGGAATCCGACCATTGAAAATATGGCAGCCTTCTTAAAGTTATGATCAATGACATAGACAGTGATTGCCCCTAAGATGATACCCGAGAACATCGCTCCCTGCCCCAAGGGAACAATAGCCGATGAAATGCCTTCTACGACTTCCCCCGCTGCATTATTAAAACGGGTCATGATGTAGTTCGCGAAATATGGCAGCATGGCAATGGATACGGCCATGAAGTACTTTGCCTGATTGGATTGGAATGCCGTTGCAATCATCGAAATCCCGACAAATACCATAATTGGTGCAATCGCGGAAACAGGAATGATGCTGGAAATCGCGGCGATCAGTCCGAACATAGCGGCGAAAACATAGACAATTCCATTCAGTATACTGTAACCTCGGCCTGCTCCCATCCACTTGGACCCTACTGAGGCCATATAGACAGTTGTCGGGAACGCCCCGCCAAAAAATGTTCCCAGAACTGTACCCACTCCATCGACAGCCATACACTCTTTTACATCATATTTATCACCCAAAGTTGCGACAGCTTCGACATTATTCATTGTTTCTACCGCATTGTAAATAGTAATGGGAATGACGACAGCCAATATTGCGGTCAGGGTAGTAAACAGCAGCACAGTTCCATCAAAAGCTGCAAGTGTTGGAATGAATGGATAAAAACCTAAATCTCCAAGCCCCTCGGTAATCTGCGCAAAACTGGATTGTCCCATTGAATAAGCGATGATTGTTCCAATAATGATGGCGAACAGGGAGGCCGGGATATTAAATGGCATAGCTATTTTACCAATAATTCCGACAATAATAATCGCTAAAACAACTAAACCCACTACCGGGATTTCCAGAGTTTTAAATAGCATTTCTCCTGCAATGAAAGCTAGAGCGATTCCAGCCAAAGCTCCCAGCATGGCAGCTCTTGGAATATGCTTATGAATCCACCTTCCAATAAAACTGACCAGGATTTCTATTAATCCACTGACCAAACATGCACCTACAGCTATTTTCCACGCGAGTTCCGGATCACCGACTATAGTCTTTGCGGGAAGAAGAACTCCAAATAGAAAAACAAACATAACAGGAGTGCTTATACCGTATGCCAATGCCGTAACATCCGCACGCCCTTCCTTTTTCGCAAGTCGGTTTGCCGTATAAGCATAATACAGATTTCCAACTAGGACTGCAATGGCTGCACCAGGTATCACCTTTCCAAAAACGATCTCCTTAGGAAAACCCATCCCCAGCATGCTGACTGCAATGATGACAAAATCCGCGAGGTTGTTTTGAAACAAGGCGAAAAATCCGTCCATATCTTCCCTTTTAAACCAGGGATAATACACAGCTGACTTGTTCAACAAAATGCACCTCCAGCTTCTTTTTAATTTTTAGTCATCTTTTCTAAACCCCTTGTACTTCCATTTTTATAAGTAAAAACACCCCCTTATGACATTCTACACAGCCTGATCCAAAGAAATTCTTCACTACACCATTTACATACATATCAAAAAAACCGCAGATTTAAGACATGTAAAAACACGCCTTTAAGTCTGCGGCTTCTCTAATTCCAATCAATAGAATTCAAGCGACCGGTTTTAATACGGTTGGAAGACATACCCGTAGAAACGAGCCTATCCCCAAGATTCTTATAAATGAAACGCTTACATTTATTTGTTTGTTTTTTTTCGATTCGTCTGCATTCAACTTATATATTATACCTATGGTTCGTCATAGTCAATATATTTTTAGTTTCTTCTAAATATTCAAAAATTATGTTATTTTTTTGTTTTATTCTTGACATTTCCTTTTTTTATCATATAGAAGCATGGTGATTGTTTGGCTTACTGGATTATAAGACCCCTGAGAACAGCCTTGCAAATGACTCCTTCGATCTTTCCACAAAACCTCTTTTGAAATATTGAACAGGGCTGATTTTTTCGCTATATTCCATATCTTCTTCGTAATGGGCAACGAGATCACGGATGGAGCTTGTTCCATACAGGAATACATTGACTTCAAAATTCAAGTGAAAACTGCGCATGTCCATATTCGCCGTTCCAAGCGATGCCAAGTTCCCATCAATGATTATAATTTTCTGGTGCAAAAATCCTTTCCTATAAGAATAGATTTCTGCTCCATAACGAAGCAGCTCAGGGAAATAGGATCTGCTTGCATATTGCGTTAGAAAACCATCATTAATTTCCGGAACCATGATTCGAACTTCTATTCCTTTTCCAGCAGCAACCCTTAATGCGGTTCGAATGGCCTCATCGGGTACAAAGTAAGGACTGGCTATCCAGATCGACTTAGTAGCTGAGGAAATCATGGAAAAATAAAAATCACTCATCAGCGCCTGCTGAGTGTCGGGACCGCTCGCTACAATTTGGACGGCACCATCAAGGACATCCTCTTCTATTTTTAATTTATTCGATGTATATTTCCCGAGAAGCTTTTCCCCGCTGACATATTCCCAATCGAGCAAAAAGACGGTGTGAAGGGAATAAACAGCCTCTCCTTTAAGCAGCATATGAGTATCACGCCAGAATCCGATCGTTCGATCCTCGCCAAGATACTCCACCCCAACATTCAATCCGCCAACAAAGCCAACCTTGCCATCGATCACAATGATCTTACGGTGATTGCGAAAATTTATTTTTTGGTTGAAAAAGCCGTACTTTAATGGGGAAAATGATTGTACTTTTATCCCGGCCTTCTGCATAGCCTGTATGTCTTCTGCATCCATTTTTCTGCTTCCGACTGCATCGACCATAAACAAAACCTCTACATTTTTTCTCGCCTTTTCAATAAGTATCTGGATAATTTCCTTGCCAAGACGATCAGAACGGTAAATATAATATTCCATGTGAATAAAAACTTCTGCTTCTCTTAGCCTTTTCTTAATTTCGGAAAAGGTATCTTCCCCATCTTTTAAGATAAATGCTCGTGAGGCTGTACTAATAGGAGTGGGAGAAGCATTACTGGCATATTTTAAAAACGAATGCTGTGTATCCTGCAAAAAGGAAAAATCCGGTGCAGACTCCTGCTGCAAGAGTTTCTTCCACTCATCTCGATCCCGTTTTCGCTTGCTTTTAAAAAGAGACCCCTTTAAATAAAGCTGCCCAGAAAATAAATAAAACAAATATCCTAAAACAGGAAAAAAAATTAAAACATATACCCATAAAAGGGTATGCTGTGGAGATCGATTCTCCAGCATTAAGGAATAGATACTAATCGAGAGTGCAGATATATATAACAGTGAAATTACTGCTTTGACTTCCAAACCGTAACGGCCGAAAAGGATGATATAAAAGGAAAAAATTAAAACAAGTGCAATTAAAAACTCAAACCGGCGCTTTCTCATCTAATCGTTCTCCATGACTGATAAAGTGGTTAAACTCGTATGCCTATTATTTCCTATATACCCAAATTTAATATGGAAAAACTTCATGGGTGTTGTACACTAAATATATATAGAAAAATATACAACGGGATTTTTTAAATAGAGGAGGAGAAAGGTATTCGTACGAAAAATTTAATTATTTTGCTTATAACTTTTGTTATAGAAGTTGCTATAACATATTTTGTCGCATCAAAGTTTTCTGTTCGTTTTATTGAGGTAATGTTTTTCACTGGTGCTGCCTTTTCAGTTATTTCATTTTGGTTCTCAAGCAGTGGAGGTACCGCCACGCGATTTATCGACAGTCATTTAAGTGCCCAAACTGGACTCATTCAAAAGAGAGAGCCGTTTGTTTTTAAAAGAGGTCCAATATTTACTTCCTCTGTGATTTTTCTTTCTATCGGTTTAGTATTGTTTATTCTACTTATTTCTGGAATTATCCCACCTGCGTGAAGTTGGAAATAACAAAATAGTAAAGTACTTGGAACGTTAACCAAGCTCATTTTTCTGTACAAATTAATTTTTTCCCTAACTTGTTCTATAGAAACTATGAGGTGAGACAATGAATATAAGACTATTAAACCCCAGCGATGCTGAAGCTTATCAATATTTAAGATTAATTGCTTTAAAAAATCATCCATCCGCCTTTGCGTCCAGCTACGAAGAAGAGAAAGACCGTCCTTCTGTGGTTTATGGAGAAAGATTTCAATCAGGGGATTCCTTTACCTTCGGCGCGTTTGAAGGCGATGCTTTAATCGGTTCGGTGACATTGTTTATAGAATCCAAAATGAAGCTAAATCATCGAGCTAATATTTTTGCAATGTATGTTTCTCCTGAAAAACGCAAAATGGGCATTGGAAAACAATTAATATCTGCAGCAATCGAAAAAGCAAAAGAGTTAAACGAAATCGAACAAATATACTTAACTGTCGAGGCAACAAACGAGGCTGCCAAGAAACTGTACCATTCCTTTGGTTTTGAAACATTTGGAAGGGACAAAAGGGCATTAAAAATTGGAGATCTATATTTTGATGAGGAGCATATGGTTTTATATCTGTAATTTATATTCACTAACAAGCTCTGGCTAAAATTTGAGAAACTACTTTTAACAAAATTGAGATAATATAGGCAGCCTTGCGCAGCTGCCCTCCTTCTCATTGATATTCTTTTCTTTTCTGCTATTGTCCTGGTCCCCTACATCATTAACATTATTTTAAAAATTGGTTATCTAGCCCATCTATGATTGGCGGACACCAGTGCCGTTATTTATGATAAAATGGGTTAATTTCTTATGCTTACGGACTTAGGTACCGCTATTTTGTAAAAAAGCTGTATTTTCCTCGTGTTTTTTTGTAATAACGAACCTAGTGCAACTAGAATAAAAAGTGGACATCTCCTTAACGAACATCATAATTGGTTATGATGATAATAATTAGGAGGGTTTCCATGGGTGAACATCGTCAAAGATATAGTGAAGAATTTAAACGAGAAACAGTTAGGTTTGCACAAGAGCAACAGCAAAAGAAATCAATGAGAGATATTGCTGATGAGTTAAAGGTTCCACTAAGTTGTCTCCATGATTGGATGACAAAATATCGTGAGTTTGAAAATGAACCTGTCGCAATTGAAGATCGTATAAGAACGTTAGAAAAACAATTACGAGAAAAAGAACGTGAACTAAAAGCTAAAGATAAAAAATTAGCTGAAACTCAAGAAGAATTAGCTATTGTAAAAAAGGCGGTGCACATCTTCAGCAGACCAAAGCCATGAAGTATGAATTCATTGAAAACAATCGCTCTGACTTTTCAGTGATGAAGATGTGTAAAGCATTAAATGTGTCTAGGAGCGGTTATTTTAAGTGGAGAAATCGTGAGCCCAGCCAACAAGAATTGCTTAGAAAAAAGATTAAAGATCGCATTGTCTTTCATTATTATGATTCGGAAAATGTGTATGGCAGCCCAAAAATTACAAAACAATTGCAGAAAGAAGGTTACACAATTACTGAACGTACAGTTAGTAAGTACATGCAGGAATTAGGACTGCGTTCATGTGTTTCTAAGAAATTCAAGGTAATTACAACGAACTCAAATCATGATTATCCTGTTGCACCTAATAAATTGAATCAAAACTTTACTACTTCGGCACCAAACAAGGTGTGGGTAGCTGATATTACCTATATTCCCTGTGGGGAAGGGCGTTTATATTTAGCTAGTATTCTTGATTTGTTTACCCGTGAAATTGTTGGTTGGCGGCTTTACGGACATATGGAAACTCAATTGGTATTAGACGCATTGAATGACGCTTATCAAGCAAAAAAGCCAGACGAAGGATTGCTTCATCATTCGGATCGTGGAACTCAGTATGCCTCAAAAGACTATCGGGAAAAACTCCAGGAATACGGTATGGAAGCAAGCATGAGTCGCACGGGAAATTGTTATGATAACGCCTGTGCGGAATCATTTTTTAGCCTTCTAAAAAAAGAATTGATACAAGGTCGCCGATTCCAGACTAAAAAGCAGGCATATACCGAAATCTTTCGGTACATTGAGTTTTTTTACAATCGGAAAAGAATACACGGATCTATAGGATATTTATCTCCAGTCGAATATGCGCAAAAGTATTATGAGAGGATTTCTGCATAAGTTGGTGATAGGCAGTTTGGTGGCTTGTCTTAAACTAGCGACTAGCCAGATGATTCCGTGGATGGGTCAAGCGGTTTGGGCTTGACGCTTCCACGGAATCATCTATAATTTGAATAATTTAAGACAAGCCTAGCACAATAAATTTCGATATTTAGGTGTCCACTTTCTTGACAGAGCTCCATAGTGTCCGTCTAGCTCATAAATTAGGGCTATTTTATGAAAATAACGGAATCAATGTCCGCATATTTAGTCATAAGAAGGTCTTTCTTGTAGACGCGTAATGCTTGGCACTAGTTCCAACTCTAGAAATATATTTTTTTCCCACCATCTCGGCATCAGGAATTGTTAATGTCGCTGCTAACGGATACTGTCCTTCTATCATTACTTCAAACTCTTCACTTCATTAAAATTCATCTGCCTTTTTAGTTTATTTATAGGTAAGACGTTTAAGGCGGAAAATCGTGCAGCAATTTGAAAATAATGAACAGCATTATCGTGCATACTTATATAGGAACAAATATAAAATTGTAAATAAATTTTAAACGGAATTAATATCCTTTTGTTATGATGAATTTAGAATATACAGATAGGACTCATAGGAGGGCATTATGCAGGAACAAAAAAAATGCAAAGAATCATATGTTATGAAAACAAGTATCGTATTGCCGCCAGATACGAACGCTTACGGAACTTTATTCGGGGGGAAATTAATGGCTTACATAGACGATGCAGCCGCGATATCAGCCACGCGCCATGCAAGGAAGAACGTAGTAACAGCCTCTACGGATTCGGTTGATTTCCTGCACCCCATTCATCAAGGTGATGCCGTTTGCCTAGAAGCCTTTGTTACATATACAGGAAGATCCTCTATGGAAGTATTTGTAAAAGTCATTGCGGAAGATTTATTAACGGGTGAAAGCAATATTTGTGCCATGTCTTTCTTAACGATGGTCGCTGTCGATAAAAACGGAAAGCCTACTCCCGTTCCCGCCGTAATTCCAGAATCAGAGGAAGAGAAAAGCCTGTACGATTCCGCAAAGGAACGCGCAGAAATAAGAAAAAAACGGAAAAAAGACAGTATCGAAAGGGTAAATTCATACAAAATGAATCTGCCTAATTAAAAACATTTTTAGAGCAGCCATTTAAACTTGGCTGCTCTTGTTATTTCTACAGGCTATGTTAATGTATTTTTTTGGCGATCAGACCGCCTTATGCATACATGCTCTCTCCTGTTTTCACCCCGAATAAAACCCGTCCGCATGCATGCTTAAGGCTGGTATTCAACATTAATCGCTAATATAGCCTTTCCATTAATAGTCTAATGAAACTCTCTAACGGGAGAAAGCAGTATGCTAACACCAATTTTCTTACAAATAGTTAGGTAATGCATGAGAAATAAGAGAACAGCCCCGGCATTCATCCCAATGATAATGCCATCCATTTGGAAGCTTTGCATGGAACCGAGGACGTACATCACTGAAAAAGATACAATCGTTGACCAAACAAAATGGTAAAAAGCCTCTTTCATAAGTCCCAGACCGATTAGGAAAGCCTGCATCGGAATGATGAAATAATGCAGCAGGAAAAACGGCCATAGCATTTGTAAATAAATAGCTGCATCAGAAGAATGGAAAAAGTTAAGTGTAATCGGTTCAGCAAATAAGTAGAAGAAAATGACAGCCGGGATTCCGTAAAGAAAGGTGATCATACATACTTGCTGCAGAAGGCGTTGGAGCTTGTCAGTATTTTTTTCAGAATAGGCTTCAGAAACGGTTGGGATGAGCATAATTAAAAAGGAATGGGCAATAAACGCTGGAAAAAAACCTACCGTCATCGCGATTCCCGCCAGCATGCCGAAATGTTCAGTGGCCACGATCCCGCTCACTCCAGCTTGTAATAGAGCTGCCTTAATGAGGAATGGCTCTACCGCATGTGTCAAAGCATGAAATACTCTTAATGCCGTTGTTGGAATGGATACTGCCATCAAGCTTCTCCAAACAGTACCCCCGCTCATTCTTTCGCGCGGCTCTCTTTTTACCTGCTGAAATTGTAGAATAAACATATGGAGCAAGTAGAAGAAAACAACAATCTCGCTCCCTATGAAGGTACAAAAGGCAATTAACACAGCCGTCTCCGTATCAAATTGAAAGACTTGATACAGGAAAACTAGTAATAAAAGCTGTACAATTTTTCTCATAAAATTATAAGTAGCGATTTTCCCCATTTGCTGCTTCCCCATAAAAAATCCTCTTGTAATCGAGGAGAAAGAAACAATCGGGATAAAGGCAATTACTACCCATCTCAGATAAGGATGATACTGATCAAATACTGAGATAAATGGAATAATCGTAATGGCCAATGGCAGTAAAATAGCTGTAAAAATAACGGTTAACTTAATAACATGGTTGAGCATGCTATAATGATATTTCTTGTCTTTTTCCGCAATAAACTTTGAAATGGAGATGGGGAGTTCAAAGCTCGCCAGCAAAACAATCAAGAAAATCGTTGGAAGAATGGACATGTACAGGCCAAGTCCTCTTTCCCCCAGTTCCCTCGCTAAAACCATATTTACTAAAAATTCGATGCATTCTCCCGCAAATGCTGCAACAGCTAATAATAATGTTCCTTTGAAAAATTTATTCATTTTGCCTCTCCTTATACATCTGCCAAATATGACCCGGCTGTATTGCCAGAATCGTATTGTATAAGATATGAGACAAGTCTTTGAAATATTATTTATGTCGAACGTTTTGAAAAAGATTTTAGCAGTCAGCGAATCCCCTATTTCTAAAAAATTCGCATCTTTTTCGAATGATGAGGACATAGAATCCGTTAATTAACAAAAATACGAGGTAAATACCCTATTTTTCATACTATTGTGGAACTAGAGTCCGCTACCCACTTGAAATACCCTCTTTCCAGGTAAATAACGGAATCAGAGTCCACTTTCTTTATTTCTCCATCATTAATTTTAAAATAAGCTCATCTGTTTGCCGAGTCCCTTCATTACCTAGCTTGCAGAAGCTTTCGATGCTTTTCTCAACATCATCGTGGATAAATCCGTCTGTTGATTGAATTTCTTGATGATTAAGGGCTAATAATGCAGATTGGACAGCGACATTCGAACAGGTGGATACCTTCATCGCACAGCCAGCCTTTGCCCCATCGCATATCATCCCAGATACATTTCCGATTGTGTTTTGTACTGCTGCTTTCACCTGCTCTAATTTGCCATCTAACAAGTAAACAATGGCGGAGCTCGCGCCCATTCCCGCCGCTGTTACACCGCATAAGGCAGACAGCCGGCCAAATTTTGATTTGATATGGATTGTGATCAGGTGACTTAAAGCAACAGCCCGAATCATTTTATCCTCGGACACCTGCAGTTTTTCTGCTACGGCAACAACAGGAAGAGTAACAGCAATTCCTTGGTTTCCGCTGCCCGTATTCGCCATAACCGGAAGAGTAGAGCCTGCCATCCGCGCATCCGAGCCTGCAGCTGCAAGAGACATAGCAGCAGTTGCTAAATCATCGGAAAGGAACCCTTTTTTCACATTCTCTTGAATTGTTCTTCCGACATTTAACCCGTAATTACCAGACAAACCTTCCATCCCGATAACCCGGTTTAATTCAATACTCCTTTTTACTAATGATAAATCCTTTATATCAGCCTGAAGAACCCAATGATAAATTTCATCAATGGTTAAACTTTCTAGCTCCTCCTCATCGGTTTGGATGCCAATATTCTCGCAGCCACCGAGGAACACAGCCTTTCCATCCACTTCAATTAACGTAATATTACTGTGATTATCCGAAATCACTACTTTAGAAGTCTGCTTATCTGTTTGAACCGTTACTTCTATATAAAGCCTTTTTGGTGAATCAGCCTGCCCTGCCTTCACTTTTCCTTCATTAATCAGCTGAAGGGCCAAGAGCTCATCTTCCTTAGTTAATCCCTCTAATAATTCCAATTTTTTCTCTGGGTTTCCGGCAACCGCTCCAAGTGCTGCTGAGAAGTCCAGCCCCTTCCCAGACATCCCAGGTATTCCAACAGACTTTGCATTTTTGATAATATTCCCGCTTGCCTTTAAGCAAATTTCTTGGATCGTTCCTTCCACATAGCTTTTCGCTGTTGCTGCAGCCAATGCAATAGCAACAGGCTCTGTACATCCTAGTGCTATAACAAGTTCCTTTTCTAAAATCGCTAATATTTTATGTTTGTCCACTTTTTCTCCACCTGTCTTATCCAGAATAACTTAAGTAAATTTTATCATATCATTTGTTTTTATGTTCTACATGTTATTAACATTTTCAGGAAGATATAAAATGCGTACCCATTGGACTCATAACTTCCTAATCTTAGGAAAATAATAGAATGTAACAAAACAAAAATCACTATTAAAGAGGGACACTGTATTGAGCCTGTTACATTTATCCATTGACTTAATTGTTGGCTTCTTTTTTTTATTTATCATCGTCAAAATTGTCGGCAGAAAGATTATTAATCAAATCACTCCTTTTACATTTATTGCCTCAATTGTATTAAGTGAAATGCTTGGGAATGCTATGTATGAGGATAAGATTGGCGTTTTTTACATTATTTACTCAATGATCCTATGGGGGGCACTGCTATTTATCGTAGAATACCTCGATCGAAAATCCCTCTTTTTCCGTGGAATATTCCAAGGAAAACCTATCGCCCTTATCAAAAACGGCGTCATCGATAGAGAAGGCTTAAAGAAAAGCAGGTTGAATCTTAACCAGCTTCAAAGCTTGCTCCGTCAAAGCGAGACCTTTTCCATTAGAGAGGTAGCCTTCTGTTACTTAGAAAGCAACGGTTCCATTAGTATATTAAAAAAATCGCGCTATCAAAAAACGACTCAGGAGGATTTCAATCTCCCGGGAAAATCAGTCTATGTCCCCATAACACTGATTCGTGATGGAACTGTATTATGGGATGAACTTGAAGAAATTGGTTTTAAGGAAGATTGGTTAAAAACGCAGCTCAGCAATCAAGGTATTACTCATTATAAGGATGTCTTTCTAGCTGAATGGCTAGAGGGAGATGGACTCTTCCTCCAAACAATCCATCCACCAAAACTTTCCACCCCAAAAACACAAAAATGAATACTGTCCTTTTTCGGTGCCTGGCACCATTAAAGAGATGAAAAAAAAGACCTTCTCGGAAAAATTAGAGTTGGTCTTTTCATGGCTATTCAGTAAGAGAATGCTTGAATGCATAGATCACAGCCTGGGTCCGGTCCTGTACGTGGAGCTTGCTGAGTATGTTGCTGACATGTGTCTTGACTGTTTTTAAGGCGATAAACAGTTCATCAGCGATTTCCTGATTCGTCTTTCCTTCCGTCATGAGCAAGAGTATTTCCATTTCTCTGCTTGTCAATTCTTCATGAGGGAGCTGCTGGTTCCTCTGCCTCATTTTTACCATCATTTTTCCTGTAACTTCCGGTTCTAAGACGGATTGTCCCTGATAGGTGGAACGGACAGCATCAGCAATTTCACTCGCTTTTGAAGTTTTCAGCATATAGCTTGTTGCCCCGGCTTCCAAAGCAGGATAGACCTTTTCATCGTCCAAGAAGCTTGTGACAATAATAATCTTCGCTTCTGGCCATCTTTCAATAATATTTCTCGTTGCTTCAATTCCGTCCATTTCCTTCATGACTAAATCCATTAAAATGATATCCGGACGTAAATCCAACGCCATATCAATAGCTGTTCTACCATTGTCCGCTTCACCAATCACTTCAATATCGGGCTGTGCAGACAAATACGAAGAAACTCCGATTCTTACCATTTCATGATCATCAACAAATAAAACTCTAATCATTGGCCTCCCCCTCTTGCTTTATAATAGGAATTTTCACTTCAAGCCGTGTACCGCTACTTTTCAAACTAATGATTTTGAGGGTTCCTCCAACTTCAACCGCTCGTTCATGCATATTCTGCAAACCATAGGACCCAGCTTTTGCTTCCTCAACATCAAAGCCAATCCCATCATCCACAACTCTTAAAATAACAAACTCATCCCTTTGAATTAGCAAAACTTCGAGCTTCGATGATTTCGAATGACGGAGGGTGTTAGAAACCGATTCTTGAAGAATGCGAAATAAATGATCCTCTATTCCTTTATCAAGAGGGAAGTCCTCTATTTTCCATTTAATATCCATTGTTACTTTTTGTGATAATTCGACAAGTAATTCCTTTATTCCTTCTTGAAGGGATTTCCCTTTTAAAGCAGCAGGTCTTAAATGAAGGAGAAGGGCTCTCATTTCGAGCTGTGACTGGTGAATCATTTCCTCCACCATTTTTAATTGCTTCGTTTCCCTTTCATTTGTCTGAGGCTTTGCTTCATTGATAGCTGACATTAGCATAGAAGCAGCAAACAGCTGCTGGCTGACAGAATCATGAAGCTCTCTTGCCAAACGATTTCTTTCCTGAGAAATAACTTCCTGAACACGGCTCTCCATATCCTCCGCTTTTTCAGTTGCCAGCTTTTGTGATAGCTTTGCCTGTTCAGTAATTTGCTTCTGAATTTTGCCTACTCTGTTTACAATAGAATGCAGATCAGGCGGAGCATTCATCTCTTTCGTTTCTATTTGACGGCCTTCTTCAATATGATAGAGCCAGTTATCGACAGTTAGAATTTGCTTTTTCCAATTGAATCCTGAGATTAAACCAAACATAATACCAATAAAAATACTGACACTTGGAACAAAAATAACATATGGAATATCCATAATATTTGTATCCCATAGCTCTTTCCAATCAATTAGCGGAAAACGAAATAGAAAAGAAATGATAAAGAAGCTGCAGATGAGAATGGATACTGCTACTCCTATAACGACTTGTCGCTGAACAATATTCATACGCGCTTCACCTCTAAATCACCTACTGGGATCGAGGTAATAATTTTGACACGTTGTTCAGCTTGATCAAACCCTGTAGTTTGAACCTTCAATGTCTGATTAAAAACCTTTGGTTCCTGAGCTCCAAAGATTTCAATTGAACCAGCTAATACAGAATGATTTACACTTATTTCTATATCATAAGGAACAAGGACTTGAATGTTTCCAATTAGATTTCTAATATAAATAACCGTTTCCCCTTTTGGGAGAACAGTGTAGCTTAAATCAATAACGGTATCCCCGATCCCTGTCTGAATATTAATATCGCTCCATTCGTAGACGTGGTCGGGAGTCTTTTGCTGTCCGAATAATTGATTGCCGAAGAACGGTTTATGCCGAATGACCGTTTCCTTCTCCAGATTCATACTTGGTTCCTTCAATTCAGGCTTGATATGTGCTGGATTTTTCTTAGCCTGAACGAATTGGATTAAGAAATGGATTAGAATCGCTAACAGAAAAAATTTAAATGTAATCATACTAAAAATACTAATAATCAAAAAGATAATTCCAAGCCAAAACAGGAGTTTTCCGGATTTACGGGGCATCCATTTTCTCCCGATATAAATCATGCCCACTTCCACAAGGAGGGAAAAGATCAATCCCCGATTAAAAAATGTAAATTCCAAAAAGAGAACAACTGCCCCCAGCAATAATATCCAACTTATATATTCACTCTTCACTCTATTTATCATGGGACTCCTCCCTCCTTATTAAATAAGCACAAGTGCAATGATAATGGATGGTTCTAAAATGTTCACTATGAAACTTCCAAAAAAGGCGCAGTTGTCCACGCCTTTTTAGAATACCATGTTTCCCTTATGAAATAGAATGAGTTTCTTCTTTTTTCATATCTTTTTCTATTTGTGCGATGCGCGCGTCAATCGTACTGCGATAATAGGAGCTGTTCACTTGATTTTCTAATCGATCTAAATATGATTCAATTTCTTGGAAGCGGGAAGCTGACTTATTAGAAGAAATGTCCTGATCCAGCACCTGATTCATTTTCACTTGAGCTCTTGTCATATTTTCACGGCCCATTAGCTCCATGCGGCGAATATGCATGTCTTTCAGCTTATGCTTCATTTCTTCATATTTTTTTTCTAATTCAGCAAGCTGCTGGTTTGACTGGTTCAGTGCATCCTTTAGGCGTGCCGCACGTTCCTCATACTGTGCATGCTCCGCGGAAGCAAATAAGTAAAGTTCATTTTCTCCAGCCTGTGAAGCAATTTCAGCCTGACGTTTTCTTTTTCCTGCTAAATCCTCTGCTTGGCGATATTCTCTGCTGAACTCTTCCTTCAACGCATATTGACGTTCCATCAGCTTGCGGACTTTTTCAGTTTCCTTCTCACAATCACGTAAATATTGATTTAAGAGGGTAATTGGATTTCTCTTCTCCTTTTGATCTAGCACCTCATTGATATCTGCTAATACAGTGTTTTTAATACGAGTAAATAGATTTGTCATTTTTCTCTCTCCTTAAGATTTTTATTTTTTCTTTAGTTCTGCCCATTGCTTTTCAAAATTTGTGAATGGGTCATTGTCTTCTACAACGACTGACTTTTTTTCATTCCATTTTTTATACACAAGATACAGAACATAAGCAGCGGCAATACCAAGGATTGCTGGTATATTGGAAGCAGTGGCCATCAGTGCAATAAAGCCGATGATCCCCCAGCCAATTTTCATTAATGTTGAATCTGTTTTCAAAAATTGTTTAAACACGTAGTACAGAATAACGATGCTGATTCCTAGGGCCACCAATGGTCCAAGATTTGACAATAATACAAATGCAGCAATTCCTCCTGCTAATAGTAAACCGAATTTTTTCATTTTCGTTTCCTCCTTTCTTGATATCATCTTACCTTGATTTCATTCTTCTCATAACGAGCCTGAGCTTTATTTTTAACTAGGTCCAGAGACCGAGCATATGAGCGGCCTAAGGTAAGAGACATTAAAATGAACAGGAAAAGACTCCAATTTCACCTAACAGCCTATAGTAAAAAATAGAAAGGAATAATACATGAATTCTCTGCTCTAAACCATACTAGATTTAGGAGGTGTGCCATAATATGTACCTTTCTTGGCTATGCGGAATATTACTTTTTATCCAACCTGCTCAACCGCCTGGAAGCCTCACAATCGAATGCGAGGGAGAATCAGTCATAACAGTTGACCGAATGGATTACGCAATCTCTTTTCCAGATTTTCCTTTAATCGATATAGAAAAATTGAATGAGCTCCTTGAAGTGGTCGATAAACAAACGTATCTAGCACCGAAAAATGCTTATATTAGCCAGACAGGAAAAGCTATAGCAGAAGAAAAAGGCAGGAGATTACACCGAAAGGCTTTTACAGACCTGTTCTATACATACTTTTACAACAGGAACACTTCTAAAATTGAAGTGCCAATGCTTGCGATTCATCCACGAGTGGATCGGGATTTATTGTTGCATATTCACGTTAAGCAAATTGGAAGATATGTGACCTTTTTCAATCAAAGAAATAAAGCACGCTCTCATAATATAGCTCTTGCGGCAGAAGCCATTAATAATCAGGTTGTTTTTCCTGGTGAGACTTTTTCCTTTAATCGTGTTGTAGGAAAGCGAACGAAGAATAGGGGTTATATGCGTGCGCCTGTTATTGTTCGAGGAGAGTTAGCCGAGGATATTGGCGGGGGAATCTGCCAAGTCTCATCTACCCTATTTAACTCGGTTGATCGGGCTGGTTTGAAAATCATTGAACGCTATTCCCATTCCAAAAGCGTTCCGTATGTACCAAATGGAAGGGATGCTGCTGTCAGCTGGTATGGACCTGACTTCAGCTTTAAAAACGAATATACCTTTCCATTATTAATTCGGGCTCGAGCTTCCGGAGGACAAATTGCGATCCAAATATATTCATCTGATGAAATCGAATACGAGCCTCGAATCGTTCCAGGCGCTTCGAAAACTCTGCCTGAAGAAATCCAAACTACCGGGGAAGAATGATGAATATAAGCACAGGTGCCAGAGGCCACGATTCAATATCTAGTTTCATGTTTTAGATATAGGATATAGATATTGATTTATTGTTGAGCCAGGCACCAAAAAAAGCGAAGAGGAGGGCCTCTTCGCTTTTTAGATTAATTTTTTGGAGCTTATTACTACTCCATCTTCATCCGCATAAATATAATCGCCAGGATTCCAATCAATCCCTCCAAATGTAACAATAATATCTTTTTCACCTTTTCCATCCTTTTTACTCCGCAATGGATTAGTTCCCAGCGCTAGAAGTCCAATATCCATTTGGGCAAGTTCTGCGGAATCCCTAACACAGCCATTGATAATGACGCCCCCAAGCTTCCTGCTGACCGCAATTTCAGCTAGCATATCACCAACCAACGCACATCTTTTCGAACCGCCTCCGTCTACTACAAGGACATTTCCTTCGGGTATGGTTTCTAATGATTGCTTTACTAACACATTATCTTCAAATACTCTCACTGTTGAAATTGGACCATCGAACTGTTTCTTCTTCCCGAAAGAGCGGAATTCTTGCTGGCATACTTCCAATTCCTTTCCGAATTTATCACAAAGATCGGCTGTTTTCTTAATCATTCTTCAACCTCCTAAACTATTTTTTCTTCCCATCTTCTATTTATTTCATTATAAATAACGATTATCCCTTTATTATCGGAAAAAAATGTGTTTCCCGAGCATATATCTAAAATGATCACCTTTTTTCCAATTATAACACGAATTTGATCGATTCAAGTCTTACAAGGATCGCAAAAAAAGGAGGCAAAATAATGATATTAATGATTGTGACAACACTCGGTTTTGTCATTTCCTTAGGTATTGTTGGAATCCTTCTGCATTATTTTACGAATAAAGCACTGAATCTGGAAGACGCAAAGTCTATTGATCCTATTCCGAATGATGAAGTGACTGAAAGCGGAGATTGAAAAAGTGATGAAACGTCTTAATTTATTTTTTTCCGATTGAATGGCTGGCTATTTTTTATAGCCGGCTTTTTATTCTATTGAAAAATGTTATAGTTATATCCTCCTACAAACTGTATACAAATGACATCTATTGGAAAAATTATGGATGAAGTAACGTATAGGAGGAAAGGTATGTCTAATAAAAAAATGCCCCAGTTTCCTGAGTCTTATTGGAGAGAAGCTCCCCTTCCATCTTTCGGAAAGCTCACTGAACATACTTCTGTTGATGTGGCCATTGTTGGGGGCGGAATTACCGGTATTACAGCTGGATTCCTTCTTTTGAAAGAGGGATTAAAGGTAGCTATTTTGGAGGCTGGAAACATCCTGACTGGAACAACTGGCCATACTACAGCAAAGCTTACCGCCCAGCATGGATTAATTTACGATGAATTTATTAATCACTTTGGTCTGGAAAGGACAAAGCTTTATTTCGAAGCGGAAATGGGAGCGATCGATTTTGTTCGCAGCCAAGTACAAGATAAAAGGATTGATTGTGACTTTAGTGACCAGCGTGCCATCATGTATGCGACTTCTGATCAGTATGCGAGGAAGCTTGAGACAGAAATGGAAGCATACGAAAAACTTGGGATTAATGGCAAGCTAGAGGAGAGCATTCCTTTTAATATTAATACTAAATTGGCACTTGTGATGAATGATCAGGCACAATTCCACCCATTAAAGTACTTAAATGTCTTGCTGCTGGATTTTCTCGATGCTGGCGGCATTGTCTATGAACATACAACTGCTGTAGACATTGGGGAAAATGACCATCCTGTCGTGATTACGAGAGATGGACACCGAGTAAAATGTAAACAAGTAATTGTTGCTTCTCATTACCCATTTGTAGACATAATGGGATTTTATTTTGCCAGAATGTATGCCGATCGCTCCTATATACTTGGGATCAAAACAAGCACAGATTTCCCAGATGGTATGTATATTAGCGCTGATGAACCAACCCGCTCTCTCAGATATACGCCATATAATGGAGATAAATTAATCCTCGTTGGAGGCGAAAGCCATAAAACAGGACAAGGTATTAACACAATGAAGCATTATGAAGCACTTGAAAACTTTGCAGCTGAGGTGTTTGGGATTACCGAATTCCCATACCGCTGGTCAGCGCAGGATTTGGTAACATTGGACAAACTCCCGTATATCGGTCGAATCAAGGCCAATAAACCAAATATACACGTTGCTACTGGTTTCCGGAAATGGGGAATGACGAATGGAACAGCGGCAGCTATGCTTCTGAAGGATATCATTATTGGAAAGGAAAATCCTTATGAAGAGCTGTTCTCTCCTTCTCGATTCCAAGCAGATCCAAGTCTTAAAAAGGTGTTCTCTATTAATACAGATGTTGCTGGTCACCTTATTAAAGGAAAGCTCGCCGTTACACCAAAAGCGCTGGATGATATCGAGAAGGACGAAGGCGCTGTTGTCATGATTAATGGAGAAAGAGCCGGTGCATACCGGGACAAAGAAGGAAATATGCATCTTGTTAATACAACCTGCACACATATGGGCTGTGAAACGGAGTGGAATGAGGGAGATAGGACATGGGATTGTCCTTGCCATGGATCAAGGTACACGTATGATGGAGAAGTACTAAACGGACCAACCAAATTGCCGCTTAAAAAGATTGATTTACAATAGAGATAGAAAAAATCCTCTTTCGTGAAGAATAAAGAGGATTTTTTTAATTTTCTTTTAAAAAATATAACTACTGCCTTTTACTCTTGGCGGCGGTTTTTTTGTGGATTATCGTGTCCTGTTGTAAACTCAACTAGTTCTGAGCTCGTTCGATTGCCTTTTTTGGCATTCTTATTGCGTTCCGCATTTGCATTACCCTGTTTTTTTCTGCCCATAGCTTCCTCGACTCCTTTTTACTATTTCAAAAAGTAGTATGGGCGAATATCGAAACTTTATTCTAATAATTATTTTCGTTGGTCCGGATCGATTATTTTACCAGCACGCATGACTTTCTTTGAAGCTAGAATGCCAAGCTCCTTCGTAAATTTCCTAAGTTCTCTTTCCTCTCTCTCCGTTACTAAGGAAATAACTGTTCCGCTCGCGCCAAATCTCCCTGTTCTTCCTGAACGGTGAACATACTGCTTCAAATCTTTCGGGAAATCGAAATGAACGACATGAGTGACATCTTTAATATCCAACCCTCTTGCTGCTACATCTGTTGCAAGCAGCAAATTTGTCTTTCCTGTCCGTAAATCCTTTAAAGCATTTTGCCGATCCATTTTATTTAAATCACTATGCAGAGAACTTGTTAAAATATTTTTATAAGCTAGCTTCTCTGACATAACTGTTAAATTCCCTATATCCTTTACAAAAACAAGTGCTTTAATCTCATCCAACCTTGAGATTTTTTCAAGCATCATGATTTTGTCTCTTTTTTCCGTAATAAAGTAAAAATGATCAACATTGGCTGCGTTGATTGTTTCATCTTTTTCAACTCTGATAATTTCAGGATCTGCTGTTAATTCTCGTGCCAGCTTTTCTGTTCCCTGCGGCAGTGTAGCCGAAAACAAAAGGATTTGACGTTCACTTAAAGCGGACTTGACGATATTTCGAACTGTTTCCAAATGCTCAGGTACTAGCAGCTGATCCCCCTCATCGAGCACAATCATTTTGACTTCATGCATTTTCAGCTTTTTCTGCTTAATTAATTCCAGCATTCTCCCAGGTGTACCTAAAGCAATATGAGGATGCTTTTTTAATTTTTCCAGCTGCCTCTTTACATTGGCGCCTCCAATAAAGGAGGCTGCTCGAATACCGCTGCCTTCGGACCACTTTTGAATTTCTTGCAAGATTTGCATTACAAGCTCTTGAGAAGGTGCAATAATAACCGCCTGAAGGCTCTTTTGATCACTTTCAATTTTCTCTAATATCGGCAGCAAATAAGCAAGCGTCTTTCCAGTACCTGTCGGAGACTCAGCAATTAGATCCTTTCCCTCAACTGCAGCTGGAATTGCATTTGACTGAATCGTTGTTGGTTGTGAAAAATTCGATTTTTTCCATACCTCTTGGATAAATGGCTTTAGTTCGCTAATTAAAGTTTGTGTCATATAGGACTCCTTAAATTTTATATATGTAAACATTCATTTTTTGAAAAGTATTTTCGCTACTGATACTAGCGTATCACGCATAAGATGTCTAGTCTAAGTCAGCTTTTGTGAGGAATAGTTAGGCACCTATCCGGTCATATTATTAATGAGGTGAAGCCTTTGAACCGTATAATTCCCATTGTTTTAATAATAGGATTACTAGTTTATTCATTACCTATTCATGCCGAGGGAAAGAGCGAGAGGATTGAAGTATATCATATAGATAAGGCAAAGGTTGTTAAAGAAATTCCTATTACAGCAGCCATCAATAAAGAAGCTGAAAACTACCTATCCAATATTGAGGGTATATATAAGAAAATAAATCCCATTCCTAGAAAAGGGTTTATTGTCAGGATTCCTCTTCGTCCTCCCATTAAAGTTCAAAATCAATGGATTCATACTCTTGCAGATGAAATGAATATTTTTTATCCAGTTGAAGAAGACCCTTATATCATGATTTTTGATGATGAAAACAATGTTTACTTTTTTACGATTGACCAAAATAATTCGGATCTAAGTAAAATGGCTGAGTATTTAGGGATAACGCCATAAAAGAAGGTGAGACCTATCATTAATAGGTTTCACCTTCTTATACTTTATATTACTATAGTATAGATATTATGCTGCTGTATTAGCTTTTTGTGCCTTTTCTTGTGCTCTAATTTGCTTGAATGCTTTCGTTTCAGCTACAACAACTCCAGATAGGAATAGAAGTCCGATTAAGTTAGGGATTGCCATTAATGCATTGAAAATATCTGCAATCGTCCATACTAAACCAAGACTTGCTCCTGCACCAAGCAGCACAGTTGCTGTGTAAATGATTCGGTAAACTGCAATAGATTTAAAGCCAAATAAGTATTCAAAACATTTTTCACCATAATATGCCCAGCCTAATACAGTTGAATAAGCAAAGAAAATTAATCCGATTGTTACAACCCAGCCGCCAACACCTGGGAGCAATAGATCAAAGGTTTGTGTCGTTAACGCAGCACCTGTTGATTCACCTTTTGCATATAGTCCACCCATAACGAGGGTAATACCAGTGATTGAACAGACAACAACTGTATCAAGAAAAGTTCCTGTCATAGAAATTAGAGCTTGACGTCCGGGATGATCTGTTTTTGCAGCAGCTGCAGCAATTGGTGCAGATCCCATACCCGCTTCATTAGAGAATACTCCACGTGCAACCCCGTAACGGATAACCGAACCAATTGCACCGCCAGCCATTGCTTGTCCAGTAAATGCATCAGTAAAAATAAGAGCTAATGCAGAAGGAAGCTCGCTAACATTTAATAAAATTATAGTTAATCCACCTAAAACATAGAAAATCGCCATAAATGGAACCATTAAGGAAGTAACTTTACCTATACTTTTGATTCCGCCTAATAAAACCGCCCCTGTTCCAACAGTTAAAATAATACCAGTTATCCAAGGGTTAATCCCAAAGCTGGACTGAACTGCAGCTGCAACAGAGTTCGATTGAACTGAGCTTCCAATACCAAATGCAGCAATTGCTCCAAAGAATGCAAATAATACAGCAAGCCATTTCCAGCCTAATCCTTTTTCAATATAATACATCGGTCCGCCGGCCATTTCTCCTCGTTTACCAACTGTACGATATTTTACGGCTAAAATGGCTTCCGCGTATTTCGTTGCCATCCCTACAAGGGCTGTGATCCACATCCAAAATACAGCACCAGGCCCCCCAAGAACAACCGCTGTTGCCACCCCTGCAATATTACCAGTTCCAATAGTCGCAGCTAGAGCTGTCATTAATGATTGGAAATGTGAAATATCTCCTGCTGATTTTTTATCCTGGTTTTTTGAAAAAGCTAGTTTAAGTGCATATGGAAGACTGCTAAACTGCATAAATCCTAAACGAATAGTAAGAAAAAGTCCTGTTCCAACTAATAATACTAGTAAGGGTGGTCCCCAAACAAAATCTGCAATTTTTGATAGAATATCTGTCATATTGTTTCCCCTTCTCTCTGTTAGTTAAAATCTCATGATCGATTAACCCTTTCTTTCTCTAAAAATCCTCCTTTAATATTTCAGAATATTATTGTAATTAAGACTATTAATCATATTACAATAATTATATATTATTCAAAAAGTAGACACAATATTTATTTTTAAAAATATTAATTCGATGGGCATAATTTTTTACTCAATTATTAATAAAAACCTATAGTAGCAAGGGGCGGATGGACTAAAAAATATTTTAAATTTTTTAATAAAACGCAAATATTTTTAAGTTTTTTAAAAGAGAACAGAAAAAAGATGCTCAGCATATGCCAAGCATCCTTCTTGTAATCTATTAAGATACTTTTTCTTTTTCCTCTTGGTAACCGTTTTCCCAGTACTCAGCATTTTTGATGCCAAGCTTTGTTGAGTTGAACACAGGATCGAGTCCTTGTTTCTTTTGTTGTTCGTAGTCTTTTAGGGCCAGCAAAGCTGGTTTAGCAAGAATGAGGATGGCAATAATGTTTAGCCAAACCATGAGACCTAATCCAACATCTCCTAATGCCCATGCAAGACCAGCCGTTTTAACAGATCCATAGAAGGCTGAACCTAGCAATACAAACTTCAGAATAAATGTTGGCCATTTACTGTTTTTAAATAAATAGGTAACGTTTGTTTCTGACATATAGTAGTATGCCATTAGTGTAGTAAAGGCAAAGAAGAAAAGTGAAATAGCTACGAAGCCTGCTCCAAATCCAGGTAATACTGATTCAACAGCTGCCTGAGTATATCCAGGTCCTGCTTCAACTCCTGGCAAGTTTTCCGCAATCATATTTCCATCTGTGCCAACTGTATTGAACATACCTGTAAAAAGAATCATAAATGCTGTCGCTGAACACACAAATAATGTGTCGATATAAACTGAAAACGCTTGCACTAAACCTTGCTTTGCAGGATGGGAAACTTCTGCAGCAGCAGCAGCATGCGGACCAGTTCCCTGTCCAGCTTCATTAGAGTAAATTCCACGCTTAACTCCCCAAGCAATTGCACTACCAATGATTCCTCCAAATGCCGCATCGGCACCGAAAGCACTTCTAAAGATTAAAGAGAAAACGTTTCCAATTTCTCCGATATTCATTGCCATAATAATTAATGCAACTAGAATATATCCAATAGCCATAAACGGAACAATTAATTGTGCCGCATTTGCAATACGCTTAACTCCACCAAAGATAATTAGTGCAAGTAATCCGCAAACAAATAGCCCTGTAATCCATTTAGGAACACTAAATGCATTTTCAATCCCTGAAGCAATTGCATTTGCTTGAATACCAGGCATTAATAGTGACAATGCCACTAAAGCAGAGATAGCGAAAAGAACAGCAAACCATTTAACCCCCATACCCTTTTCAATGTAATAGGCTGGGCCCCCACGATATAACCCGTCTTTCTTTACTTTGTAAATCTGGGCTAATGTTGATTCAACAAAGGCAGTTCCTGCCCCGATAAAAGCAATTGCCCACATCCAGAAAACAGCACCTGGACCACCCATTGCAATAGCAGTGGCAGTTCCAGCAATATTACCAGTTCCTACGCGGCCAGAAAGAGCAATAGATAAGGCCTGGAAAGATGAAACGCCCGCAGAAGAACTTTTTCCTTGGAACATGAGCATAACCATGTCTTTAATTAGTCTAACTTGAAGAAAACGAGTAAGAATTGAAAATAATAGCCCTACACCAAGACAAATATAAATGACAGGTGTACTCCATAAAATATTATTCAATCCATTAACAAAAGCTTCCAAATAAAATCCCCCTTTGTGTTGTATATTCTGAATCTTTTTCCTATTAAGAATTATAAAACATGTACAAAAATAAAACAATCATTATTTTAAAATTTATTTACACTTGTCAATAAACCTATTAGACTATAGCTTTAGCCCTGTAATATCCAATATATTGCTTTTTGGATAAAGTAATTTAACCCTTCTCATACCCATCCTACACCTTTATACTTTACTGCTGTAAACTTTGAAAAAGCACCCACTTTGCATATTTTTTCATATTTTCAGAAACTCATGTATACTATATTTAGGGAAACGAAATAAAAAAGAAAGAAGTGTTTTAAAGGAATGAATCCTGATTCAAAACGGAATTTATTCATAATGTGGTTCGCCAATTTCTTCGTTGCTGGCAGCATGACGATGGTTTTGCCATTTATCTCTCTGTACATTAAGACGTTTGGGAATTTTTCTTCGACTTATGTACAGCATTGGTCTGGATGGACGTTTGCCATTACCTTTGTTGCCGCTTTTCTCTTTTCGCCGATTTGGGGAAGAATTGGTGATTTATACGGGAGAAAGAAAATTCTCATTGTTTCAGGCTTAGGTATGGGATTATCCATTTTCCTCATGGGATACGTTACTTCTGTCTGGCAGCTTTTTATGCTCAGGCTTTTTATGGGGATTTTTACAGGCTTTATACCAATGTCGCAGGCATTTATTTCAACGCAAACCCCGAAGCATATTGCAGGAAAGGTAATGGGAACTTTACAGACCGGCAGTATTACAGGTTCGCTGATGGGGCCTATGCTTGGCGGTATCCTTGCAGATATATTTGGTTATGCTGATACATTTAAATGGACTTCGATTTTCATATTTATTTCCGCTCTGCTCGTTTTATTTACTAAAGAAATCATTCTGCAGAATAAGGAAGATAAGAAAACAAGTTATTCGAGTAAGGAAGTCATTCTTCACATTATCCGCCACCCTGTTTTGTTAACCGTTTTGCTCATCTCAGCTCTTATTCAAATGGCTCACTTTAGCATCCAGCCCATTCTCTCTTTATATGTCAGTGAGCTTCATGGCACGGAAAACCTTGCATTTTTTGCCGGGATTGCTTTTTCAGCAGGAGGGCTGGGGAACTTGATAATGGCTAGAAAATGGGGAAAAATTGCCGACCGCTACGGCTATATTAAAATTCTAGTTATTTTGCTTTTTCTAGCAGGCCTTTTCTATCTGCCCGGAGGATTTGTCACGAATTATTCGCAGCTGGTGCTCATTCGATTTACTCTTGGCGTGACAATCGGAGGTATTATTCCCGTCCGGATTGCTTATATCAGGCAGGAGGCACCCATCGCCATGCAAGGGGAAGTTCTTGGCTATAACACAAGCCTGCGCTTTTTCGGAAACATTATTGGTCCCGTGATGGGAGGAATTATTTCTGGCTATTTTGGCTTTTCTGCTGTATTTTTCACAACAAGTTTGCTCCTAATAGTGAGTGGATTTATTTTACTAGTCGCTATGAACCGAAATTCGGAAATAGCCGGGGTAAGTTTGAGTAAAAAAAGAATGCCCTCATAATCAGCGGGGGCATTCTTTGCTTTATTTTACCTCTAAAACAATGCTTGCATAATACTTGTTGCCGATATGGGCATCAAGCCGCCATACTCCAGAAGATGGAAAGTTCATCATCACATGCTGTGAGGCTTGTGCTTTTAGTACATCCTTTAAATCTTCAGTTTGCGGAAGGGTAATTTCCCAATTATTAGCACGAACCATCTCTATCCGCTTACCTGTATCCTTTTGGGTGGCTGTTATTTTAAGCTGTTCCCCTGGATTCTCCTTTAAACCCTTCCCCCAAAAAAACCATCGCGTTTTGTAAGCTTTACCAGCCTTTATGTCATCTAAATCCATATATACGGCCTTCCCTTTTAAGCCTCTTAATATTGATTGATTTCCTCCGTCAGATGGTGCAGGAAAGGTTGGGGTTATATTCCAATTCCTTGTGTTATCAGGGTGCAGTAGGAATGTTTCCTTTTTCTCATCCCATTCCACTGTCACTTCAACGGTTTCATTTTCCTGCATCATCGCTGCTCCACGATCAGGTCCTGAGTGATTTGTGAACGATTTTTTATCCATTTGGTCTAATGATCTGCCACTCCCACCAGCGGTTGTTTTATAGCTATAGGATAAGGGTTTTCCTTTTATTTCTGCAAATTCGCCTTTATACTCAATGTAAAATAATTCTTCTGATTCACTGTTATAGCCAATCCGGCCATCCTTTTTTTTAGCAAATACTCCTTTTCCATAGAACTCATGTATGGCTCTCCAATGTTCACTTTCTCCAGCATATAGGTAATCATGAATAACGATATTCTCGTCTTTGCCATTTTTCTCTTCAGCAAGTCTAGTTTCACTGGGTTGGCGTGTATTTTCATTAGTTAAAAAATAAATGGCACCAATAGTAAGGAATATACAAACAGCCCCGCTTAATAAATACTTTATTGGAAAAGTAAAGGATTGTTTCTTTTTTGGAAGATTTGAAAGGGTGTGATGGACTCGATTTTTAACTGAAATAGGTGCTTCTAACTCCTCTTCTTGTATGATTTTTTTGATGTTCGTGTCAAATTTTGAGTGGTCCATTATCATCTCTCCCTTCTTCATTTTCTTGGTTAAGATAGGATGCGAGCAGCGCCCGTGCACGGTTTAATCTTGATTTTACTGTGCCTTCCCTAATATTTAGAACTTGCGCTATATCCTTTATGGAACAATCTTCAAAATAAAATAATACGACAACCATCCGATGTTTTTCGTTTAACTCCGAAATAGCCGACCTTAATTCATCAAATTCATTTTCAGCTTTTTGAGGTTCTGCCAAGTTTTCTATATTATTGAGAGAGTAGCTCTTATGCTTTTTCTTTAACATATCATTGCATTCATTTATTAAAATCCGAATTAGCCATGTTTTGAAATAGGCTGGATTTTTCAGCTTAGAAATAGAATGATAGCTTTTCAATATCGTTTCCTGTATCGCATCCCCACAATCCAATTCTTCTTTAAGAATCCCCTTCGCCACTCGATAAAGGGAAGACTCACAATTTCTTATTAATCGAATAAAAGCCTCCTCGTTCCCGCTCTGGGCAAGAAGAACATCATTTTCCGAAAGCACCATCATCCCCCCTTGTGCTCATTAGACCACATTTGCTGCAAAAAGGTTCCGTTCCAATCAAATAAAAAAGGTGAAATGTTTTTTTTATCAGTTTTTTGGGTGAATTTTAGAAAGTATACACTTTGAAGCTTTCATGGTGAGCGTTTGAGTCAGTAGAAGGGAAAAACACGCTCTATGAACCTTTCATGGTAAGCGTTTGAGCCAGTGGAAGGAAAAAACACGCACTATGAACCTTTCATGGTGAGCGTTTGAGTCAGTGGAAGGAAAAAACACGCTCTATGAACCTTTCATGGTGAGCGTTTGAGCCAGTGGAAGGAAAAAACACGCACTATGAACCTTTCATGGTAAGCGTTTGAGCCAGTGGAAGGAAAAAACACGCACTATGAACCTTTCATGGTAAGCGTTTGAGCAAGTGGAAGGATAAAACACGCACTATGAACCTTTCATGGTCTCATCCTCAATAAAGTCAATTCAATCGTATCAAAACATACCCATAGTTTTTTTAAATCTATGAATATTGTCTTATTCCACCATGTATCCTCCATTAGCACTTCAATACTATCTTCTAGTCCAATATCATATCGTGGAACAAGTTCCGTGTAACAAAAAAAGTAAACTTTTATCAACAAGAGGAACTTGCCTCCTTGCTGAAAAAAAGTTTACTTATATTTAGCCATCTATTTTCTCCTAAAAATTAATTTACCTCGTAATAATAATCGGCTCCCCTTTTGTCACGACTATCGTATGCTCACATTGTGCGACTAGGCTCTTGTCAGGCGTCACGAATGTCCAGCCGTCACCAAGCTCGATTACCTCTTCCGCTCCCATAGAGATAAATGGTTCGAATGCGATAACCATTCCATCGCGCAGCAATTGGGAATCCCAAGGCTCAAAATAGTTTAAAATATGGTCTGGCTTCTCATGAAGGGATCTTCCAATTCCATGACCAGTTAGATTTTTTATAACGGTATAACCATTCTGATTCGCTACTCGGTTAACCGTTTTTCCGATCGTGCTTAGCTTAGAGCCTGCTTTTATCTTTTTCAAGCCTTCTTCAAATGCCTTCTGTGCCGTTTCACAAAGGTGAAGCAGCTTTTCATTTGAATTCCCAACTACAATCGATAATCCAGTATCTGCGAAAAATCCGTTTTTGGATCCAGAAACATCTATATTGACTAGGTCCCCATCGTTTATGATTCGATTTCCCGGGATGCCATGTGCCACTTCCTCATTTACACTGATACAAGTAAAACCCGGAAAGTCATATTCTCCTTTTGGACCTGATACCGCACCGTATTTTTCAAACAGCTCCCCTGCATAATCATCCAGTTCTTTCGTCGTTACGCCAGGTTTTGTCCGTGAAATCAATTCATCGCGGATGACCGCAACAATTTTTCCAATTTCCTTTAAAGCTGCTAATTCTTCATCATTTTTGACTATCATATGATTCCTGTCCCTTCAATAATTGGTTTTCTTCTTTTTATTATATTCTATTTTTCGATTAACGTAAAAACACCCCAAAAGATTGAGGTGTTTCTAGAAGTTTAGCTTATTTTAAAGCCAATTTTACCAAATTGATCAGCTTGTTCCATCCTGTTAAAAGCTTGTTCAAATTGGTCAAGGGTAAAAACTTTATCCATAACAGGCCGAATTCGGTGACTCTCCATAAATTGCAGCATTTCTTTATATTCTTCCGCACTTCCTAATGTTGAACCGAGAAGATTTTGCTGGGCATAGAAAAAGGTCCGAAGATTTATTTTGACTTCATCTCCTGCTGAAGCTCCAAATGTCACAATCGTTCCGCCCGTCCGGAGAATTTCTAACGACTTATTAAAAGTAGCGGCTCCAACAGATTCAATGACAAGATCCATCTTCAATCCTTCTAGGGCTGTATTCCAATCTTCATGACTATCAATGGCTCTGTGGGCTCCAATTTCTAACGCCTTCTCACATTTCTCCTTCGAACGTGAGCTCACATATACTTCAGCCCCGGCAGCTTTAGCGAATTGCACTAAAAATGTAGCAACCCCGCTCCCTACTCCCGGAATAAACACCTTCATTCCTGGCTGCACTTTTCCTCTTGTGAACAATGCACGGTATGCAGTCAGACCTGCCAATGACAGTACACCTGCTTCTTCCCAAGTTAAATATTCTGGTTTTCGCTCTACATTTTCCTCTGGCAAAATAATAGATTCACCAAAGGTTCCATGGAAAGGATGACCGACAATCTCAAATCCTGCAGGCGGAGCATCACTCTTTTCCTTCCAGCCAAGGCCAGGATTTACCATAACCTCATCCCCAATTTGTACAAGAGTGACGCCTTCTCCAACAGCCTCTACGATTCCAGCCCCATCGGAACCAATGACTAAAGGAGGCTCTGTAGACTTGTGGCGCTCAAGAACAAATAGGTCACGATGATTTAATCCTGCTGTTTTAAGTTTAACCTTAATTTCTCCCGCCTTTGGCTCCATTGCTGCTATTTCACTATATGTAAGTCCCTCTAAACCAGTCTTCTCTGCATGAATTACTGCCTTCATCGTAATCACTCCTATATCTAAAATGTCTTTATAACCTATATTACTTGTAATTGGCTTGAATTTGAAATATTTCAACTCTTACAATCTTTTTTTACTTTAGCTTTATTGATGGTGGTTGTCTTTCAAGCATTGCAATAAAACACTTATATTGACAAATTGGTTTAATTAACCAATTTTGTTAAACTAATTAATAAATGTAACTGTGGAGGTTATCAAATGGGATGGGCTGAATTTGAACAAGTAAAAAGTGAATACACCGATTTTTATAAAAAAATTGACGAAGAAATCATTAGGCTGTTATGTGAAAGAAAAGCTGCTGCCAAAGGAAAGCGTTATTCCCCTCCTGCTGAATTATTGGAGGAATGGTCACAAAAATACAAGATGAAGGTTTCGGAGATTGGCTGGCTTATGCATGAATTAAATGATGGCAGCGGACCATTTTACATGCCAGAGGGGCCCGGTGAGCTTTTAGGCGTCATTCAAATTATGAAAAAATCAACTGTTGGGGATTTTGACTATATTTTAACTCATGCTATGCAGCATGAGCACGGAAGCATCGTAACGTTAGAAATCAATTATAAAAATAAAGAAAACGAAAACATTGGACATATTATTCCACATTTAATGCTTGAAATAACAGGCCCTACCGAATATAAGGTAGCAAAAAAGGGATCTCGCGGCGGCGGCGGGAATACACAGATGGGCTTTCTCATCTCTCCTCCTCTGCCATCTGATCTCACTGAGATCCATTTTGCATTAATTCCATATGCTCCACCTATGGAGTTTCCTCCAAAAGAAGTCGTGCTAGATCAGGAAGTTATTTTCCGAAAAAGCTGACTAAATTAAACGATTCTACAAAACCCTTTCAAAACTGACAAATTGAGCATGTTTATTTTCTTGTTATGGTCATATATTTGTACAAAGCCCGAATCAATTTTTTCGTGGAACTTAAGGAACGACAAACAAGCTCAGCTCAGTTGGGAGGGTTTTGAATGCTCATTAAAAGAAGAAGGAGATGGACTGTTAAAAAGGGGCCGCTCCCCTTTAAATATGTTTTTCTTATTACGTTTGTTATTTTTATCCTAACGACCATTTTCAGTGTTATTATCATAAACAAAAATCTAGAGCCAACATTAATAGGGATCGCCGAAACGAGAGCCCGCCAATTCGCAGTTCAGGCAATAAATGATGCGATTGCCAAAAAAGCTACAGAAAGCATAGATATTAATGAATTAATCGTAAAGCATGAAAATGCCGGTGAAGCCAGCTACAGCTTTAATCCCCAGTATAATAAAGTCATTTCGGAATTAACGATTAGAGTACAGGAATATTTAGATTTAGTTGAAGCCGGAGATTTAGACCAGCTTGAAAACTTCAAGAATGATATTAATATCGACAAAGAAAAAACAAAAAGCTCGAAAGGCATTGTTTATCACATCCCATTAGGAATGGCTACGAAAATGACGTTACTATCCAACCTTGGACCAGAAATCCCTGTCAGGTTAGAAATCCTTGGAGATGTCACATCAGATTTAGAAACAAAGATTGTCGAAACAGGCATTAATAATACGTATCTTGAAGTCTATATAAATGTAAGAGTGCATATGAACGTTATTATCCCTTTAATCGAAGAACCGATTGAGGTTTCCAACCAGATCAAAATCGGGGACTGGTTTCACCCTGGCAAAGTACCTCAATATTATAATGGAGGCGGCACACTCAATCCTAATCCTGTCATCATACCGCCGGCAACTAATTAATGGTGCTTTTCATTTCATGGAAACTTCAATATGAATTATTATAATATTAAGACAACCTAGAAGATGCAGAAGCAGATCTACTTAGGAGGTTTTTTACAATATGAAAATATTGATTGTAGGAGCAGGGGCAATTGGCGGGTATTTTGGCGGACGCCTTGTGGAAAAAGGAGAAGATGTTACCTTTCTCGTTCGAGAGAAAAGAAAACAGCAGCTTGACCGTGATGGATTGATCATTGAGAGTATACACGGGGATCTGAGCCTAAAACCTAAAGCACTATTATCTGGAGAAAAGGCTGACCCGTTCGATGTCATTATCCTTTCAACGAAGGCTTATCATTTGGATGGCGGCATTGAAAGTATTCGGACTTATGCCGGAGATCGAACAATGATCCTCCCACTTCTTAATGGGATTGCCCATATTGAGAAGCTTATTGATGTGTTCGGGGAGGAGCGGGTTATTGGGGGACTATGCTTTATTGAAACGACCCTTGATAACTCCGGAAAAGTTCTCCAAAAAAGTCCGATCCATGACCTTGTATTTGGAGAAAGAAATGGCGAAAAAACGGAACGTATTTTAAAACTGCAGGATGCCTTTTCTGGAACTAAAGCAAACTTTCGATTATCCGAAAATATCATGCAGGATATGTGGCATAAATATTTATTTATAACCACTGCATCAGGAGTCACCTCTCTATTCCAATCGCCAAGCGGACCCATTTGCGAACAGGAGCTCGGCCTTCAAACGATCGAAAGAGTTCTTATGGAGACAGTCAGCATTATGAGAGCAATTGGCGCACCTGTTGCTGAGAATATTGAAGAAGTTCAATTATCTCAAATACAGCGACTCGGCTATGAATTTAAATCATCCTTACAAAGAGATATGGAAAAAGGACTGCCAATCGAAGCAGACCATTTTTTCGGTTACTTACTAAAACAAGCACAAGCCACAAGCATTCAAGCACCAACATTAGAAACCATTTACGCAAATCTGAAAATCTATGAATCTAGGATCTAAATAAATGGATGCTGCCCTATTAGGTGGCATCTTTTTGGTTTAGTAAAGAGCACAACATCAAACATCCATTTCCTCTTTTCATCCAAAAAAGCAGCCCCATTTCTGTTAAACTAATAGGAGAAAGAATATTTTTAAAAGGTGGTATTCATATATCCATGTGGGGGCTTTTTATTTCACAATTAATGATTGGATTATTGTTTTTAGTGCTTGGCTGGGCTGTGCGTTACAAGAAAGCTTATTTTTTAATTTCGGGATTTTCATCCCGTTCTGAAACGGAAAAACAGCAGTTGATTGCGAATGGATATCCTCAAAAAATCGGAAATCTGTTACTTGTTACGGCAGTTGTTATGATCATTATGCTGCCTCTCTCGTTTAGTTCTTTTACATATTCGATGGAAGTTCAATTTGGAGTTATACTGGTTCTATTAATGGGCGGCCTCATTTATTTATCTAAATTTGATATTCCTAGTAAAAGAAAGCGAAGCTATATAATCAGCACCATCCTATTTATCGTAGTAATTGGGACGATCACAACTCTTTCTGTATTTAGCTATCAGGGATATGAACTAAGTGTAAAGGAAAATAGTTTTGAGATAACTGGGATGTACGGAGATGAATGGCCAATTGATGGCATTATACACGTTGAATTATTGGAGGTGATGCCCGATATTACAGTAAGAACGAACGGTATCGGAATGCCAACGCTGTCAAAAGGCCATTTTAAGGTGAAAGATTATGGAAGCAGCCTGCTTTTTATTCAGAAAGGAGCCTCCCCGTATGTATATATTGAACTGGAAAAAAGGAAAATCTTCATCAATGATAAAGATCCAAGCAAGACAATATTATGGTATGAGAAATTGAGGGATAAGACTCGTTCGACTAAATAAATCGTTCAAGGCCAGTACGAAATCATTCTAATCGCAATATTAAAAAATGCAAAGCCGTTCAAAATATTGAACGGCTTTACATTTTGCTTTATTGATTTAGCATATGTAAACAAAAATCCAAGTCTGCCTGCAAATGTTTCTTCATGATCCTCTCTGCTTCTTCACCATCATGAGATTGAATGGCTTCAAAAATTTGTCTGTGCTCCTCAATTAAAAATGGACGTTTATGGTAGACAACCGTTTTTCTGAACAAATAAATAATGGATTGCATCCGGTCAATAATATCAATCATCATCGGGTTATTTGTTGTTTGTACAATGATATTATGAAATTCTTCATTTGCTTTCATAATTTCTTCCGTTGTTCCCGAGTGTCCAATTTCTATGCACTGCTCTAACTGTTCCAATGCCGCTTGGCTCATATAAGTCGCTGAATAGCGCGCAGCAAATCCTTCTAGCAGGATCCTAACTTGGAAAATATTTCGCAAATCCATATCTGTTGGATTAACGACCCTCTTTTGTTTAACTAATCCCTCTTGTTCGAGCTTTCTGATTGATTCACGCACTGGTGTCCGGCTAACACCTAGTTCTTCAGCCAGTCTTTCTTCAACAAGCTTCGTACCCCTCGGCAGCTCACCGTTTAAAATTTTATCTCTTATATATTCATATGATTGCAAATACGCTAATCCTGTCGTTTGCCTTACCAATGACTATCGACTCCTAATAAAAGTTATGACAAAAAGAAGTGAAGGAAGAGTAATTTCTTCCATTAGGAAAATAATAAATACTGTAAATAGGATCGCTTACTCCTTATGTAAAAGTATAGTTTGAATGATTCATTTTTAAAAGGAATAACCTGACTGTATACGATTTTTATTCTTTTGTACACTTTCTAATTATTTTTGTATACATTTTTGAATAATTTGTGTACAATTTTCGTGTGTAATTAACAGAGGATTTGAAAGCGGTTTATTAAGAGGAGGATTTGAAATGAAACTTGGTTTCATCGGACTCGGAATCATGGGAAGGCCCATGGCATGTAATCTTTTAAAAAAAGGCTATGAGGTAACTGTATTTGATATAAATGAGGCTGCGGTTCAGCAATTAAAGCAAGATGGAGCCAAAGAAGCTCAATCTCCAAAGGAAGTCGCTCAAAGCAGCGAGGTTATTTTCACGATGCTTCCAAAAACTGAGCATGTAAAAAGTGTTATTTATGGTGAAAACGGGATTATGGAAGGCGCACATGAAGGTTCTATTATCATCGATATGAGCTCCATCACTCCTGTCGCTTCGAAGGAACTAGCGGCTGCCCTAGCAGAAAGAGGCCTTCATATGCTGGATGCGCCGGTAAGCGGCGGGGAACCTAAAGCTATAGACGGTACACTTGCCATTATGGTAGGCGGAAAAGAAGAAATTTTTGAAAAAGTAAAACCTATTTTAGAATGCATGGGATCGGCTATTACTCTTGTTGGAGATAACGGCTGCGGGACAACGGCCAAGCTAGCTAATCAAATTATGGTCAATGTGAACATTGCTGCGATGTCAGAGGCTCTCGTCCTTGCAGCTAAGGCTGGTATAGATATTCAGAAAATGTACGAGGCTATTCGCGGAGGTCTAGCTGGAAGTTCAGTACTTGATGCCAAAGTTCCATTAATTCTTGAAAGAAATTTTGTAGCAGGCGGAAGAATTGATATCAACCTCAAAGATTTAACGAATGTAATGGATACAGCTCACTCAATCGGAGTTCCTATCCCTCTTACAACACAAGTACTTGAAATGTTCCATGCTTTAAAAGTTGATGGCAAAGAAGCAGATGATCATGGTGGCTTAGTTCAATATTATGAAAAGCTTGCTAATTTTGAAGTGAAAGGTGCCGGTAATTAATGGAATGGCAGAAAGCAGATGAAGTAATTGCATCCTATCCTCCCATTGATAAAGAAGCTGTAAGGAAATTATGGACTGCCATCCGTCCTAGTTTTGATCATAAAATTATTGTTCTTGATGATGACCCGACTGGCGTACAAACGGTTCATAATGTCTCCGTCTTTACTGATTGGTCAGAGGATACGATTGAACACGGATTCCAAGATGATGCACAAATGTTTTTTATACTGACAAATTCTAGAGCTTTTACGGCAAAGGAAACAGAACAGGTTCATCGTGACATCGCGGAACGGGTTGAGAAAATCTCTAAGAAATACGATCGCCCTTTTATTCTTATTAGCCGTGGCGACTCTACTTTAAGAGGACATTACCCACTTGAAACAGAAGTGATGCGCCATACGATTGAAAATAATAGCGGGGCACCATTAGACGGTGAGGTGCTAATTCCTTTCTTTAAAGAAGGAGGGCGCCTAACTATCAACGATATTCACTATGTTCAACAAGGAAATGCATTAGTTCCTGCTGGTGAAACGGAATTTGCTAAAGACAGAACGTTTGGCTACCACTCAAGCCACTTAGGAGAATGGATTGAAGAAAAAACAGGCGGTCAGTTTTCTAAGGAAAATGTAACCTATATTTCTTTACAATCTCTTCGCCAAATGGTCGTTGACGATATTACAGAGCAGCTAATGAAGGTTTCAAATTTCGGAAAAGTGGTTGTCAACGCGATTGAAGAAGAGGATTTAATAATTTTCTCTTGCGCCTTGATCCAAGCTATACAAAAGGGAAAACAATTCTTGTTTCGAACTGCTGCAGCATTTACAAAGGTTATCGGGGATATTTCTTCACGTCCTTTATTAGAAAGGTCGGAATTAATTACAGAAGAACAAAAAAATGGCGGTCTTGTCATTGTCGGTTCCCATGTTAAAAAGACAACTGATCAGCTGCAAGCCTTAAAATCTTTATCCTCCCTTCACTTTATTGAATTAAACGTTCATCTTGTATTAGACAAACCAGCCTTCTTAAATGAAGTGAAACGAGCCAAGCTTGAAGCAGAGCAAAAGGTCTCTGAAGGTGTGACGACAGTTATTTACACAAGACGGGAGCGGCTTGATCTTGGTGAAGGCATGGAGGAAGAGGAATTAAAGCTTTCCGTAGAAATTTCTAATGCGGTCACAAGTATCGTAAGTAACTTTGCTGTCAGACCTAATTATATTATTGGGAAGGGCGGCATTACCTCAAGCGATATTGGAACAAAAGGGCTAAAGGTCAAGCGTGCAGCCGTTGCTGGGCAAATCGCTCCTGGTGTTCCGGTTTGGAAAACGGGTGATGAAAGCACATTCCCTCATATTCCTTATATTATCTTCCCTGGAAATGTTGGAACCACCACAACGCTAAAAGAGGTTGTCCTTTGTTTAGAAGGAAAGTAATTCTCAAAAATTAAGAGATATCATTATCCATAGACCTCCTTGATCAAGCTATAAAAAGCACTGTGATAGCTGGTCTATCGGCTAATTTTAGATTCCAACTTGAATTATTTTATAATTTAACCATTTAATAAGGGGAGAAAACAAAATGGTCACAGGAAATATGCTTATAGTCATTTTTCTTATATCATTAGCGGCATTATTTTTTCTAATTTTAAAATTAAAGCTTGAACCATTTTTATCTTTAATAGGAGTTGCTTTGGCAACAGCTATAGTGATTGGCCTTCCGATTAAAGAAGTACCGGGAATTGTCGCTGGAGGTTTCGGGGCTACATTAACAGGTGTTGGAATATTAATTGGTCTAGGCGTTATATTCGGTCAGTTCCTAGGTGCATCAGGTGCGGTTGAAAAAATTGCCCAAGCTGTGTTAAAAGTCTTTGGAACGAAAAGATCAGCAGCAGGTCTAGGTTTAACAGGCACAGCCGTTTCCATTCCAGTATTCTTTGATGCAGCCTTCGTGATTCTTAGCGGATTAATTAAAAGCTTATCAAAGAAAACGGGTCTCTCTATCGTTACTTTTGTTACTTCACTAGGCGTAGGTTTAATCGTATCTCATAACATGATCGCACCTACACCTGGTCCACTAGTTGTTGCTGAAAACACAAAATCCGATCTCGGCTTATTCATTTTATATGGCATTATTTGTGCTATTCCAGCCACATTAATCGGCGGATATCTGTATGGTTTGTTTATCGGAAAACGTGTAAATCATTCTGGTGAGATGGAAGAAAGCGCAGGCGTCCAAGATGCTCCAAGAAAAGAAATTAGCACTGGTCTATCCTTCTTTATGCTTGCATTGCCAATCGTCCTAATTTTAGCTAATACCGTATCACAAATTTTAGTTCCTGGCACGATTATTTCTTCTACGTTAGGTTTTATTGGGGAGAAGAATGTAGCGCTCTTTATTAGTGTGATCGTTGCTATTGTTGTACTTGGCCCTTATATTTCAACCCCTAAAGAAACATTATATGCTGAAGCCATTAATTCTGCAGGAATCATCATTCTTATTACTGGTGCGGGTGGTGCATTTGGAGCTGTTATTAATAAGAGCGGAATTGGCGATCATCTAATTGCAACGCTGCAAGATTTAAGCATCCCAGTCTTATTACTAGCTTTCATCTTCTCGCAAATTTTACGTGCATCACTCGGTTCTGCAACTGTTGCTCTTGTAACAACTTCCAGCATTATGGGGCCTCTTGCAGTTGACCTTGGCGTTTCTCCCATTTTATTAGGACTTGCTATTTGTTCTGGAGGAATCGGATTATCTCTTCCAAACGACTCTGGTTTCTGGGTTGTCAGCAAATTTGGAAAGCTGACCATTCCGCAAACATTGAAAGCATGGACTGTCGGCGGTTTCTTAGCTGGTTTATCGGCATTGGCTATGGTTTATATTCTAAGCTTATTTTCCGGCATTCTTCCAGGGATCTAATATCGTAAAAAGGTCATCGTTCCATATGTGAACGATGACCTTTTTGTTATTTTTTACTCGATAAAAACATTTGTTCCAGCTAAATCGGTTTGCCCTTTGTAAGTAGCAAAGGCATAGATATTGTAATATTGGCCAGCTGAAAGCTTAGTTCCGTTTGTCAGTTCTCCATTCCATTCGAAGGTCGTATAGCCTGCCTTTACATCTTTGTAAACGGCAATGTCACCTACATATGCCAGTGGCTGCCCGTCTTTATTAGATAGGTAGACAAATAGGTCAACTTCCTCCGCTCCTCCTGGGAAGAAGCCTTCAATTTCTATTTTTCCATCTGCAACCTGTCCTGCTCCAAGATATTGCACACGTGGATAATCTGGCTCTTTTACAAACAGAATCGTTGGTAAATCAAGCGTTTCTGAACCATCGCTAATCGTGATGGTGCCTTCATAATACCCTGGTGCAAGGGCTCCTGCATCCACCTGTACATTTAAGTTAACATTTTGAGATTGACCAGGATTCACTTTTAAGTTATTGCTTGTTGATACTTTAATTGCATGAGAGTTTGCTCCCATGTTCACTTCAAAGCTATAAGTCTTTCGTTCTGAACTTAGATTTTTTATTGTGAATTTCTGCTTTTCAACTTGCTTCCCTTTATTTTTATAGAACGTTCCAAAAGAGTGACTTCCAGGAGTAACAAGTGTTTTGGTTTGAATCGCTTCTAAAACCTTGATACTTCCTGCCCCTTGAGTATTATGTGGGTAAGCTTGTCCTGTAGCTGGATTGATAAGATTTTCAGCTGTATTCATTAGAGCTGCCTTCACATCAGCAACACTCCAATTCGGATTTGCTTGCAGAATTAAAGCTGCTGCACCTGCCACGTGAGGAGATGCCATACTTGTCCCCTGCTTTGCTCCATATCCATGAGGATTCGATGGATCATGAGTTGGAACTGTACTTACAATATTGACACCTGGTGCAGAAACATCTGGCTTAATCATCCATGTGTATATGACTGGACCGCGTGAAGAAAAGTCTGCCATTGTTTCACCAACACGATTGGCAAATTGAATGTCTAATGACACTTTATTATTGCCTTGTTCTAACTCATCAAGAAGCTTTTGTCCATCTTCTTGCGATATTTTAATCGTTGGAACATCCGTACCTGGCACATCAGGCTGTTCCCCTGGGCTATGGTTAAAGATAATGGCACCCACCGCACCAGCATTTTTAGCATTCGTTGCCTTATCGACAAATGGGATATCTCCACGTTTAATTAAAGCTATTTTTCCAGTTAGATCTTTTCCTTCAAAATCACCTGTTAAACCTAAATCTACATATTCAAACTCGAATTCAGCCCCATTTAAAGCCAAAAGTGCTTGGTCATTTGGGAATCCCATTACTTTTGCTGAAGGATAACTAGCCCCTTCGGTTGTAGAGATGGCTACATTATAAACATTATAAGGCAGCTGAGTTGCCCCTACAGATATAGCATCACGAGCCGTCCCAGGTGAACCGACTGTCCAGTTATTCGGACCGCTGTTTCCATTGGATGTAACAGCAACAACGCCTTCAGCCATCGCCCAGTCCAATGCTATGCTTGTAGCATAATCTGGATCATTTAGTGAGTTTCCTAGTGATAGGTTCATAACGTCTGCGCCATCTTGAACTGCCTTTTCAATTCCAGCAATTACGTTTGCCGTTGTTCCACGCCCGCCAGGACCTAATACACGGTAAGCAAGTAAAGTGGCTTCAGAGGCTACACCTTTAATAAGGCCATTTGCAGCAACTGTTCCTGCAACGTGCGTACCATGTGTTGTTGCATCGCCTCTAGAATCGCCAGCAGGTGTTTCCTGTGGATCATTATCGTTGTCAACTAAATCCCAGCCTTTATAGCTCCCAAATGCATTAGCTAAATCCGGATGAGTGTAATCAACCCCTGTATCGATAACTGCAACCGTTACACCCTTTCCTGTATATCCAAATTCCCAAGCCTCGTTGGCACCAATATGCGGTGCACTGTTAAGCATATGCGGGCTGTACTCCTCGGAGGAAATCATTTCCCCTTCCCCTAAGCTCGTTGCCTGATATTGTACATCAGGGTAGACTGCTTTTACCCCAGGCACAGATAATAAAGCGGGAATTTCATTTTCCGCCAATACAACAGAGAAGCCAGAGAATACATAATCATATTCGCGAATAACTTGAGAGCTTTTTGCTGCATTGCTAACATCTGATTTTACTTGATTACGAGCGTTAGCAAGATTTGCTTTAGATTGACTCTTTCCTTTATGCTTTGCTTCTACCAAGGATGGCTCAGTTAATTCAACAATAACACTAGTTCTGTTTGATGAAGAAAAATTAAACTCCCCGACTAATTGGGCTAGCTGGGCAGCTGACTTGCTTTCCGTTTTACCAGCTGCACCTGCCCCCATTGGTGAAAATGCTAATAATAGTACAAGTGCCAATAAAAAAGCTTTCATATTCTTCTTTAACATGAATCCTTTCATCTCCTTTGATGTTGGTTAGGATGCCTCTTTACAAAACGCACCTCCAGTATCCTAATATGTATAACATTGGAAATATTCTGTATCCCTCAATGATAACCCTTGAGTCCTTCATCCTCACTTCGATAGGCCATTAGAATTATTTTTCAAAAAACGGTGGCTGAAGAGTACAAATTTTTTAGAAATCTACGGAAAAATGGAAACAACCGCTGGGAAGAGTACAAATTTTTATAGTAATCTACGAAAAAATGGAAACAACTGCAGTAGGTACTTTTGGTGGACAGTTTATGAAAGTGTGTCTTTTTGGGGTGCCTGCGCTATAAAAGGAATACCTTTTGTTTAGTCAGAATACATTTTCATGTAGGGCAACGATGAATAATTTCTAAAGGGGCGGGAAAAATGCCGGTTTATAACCATGAAATTGAAGTAAATGCACCTATTTGGACTGTATGGGAATTCGTGAGTCGTATTGATAACTGGGCTCCACTTGTACCTGGATATATTGAACATCAGATTCTCAGTGATAAAGAGTCCACCTGGTGCTTTAAAAGTGATATGGGTTTCATGAAGAAAAAAATTGAATTAAAGGTTGATATTACAGGCTGGGAGGAGCCTCATAAAGTGACATTTAATTTGAAGGGGTTAAATGAAAAATTTACGGGCCACGGCTACTTTTTAGCTAAACAAAAAGGAAACTCGAAAGTGCTCATGACAGGCTGCCTTGATATTACAGCGGAAGGAATGCTGGCAAAGGTCGCAAACTCGATTTTAACAACCTCGCTCCCCGAAACGACATCAGAACTAACAGAAGCAGTAGCTGCCAAAATTGAGGAGCATGCATAGAAATGCGTAAGCGCCCTGACAGGGGAACATCGATTAAAGACCGCCACGTCCTGTGGCGAACATCGATGTCAGCACATCCTGTGCAAGTCCGACAAGCATAAGACGAGCCGGCAGGAAGGTTGCTCTTTAACCTTCATGACGGATTGGCTTATGACCTCGAGGGGCTGGGTGCTGAAGCTAGACAGTTCTCATACTCGAGAAAATTTATACTTATCTTTTATACAAAAACAGGAGCACCCTCAAGTAAGAGTGCCCCTGTTTTTTATTTCTCTAGTACTTTATTTTTTTCCAAGAACCCAATTATATGCTCCACTAGGCCATCAGCCAAGGGAAAATCAGGATTTGTATAAGTTGCGCTGTTTCTTCTGCATTAATGGTTATGACTTCCCTTTCATATCCGAACACAATCATTTCTACAAGATATTGAATTTGATTTTTTTCAATTTGTTATAGTTTGCATAGAACAAAAAAAATAAAAACCCCATTTCTGGAGTTTCATTAATATAGATAATTTCAACGCAGTTATTTTGTGTAACGATTGGCATAACTAGAGGCTACAAAAGCGTCAGGCTTTATTTTTGGCTCGACCCCCATTGACTCCATTCTAGAAACCATCTCTTTCACAAATTCCCGTGTTTTATTTCTTTGGCCGATACCAATGTCGAGATGACCTTCCATTGTAAATGTTGCTCCATGGTAAATATATGGAAGGATTAGATCAATTATTTCGTTCTTCTTCTCATGTGTAAAAAGGGCTACTGCTTGTTCCGTCAATGAGGTTTCATACGAGATTCTCTCATGCAAATGAAGCATTTTTCTTGGAATAATATGTTTCCTTATACATGCCCAAGCCCCTTTTCCTTCATTTTGAATCACAATTCCCGTAATAAAAATTGTACGATCACAATGAACCTGGGAATCCGTCCCTACCATTAATCGATAATGACCACATGGACTCCTTCTAATAAACTTAAGAATTCTGGAAAAAACCATATCAAACGTCAAATTTCGTTCTTGTAAATTTTGAAACGTGATGTTTTCACCCTGATCATAAATCACCTTTTATCACCACATTATATTTGGAGTGAAGTTAGATTACAAATGGCTTTGTGTCTCTTTTCCAAAAGAATATGACTAGCTACTGCACAACCGCATATATATTCAGTATATTAAAATCATTTATCCAGGTTTCCCATAATTTAAGTTTTCCCACACTAATTTCAAGTTAAACATGGTGTGTTTGGATTCTTGAGCATCTTTTAAGTGGTTTCTATAATGAGTATGCTAATATGGGGGAAAATATAATTGAGGTGTTCGTTTATGAAAATTCAAGTTTGGTCAGATTTTGTTTGTCCGTTTTGTTATATTGGAAAACGCAGATTGGAACAGGCACTAGCCCAGTTCCCCCATAAAGATCAAGTTGAGGTTGAATTCAAAAGCTTTGAGTTAGATCCAAATTCTCCTAAATATGACGGCAAAAGCATTCATGAAATCCTTGCTGGGAAATATGGAATGAGTATTGAACAAGCAAAACAGGCAAATGAAGGAGTCGGACAACAAGCAGCGAGCGTAGGATTAGATTTTCGTTTCGATGAAATGAAGCATGGCAATACGTTCGATGCCCATCGGCTGGCAAAGTTTGCAAAGGAAAGCGGAAAAGAGGCAGTACTTACTGAGAAGCTGCTTCACGCTTATTTCACAGAATCAAAAAACATAGGCGATGAAGAAGTACTGGCTGAAATTGCGGAATCAGCAGGGCTTGATCGTGATCAAGCTTTGAAAATTGTTCAGGATAAAAATGCCTTTGCTAACGATGTACGGATTGATGAAGCAATCGCCCAGCAGTATGGCATTAAAGGGGTGCCATATTTTATCATTAATAATAAATATGCGATTTCAGGCGCTCAAGCCCCCGAAACGTTTGCAGGTGCCCTTCAAAAGGTTTGGGAAGAAGAATCCGACGCTCCTGCTTTCCAGGATCTTTCTGCAGAAGGTATGGAAGATGCAAGCTGTACGGACGAGAGCTGTGGAATTCAGGATAAAAAAGAATAAAAAAACTTTATCAATGCGTTTTTCTGCTTTTCATTCAAAAACACTCACATTGGGCCAAAAAATGATATGTGAGTGTTTTTCCACTTCTCTTTCAAAAATACGCCAATGATTCATCTAACGCCTACACTTCTAATATAACTTCCTTAGGATTATTTTCCTCACGTAAATAGGGTGTAATGGTTTTCTTTTTAATATGATAGAGGATTAAGACTATGATACTAAGGCCGCAGACTGCCAGTAATATCCAAACCGGCATCTTTTCAAGAGCGAAACCAAAAATGATAAAACCAAGCGGTGTCATGGCGCTTGCTCCCGTTTCAAGGAGAGACATAACCCGCCCCCGGTATTCATCTGGTGTGCTCTTTTGGAGTAGAACCATAATTGGCATATTAATCAGCATAATAAAAGTAGACAGCAGGAAAACCATGATGACTAAATAAGGAAAGAACAGTGTATTTGAAATATGCGTCATACCTGGAACGTTCGGCAATCCCAATAAAATTAGAACTGTGGACATGGCAATCAACCCGCCAAAAATACTAAGTTCCTTTCTTTTTATCTCTGGACGAGTTGATAGGATAATAGCCATCACCATCATGCCGACCGAGAAGGTTCCTTCGATAACCCCAAGCTGAATAGATTCCATCTTTCGAATGGTTAGAACGAGATACGGAATCGCAACCGGAAACACAGCAAACCAGAAATTAAGCCAAATACAAATCATAATTAAATTCTTTATAAATGGTTGATTCTTTACGTAAATAAATCCAAATTTTAAATCTGTCAAAACAGAATTGCCATTGGCTTTCTCCTTTTTTTCAGCAAATAAATCATACTGTATGAACACACTTGCCAATCCTGATATCGTGAAGGTGATGATGTTAATAATCATGAATGTGGTAATGTTAAAGAGACCGAAGAATACACCGCCGAGGACAGGTCCTAGGATAGCGGAAAGGGAAGCGGCTGCCTGATTTAAGGACATCGCCTTTTGCAGATATTCTGGGCCAACCATGTTGTGGATCGCTGATGTGACAGCAATGGAGTAAAATGTGTTGAGGATACTAAGGACAGCTGTTGCTAAATATAGAACCCAAATTTCCGGATAAACAAAGGTAAATATGAAAAAGACAATCACGAGCCAAATGGCACAGGCAAAATCTGATGAAATAATCATCAGCTTCCTATTCCAGCGGTCACTCAATGTTCCAGCTATCGGTGAGAGCAATATCCTTGGCAAAGCACTTAATAGCAGTGTAATGGCAAAGTTAAGGCTTGAACCCGTTTTGGCTAATATATACAATCCGATTGCAAAGCCATATATCGATGAGCCAAGGACCGCTGTCATTTTGCCGATCAGAAACAGGAATAAATTCTTTTGTATTGTCCCTGCCATTTAATTCTCCTCCTCATCCATTAGCTTTTCAAATTGACAGGAAACTCGATAAGGTGTACGCTCTTTATCGCCTTTTACCGTTTTCTTTAAATATTTTAATACGAGTTGATCCCATTCTGCTTCAAATCCTTCCAACTCTTCATCTGTAAGGGATAAACTTGATTCCCTCGTACGTGTCTTTTTTTCCTTAATAGGTGCATTCTCGTCTATTAATCTAAAATGGGTTGCTTTTGAACGGTAATATTTTTCTATAATTCCTCTATTCTCTTTCGTTTCCACAATTTCTAGAATTCCGCCATTATAAAGCTGCTGAATATGATAATGGATACTGCCAGCTGTCTTCCCCATTTCATCTGCCACCTGCTTAGCCGTCATCGGCTGTTCGTCAAGCAAGTAAATAATTTTCACCCTTAATGGGCTTGAAATTAATTTTTGCTGATCGAGATTGATTTCCATCATTTTTTGTTGATAATCCATATTTCTTTACCACCCTAATTTTTTTGGTTGATTTAATTTTATTATACGTTCTAACTTTTTGGAATACAATAAATATTTAGATTATTTTAAAAATGGGCAAAAAAAGACCTAGCCCACAAACCAATTTATATTTATATTTGACTTTTCCTTCTTTAGTCCCGTCAAATATCTCTTTACTGATGTAAAATGGTATATATATTGGTAATGACTGCTCGTTAAGGAGTGGAAAAATGCATATAGAAAAAATACTCATGGCAAAAGAGAAGAATCGTATTTTTATTGTTGGAATTGATGGGTTAGGCGGATCTGGGAAAACAACCTTTTCCAAGTCATTAGAAAAAGACTTGCGGAACAAAGGAAGGAAAACTTCGGTATTGCACATTGATGATTTTATTCACCCCAAATTTGTTCGCTACAACGATTCAAAAAGTGAATGGGAATGTTATTACAATTTACAGTGGCGCTATGATTACCTTATTAGCGAAATATTAATGCCGATAAGAATGGGACATCCGATTAATAAGGAAATTGAGTTATATGACAAAGAAAACGATAAATATATGAATCATCATTTGAAAATGGATTTGGACACTGTTTTGATTATTGAAGGGGTATTTTTACAGCGGGCTGAAGTAAGGCCTTTTCTGGATTATGTTATATATATCGATGTTCCCAAGGAAGAAAGATTAAAAAGGGTTCTAAAGAGAGATTTTTATATCGGAGATAAACCTGCCATTTTAGCAAAATATGAAAAACGCTATTTTCCTGCCGAGGATAAATATGTATCAGAGTATAATCCAGCAAAAAAAGCTGATTGGACAATCACCCTTAACTAAAAAATAGAGACCAATTTTCAAATGCTGATTGGTCTCTAAGAAATATATTTCATTGTTGATCATCATGAAGATAAGTAAATTCATATATTAAGTATTTATCTTCTAAAGTGATCGATACAATTTCCCTTCCATCACCAGAAACAAATGTAGCTGTTGTTCCTTTTGACGCTTCCCTTTTCCAATGTCCTTCTAGAATTTTATCTAAATATTGATGATACGCGGGTAAGGAAGCTTCTTTCCAATGATATATTTCTTCGGCATGCGAAAGGGAGATTGGTTCCAAACCGACTGGAAAGATCATCGCTCCATAGCCATGTTTCACATATATCGGTTCTTCAGACTGTACAGGAGATATCCCCGCAATTTTTAAAGTAGCCATCGCTTGGAAAATCTCAGCGTGTTCAAGTTTCGGATAATCAAAGCTAAAATGAGCAAATTTCTCATTTTCCATAGAAATAAAGAAGTGATAACGGATAGCTGTATCCATTCTTTTCACATGCTCAATATTCATAGTAGTTGGGTACGGGAAATTTCCTAGTTCTTCTTTTACGAACATAGCTAATGAAGAGGTTATCTCCTTTAATTCTTCTTCTGTTACCACCTCAATGGTACCAACTTTATTAGCTGAATCCTTTGAATAGACATCCCAGCCTTTTGATGACTTTTCAATTTGAACATCCTTAGCCTCCCAGCTAAACCTAATGTCCATCGTAATCGGCTGTTCCTCAGCATTTCTTTGTTCTCCTGCGTGAGGCCCTGTACCATTTGAAATTACTTTCCAAATAAATCCGCTGCAAATTAGTACGAATAGACTTGAGGCTAATAGTGCTTTCCATTGGAAATTTCTTTTTGGAGAACGATTAACAGATTGGTTCTTAAGGGATTGCCAAAGCCTCGCTCTTAAAGCGTCCTTCTCCTTCTGTGTTGGATAGAGATGTTTTAATTGCTTCCATTGGTCGTCAAATGGATTGTTCAACATGTTCACCACCTTCTTTTTCATGGGTCATTTTTAATGATTTCAATGCCCTTGACAGTGTTTTCCGGACCTTAGCCTCGGACCAATTTAGTATTTCTGCCGTTTCAATTGTTGAAAAGCCTTCTATCTTTCTTAAAATAATGACAAGTCGATAATTTGATTTTAAACGAAATATTGCCTCCATCAGGTTCAGCACCGTTTCTTTATTTTCTACATATTGCTCCACATTGAAAGTAGATGGCACTTCTCTCCCTTGAGAAATAGAATTAAAAATTCTCCAACGCTGTCGTTTGCGAATTTCATCGATGGCAATGTGCTTGGCGATACTAAATAGCCATGTTTTAATGCTCGAACGGTTATCAAAACGTTCAAAAGCCGTATACGCCCGAACGAATGTATCATGAACAAAATCCTCACAGCTTTGTTTATCTTGAATCATAAACAAAATAAATCGATAGACATCTTCATAATATTGTTCATACCACTCCATCACGAGCTCTTCCCGTTTCTTGTTCAATTTCTTCCTCACCCGCCTTTTTCACCTGTTTATTCATCAGTCGTTCCAATTAGAAAAACGTGACAGTGTTTTTTTACTACGGTAGCCTAGGGAAACACTATACAAAAAACTTTATGGCTTGCGTTTTTGATGGGTTCCTCAGAAAACACGTTCCATGAAGCGTTTATGGTTACCGTATACGGGGTTTTACAATCAAAATTGAAACCTTTCAACCTAACCAATCGTAAATAACTAATAACTCCTTTGAAAGAAGTGATTATATGAGCAATATCATTCTATTTACACTTATTGCAGGATTAGCTTCTGCGCTAGTGCTTATCCCTTTCATAAAAAACAAATCAAAAGACGGTAAAAAGACCAATTCTGCAGGACTTATTGCAGCCATTATTCTTATCATTGTAATTGTCTTTTCCTTCTATTATATTACCAATCTAGATCGTAACCTGACGTCTTTATGGTTTTTTGCTATTATCGTAACTCTTGGTGGAGCGTTGCTCGCCTCGGGTAAGGAAAGAATGATCAAAGGACTACTTTTCCTTGTTAGTCTATTAGTTGGAGTTTTTTTCTTAACTGCCTTTCTTTTCAATGCCGATGAAAAATACGATATTGCCAATATGAAAGAGAAAATGGAGATAGAAACGTTCGATGAAAATGAAACACCTGCAAGTGTTCCGCCTCAGTTTGCACGAAATAAGATGAAAAAGGCATTCGGCCAAGTACCTAACACAAGCTATTATGAGCTCGGAAACTTGCAAATCCAAAAGGTAAATGGTAATTATGTGTACATTGCTCCGGTTGAATTTTCTGGGTTGTTCAAATGGATCAATGGTAAACAAACTCCAGGGTATTTTACCATTAGTGCAACTGACTCTTCTGCAAATCCTAAATTTATTCAGGCTGAAATGATTTACACTCCCTCTTCTTATTTTAATAAAAATCTTGAACGCCATATTCGGATGCAGTACCCGAAGCATATCTTTTACGGTGAAGCCCAATTAGAGGTTGATGACGAGGGCAAACCACATTATATCCGTACATTTGGTGAATTTGTTTCAGCGCGGAATGGGTTTGATGTAAAAGGAATTATCGTGGTGGACCCAAATAATGGCGACACGAAGGAATATCAAATAGCGAATGTGCCAGCATTTATTGATGGCGCGGTTTCTCCAGAAGCAGTCAGTTTACAAAATAGCTATTTCGGAAAGTATGTACACGGATTTTGGAATAGCGTATTTGGTAAAAAAGACGTAAAGCTCCCTTCTGATGAAGGTACAGAGGCGAATGTCAGTCCAATCTTTGATGAAAATGGCGATATGTATTATTTCACTGATTTTACGAGTCCGAAAGAAGGGGTGGATTCGATGCTTGGGTATTCCCTAACCAATTCAAGAACTGGTGAAGCGATTTATTATACTGGTAATCTTGAAGAATCCTATATGGACTCCCAAGGTGCTTTACAAATCATTGAAAAGAAATTTATCGAAAAGAAATGGGAAGGTGAGATGCCTGTCCTATATAACTTCTATGGAGAAGCAAGCTGGCTAACAGCTGTGCTCGATTCTAACGGTTTTTTACAAAATTACTTTATTGTTTCAGCAGCGAATCCGGAAATTTCTGTGTATGGAAATACGCCAAACGAAGCCTTAAAGCTGTACAAAACGGCTCTCCAGAGAGGCGGCGGCACTGTGGACGGAAGCTCTAAATCGGAAGAAAAACAAGTAAACGGTACCGTTGTTCGAGTTTATAAAGAAAAGACTGGAGACTACACGGTTGTATCCTTCCTATTAGATAATAAATCAAACTATGTCATTTCTTCAGAAAACAGCCCGATGGCCATTTATTTGCAGGAAGGCGATATGGTGAAAGTAACTTACTTGGATACAGGAGAAGCCTTCCTGCCTGCGAAGGAAATATTAATTGAAGGGTTAGAATAAAGGTTTAAAAAACACGGTGGAGTTCTAGTTCACCGTGTTTTTTATAGCCATTTTTTAATTAGATGGATATTCACTCGACATGAAATAGCGCTCTTGCAAAATATTTCGATGATGCAATTCATGTCCTGCTATAATACTTGCGACTGCTCGGACTGTAATTTCAGAGCCGTTAGCATTTCCTTTTCTCAGCCATGCATCAGGGTCTAAACTTTTCAGCAAAACAATTGTGGATTGGCGTACAATGGAGAAATTTTTTAGAAGGTCTTCCATGGACAATTGATTAAACGAGCCGTTTTGAACATAAAGATTATCGTCAAACCCCGGAAGCGGAGACGTTTCGCCTCTTGCAATGCAAAGAATTCGATAAGCCATAATTCGTTCCGTGTCTGCCAAATGCCCAATCACTTCTTTTACCGTCCATTTATTTGAATCATATTGAAATTGAGCCTGTTTTTCTGTCACACCTTTAATCGCATTCACCGTTGCCTTCAACTGTTCATTTAATAAAACAATCATTTCTCCATCTGGCACTAAATTTACATAAGCTGAATAATATGCTGGATATTCATTTATATCTGGTCTTTGATACATTTACCTTCACCCCTTTATTAGTTTATTTTTGAAAGCTTCCCAGCATGTTAAAAAATTCATTTAGAAACTCATGGAAAAGCTTTGCAGTTGGTAGCATTTCCCGATCTGAGGGGATTATCACACCTACCGTCCTTGTGACTTGAGGTTCGATATTGGTTTTTACTGTATGGCGCGGCAAGCTGTCAATCAATGTGATTTCGGGGATTAGCGTTACACCGAGACCGGCTGAAACCAAGCCTTTTATCGCGTCAATATCCTCTCCCTCAAATGTCACATTCGGTTGAAAACCTTGTTGCTGACAGGCTTTCACAGAAATTTCACGCAAAATATAGCCGTTAGGAAATAAAATGAAGGAATCATCCCGTAATTGGCTTAATTTTATTGACTTTCTATCCGCTAGAGGATGCCTTATTGGCAATAGGGCGACCATTTTTTCTGTAAATAAAATATTTCCAAGCACTTTTTTATCATCTTTCGGCACTGGACCAAGGAGTGCCATATCGATATCTCCCTTTTTAACCCCATCTATTAAACTTTGATAAGAGCCTTGACGGAGCTGATATTTTACATTTGGATGCTTTCGGCTAAAGGCAGAAATGGCCGTGGGGAGAGTGTAAGCAGCCAGACTGCTCGGGAACCCAACGCGAATCGTTCCTTTTTCAGGATCTAAATACTCGTCTACTTCCCTCTTGGCACTTTCAATAACATTCATCGCTTCCTCCATGTGCTCGAGAAATATTTTTCCTATTGGTGTTAATCGAACATTTCTCCCTTCGCGAATAAATAAGTCTACACCCAGCTCTGCTTCTAAATTAAAGATCTGCCTGCTGACTGCTGATTGAGCGACATGGAGCGCATCTGCCGCCTCCGTCACATGCTCCCTTTTCGCAACCTCCATAAAATACTGTATTTGTCTTAACTCCATAAACCCACCTCCCCCAATTCATCTCACATCGGCATTGTTCTTATCTAAAATTCATATTGTTTAGATTATTTTTTCATTATAAAATTTCTTTAATAGAAAATCCATTTATTTGGCTAAAAGTTCTAAAAGTATCCAAATATCGCTAACTAATAAACACTTAATTTATACAGAGGGGAATTGATCATTATGCAAACTATAGAGGAAGTGAGAAATAACGAGTCAAAAGTAGCCGTTAATTATGTAAATGAAGTATTTGAAAAGGTGAAAATCAGAAATCCGTATGAATCAGAATTTCATCAAGCTGTTGAAGAAATCTTTGATTCACTATTACCTGTATTTTCTAAACACCCTAAATATATGGAGCAAAACATTCTCGAAAGAATTGTTGAACCTGAAAGGGTGATTACCTTCCGTGTTCCATGGACTGATGATAAAGGAAAGGTACAAGTAAATCGCGGATTTCGTGTCCAGTACAGCAGTACCCTCGGCCCCTATAAAGGCGGCATTCGTTTTCATCCTACCGTAAATTCCAGCATCATTAAATTCCTCGGTTTTGAACAAATCTTCAAAAATTCCTTAACTGGTCTCCCAATTGGAGGAGCAAAAGGCGGGGCAGATTTTGATCCGAAGGAAAAATCAGATGGCGAAATCATGCGTTTTACTCAAAGCTTTATAATTGAACTATATAAGCATATTGGTCCTGATACTGATGTTCCAGCAGGAGATATTGGAGTTGGCGCAAGAGAAATTGGCTATATGTTCGGTCAATACAAGCGACTTCGCGGCGCCTATGAAGCTGGTGTTCTAACAGGAAAAGGGCTTGAATACGGTGGAAGTTTAGCACGTAAAGAAGCAACAGGATATGGCCTTGTTTATTTTGTTGAAGAAATGTTAAGAGATAAAGGCCATAGCTTTAATGGAAGCACTGTGATTGTATCTGGATCAGGGAATGTTTCAATCTATGCGATCGAAAAAGCCATGCAATTAGGTGCTAAGGTAGTGGCATGCAGTGATTCCAATGGGTATATTTATGATGAAAATGGGTTAAACCTTGAAACTGTTAAACGCTTAAAAGAGGTTGAGGGCAAGAGAATACTTGAATATGTCTATGAACACCCTCATGCACAATTCGTTGAAGGATGTTCTGGTATCTGGTCGATCCCATGTGATATCGCCCTTCCATGTGCGACTCAAAACGAAATAGATGAGTGCTCTGCAAAAATTCTTGTAGCTAATGGTGTCAAGGCAGTCGGTGAAGGAGCCAATATGCCGTCTAACCTAGAAGCGATCGATGTGTTTCTAAAGAATGATATCCTCTTTGCACCAGGAAAAGCCGCAAATGCAGGTGGGGTATCTGTTTCAGCACTCGAAATGTCACAAAATAGTGCAAGAATTGCATGGACGTTTGAAGAAGTAGATGAAAAACTTCATCAAATCATGAAAAATATTTACCGCAACACCGTCAATGCGGCTGAAGAATATGGCTATCCAGGCAATCTAGTTATCGGTTCAAACATCGCAGGCTTTATTCGTGTGGCTAATGCTATGATTGTACAGGGAGTTGTTTAATAGAAAAAAGGGGGGTGCATTAGGGGATACTAATGCATCCATTTACTTTTTAAGTCAACTTTCTGATAATCGCCACTTTAAGATAATTGCCTTCTTTAAATTCCTTTATCGTCTTAAAATCCTCAGGAAGACTAAATTCATCAAGAATCGTATATTTACTTCCTGTTTGCTTAAATGCCTTTTCAATAAACCCCTTGAATTTTTTCATATCAAACGTACTGCAATTCGTTGAGGCAACGATAATTCCGTTGCTATCAGTTAGTTGAATTGCTTGCTCGAGTAAAGCCGGATAATCCTTCCCTGCACTAAAGGTATGTTTCTTAGAACGTGCAAAGCTTGGAGGATCAAGAATGACCATTTGAAATTTTAATTGCTTTCGAACAGCATATTTAAAATAATTAAATACATCCTCCACAATTATTTCATGCGCTTCATAATCAATATTGTTCACACTGAACTGCTCAATCGTCTTGCTCTTACTGCGGTTGGCAAGGTCCACACTTGTTGTTTTCGCGGCCCCGCCTAAAGCAGCTGCTACAGAAAATGCTCCTGTATAGGAAAAAGTATTTAATACCGTTTTGCCTTTAGCATACTTATCACGTATTGCCTTGCGGACATTCCTTTGGTCCAAGAAAACACCCACCATGGCCCCATCATTCAGATAGACCGCGAAGTTGATGCCATTTTCTTTTACAATGAGAGGAAAGACAGCGCGCTCCCCTGCAACAAAATCATCATCCTCTATATAAGTTCCCTTCACGTCAAACCGCTTCTTTTCGTAAACCCCTTTCACATCTGCTACCTTGAATAAAGCTTGTAAAATATCATTTTTAAACTGATAGATCCCTTCACTATACCAAGTAGCTAAATAGTAACCAGCAAAATAGTCAATCGTCATTCCGCCAATTCCATCACCTTCGCCATTGAAAACACGAAAGGCGGTTGTATCCTTGTCATCAAAAAAAACTTTTCTGTTATCTAATGCTTTTTTTAGCTTCGTTTCAAAAAAGTCCTGATCAATTAATTCCTGCTGATTTCTGCTTAATATCCAGCCCCTGCCCTTATTTTGCTTGCCAAAATAACCTGTAGCCAAATACCGATTTTTCTCATCCAACAAGTTAATAATCGTTCCTTCTTCAATATCAACTGGCATTTTGACAAATGCATCCTCAGTAATTAGAGGATAACCAGTTTGGAAATTCCTTACATATACAGATTTCACTTTTAAAGATATTTCGTTTTTCATTTGTTCACCCAATCATTTATTTACTTCATGTATAGATATTATCACTTGTGAGCATATACACCAAATTGATTTATTTCACAGCTTCTAAAATTAATTAAACCTAGATAGGAAATAATTTTATTCAGGGAGATAAAATTTTTCAGAATTTTTCGTGTTCTATTTTTGAAAAAATTTAACATCGCATTTTATGTCGAATAGTGTTAGAATACGAATAGTCTTTTTTCTTAGTTTATTAAATTTTTTCAAAAAAATTGGAGGGATGTAAATGTCAGATACAGGTCTTCAGCTTGTTTCCATCGGTATTTATATGGCAGCTATGCTCTTAATTGGCTGGTATTCATATCGAAAAACAAGTGATCTAACTGATTATATGCTTGGCGGTCGTTCTCTTGGTCCTGCAGTTACAGCTCTTAGTGCTGGAGCAGCAGATATGAGTGGTTGGCTTTTAATGGGATTGCCTGGCGGAATTTATGTAAGCGGTTTAGCAGATGCTTGGATTGCTATTGGATTAACCATTGGCGCCTATTTGAACTGGCTGCTTGTCGCACCTAGACTACGAACTTATACACAGGTAGCAAATGATTCCATTACTATTCCAGGCTATCTTGAAAATCGTTTTAAAGACACAACGAAATTATTAAGAATTGTTTCCGGAATTGTTATTCTTATTTTCTTTACATTCTATGTGTCTTCAGGAATGGTAGCAGGAGCAGTATTTTTCAAAAGCTCGTTTGGCACTGGATACCATACAGGTCTTTTAATTGTTTCAGGAGTAGTTGTTGCCTATACGTTATTTGGCGGCTTCCTGGCAGTAAGCTACACTGACTTTATTCAGGGGCTAATGATGTTAGTTGCATTACTGCTTGTCCCAATTTTGGCCTTATCACAAACAGGCGGATTGGGTGAAACTTTCGCTACTGTTAGAGAAATTGATCCGACATTACTTGATTTCTTTAAAGGTACAACAACGATTGGAATCATCTCCGCGATGGCATGGGGATTAGGCTATTTTGGTCAGCCTCATATTATCGTTCGCTTTATGGCAATTACATCAGTTAAAGAAACAAAAAGTGCTCGCCGCATCGGTATCGGCTGGATGATTTTCTCTTTATTAGGAACTATCTTCACAGCTTTAATTGGGCTTGCATTTTTCTATAAGAATCCACAATATACGTTAGACAATCCTGAAGCTATTTTCCTAACTTTAGGTCAAATTGTCTTCCATCCTCTTTTTGCAGGATTCTTATTAGCTGCTGTTCTAGCAGCCATCATGAGCACGATTTCGTCTCAATTAATTGTAACATCAAGTGCGTTAACTGAAGATTTATATAAAGTATTATTAAGAAAAGATGGTACTGATAAAGAATATGTCTTCTTTGGCCGTATGGCAGTTTTAGCTGTGGCAGTTATTGCTGCAGTACTTGCTTGGGAACAAAATGATACGATTTTAGGTCTAGTTGCTTATGCATGGGCTGGCTTCGGAGCAGCATTCGGTCCAACTATTATTTTAAGCTTATACTGGAAGAAGATGACGAACTGGGGAGCGATTGTTGGTATGATCGCTGGTGCTTTAACGGTTATCATTTGGAAAAATGCCGGCCTTGGAGATACCCTCTACGAAATCGTACCAGGCTTTATCATCAACTTAATCCTTACCTATGTTGTCAGCTTAATAACATATAAACGCAACGAGGTTATTGAGAAAGAGTTTGATGAAAGCGTTAGGTTACTAACGAGTGAATGATAGAAAAATCCTCCTTTTTTAAAGGGAGGATTTTTTCTTGCTTTAATTCAGCGTTATATTACATAAGTTGAACATTTTCCCGGGAAATCTCTCGGAATCTGTCAAATAATCTTCACAGGAGGAACTGATTAAAAAGAAAAACCAAAAAACATTTTCAGTAAAAGCTGAGTAAATACTTTGTGAAGGCTTAAGTTTTTTATTAAATGAACTTAAAAATTTTCAAAATAATGTGTATGATTAAGACAGATTTCTGCTTTGTAAGTTATTTTTAAAGGAGTGCTTTATTCATGCTTAGAGTGGGGCTCGTTGGACCACATTCCACTGTGGAAAGAATAATACATATTGCCGAAGGGTTAATTTTAGATGCAATTTTTTTAACGTTTCCATACAAAAAGGTTAGAGAGACTGAAGATATTATTAAAAATAATATGAATAGTGTTGATTTGTGGATTTTTTCAGGAAGAATTTCCTATAACATAGCATGTAGAACGGAAGGAAATTCAGAAAAACTAATTTTTATCGAACATACCGAAGCTGGGATTTTCAAAGGTCTGTTAGAGTTCGCCCACACAACGGGAACTTTATTCGATCAATTTAGTATAGATGAGATATCAACCAGTCATTTGGAGACCGCATTAAACCAACTCACAATAAAACCTACTAACATATTTGTGAAAACTTTTTCTGAAATGACTTCCACAGAGGAATTAATAAGTTTCCATAGTCAATTATGGGAACTTGGAAAAACGAAAGGGGCAATTACCTGCTTTGAAGAAGTATATGTCCACCTGAAGGAATTAGGTGTTCCTGCATTCAGAATTTCAACAAGTGATATTGAAATTCAACATACATTAAACATTCTTTCTGAAAAAATAAAAACATTCTACTTTAAAGACTCCCAAGTTGCCGTTCAGCTATTTGAAATGGATCATTTAGAAAATCATTTCAAAAGCTCAAAACAAACTTATCAATTACAGTTTTTAGAATTGAAATTAAAGGAAACTTTAATAAACTTAAGTGAACACTTAAATGGTTCACTCATAGAAAAAGGACTTGGGCGCTATTTAATATTTAGTTCACGTGGCGACTGTGAGCGGGGATTACCAAAGATTAAGGTGGCAGTAAACAATTTAATATTAATATCTGGATTAAAGGTCGGTGTAGGTATTGGTTTTGGTGAAACTGTTTTTTCTGCAGAGTTGAATGCAAACAACGCGCTAAGACAATCCAAAGAGAGGTTTGGCTCCATTATTTTTGTACAGGAAAATGGCGAAGTCGTGGAGGCTAAAAGTGAACATATCGAAACGATTGAATTTCCATACTTTAATGATAAAGATTTCATGACTAAGCTCAAAAACGCGAAAATCAATGTGAAACATTATATTGAGTTATTTGCTTTTATAAGAAATTCAGGAATTAAAGATTTTACAGTGAAAGACATTTCAGTTCAACTTTCCAAAGATGAAAGAAATACAAGGCGTTTTATAGAGGACCTATGTGATGCTGGCTTAGCTGAATACATCGGAATGGAACCAAACCCTGTAAGGGGTAGACCAAGGCGCATATACAAATTGACAAATTCGTCTAATAAAGTAGTTAAAGACTGTTGAGAATAAATACCTCAACGGTCTTTATTATTTAAACTAATAAAACCAGCAAAATTGAGTACTATAAAAAAAGTTATTGCTTTTCAAAGGCATGTTAAAATATAATTCTTTTAGGGTAAATTCTAAATATTTACCCTTTTATGTAATTCACTTAAGGGGAGATTTACTTATGGAGCATTTTGGCTGGGTGTCTTTGATACCACCTATTCTTGCAGTTATTCTTGCTATCATTACAAAAAATGTAATCGTGTCCCTCTTCTCCGGGGCTTATATCGGAGTACTTATTATAATAGGAGGAAACCCATTAAAAGCAACTATGGAAACGATCGGAAATTACTATTTTCCAATCGTAGCTGATGGGTACAATGCCGCTATATTAGTTTTACTATTCTTCATTGGCGGATTTGTGGCGTTAATGGAGAAATCAGGCGGAGGAGCTGCACTCGCCTCAAACGTGACAAAATTCATTAACACGAGAGCAAAAACACAAATATCCGCATGGTTCGGCGGAATTATCATTTTCTTCTCCGATTTAGGTACACCTCTAATCGTAGGACCTGTGTTTGATAAGATTTTCGATAAAGCGAAAATCTCACGAGAAAAGCTCGCCTGGATCATTGATTCTACCTCATCCCCAGTTGCTGTATTAATCCCTTTCATCGGATGGGGTGTTTACATCATGGGATTAATAAAAACAGAATTTGATGCGTTAAACATTACAACATCTGAGTTTAGTACGCTTATTCAAGTTATTCCATTTCAGTTTTATGCGATATTAGCTGTTTCCATGGTCCCACTTGTTGCGCTAACTAAATTAGATTTTGGTCCGATGGCAAAAGCTGAAAGAAGGGTCCAACAAACTGGACAACTGTATTGGCCAGAGTCTAAGCCGCTTAGAAGATCTGAGAAATTCGAAGAAGCTGCTCAAGGTGGACGAGCGATCTTAATTTGGCTGCCATTATTAGTATTATTCATTACTTTATTTGGATTATTAATTTCATATGGCTTCCCTTTCAAACCAGTACCGGGCAGCGATTTCCGAGTATCTCTAAGTGCGGCATATTTATTCGCTGCAGTGACGATTGTCGTACTGATGCTTATTTATAAAGTGAAGAAATTCGGTGAAATTTTTGATATTTATACAGCAGGCATGCAGAAAATGGGATATGTTGCTATCACACTTGTTCTTGCATGGTCACTTGGTAAAGTGATTAAAGAAATGGGTACAGCTACTTTCATTGTTGAAATCATGAAAGGAAATGTTCCGTCATTCATTATCCCTGCTATTTTATTCCTCGTAGGGGTTGTCATTTCCCTTGCATCTGGAACATCTTGGGGAACATTCGCGATTATGCTTCCAATTGCGATTCCAATGGCAATCGGACTTGATGCACATTTATTAGTTTGTATTGGAGCTGTCCTATCTGGAGGAATCTTTGGGGATCACTGTTCTCCAATTTCTGATACGACTATCCTTTCGTCCACTGGGGCTGGGGCAGATCACATCGATCACGTGAAAACGCAAATTCCTTATGCAATCTTAAATGCATCAATTGCGCTCATTGGATTTATTGTGGCTGGAATTACGGGAAGTGCCTATACGTTAATCTTGACGTTAGGATTGCTCATTGTAGCTGTCTTTATATTATCGAAAATACAAACAGGAAAGAATAGAAGAGAGGTTGAGGTATAAGTGAAACTATGGGGTGGACGATTCACGAAACGAGAAGATGAAATCATGGAGAAATTCAATACTTCTCTGCCTGTAGACCATCGACTATATTTTGAAGATATAACTGGAAGCATTGCACATGTATCGATGCTAGTGAAATGTGATTTACTGACTTCGTCTGAGGGAAATCTGCTGATCAGCGGGCTTGAATCAATTTTAAAAGATATCGAATCAGGTTTGTTAAAAGTAGAAGGCGATTATGAAGATATCCACTCATTTGTGGAAATGAATTTGACACAAAGAATTGGTGAAACCGGGAAGAAGCTTCATACAGCTAGAAGCCGGAATGACCAAGTCGCTGTTGACATGAGACTTTACGCAAAAAACAAAGCTAAGGAAGTCATGACTGTGCTGCAACAGCTTATTGATTCATTAAATGAGAAAGCTGCGAGCAATAATGTCATTATGCCTGGATATACCCATTTGCAGCGAGCACAGGTTGTTACTTTCAGTCACCATCTAGGTGCATACGTGCAAATGTTTAGCCGTGATAAAAAGAGAATCGAAAATGCCATCGAAATTTTAGATGAAAACCCGCTTGGCTGTGGGGCATTAGCTGGTACGACACATAATATCAACCGTCAAATCACGACTGATCTATTAGGTTTTTCAAAACCAGTAGACAACTTCTTAGATGGTGTGAGTGATCGTGATTATTTGCTTGAGCTTATGTCCAGCTTTTCCATTACGATGATGCACTTGAGCCGTTTAAGTGAAGAACTGATTCTTTGGAGCAGCCAAGAATTCAAATTTATCGAAATGGACGATGCGTACTCTACCGGCAGCAGTATCATGCCGCAAAAGAAAAATCCCGATGCGGCTGAATTAATTAGAGGAAAAACAGGCAGAGTATATGGCTCTCTTTTCTCATTATTAACGACGCTGAAGGGCTTGCCGCTCACTTATAACAAAGATATGCAAGAAGATAAAGAACAGTTTTTCGATTCTCTTGACACTGTGATGGATTGCCTTGAAATCATGGCAAAAATGATTGATACCCTTCATGTTAAGGAAGAAAACATGAAAGCGGCCATTAAAGCTGGGTTCCTCAACGCTACTGAAGTCGCCGATTATTTAGTAAGCAAAGGAACAGCATTTAGGGATGCCCATGAAATCGTAGGCAAAATTATTATCTATTGCGAAGAGCAAAAGAAAGCCATTGAAGATTTAACGATTGAAGAGCTAGCGAAGTTTAGTGGCAGTATTTCAGATGATATTTACGAATATATCGATTATGAAAACATATTGGAAAAAGGAAACAAAAAGCTTATTAAGCAAATAACGAAATAATTTTTTTTAGACAGGGCTAATCAAATGATTGGTCCTGTTTGCTTTCAATGATCATTCACCTACAAAATTCTATTTTGTCCTTGGAGTAATATGCATCATGTAATATCCAATAATAAGAACCAAAATAACTAGTGAATAAATAAGTGTATGAAGCGGGTTTTCGTGGTCCACAATAATCAGTCTCAGCATTGCGGTAATGCCAATATAGATAAAGTATCGAAGGGGAAAATGATAATTTTCTTTGAAATACTTAACAATCATCGAAATAAATTCAAAATACAGAAAGAAAATTAAAATATTAGCTAAGAAAAGCTTGTAATCATTACTGTCATTTTCTATTATCAGTTGAAAAAAAATGATTAACTCTTTTATTAATAAAAAAGATAAAATAGTTGCCAAAATGACAAGTGAAGCATTCAAAAAGATTTGCAATATTTTTGGAATAACAGTCAATATTATTTTTGGAACATTTCTTTTATTAATGATCATATTAGTATGCTCCTTATCTTTTTCAATGGAACTTTCTATTCACAACATAACATAGCGGTTTTAATTAATTATTAAACCCATGTAAAAATTCGTATTCCTTAACATCGCAATTTTGGAAAAGAAATGCAACTCCCTCCTTTCTATAATGAATGGAGGAGGGAAAGAAAATGAAATTATTCAGCACAAAAAATCCATATCAGGTATATATCAACACATGTTTCTTAGCACAATTTTTCTTTACTTTTATTTTTACAATGAACTTGCTTTATCAAGTGCAAATCGTTAAGCTCACTCCAATTGAGTTAGTTTTAGTGGGAACTGTATTGGAGCTAACTGTTTTCCTTTTTGAAATTCCGACTGGGGTCATTTCGGATTTAAAAAGCCGAAAGCTTTCCATTGTTATGGGGTACTGTTTAATTGGAGCAGGATTTCTAGTGGAGGGGTTATTTCCTTTTTTTACAGCTGTTATGATTTCTCAAGTCATTTGGGGAATTGGTTACACCCTTACAAGTGGTTCACAGCAGGCATGGATTGCAGATGAAATAGGGGAAGAACGTGCTTCTTCTGCATTTATAACAGGTGCAAAGGCTGGCAATCTTGGGCAGATGATTGCGATTCCTTTAAGCATTTTTACTGGTTATTTTATGATTAATCTTCCTATTGTAATTGGCGGTCTATGCATGATTGGACTTAGTATTTATTTAATCCTATTTATGAAAGAAGAAAACTTTCAGCCATTAGATAAAGTGAATCGAACATCAACATGGGCAAACATGAAAGGAAATATGAAGAAAATTATTGTTTATTCAAGAGCTAACTATTTGATGAGATTGCTCTTCCTTATTGCTTTGTTTGTCGGATTTTACAGCGAAGGATTTGACAGGCTATGGATTTCTCATTTCTTTGAAGCATCCAATCTAACAGCATTATCTGATCAAAGCTTAGTGATTTTAGTAGGCGGAGTCCAATTTGTAGTTGTTCTACTATCATTTACAGTACTTCATTATTTAAATCGCAGCTATATTCATGAGCAGTTGAAACTCATCTATGTATCCCTCTTTATTGGCAGCTGCCTTATTTTAAGTTCATTAATCGGCTTTGCATTTTCAACTAGCATCATAGGTTTGATTGTTTTTTATATTCTTATTCAAGTGACAAGACAAGCTATGTATCCTTTGGAAGATATTTGGCTAAATAAGCTGATCCCCGATTCATCAACCCGGGCAACATTCTTTTCAGTTAAAGGCCAAGTAGATGCAATTGGACAAATCGGCGGAGGTCCTGTCATTGGATTTATTGCTTCAGGCTTTACGATTAAAGCAGCCATTGTGGCTAGTGCTCTTTTATTAACACCTGTCCTTTTTTTATAGGACCATATTAAAAAAATCTAGGGGATAATGTTCTTATCCCCTGGATTTTTCTTTTATCGGCAAATGGATTTCCATATAGATTCGCTCGTAATCCCAATAATGGCAATGTTCATCATAGTATTCATAGTCATAGCCCTTTTCATCCACTTCATATGAAGAGGATGGAAGCCAATCTTCTAAAATATATCGCCAAGTTCCTTTAATGGCTGAAGCGAATTGTTCTTTTTCAACAAGAGGCGTTTTAAAAATGGCATAAACAGACTCGGGAACTTTAAATTTCATAAATCCACTTGGGAGTTCTGCCTGATGATCTAACTCAACCGCAAATAAATACGTAAAATAATCTTGATGGATATCGTTAGTTAAATTTATACAATACTCTCCATGCTTTTTTGGTGACAATGTTTCATATAAGGCTCTTTCAACGGAACCATCATTTAAGCCATCCTGATCCCAAAAGGCTGGGGCATCCCTTGTGTAAATAACATTTGGAACATAACTTTCAAACCTTTTTCCGGCAACCCAGAACGACTGTCTTGTAATAATCTTAGGCTGTAAAACAATTCCGCCAAGGTTCTTTTCAAACAAGTCTTTTAAATTTAATTTATGAGGAGGTAAAATAGGACAATGAAGCCTATATAAACTGGGTGGACTTCCAAAGCATTTTTTAAAGGCTTTTGTAAATCCTGCATGTGTATCAAATCCATAATCTAGAGCAATTTGAAGGACCTTTTTACCGCTGGCTAATTCAAATAAGGCATGTTGCAGCTTTCTTTTTACAACATAATCCATCACCGTATAGCCAAGAACATTGCGAAAAATACGATAAAAATGAAACGGCGAATATCCCGCTATTTTAGCTAATTCCTCAGCATTTATATCCTCTTTTATGTGTTCATCAATATAATCAATCGTTCTCTGCAATAATTCTAACTGCTGAATCTCCATCGCCAGCCCCTAAAGGTTTTATTTAAAAAGGATATTTTATTTTTATTAAACAGATAAGCACTAGCTACTGTCAATTAATATGAATGAAAAAAAGAAGAACTCTTTAAAAGTTCTCCATTAGCCGGGAAATCTATAATTATTAGGCATCCATTGAATTGCTCCCCAAGTACTGATGCTGAAACATACACATTCTAATAGCATTATGATACTCGCCATCCACAAAAAACTCGTCAATCAATTCTCCTTCAAAATGAAATCCCAGTTTTTTATAAATATGAATCGCTTTTTCATTATTTTTATCTACAATTAAATAGAGTTTATAAAGGTTTAATACCGAAAAAGCATAATCCATTGCACGTTGGGTTGCTGCCTTTGCATAACCGTGCCCCTGATGATTGGGATCAATAATGATTTGGAACTCTGCTCTCCGGTGGATATAATCAATTTCTACTAATTCTACAAGACCGACCATCTCCCCGCTTTTTTCCACAATAAATCGCCGTTCACCTTGATCGTGAATATGTTTATCATACAGATCCTGCAGTTCAACGAAAGCCTCATATGGTTCTTCAAACCAATAGGACATCACGTTGGCATTGATATTTAATTTATGGACAAATCCTAAATCCACTCTCTCCAGCGGCCTTAATCTAACCCCATCACTCATACTTTCATCCTCCGTTATCTTTCTTCTCGTTATTATTTTATGACGAAAATTCATTATTTATCATAGATGATTTTTATTAAACTGCTCCTCCCTGTTCCATACCAATCCTTTCCACCAATATTAATAATCAAAATCACAGGTGATCAACTTTAAATTTGTAATGCTTATAGTTTTCAAACTCTCATAAAAAAGGAATTAAAAAAATAGGCACTATTTCCAATGAGGGATTAGTACCTACTCTCTTCTACTTTTACCTACCTTTTTTTCTTTTTCGACTGATCTATTACCCCTTTATCTTTTTTAACCGCCTCTAAGATTACTTGTACATGTATATTTTTTTCATCCATACTTTTAACACTAGAAACTTTTGCTTTACGACCTTTAATTTTTAATTCTTCGTTCACTAGTGGTACACGATTGAGCAGCTGGCATAATAAATGATTTTTGTTTTCAATAAAATGAACAGCAAACATTTTGGGATCACCTATTTCATATAGTATTTGTTACACATTTTGTAACCTCTATATAAAATATTAGATTGCTGCTAGATTTAGACCAAAAAAACTATAAAAAAACTCTAGGCAAAAATCTGCCTAGAGTTCACATCTCTATTTACTTTCTACTAAAGCCTTCAGCATCGTTCCATTCTTCGCAAAATCCGTATGAAAGAAAGAGCTTTTTCCAATATGTGAGGAGTGTGGCCGCCTCTTGTTAGGGCTTCTTGATAATATTCCCGAAGCTGCTCATCATCAAACGGAACGGCCATTCCATGGTATAGAACTCCAAATACATCTCGATTGCTAAATTCGGAAGCCTTATGACCAGTGGCAATTGCCTTATAGGCGATCGTTCCCTTCCAAGCAGAAGTATAATTAGAACTAGATTAATATTACAATGTTTTTGGAGAAGATTCTATAAAACGAATATGGGTATATCTAAATCACTTTTTTTATTAGGAAGGTATAATCGAACCTTTTAAAAGAATCCTTCGTTACCTTATGTAACAGGATTAACCCGCTAAAGAATATCTGACTGAATGCTACCTTAAACAAGCATATAGAAATAGCCCTCTTTTTGACAGTTCCTATTCCTCTCCAATTATTTATTCCAACTGCCATGTACATGTCTTATACTTAATAAAACGCTATTAATAAGGGAGAGACAACTTGCAGTGAAATCGAAAACGGATGAAGAACTTATGGAGTTAATTGTCCTAAAGCATCGCCCTGCACTTGAAGAACTGTATGATCGCTACGTAAAGCTCGTCTACAGCTTCTCCTTAAAAATGTCAAAGGGTGATACAGAGAAAACAAAGGAAATCGTACAGCATGTTTTTCTCAGGCTTTGGACAACAAATCAAACGTATAGCTCGTCACGAGGGAAATTTCCAAATTGGCTTCTTACCATAACTAGAAACATTGCGATTGATCTCATTCGGAAAGAACAAAAGCATACAGGAACTATCCAGCTAGAATCAAACGAATGGGGACAAATTCAAGATCTACAAACAGAAGGTGTATCGCAGCAAGTTTCAAAAAATCTGTTAAAGCATCAAGTTCAAGAAGCGAAGCAACAGCTCTCAGAACCACAGCAGCGCTTAATCAATTTATTATACTGGGAAGGTTACTCCTTAAGCGAAATTGCCGAGCTTGAACAAAAACCGCTTGGGACGATAAAAAGCAGGCTTCATCAAACTCTGAAGAAGCTGCGGAAGTATTTCAATGAAGAAACGGAAGGTGTTCAGCATGGAAAAAAATAAATGCGAAAACCTGTCTTTATTTATCACTGATCAGTTATCAGGATATGAACAAGAACAATTTGAAAAACATCTAAACACTTGTGCCCATTGTCGAAATGAAGTCAATTCCTTTCAGGAAACGTGGCAAATGCTCTCTTATGATATCGAAGAAACAGAGGTTCCTGATTCCTTAAAAGATGAGGTAATGAATTTTATTTTTGTGGAAAACAATATGCAAACACAAGTTAATAAAAAGCAAAGTTTTTTTGAACAATTAAAAGGAATGTTAGCTAAGCATTTTTCACCATTATCTGCAGGGATAATGACCGTTTTAGCAATAGGTCTAATCGGATTGCTTTGGAATAACCTGCAATTGAAAGAATCCATTACAGCATTAGAAAATAAAGCTTTATCCCCTGCACAAATTGTAAGAACGATCGATTTAAAAGGACAGGATTTAGCTGCTTCAGCAAGTGGTATTGCCTACCTTTTACAAGAAGGTCAAAACACAAATCTCATTATTGAGTTAAACAATATGCCGATGACGGAAAACGATGAAGTTTATCAAGTATGGCTTTTAAAAAATGGGAACCGTCATAACGCGGGTATTTTAAAGCCTGATCAAAACGGGAATGGCTTAATCACCTACCAGCTGCCGAAAGACCACACTTTTGATGATATTGGAATTACACTAGAACCGAATACTGGCAACACGCAGCCTAAGGGACAAAAAGTAATGGGGACCTTATAACTCTAAGAACCTTTCCTCTATTTTTGCACAAAACGAGCCTCATAGGAAGGTGTCCATCACCAAACTATGAGGCTCGTCTTATGCCTATTATACATCAACCCACTCTGACTATTTTGGATCTGCACATTTCACATAAATGGCCTGGCTCGTATTAATAATCTTACAGCCCTCTATATCTTCATCCATTAATAATCCTAAATTTAAAGCAGATTTTATTTTTGCCTCATCAGGCTTCTTCTGGATAAGGTCCATCAGATTCAATTCTTCTAATCTATGAACTGTTGATACTTGTTCATATTTCTCGGTTATTCTTATTTGTCTTTGAAGTTTATATTCATTTACAGTTAGTTCACCTTTTTCATTTTTCCCAAATGCCATGTCAAAATATTGGTTAAAAACCTTCTTCAATTCATCCAACTGTGTTTCAATTTCCTTCTTCCTGCGATTTAATTCATTATAATTGGCTAGCATCTCTCTTGTAATTAAGGCATTCTGATTACTCAATTATATCCCCTCATTCCACACATTCTACTTCATCTTATTGTGAAATAGGAAAGGATATTCTCATTTTTTAGCATATTGATCATTTCTCAATCGTTCTTGCCAGCACCGCACCAAAGACAAGTCCCCATACAGGTGCACTAATATGCAAAAATGATACACCAGACATCGTTACAATAAAGGCAGCCATTGCACTTAAACGATATCGGTTCTCAGAAAATCCCATTTGAATGCTGGAATGTAAAACACCAATCAGGGCAAATCCAGCGAGCAAGGAAACAAAAGCTTGTGGCAATGATTGAATAAACGGAACAATTTTCCACGCGAAAATTCCAAAAAGTAAAATGACAACTCCTGATACAATCGACGCCATATATCTTTTTGAACGCGGACCTGAATCGGGTCCAGAACTTATGGCTGTCATCATACCGGCAATATTGGCACTTTGACCGCCGAAAAAACTTGCAATAATAGAAAATAGCCCGCTAAAGGAAATAATTTTTCGAATTGGCGGCTCATAATGAGCGCTCTCTAGAGCACCTATTCCCGGTGCAGCATCATTGCTCAAAATCAGCATGGCAAGAGGAAGCGCCACCGTCAGCATGCCGATCCAAGTAAACTCTGGCATCTGCAGAGAAGGCAGGAAAAAGGCAATTTCCTTTGCCGGTTCCAGCTTCTCCGTCAGTAACAGCGAAATAAATGCCACTATGACAGCAGCCAAAACCGGCGGGAACCGCTTCAAATACCTTGAACAAATGAAGAAACTGAGTACCGCAGCTCCGCCTACTAACGGCATAGACTTAACAGCAGGAACCAATTCCACCACATATCCAGTTACAAGTCCCCCAAGCATCGCTGCTATTACCTCTTTCGGAACCCATTTAATAATCTTTGTAAAAAGTCCTGAAACCCCGATTAAAAGAATCAGTAATCCTGAAAGCACATAACTGCCTATTAGCTGTGGGTAGGTAAATTGTGCGGTGACCGTGGCTAAAAAAGCAACACCCGTAATAGAGTGACCTCCCGTAATCGGGATCCTGTAACGCAAGGCCATAAGCAATCCAAACAGTCCTCCAAAAAAATAAACAGCAAACATCCAGCTTATTGTCTGCTGATCTGTAAACCCTCCAGCAGCCGCAGCCTGCAATATAATAATTGCTGGCCCTGTCATAACCAATGTACTAGAAATCAAGCCCGATGAGATGTTTTCTCCTGTAACGTCATGAAGAATCTTTCCATTTCCCAAACTCCCCTCCGGAAGAAACTCACTTTGTTTTTCTTTTGGCAATCCCACTTGATCCACCCCTGAACCTTCATTATTACTAACTATCATTAGAGCAGAATGGTGCAATTGTCAAATAATTTAAAAATATTTTTCAAAATAGCAAACCGTTTATTAAAACGCATCGTTTACTTAAATGAAAGACAATAAAAAATTTATTTAGGAGAGTGTGTGTATGAGACGTTTAACTTTTACTTTGGTGATGGTGTTGATGGCTCTTTCGCTGCTGGCTACTTCGGCCTTTGCTGCAGTGCCTGATTTCCAAACGATTGGCTTCCCTAATGTAGTTGCTGAGAAAGAGATTGATCCTGGCAAAGCTGATTCCATTACATATGGAAATGTCAAAATTGATATTCCAGAGGGGACATTCTTAAACCCAGTAAAGTTTCAAATTTTAGAAGGTCCATTAGCTGATTTCCAAAAGAATGCTCCTGAAGGTGAAACTGTTTTAATGAATTTCGCTTTCAGAGTGACAGATCTTTCAACGAATGAATTAATAGGCATGTTTGAAAAAGCAGTCATGTTTAGCTATACAGATGAAAAAGTGAATTCAGGAAGCAAATACTATGACACTTTAGTAGATGGCACCTTCTCTTTAAATAAAGTACCTGCAACAATCGAAGGAACTACGTTGTCTCATCCGATTAAAGGTGCACCAGTTGGCTGGGCTGTTACTTCTCCTGCAGCTCCAGTAAAGAACGCCACTTCACCAGTGACAGGAATGAATATGACGACATGGGCCATTGGAGGTTCTGCCCTCCTTTTTGCAGGGCTTGTCCTGCCTTTGTTAGCGCGCCGCCGTATGAATTAAACGATGTATCAAAAAACACTTATGAAGGTATCTGGAGGATTAGTAACTTTAGGTCTATTTGTCCTCCTTTTCCCTTTTTTTCAATTAGGCTATTCGAAAGCTATGTCCCAAGTCTTGCAGGAAGAAGCTCAATCGCTGTTCATACAAGAAAATTCCTCAGCAGAGCCATCACAAGAAATTACCGGAGACCTACAAGCAGTACAGGAAGCAATCACCACTATGAATGAAACTGAGACTATTCTTAAAATCTATCAAACTGGATTGTTCCCTGAACCAGCCCCAGAGCTAACCATAAAACGGCAAACCGGAGAGATCATTGGGATGCTTTCCATTCCACACCTTAGGATTCAGGAAGCTATTTTAGAAGGAACTGGCCAGAAAGAGTTAGCTAAAGCCCCAGGGCATCTGCCCGATAGTGTATTACCAGGACAAATCGGAACGAGTATCGTAGCAGCACACAATACATCAATCTTTCGCCATCTAGATCAGCTGAAAAAGGGGATGGAATTTACTGTAACAACTGAACAAGGTGTGTTTACCTTTTCTGTAACAGGGCAGCGTATTTTAAGCGTTAACGATTCACTGCCCAATATGGCCTATCCAGCCATTGCACTCGAAACTTGCTATCCTTTGGATGCCCTCTATTTAACAGATAAGCGTTTATTTGTAGAAGCCGCTCTAATAAAAAGCGAATTAAAACAGAAATAAGACATTCTGAATCAAAAGGGGTCTCAGAAATAGTCTATTAACCAGTAAATGGTAGAATCCCTCAAATATTTGAGGGATTCTATCTTTTTGTAAAAAGGGAAGGAGCCATTATAATGCACGTAATTGCCTGTTTGTTGTATTTGCCCAAAATAGTAATCTATGAACTCGAGCTCTCATCATTTTCACTAACTATTTCAGCCAAAACCGTGTTGCTGTCTGTTTGGACCCTTCCTATTTTTTTGGTATTCACAAAATGGAGCGGGATGTGTACTATGTCTTTTAGCCGTTCACGTGACAGGAACTTTTTTGGAACTAAATTGCGTAAATCTATTGCTTTAACAGGTGAAGTTGTTGCTAGACAAAATGCCCAATCTTCACAGTCTTCCAAAATGAAATTATGGTATGGCAGTACATAGAACCCAGCTTTTTTGAGAGTTGCCTGTATACTCCAAAAGTATTCAGGCATCCAAGATGGAGCAGAACAAGCTACAGATATTGCTCCTCCTGGTTTTAAACGGTCTTTCAAAAGGCTGTAGTACTCTTTGCTGTAGAGGCGGGAGAGCTCAAGACTATTAAAGGTTGGCTCGGGAAGGTCAATAATAATAACATCCCACTTTTCTCTGTTATCCTCTATGAATTTTCTGCCGTCTTCAACTACTGTTTGAACTTTAGGATGATTCATTGAACCTTTATTAAATTTGACTAATGGCTCTAAATTTTTGCCAAAATCAATCATCACTTCATCGATGTCGAGCGTAGTGATTTTCTCTACTTCAGAATAGCGAAGTGCCTCGCGGGTCGTTATTCCACCGCCTCCACCAATGATTAGAACCTTCTTTCTATCGCTTGCAGCAGACATTGGAATGTGCACCAACGCCTCAGCATATAAATTGTCATCATATGTTGTGCCAAACATGACATATCCATTGCTATAAATCAACATTTCACCTTTATGATCGACAAGAGCGATCCTTTGGGTTGGGGTATTAATTTTTTTAATAATGCGGTATTCACCCTCCGGCTCTTCTTCCTCACTTATATAATCCCTGATAGAATTCCTCGTATACCACCAATTCGAATATGATTGATTCACAGGTATCACTCCTTTATTCTTCATTTTTTTAGTCCTATTCAAACACCTAATAAAAGCTCCTAAAGTCCATAACACCTTTATAAACGATTAGGTTTTTATTATCTTATTGAACCGGGTGGTTTCGATGAAGACACTCTTACGTATAATCTCCAACTTCTCTATTAAAAATTTCATGCAATACTAAATGGTCCTTACTATTAATTACTGCTCTATCTTTATACTTGAGAGATCCCTTTGGCATAGAAAACATAGTATTTATGTTGTTTGGCAGGGTTCGTTGAGTAACATTGATTTTGCCAACGTTTGTAGAGAATGGATTTTTTGCTGCTAAATGAAAGCCCCAATCACCGAAAGAAGGGATAACAGTATGATAGGCTTCCGTATAAAAACGGGCAGCTTCCATTGTCCTGCCAATACTCCAAAAGACAATTGGCGTTTCATCAATGGAGTTAGATTGACATACAATCATACCATCTTCAGCCAATCGATTATATAGCATCTGATATAACTCTAATGTATATAAATTAGCTAATATTGGTACTGTCGGATCAGGGAAATCAATAATAATAAGATCATATTTCTGATTACTTTTTTCCACAAATTGAATAGCATCCTGTGCGAAAACATGTACACGTTTATCAAAAAATGCCCTATCATTCATAGTTGCCATTGCAGGCACATTTCGTGCAATATTTAAAACCTTTTCATCCAAGTCTACTAAATGAACTTGCTTAACATCTGAATACTTTAATACTTCTCGCAGTGCAAGACCATCTCCGCCTCCAAGTATTAAGATGCGCTCATGCCAACGGGTTAAGGCCATAGGAATGTGCACAAAGGCTTCATGATAAATCCGTTCATCTAATGAACTAAACTGCAGCTGCTCATTCAAATACATTCTAATATCAGTCGCTTCTACAATTTTGATATCTTGATATTTACTCTTTCCGTCATATAGCTTTTTATGTTTACCCGCTAATAATTCTAATAGTCCCACTTGATCCCATTTGTCTCCACGAGAACTTCTGTTAATGGATTGATCCTCGAATGTTAATTTTTGATTTATTGGTAATTGATGAGATTTACATCCTGCTTTTACTTGCTGGGATAACCATGGAACCCTCTGAGTATTGGACATCTCCATCCCTCCATAGGTCCAGATAAAATATCATATTGTAAAATGGCGAATAAGATTGGACATTTACCTAATTTTAAGTGACAACTGAACTTTCAAAGCTAGTTAAACATCATTCCTCCATACCCATCAGGTCAATATATATATCACGATAATAAAAAAATGTATTTTTCTATAATTACGGCCTTGTCCGCACATTTTAAGACAGGCTTTCGTATTATAAAAATATATGCAAAAGGGTGTGATTACATCGGAGCATCAAACATTTGGAAGGCATATTATTTTAGACGCATGGGGAATTGAATTTGAGAAACTAAATAATAAAGATTTTTTAAAATATCATATGGAAAAAGCCGGAGTCATTTGTGGGGCAACTATTTTATCAGTTGACGGCTGGGCATTTGACCCATTTGGAGTAACAGTGATGGTTGTATTAGCAGAAAGCCATTTGTCTATTCATACGTATCCTGAAAAAGGATACGCTGCAATTGATGGATATACTTGTGGAGATAAAATTAATCCAGATGAAGCAATTGACTATTTAGTAAGTGTTTTCAAGCCGAGTAAAATCTATAAGAAAAAAATTATTCGTGGATCTGGTCCCTTTACTATTTCTTATCACTCAGAGGATGAATAAAGTTGAATTCTCCAATAAAAATAAGCCGGATGTATTTTCCCTGGCTTATTTTTTTACAATATAATACATATTATTTTGTTTATTATCAGCTTTCAAGCTAGTTTTTTCCTTCTCCTGATTTAAATAAGAAAAATGATATCACCCCAGAAAAAACGGCGGCTCCACCTGATAACAGTACTCTTGTTTGATATTCTATTTCAGAATAATCCCTTTTAAGCATCCACATCGCAGCCGCTGCAACAATGAGCATAATTGGGATAACCAAGGCAAACTTTCTCATTCTTTCGTTCCTTTCTCTAATAATAAGTTGATTGGCCTAATTAAAAAGCTGATATCCGATATAAAGCGCCATTCCCCATATAATTAAAGCAGACATCTGGTTCATCCTCTTTAAAAAGCGTCCGCTCGTATCAAAGGTTCCAATTTTCCTGCCGGCAATGGCTAAACCAAAAAACCACAGCCATGAAATACCGATACAAGCAATGGCAAAGGCCCATTTGTCGTAGCCCAAATATGCTAAAGAGCTTGTTCCAATGACACCAATTGTATCCATAATCGCATGTGGATTCAACAAGGATACAGAAGCGGCAAACGTTATTTGCCGCTTCATGGAAAACGAGCCTCCCCCTTGCTGATCGCTCATATTAGTTGTGCTTTTCCAAATGGACCAACCCATATAGGCCAAAAAAAAGAATCCAATAATGAAAAGTAAATTCTTTATCCAAATGAAGTTTAAGACAATAATAGATACCCCCATCACAGCCAAAAGAATTAATAACGTGTCACATATTCCAGCTGTAATAACTGCCGGTAATGCTCTAACAAACTGCTTTTGAGTTGCCCCTTGATTAAATATAAATACATTTTGTACACCCAATGGCAGGATCAATCCAAATGCAAGGATTGCACCATGAATAAATGCTTCAGCCATAATTCTCCTCCCCGAAATTATGCAAGGTTACAACATAATTAGGTAATCTTAGAAAAGCTAGGTGTCCTCCAGGTTCTTTCAGTGAACGCCTAGCGAGACTTTTAATATTTTTTAACTACTTTGCTTTTGTAACCATTCGCGGCCAAAATCAACAAGCAGACGCTGCTTCATGAGCTTACACGTGGCTAAACCAATTTTGGAGGAATTAATTGGAGTTGTCTCTTCAAACTCTTTCCCTAAAGCATCAAATGGATCAGAATCATAAACAATCTCTTCATACGTTTTCCAGATACGTTCATTGTTTTGGAATAGTGCAGTACCCTTTTGTACCTTTTTTCTATTAATAATTGCATGTTCAGCTAAATGCAAAGAAGTATTGCTATCATGCTGTGCGCCTAGCAATAATACGTAGCCATCTAGCTCATAAATTTTGGCTAAAGGAGATTTAAGACCAAAGCCCTCCTCCAATGGCTGTTCAGATAATATGTATTCCGCATGCTTTCCCCAAGCTGCAAATGAATACGTTGGATGCAAGCTCCGTTTTACCCCTGGGAAGGTTCTAAAGGCTTCAACAATTTTCCCCATTCCCGTTGTTGGTGTGAAATGTGGATCATATGCGGGTGTTTCCTCACGAATAATCGGCCACCATTCCTCTGGTACAGGAGGGTTTTGCCATTCTGCAGGATCAGAATTATCCGCTGTTTGAGTTGGCATAATAATAGTCCCCTCTTCTCCAACAGTATCCATTAGGGCTTGAATAACTGCTACCGGTCCTCCACAAACCCACCCAAGGGAACTTAAGGATGAATGGACAATAACAACCATTCCCTTTTCTAAGCCGAGTTTTTGGAAATCCTTGTGCAAGCTTGCTCTTGTGTTTGGTATTTTCAATTGATAAATAGCTTTTACGTCACTCATCGTTCACTATGGCTCCATTCTTCTTCTAATATGGCATAAAAATATTCATCCCACCAATCATTCCCCTGTGGAATACATTTCTTAAAAAACCCTTCTCTTCTCATGCTGATTTTCTCCATAACACGGTAAGATGGGGTATTCTCAGGCTGGCATGTAGCTATCATTCTATGTATCTTCATGTCTTCAAAACCATACTTCAATATAGCTTTGGCTGCCTCTGATGCATATCCCCTATTCTGAAATTCAGGATTGAACACCCAGCCAATCTCATACGTATGCTTCCCAAAATATTTTTCATAAACGATGTGACCAATTAGGATATTTTCATTCTTTAATAGGACAGGAAATTTTTCTGCTTGATCGCCTGAATTTTTGATGACAAACTCCTTTGCATCCTCTTCCGAAAAAATCCCTTCTGGTATATATTTCATTACAATAGGGTTAGAAGTGTATTGATAGACTGCCTGCCAATCATCAAAAGTAAATTTCCGGATGATTAATCTTTCTGTTTGTATGAACATTTATACTTACCTTTCCTAGTAAACTTCTATATTTATAATCGCTTGACTATATTCGACAAAAAAACCTTTACTTCCTGCTTAATCGTCAATCAGCTATAAAAGCGTGTTCCTCCGCCAATCCCCTTGCCACCCTATTGAACCTTCTTAATATATAACTTATTATTATAATAATTATAAAAAGTTATCGTTAATCCTCTGAGCATCGCATTCATTTACAACATGGCCGCCAAACCTGCTCATTCCTCCAAGGAAAAGATATTTTGAGGATTTAAAAAGTATAGCCTTCGTAAATAGTTGCGTTTGATAAAGGGGAAGAACTTTCATGCATACTCGAAACACTAAACTAAAGTTAACAATATTCCTCATTTATTTTATCTTCACAGTAGTGCCTTCACTAATAATCAGCTTTTTATTGACGGTACAAAAAATGGAGTTTTATGAAAATGAACATAAAGAGGAGGCTCACAGAAGTGCAGACCTTCATACAAAGAGCATCGACAACTTTATAGGTGAAACCTCTGGCCGCCTAGAAATGCTGGCTACGATAATAAAGGTACATAACTTTAGTTTAAACCATATAGATGAGGTATTGAAGGAAACCCATAAACAAGATGATCGGTTTTCCGGCTTTTATTGGTCTAATCCAAAAGGAGATATTTTAATTAGCTCAATCTCTCCTTTTACCCCCGTAAATGTAAGTGATCGCCAATATTTCCAGAATGCGATCGAATTCGAAAACACGAGTATATCTGGAGCACATCTTGGAAGAATTACAGGAAAAAATATTATCACAATAGCTACTCCTGTTATGGAGAATAAACGGCTCTTTGGCGTATTGCTTGCAAGTATCAATTTAAGTCAATTAGAGGCTAATTTATCTACCCTTTTGAATAATGAAGAAATCGTCATATCTGACCATAACGGAAGGACCATCATTCAAGCTGGTTCTTTACATACAAATGATAAACATGTCATGAATGAATTAAACTTGGACCGTCTACCGTGGACATTAACAGCAAGCATCAGCTATGATGATAAGCATTTACGCCTAACCGCCTTTTTAAATTACTTTTTTGTAGCCTTTATTTTTACCAATATCCTCTTGCTCTTAATCTACAATTTCCGCTTAAAATGGAAGGCGAAATTAGAGAAAGAACAGTATGAGTTTCAGAAGATGGAACTGATTGGCAATCTTGCAGCGAGCACAGCCCATGAAATTAGAAATCCCCTTACAGGGATTAGCGGCTTAATAAAATTATTAGGCGAGGAATATCATGATAAAAAAGCCCAGAATTATTTCGAGGTTATCCAAATTGAAATAGAACGAATCAATTCAATCGTCAGTGAGCTGTTATTTCTAGGACGGCCTACAGTCTATACATATAAAACCTACAATATAAATGAAATATTGAAAGAGATAGAACCCATTTTACAATCTGAAGCCAATTATATGAATGTACAGCTTACAATCTCCTATTCTGCTAATGATCCACATATATCGTGCGTGAAAGATCATTTAAAACAAGTCATTCTAAATCTTAGCAAGAATTCCTTACATGCGATGCCTAACGGTGGGAAGCTAACCATTTCCATCGAAAGCAATTCAGCAAACTGTATTATTTATGTAAAAGATACCGGAATAGGGATTCCAAATGAAGAGCTCGAGAAAATATTCCATCCATTTTTCACAAAGAAAAAAGATGGCTCTGGCATCGGATTAACCGTCTGCAAACGAATAATTGATTCCTATAATGGAAGCATTTCGATTGAAAGCACGCTAAATGTGGGAACTCAGGTAAAAATGATGATTCCTTTAGAAAGGAATAACAAAGAAGATATCTCTTAAGGACGGGATGAACTTTGAAAAATTTATCTTTACTCTTGCTTTCCTCAACAAGGGTTCTCATGTTTATACTATTGAGCAGCTATTATTTTCAATTTGCAGAGCCTCGAGAAGGCTGGAAGCTTAGCTTTATTATTGGTGCGATGATTCTTTTTGTTGGAAATCATATTCTGCAAATTTTCACGGAAAGTATTAGAGTAAGAGTATTTTGTACAGCTGTTGACATGCTTTTGAGCTTTGGGTTTGGGGCTATATTTCCGTCTAGTGGCAATCTATATTTAATATTCTTTGGTGTGATTTCAACAACCGTCTTTTTATTTTTCTCAAATCGAAGCATTTTAAAATGGTTTTCGATCGCCTTTTTCATCATGTGGATTCTGATTACCCTTGAAAAATATTATTTATTCGGGTCATCTGCATTTTCCGATAATATATTAAATTTGATGTTCATCGTATTTGGGGCGATTGTCGGGAGCCTAATCCACAATTTACAGACAGCAAGAGAAACGATTAGCAGTCAGTTCCAGCAGCTAAATGACTCCCATGGCGCGCTGCAGAATGCTCATGAGCAGTTAAGTGAATATTCCAATCAAGTGGAACAATTAACCGTTATTCGGGAACGAAATGAAATTGCACGTGAGATTCATGATACAGTCGGCCATAAAATGACAGCCTTGCTCGTACAGCTGCAATTAGCGAATGAAATGATTTCGATGGATCCAGAAAAAAGCAAAGCCATATTAAGCACATGTGAGCAACTGACTCGCGACTCTCTTCATGAAATTCGCTTATCTGTTCGGACATTGAAGGAACAGGACCACCTGAAAGTATCCTTTCTGCATGTTTTGCGTGAGATGATGGATGATTTTTCAAGTATGACAGGGATGGAAACAGTATTGTATTTAGATGGAGATCCTTCTTCTGTTTCCCTTTCTTTACAGCCAACAATCAAAAGAGTCGTACAGGAAGCATTAACGAATGCACAGCGGCACGGTTCAGCAAATGTATGTCGCGTATCGATTCAGATTACGACTGAAGCAGTCCATATCGAATTGCACGATAATGGAAAGGGTACTGAAAATGTAGTCCCAAGCTTTGGGCTTATCAATATGAAGGAACGCATTTTAGAGCATGGAGGGACAGTACAATTTAATAGTGCGGAAGGACAAGGATTTTCGATTTCTATTAAACTTCCAAATAAATTTGTACAATGGAGCTCAGCAGGGGTGATGAAATGATTAAGGTTTTAATTGTAGATGATCAGCCATTAATTAGGGAAGGGTTAGGCTCTCTTTTAAACCTCCGTGAAGAAATCGAAGTCATAGGTACAGCAGGTGACGGAGCCGAAGCACTTAACAAGGCTTTAAACCTTATGCCTGATATCGTTTTAATGGACATTCGCATGCCAAATGTTAATGGGGTTGAAGGAACAAGACTTTTAAGGGAAAAAGTTCCCCAAGTTAAGGTGCTAATGCTGACAACTTTTAGTGACAGTGAATACATATTTGATGCGTTAGAGGAAGGGGCAAGCGGGTATTTATTAAAGGATATGTCAACTGACACAATCGTTCAGGCGATTATAACCGTTTTCCATGGAGGTGTAGTCCTCCCTAAGGATTTCACTTCCAATGTGCTAACGGAAATGCGGCTAAAAACTAGCAGAGAAGAAAGCAGTTCGGAAGCCTCCATCCCCTCTTCCTTAGATGAGTTAACAGGTCGTGAGCTTGAAGTATTGAGCCACCTTGGCCAAGGATTAAACAATAAAGAAATTGCCGATACGTTATTTATTACCGAAGGAACGGTCAAAAATCATGTTTCGAATATTATACAAAAGCTTGAGCTTAGGGATCGTACACAAGCAGCCATTTTTGCGGTACGCTACGGCATCACTACATTCTAAACATGACTTCTGGCATACGGCAGGATGCACAACGACACATGAGTGTCGTTTTTTTTATGCTTGAAAATCTATCGCCAGCTAGATGGATGGATTTCTGTTTCGGATTAAACTGAATGTAGTGAATAAGGAGGCGGTTGAAGGTGCTTGCACTAACTAATATTAAAAAGAGCTTTGGCCAAAATGAAGTAGTTAAAGGAATTACGTTAAATATTGAAAAAGGAGAAGCGTTCGGTTTACTGGGTCCAAATGGAGCTGGGAAATCAACGACCATCTCCATGATTTGCGGGTTAGTTCCGTATCAGGATGGAGATATCCTCGTTGATGGAGTTTCAGTAAAAAAGGAACCACAATTAATTAAAAAGAAAATTGGTGTTGTGCCACAGGATATCGCTCTTTATCCAACAATGTCGGCAATCGATAATTTAATTTTTTGGGGTCAAATGTACGGATTAAAAAGTAAAGAGGCTAAAAACCGCGCGAAGGAAGTGCTTGAAATCGTTGGCCTTTTAGACCGGGCAAAGGATAAAATTGAAACCTTTTCAGGCGGGATGAAGCGGCGAATTAATATAGGAGCAGCCTTATTGCATAAGCCAGAGCTGCTGATCATGGATGAGCCGACTGTTGGCATCGATCCTCAATCGAGGAATCATATTTTAGAAACGGTCAAGAGCTTAAACGAGCAAGGAATGACCATCATTTACACAAGTCATTATATGGAAGAGGTTGAATTCCTTTGCAAACGGATTGCGATTATCGATTACGGCCAATTAATCGCAAGCGGGTCAAAAAAAGAGCTCACCAACAGGCTTTCCGGCGGCAAAGTTCTTCATCTTGTAGCAGATCAAGTAAAGCCTGCTTTTCTGATGGGATTGAAATCCATGGATGGGGTTGAAAATGTTACAGTTCAACAAGAATCAGACATTGATGTCTTCTTGCAAAATCATAAAGAGCCCCTAGCTGATATTGTTTTACTAGCAAATCAATCAGGTGTAAAGCTGCAGCAAATTCAGCTTCAGGAACCTAATTTAGAGACATTGTTTTTACAATTAACCGGACGTTCATTGCGTGATTAGAGGTGAATGAAATGAAAATGTTTATTATTGCTGCGAAGGATCTCAAGCTAAGATTGAAGGATAGAAAAGCCATCCTCTTGATGGTCTTCATGCCCATCCTATTGACCGCGATATTAGGATCTGCTCTGAAAGGGGTCATGGGAGATAGTCAGCTGCCTAAAACAACAATAGGGATTTACGTTGAAGATGCAGATGCTCTTGCGGAGACGTTCATTAATGAGGTTTTACTCGATGAATTGAATGATTCAGTATCTGTCAAGCAAACCAATTCAAGTGAAGAACTGCAAAATTGGGTCAAGGATTCTAAGGTGGATGTTGGTCTAGTCATTCCTAACCTTTGGGAAGAAAGCCTCGGAAATCAGCAGGAAAATCCTGTTTACATTTATTCAGCAGCAGGTAAGGATTTTGAGGCTGCGTATGTACAGCAAATCACTGATTCCTTTACACTGACAGCACAAACGATGGCGATATCAACAAAGGATGTTATGTCTGAAATCGCAGTAACAGCAGCAGCCAATGGGAGCAGATTTCAGCCAGAAGCAGTTCAAATGGAACTTTTGCAAAACATGGAAAAGGTGATGATGCTTCAGCAGGATGTCATCAAGGATCAGCCTGTTGGCGAACAGAATGTGTCGTCCATGCAATACTACGCTGCGGCGATGGCGGCTATGTTCTTATTATTTAATGCTATGCATGGCGGAAAAGCTTTTCATCAGGAGCGCAGCACGGAGACTTTAGCTAGATTGATGACGACACAAGCGAGTAATAGCTCTATTTTATTAGGGAAATTTCTAGGGACGCTATTCTTTGCCTTCTTCCAATTTCTAATCTTTATGGCTGCGACTCATTTTGTTTTAAACGTAGGCTGGGGAAACAATACTTTTCAAACCATCTTCATAGCTTTTATATACAGCTTTGCAGTATCAGGGCTATCGATGCTTGTGGCTGCCTTTACTTCGAGTGAAAAAATGGCAGACACACTTGGTGGAATGGGTGTCCAGCTTCTTGCCTTTTTAGGGGGATCCATGCTTCCCCTTTCCGTATTTCCAAGCCTGATGAGAAAAATCTCTATGATAACACCAAATTCCTGGGCGTTAACCAGCTTTACAAATATCATGTCAGGAACTACATGGGTCTCATTATTGGCGCCAACTATCACATTAACTTTGATTGGCATTGTATCGATCATAATCGGAACTTTGCGCTTACGCCAAAAGGCTCTCTAGGAGGAATATGAATGAAGAAAATATGGGCGATTTGCCTGTTTGAACTAAAGCGTACATTTAAAAAGCCATCTGCTTATCTATTGATGCTTGCCATGCCTCTTCTGTTTACTTTCCTATTCGGGAGCCTATTCGGCGGAAGCTCAGACCCCACTATTCATATAGGCATTATCGATGAAGATCAAACAGAATTATCAACTGGGCTCATTACACAGCTGAAATCGAGTGAGCTTGTTTCGTATCATGTTGTTACGGCAGCAGAAGCAAAGAATCTGCTAGAGCAGCAAGAGGTTCAAGGAGTTTTTACTATAAAAAAGGGATTAGCAAATCAGCTTATTCAACAGGAAAAGCCTGAAATTACCTTTCAACATTTGCCTAATAGCACTACCGCACCAATTGTGAAGCAAATGATGAATGGGACTGTACTAACTATGGGTATGCAAGTCTCAGCAGCAAACACGGGAAGTCAATATAACGGGATGGAGCTGGATGACATCTACCATAAGCTTGCACGAGGCCTTGAAAACCAGCCAGCTTTAACAAAAATTATGGCGGGTGATGGCTCAACTGAAAATGTTCTGAACAGAATGTCATACAGCTCCGCGGGATTTTCTATCATGTTTGTCATGATGATGATGCTATCTGTCACCGGGGCTCTCATTGAAGCAAGAAATATGGGCATTTGGTCAAGATTGTTTACAACCCCAACTTCGAAATTTCAAGTGATGTTTGGGTACTTCCTATCGTTTTTCGCCATTGGCTGGATTCAATTCTTCTTATTGATCGTCATGTCTTCGGTCATTTTTAATGTAAAGTGGGGAGATCCTGTTGGTTTGCTTGTTCTTATCTCCTCATTACTTTTAGCTGTAGTGGGATTAGGTCTCGCAATTGCTGCCTTTGCCAAAACAGCTGAGCAGCAAAACGCGATTGGGACGCTCATCATCGTTTCTACCTGTATGCTTGGCGGTGTTTATTGGCCTACTAGCATTACACCAGGATTCATGCAAACAATGGCCCAATTCGTTCCTCAGTCATGGGCGATAAAAGGATTTACCGAGCTAAACGTTGGAGGCGCAGCGGTAGGAGATATCCTGACACCCATTTTCATCTTACTTGCCTTTGCTGTGGTGTTTTTTACGGTTGGATTGTCTAGAGTTCGATATGAATAAGAAAATAGGAGAGTCTCTTGTGGGCTCTCCTATTTATTACCCTGTATAACTCGCCGTTAATGACAGTTTCCCTATTTATATGTAAAATGAATAGATATAATAGTTACTATTCACTTATAGAATAGCTAGGAGGCAGTTATGGAATTAAGAGACTTAAAGTCGTTTATGGAGGTAGCGGATTATAAAAGCTTTACGAATGCAGCTGCTCATTCTTATTTAACACAGCCTTCATTAAGTAAAGCCGTCAAGAAACTAGAAGAAGAACTCAATGTAGAATTGTTTGACCGATCAACAAGACATTTACGCCTAACAGATGCCGGACAAATCGTGTACCGTCAAAGCCAAAAAGCATTCGCTTCGCTTTCTGAATTGAATGTACTATTAGATGAACTCAGAGATATTACCTCCGGCGAAATTAAAATTGGAATCCCCCCTCTTATCGGCACATTATTTTTCCCGAAAATTGCCCAAAGCTTTAATGAAAAATATCCAAAAGTATCACTAGAATTAGTTGAGCTTGGTGCGAAGCTTATAGGCAGACTAATTGAAGAAGCCAGCATCGATGTAGCTATTGTGGTGTTGCCTTCCAATGAAGAAACATTTAACATCTATCCTTTTTTTCAAGATGAATTCGTCTTATTTCTTCATGAGGATCATCCATTCGCTAAAAGGGACACAATCTCCATTAATGAATTGAAGGACGAAAAATTCATATTATTTTCGGAAGATTTCACTTTACATGATTATATTATTCAAGCATGTGAAAAAGAGGGATTTTCCCCCATTGTTTCCTACCAAAGCTCCCAATGGGACTTAATTCTAGAATTAGTTTCAGCAAAACTCGGCATCACACTTCTGCCGAAAATCATTTACGAAAAACAAAGCAATCAGAACGTTAAAATTGTCAAATTGGAAAACCCTACTCTATACTGGAACCTTGGAATCATAACTAAAAAAGGGGCCTATCATTCCTATGCACTTAAAGAATTATTGAAAATGCTAAACCTTGAATTTGAATAGCAAGAGGGAAAGCTGGTATTTTCAAATAAAAACGAGAAGGCGCTGCCTTCCCGTTCTAGCCCAAAAACGTTTCCGGAATTAGTTTAAAGCCTTCTACTAATGTATCTTCGTCCACCTCGATGAGTAAACAGCGCTTGCCGTTAAAATTAACCTGTCTAACATATTTTAAATCCTGTGGACTAATAGAGATATTTGCTACCTTCGTGTTAATTTTAATAGATTTCGTATTATAATTCGGTACAATACTGCTAGCTTTCAGTTCGTATTTTTCATCATCAATGATTTTCTGGAACGCCATTTCAACCTTTTCAGTATTAACTTCCTCTACACCACTTACTTTTAATACACGTTCTACATCTTTGTAATCCAATTTAGGAGTATCTTCCTCTTCTTCTTCAGCCATGATTCGATTGATTTCTTCATATACATTGGATAGGGTTGTTGCATCAACCTGGTCTCCAACAACTTCTTTGACGATTTCCTCGAATACGGCTTTATCATCTTGAGCAGTCATAATCTCTTCGCCATTCAATACTTCTTCGATAAAATGATAATCGGGCTGATTTGGTTTCCCGGACGAGTAAAGAACACGGTTTACATCTGATGAATTCTCAGTAAAGCTAGGATATAAAAAACCTGCAACAGGAGATGTAAGATTGATAATGGAATCAACGACAATACTAGACTTAAATTCCTTTTCAATATAATCAAACAACAAAGATCTTTTTGGCTGTATCGTTTGATTAATGCTGCACAGGATAAAAGGATGATTATACACCTCATCCCTGGCGCTAACTTCTGCTTCTTCATTACTTCTTTTCGTTGGCTTAAAATATTTCCCACGAATAAAAGTCACGACCATGTCCTGTTCATATTGAACATCTTTAAACATTTTTTCAACCATAAGCAGCATTTGTTCCTTCCAATCTTCTACATCATCGGATTGCAGCCCATCGTGGAGAATGAACTGACTATGATTTTCCGCTTCTCGTTTGAACTTTACTTCAAATAACTTCACATCCATTTGACCTGTAAGTACCTTCTTAAAGTTAGTCAAGAATAACTCTTGCTGTTCCTGATCTAACATCGGAAACGGATGACTTTCCTCATGATAAATCTCACTGCTTTCCTTCCTTATATAAACATTGAAGATATCACCGATTTTCAAAAGATCATTATTAAGCTTGAATTGCTTTCGTATGTTTGCTACATCCTTCTTATTCATATTAAAAAGTCCAACTCCTAAGCTGTTTAGTGTATTCCTAAATTATAAGCAATCTGTTTACTTAATGGAATGAGTAAAAGATAGACATCAATGCAATCTCGAGTAAAAAGAGTAAGGATAGATAACCTTAACGTTCATCTATCCTTACCCTTCTGCTCTTAAATTTTGTTTACTAAATTGAAAGCAAGTTATCGATAATTACTTCCTCCTCCCCAAATTTCTCTTCCGCCGGTATGTCCAGTATTTTGATGAATCTCTTCATCTACTAATTGAATGACACCAGGCTGTTCGTGATGATGCCATACATAGCCTTCTGGAGTTACACCCATTTTCAGACCACCCATATCATGTGAAGATAAGCCTAATTCTCTTGCTAGACTAGGATTCTCTTGAATCGATTGATATAAAGTCTCGTTTGCGATGCTAAAATGAGTTCGGTCACTTTCTAGGTACATTTCTTCGGCTAAAACAACGCTAAACTGTGATTCGAATACAGGGAAGGTACCCGTTTGCAGGTCACCATTCGGAAGTTCAATTGTTCTTTGTTCAAAAGATACACCAGTTTCAGCATGTTCAAGCCCATTTAAATGACTATTTCTCGTATCTATTTCTTGGGCCGTAACGGTATCAGAGCCATCAATAATATCAATAACGCCAACAGCAAAGGTTGTAACAGCGGCTACCTTGCCAAGATTCTTTACTCCATGCAAAATTTGGTCTTTATCTTTATTTTTCAAGCCCTGTAAAGTGATTCCGGCACTTTTTGCTGTATATTTAATCCCGGTTCCTATACCTTTGACCGTTCGGCTTGAAGAATCCTTGATATCATTCCAGCCCCTGCCTTTATGGTAATCATCTTTTTTGACCACTCCATACGCTCCGCGAACGGCGCCATCGGCAAATTGAGAAACGGAGTCTAATGCACCTTTTGAAGCATCTACAACACTATTACCTACATCTGCAATATATTTTCCTAACTCCTCATTTTTAGCAGATACGGCTTTACTGACAACCTTGACACCGCCTTTAGCCGCTCCTCCCACAACTGTGTTTACTACTTTTCCAATCCCGCGAAAAACAACCATTGTGCACTCCCCATTACCCATTTTTAGGATAATTGTACCATGTTATGATGGAAATGTTTTTATTTTTAAAGAAAAAAGAGAAGTGCTGGACACACTTCCCTAACGTTTTTCCTATTTAGTTGTTGCCAGGGGTCTTCTTCCTCACCACATCAAACAGTCCTGATCCAATGATATCTAATGCAGACTGCATTCTCTCAACAGAGATATTATCCTCAATCGTATCTTGAGGTGTGTGGTAAACCTTTTCAATATGGTATACTAATGGACTCCAGCTATCGATGCCCATCCAGATGAATAGGGCAGCGGGAATACCTGCTTGGTGGAAAGGCACATGGTCACTAGATCCGAACGTACCTGGGAGAATATCTGAATTTCCTAATCTAGCACCTGCTTCAACGGTAGAATCTGTAACGATATTTCTGCTTCCATCAGGAGTCATGGCATAAAGATTATTTGCTTTATCATAATTGGTTGCCACCATATCAGGAACGAAAACAGCCTCAATTTGATCCCTTTGCTCCTGTGTTAATTGATTTACATAATACCTTGAACCTAGTAAACCTCTTTCTTCTGCACCAAATGCAATAAATTTCAATGTTTTGTCCGTATTGTATCCTTTATAGACGCGAGCAAGTTCAAGCATTAAACCAACACCTGAAGCATTGTCATTTGCACCTGGCGCTCCAACTACGCTGTCATGATGCGCACCAAGAATGACTTCTTTCACATTCTCATCCTTGGACTTCGCTTCTTTTGTAGCAATAACATTTACTGATTGGAGATTGGAATAGTGTGTAGCCGTTAAACTAATCTCAACAGGGGCTTTTGCGATTTGTTCCTTCAGCCATTCCCCTTGGATATAGGCAGCCCCAAAGACTGGCACATCATATACAGGAGTTAAACTCGGATTAAACGCTTGGCCATAATTTCCACGGCTTCCTACTAAACTCTGAAGAATGACACCTGCAGCCCCAGCTTTAACCGCATTTTCTACTTGTGCACGGTATTGAGCAGTAGAAGCTGCTCTTGCCATCAACACTACTTTCCCGCTAACATCCGAAAAATCGCTGGCACTTGTTCCGCCTTCAACATATACAACTTCGGCGGTTACAGCTGTATTACTAATAACACCATTTGGAGAAGCACCCATTTCCCAAACTGTACCATCAGAGAATCCTACATTCGCTATGTATTGGTCAGCTACAGGAAAATATTGATACTCTACATCATACCCATAACTTTCTAATGTTTTTGCGATGTAGTCAGCTGATTTTTTCTCAGCTTCCAAACCGCCTGGTCTAGTACCAATTTCCTTTGATAAATATTTGATGTGTTCAATAGCACGCTCCGCATCCACTCTTGCCACTATTTTTTGATCTTGAGAATACGTGGACTTCCCTTTTTCGCCTACAGCTGGTGCAGCATAACCAACAGAACTGAGAGCAAGTGAAGCAGCTAATACCGTTGCTAAAACCTTTGGCATCTTACGATTTATCATACTTTGAAACCTCCTATTTAATAGATTGCTAGTAGTAAATTTAGTATATCTGGAAAATCATTAGGAGGTAAGAGAACTAATTCCTAATATTCTGATAATACCTCTATCTTTCTAGGAGGAAAGATTTGCTCCTAAATACCTTTATTAGAGTACTTCTATCAAAAAAAAATAACCAGTAAAGCTATTTGCTCAACTGGTTATTTTTTAACACGTATTCATATTATAAGAGAATATTAAAGTCCATTTATCTTGAAATAAATTTACAGCAAATATCCATCAATTGTTCAAGAGATATTGATAAAAATGAAAAATTGTGATAAATTTGTTTAGAAACACATAAATAAAAGGGATGAAGTCAAACTATCCCAATTATAATTTTACAATATACTCCCCTATTTGTCAACTCTAATTTCATTTTTTCTAAAGGAGTGCTTGGTATGAACAATGAACTACGTCAGGAGCAGGAACGATTAGATAGCGTCATCGAAACAATCACGGAACAAATCGATAAGCTGGAAGACGAAACTGGCCGGCGCCGAAAAGAAGTAGTTAATATTCGGAAGCACTTTTGGGATGATGTCAAGGTAAATATTGATACTTTTGACGATTACCTTGAGACAATCATTGGCTTAAGACAACAGGCACAAGACTTGGCCGTAAACCAAAGCACCCACAGGCACGCCTTCAATCGGCTATCCGTACTGCGCCGTATGCAGGGAACCCCTTATTTCGGCCGGATCAACATCACTGAAGAAGGAATTTCAACAGCAGAACAAATTTATATCGGCATTACAACGCTTACGGATACAAGCGGCGAGAATTTCCTGATCTACGACTGGAGAGCACCCATTTCGAGTGTTTACTACGATTACCCGCCTGGTCCGGTTGAGTACGTCACACCAGGAGGAGTAATCCGCGGCTTCTTGGATCAAAAATGGCAATATATCATACGGGATGGTGTAATCGAATCGATGTTCGATACGAGTCTTACCATTGGTGACGAGATTTTACAGCAAGTGCTTGGCAAAAGCACAGACAAACATATGCACAGCATTGTGGCCACCATCCAACAGGAGCAAAATCGAATTATCCGGCACGACCATGGACGGCTACTTATTGTTCAAGGTGCGGCTGGCAGTGGTAAGACATCGGCGGCCCTGCAGCGAATCGCATACTTGCTCTATAAATATAGGGATTGGCTTAAAGCCGATCAAATCATTCTATTTTCTCCAAATGCAATGTTTAACCATTACGTATCCAGAGTGTTGCCAGAGCTCGGTGAAGAAAACATGCAGCAGGTTACATTTCAAGAGTACTTGGACCATCGGTTGGGCAACGAGTTTCAAGTCGAGGGTCCTTACGAGCAATTAGAATTTATGTTGACTGCAAAGGATAGCCCTTCATATCTGACAAGGGCTTCAAGTATTCGATTTAAGGCTTCTACCCGTTTTTTTGAGACCATTAAAACATACAGACAGTCGCTTGAGTTATCTGGAATGATCTTCAAAGGGATTAAATTCAGAGGAAAGCCGATCGTCTCCGCTAATCAAATTTCAGAAAAATTTTATAACAGTAACACCACACTTCGTTTTCATAATAGGCTTGAGAAGTTGACCGAGTGGCTATTAGAGCAAATTGATGAAACAGAAAAGCGCGAAATAACTAAGCAGTGGGTTCATGAAGAAATCGAAATGCTAAGCAATGAGGAATATCAAAAGGTATATGCCCATTTACAAAAAAAGCGCGGTTTTAACGAAGACTCCTTTGATGATTATGATAGAGAGAGTAAAGTACTTCGGCACATGATCGTTCGCAAGAAGTTAAATCCAATTCGTAAATGGATTCGCTCGCTTCGATTCATTGACATAACAGGAATATACAAGCAGCTTTTCACCGACCCAACGCGGATCGATTTGTGGATTGAAGGTAAAACACCTGAAGAATGGAAGGAAATTTGCCTGCTAACCGTGAAAATGTTAGATGAAGGCAAACTGTTTTACGAAGAAGCTACTCCGTTTTTACTTTTGAAGGAGCTGATTCAAGGCTTTCAGACGAATACCTCTATTAAACACGTACTTGTAGACGAAGCGCAAGATTATTCTCCGTTTCAATTCGAGTTTTTGAAACGTTTATTTCCTTCGGCAAGGATGACTGTGCTCGGCGACTTTAATCAGGCAATATTCGCCCATGCCAGCGAAATGGTTGATTTCCATACACTTACTGGATTATACGGACCAGAGGAAACGGAAGCAATTAACTTGACCCTAAGCTACAGATCCACAAGACCAATCGTTGAATTTACTCGCGGACTAGTGCCTGGCGGCGATCGAATTACTGCTTTTGAACGCGATGGCGAAAGGCCAGTTTTGACGCAAATAACAGATCATACCGACCTGCACCGCTGTATCGCTTCCAAAGTCGCTGAGTTACGGGAGCAACGGTATAATACGATTGCAATTATTTGCAAATCTGCTGCTGAAAGCACCGTTGCCTACGAAGGTTTGAGCAGCATCGAAGAAATCAAGCTCGTGAAAAGCGGCGCGATTGAATATGAACAAGGCGTTGTTATCATACCGGCTTATTTGGCCAAAGGCATCGAATTTGATGCCGTTATCATTTATGATGCATCTGCAGAAGTATACGGTGATGAAAGCTTGCGTAGATTGTTCTATACCGCCTGCACAAGAGCTATGCATTATTTGCAGTTATACAGTGTAGGTAACCCGAGCCCCTTTTTGCAAAATGCTGAGCTGGAGAGTTTGAGCTAAGCAAAAATATAGGATGAGAAGTTTTAAGGAGGATTTCTATGGGGTTATTATTTTGGCCATTTATGATTGCTTCAATCGTATTTTCATTTATTGGTTTACGTTTAAAGAAGCCACTATTTCTTGTAAATTCCTGCCTGCTGATAACGCCCTTATCGCTCTACTTAGCGGCAACACCACGTTTTGAATGGTGGGGTTTGATATTTCCATTCTTTTACCTTGGGGCTGCCTTTTCCCTAAAAAGAAACTTCAGGTGGCTATCGGCATTATTGATTTCTCCAAACATTCTACTTATTGGATGGATTGGATACGCTCTAGTAAATTAATAGGAAATTAATTTTTGTGAAAAAAGTAATAACTTATCAAAATAAAAGGAGAATCCGTTTTGAAAATAATAAAATCAAATCCTAATAATGTTGCTCCCCCCATCGCTCAATATCATCATGTAACCATAGTACCGAGAGATGCTGAACTAATAGTGTTATCAGGCCAAGTCGGAAATGATAAGGATGGGATCCTTCCAGCTGATATAGAAACGCAGTTTGCCAATGCACTTGAAAATATTAAATCCATTTTAAAAAGTGAAGGTATAGACGTAAGCAATGTTTTCAAAGTGAATTTTTGGTTCACTGAAAGTATTAATAGAGAATTCTTTTTGGGAAAATGGAGCGGATTTCATAACCAATCCCCTCCTGCTACAACATTAGCGTATGTTACAGCTCTGGCACGGCCAGAAATCAAGGTGGAGGTTGAGGCTTGGGCTGCAAGATAATAAATATGGTTAAATAAGGGGGCATTTTTTTTGCTCCCTTATCTAACTAATATATTTTTTTATTTCTTGGCTAAGAGAATGAACACGATTAAGGTAATGTTCTCTTTTTCTAGAGTCTTGAATAAATGAGATAAACAATATCGAAAGCATTAGAGCTGTTTCTAATTGATAGATGGATTGAATGATTTCCTCTGGTTTCAATAATGCCTGATCCAGTTTGTTACTTAACACATGATCAATGCTTGCGCATAGCTCTTCTATCTTAATGTTTGTTAAGGTCATAGTTTATTTCCATATGGTTTTTTGTTTGCTCCTTTAACATAGTTGTCGTTTAGGATCTTCTCTAGCCAAAATACGCACTATGACATATTCATAGTTAGCGTTTTTGGGATTCCACTGCTAGAACACGCACCATGACACGTTCATAGTTAGTGTTTTTGCGATTCCATTGCTAAAACACGCACCATGACACGTTCATAGTTAGTGTTTTCCGGATTCCACTGCCAATACACTCACCATGACACCTTCATAGTAAGTGTTTTCCGGATCCCATTGCTAAAACACGCACCATGACACGTTCATAGTTAGTGTTTTTGCGACTCCCCTGCCAATACACGCATCATGACACGTTCATAGTTAGTGTTTTCCGAATTCCACTGCTAAAACACGCACCATGACACGTTCATAGTCAGTGTTTTCCGGATTCCACTGCTAAAACACGCGCCATCAAAACTTTCAATATTCCCAATTAATTTTACCATATGCTTATTCAAAAACTGATAGCGAAATAAGGCTAAAGGAACGGCCTTATTTCGCCAAACTAACAATATGTTCCACTATTATAAACTGCGCTCCTTTATTTGCTTTACAATACTCTCTTTAAAATCCGCAAAAGAAACACTTTCGGATTGCTGATCCCCATACCTCCTGACATTTACGTCAGCATCGTTTGCTTCCTTATCCCCCAGCACCAGCATATACGGGATTTTCTGCATCTGTGCCTCTCTGATTTTGTATCCTAGCTTTTCTTCACGATTATCAATTCCCACTCTGACTCCAGATTTCCGCAGCTGTTCCTGAATTTCTAAACAATAGTCTAGGTGAACATGTGAAACAGGGATAATTTGAACTTGTGTCGGCGCTAGCCAAACTGGGAAAGCCCCCGCAAAATGTTCGATTAAAATCCCAAAGAAACGGTCGATGGATCCATAAATAGCACGATGAATTACGACTGGGCGAACCTTTTCATTTTGTTCATTGATATAGCTCAAGTCAAATTTCTCCGGCATTTGAAAATCAAGCTGAATTGTTGCACATTGATGGCTTCGTTTTAAGGCATCTTTTATGTGAAAATCAATTTTTGGCCCATAAAAGGCACCATCGCCTTCGTTTAAGTGATAGTGGATCCCTAAATCCACAAGTACATTTATTAATGCTCGTTCAGAAATTTCCCAAAGACTGTCATCACCCATTGAATTTTCAGGGCGAGTCGAAAGCTCTACTGAATACTCAAAGCCAAATGTGCGATAGACTTGGTCAACTAATTCAAATACCTCCTTAATCTCACTTTCAATCTGATCCTCACGAACAAAAATATGAGCATCATCCTGACAAAAAGTGCGCACCCGAAGCATTCCATTTAAAGCACCACTGAACTCATGACGGTGAACTTGCCCAAACTCTGCCAACCGAATTGGCAAATCACGATAAGAGTAAAGACTGTTTTTAAATATGAGCATATGCCCCGGACAGTTCATTGGCTTCATCGCAAACTTAGTTTGATCGACTTCGGAAAAATACATATTCTCATGGTAATGATCCCAGTGTCCCGATTTCTCCCAAAGCTGTTGATTCATCATAAGAGGAGTACGAACCTCATCATAGTAAGCCTTGCTTTGAAGCTCACGTGAAAAATTTTCTAATTCATTTCTAATAATCTGCCCTTTTGGCAAATAAAATGGCATTCCCGGTGCTTCCTCTGAAAACATGAATAGCTCCAATTGTTTTCCTAGCTTACGATGATCTCGTTTGCCCGCTTCTTCTAAGAAATGTAAATACTTATCTAAATCCTTCTTCTTTTTAAAGGCAACACCATAAACTCTTTGGAGAACCTCGTTTTGACTGTTGCCTCGCCAATACGCACCCGATACACGAGTTAATTTAAATGCCTTTATCAAGCCAGTAGACGGAAGATGTGGGCCTCGGCACAGATCAATAAACTCTCCTTGCTGATATAAAGTGATCTTTTCCCCTTTCGGAATGCCCTTTAATATTTCTAGCTTGAATGGCTCTCCTTTATCCTTAAAAAGCTTTTCAGCCTCTTCATAGAAAACCTCCATTCTTTTAATTTCTAGATCCTCGTTTATGATTTTTTCCATCTCTTTTTCGATTTCAAGTAAATCATCTGAAGTCAAACTGTGTTCCAATTTCAAGTCATAGTAAAATCCATCTTCAATTACAGGCCCTATCCCTAATTTCACTTTTCCATATATTCTTTGAACGGCTTGAGCCAGCACATGTGCCGAGGAATGTCTTAAAATTTGAAGTCCTTCTTCCGAATCAAGAGTTAAAACAGAGAGTTCAGCATCCTGTTCTAACTTGTGGCATAAATCTACCAGCTGTCCGTCTACCCTCCCAGCAACCGCATTTTTTCTCAAACTTGTACTAATGGACTCCGCAATTTCTCCCACAGTGATGCCATTTGAAAATTCCTTCATTTGTCCATCCTGGAACTGAACTTTAATACTCATATTGATTCGCTCCTTTTTTAAAATAAAAAAACGCACTCATCCCTATCGCAAGGGACGAGTGCGTTAAATACCCGTGGTTCCACCCAAATTCCCATAAGAAAAAAACACTTATGGCTCTGGTGCTGTAACGCAGCATAGACGATATCAGCTACTAAAGTTCACCGATATAGCTTCAAGGCGGTAAATTATTTTCCTAAGCTAGGAAGTTCGCATCTATCCTTCCCTCTCTGAAAGCCGTAAAAATAATTCATGTCCTCTTCATCGCAAAAATGATTAATTTGTAAAAATAAAAAACGCACCCATCCCTATTGCAAGGGACGAGTGCGTTATTCCCGTGATTCCACCCAATTTCCCATAAGAAAAAAAGATTCTTATGGCTCTGGTGCAGTAACGTTGCATAGACGGCATTGGATACTTAGTTTCCCCAATACTGCTCAAAGGCGGTAAGATACTTTTCTGCGTTAGGAAGATTTCAGCAAGCCTTCCCTCTCTGGAAACCGTAAAAGTAGCTCATGTCCTTATCAGTGCTTATTATCAATTTCACCTCGGGGAAATTGTCCCCAGATTTTTATCGAGCTGGCTCGATAATTTCCTCTAATAAATCAGAGGCATCCGCCGAAGGCTTGGCTTCATTCAGCTGGAGTTGAACGCCGACTGTATTAGATACCTTTTTGCATTCATCCCCCATAAATTAATGTGGAAGACTTCTGCTGAATGTAGTCAAATGGATTTTTTATACATATTATTATAGATTACAAAAAATAGCAACGGATTTTTTAAATTAATTTTTGAAAGGCTATTTTCCTGTTAGTGTGTCTATCATTTTTAAATAATTTAACCAAGTTTTATTGAACAACTTCCAAGAACTTGTTCCCCCCATAACAGTGCAAGTTGGTCCCCGTCCGATATGGGTCCAACCCCTTCAGGAGTGCCGGTAAAAAGAATATCGCCTTCATCAAGACCAAAATGTAAGGCTGTGTAGTCTATTAATGTCTGCATATCAAAAATCATGTCCTTTATATTACCGATCTGAACCTTTTCTCCATTCTTTAATAGAGAAAACTCTTTGCTTTTACATTCGTTCACACCAGGAAACTTGATGAATTCGCTTAATATAGCGGAGTTAGGGAAGCTCTTTGCTAATAGCCATGGATGTCCTTTTTTCTTTAATTCGCTTTGGACATCGCGTAAAGTAAAGTCAATCCCAACAGCCATGCTGTCTACAAGGTCGTCAACGGAAGCACCTTTTTCGTAAGGTTTACCGATTCGAATGACTAATTCCACTTCAAAATGAATGGAGCCACGGTTTGCTGGTAACACGATTTCCTGACCATTGGCATAAGCCACAGCATGTGTAGTCTTTCCGAATAGAAAAGGAAATGCAGGAATTTCATTATTTAATTCTTTCGCATGCAGCTCATAGTTTCTTCCCACACAATATACATTTTTGATTGTTTGCATTGGAGATTCTCCATTCATTAATATTTCAAAATAACATTTTAAAAAAGGGACTTCTACAACCTAGTTGTTCCATTGTTATTCATTAACATATTTAATAACGGCCATTTCTTTTCCGAACCGATCACCATGATCCACAAATCCCAAACTTGCATATAATCTATGTGCTCCAATATTATCTGGGTGATATCCTACAACTATTTTTTTCGCACTTGGCAATTTTGCCATTTCTGAAATCATTAATTCAGTTGCAATTTTCGCAATACCCATGCCCTGGTACTCTTTATCTACCATAATTCTATATATCCAATAACCATCTAGTTCTTCTTGAACAGAATTATACATTAAAAACCCTACTACTTTTTCTTCAAAATAAATGGCATATGGTATTAAAGTAGGTTCAAACTTCGACTGGGCTATCGAAATTGCATTTGGCTCAATATATTCGATTTGTTCTTTAAATACCTCTAACTTACAGCATTCATACCAATTCTCCGCGTTTAATTCCACAATTCCCACTTTGTCTGTATTCACCATTTTTCCCCTTTCGGAACTTGAGGAAACCCTAACACAACCTGTTAATTAGGCGTTATCCCCGTATTGTTGTTTGTGCTAAATAATTTAATAATAGCCATAATGACCGCCTCCTTAACAAAAATGAATCTTTAGACTTTTTAATTATACTATATTATTATTTGAATTTTTGCCATTTAGTTGGAACAATCTAATGACCTATTTAATACTGGGCATCTTCTTCCAGTGTAACATCAGTCGAGTGTCATGAACGATTCACTTGTCATTCGCTAAGAGGTAGATTATTCCATTTTAGTTTGAAGTTTTTCTAAAAAATCTTTTATTACTTTTCCAGCTTTGATTGGATGCTGCATCCAAACATAAGCATGTATCGAGCCCTCAATCCTATATACTTCATATTCATCTAGTAAACTCGAAAAATAGTCAAGGCTATATCTAATTTTTGGATTCCCCCATTCTTTTTCACTTGGCAGGAATAGAACTGGACATTTTACCCTTTTATAATAATCTTCAAAGCGGATATCGCAGTATTTTTGAATGTATTCTGTACGTACGTGATTTTTATAGAAATGCTCAAAGCTTCCATCGGCCTGTTCCTCAGCGCAGCTTTCAAAGAAAATCCTGAAATAATCATTCCAAAGCCACTTTTTAATTAATGGAGCCTTAAGATCCTCAACGAACTCAGCTTTCGTTTGATATTTAGCGAGTTCCCTCTCATTTAACTGCTGAAAAAGCCTTTCCTTCTCTGCCTCGATTTCAGCTTTTTCTCCATTAAATAGCCCATATTCCCCAAACTCGTTATAAATTGCACCTTCATTGACTAATGACATTACCATATCCGGATGCGATGCGGCCAAACTTAGACCAACTTCGGCACCCAAAGAGCTTCCGACAACATGACATTTATTTATCCCCAACTTATGTAATAATAGAAACAGATCATGAGAAAAATCATCGATATGATAACCAGTCAAAGGTCGATCCGACTTCCCGTGGCCCCGTAAATCAGGGGCAATTATCCTATATTCATTTTGTAGATAGGGGATCACACCGTTCCACATTTGTGACGTTCCACCACTAAAATGAATTAATAGTATTGTGGGCTTTTCCTTATTTTCTACTGAATAATTCACATTAATTTTTATGTCATTTTCCAGGTGAATTCTTTCTTCGATCATCACTCTAACCTCCCCCTTTATTAGAAAAAAACTATTCGGTACTTAAATACACCATGGAATTAGTCAATTCCTTTGTATTTGCTAATACTTAAACCAAGAAACTTTCCTTTTACTTGTATATGTTTGGCTAGTATACTTTATTAACAAAAGGGAGGGGTGCCGGATGAATGCATTTAAGGCGGATTTAATGATGTTTTTTGTTACGATTTGTTGGGGTTCCTCTTACCTTTTCATGAAGATGGGATTAGATACCCTTTCTGAATTCAACTTAATTGCCCTCCGCTTCGGATTGGCGTTTCTCCTAGCGGCAGCTCTATTCTACCGTCGCTTGAGGCATGTAGATCGGGAAACTTTGAAGTTCAGTATCATTTTAGGGTCTATCTTGTTTCTCATTTTTACAATGCTCACATATGGATTAAAGACAACAACTACTTCCAATGCAGGCTTTTTAGTCAGCCTAACGGTCATTTTTGTCCCTATTCTGAATACCTTTGTATTCAAAAATAAAATCGATCTTAATTTGAAGCTTAGTATTTTAATAGCTTTAACAGGAATTGCGTTTCTTACCGTCCAGTTGCCCTTCCATGTTTTGCCGGGCGATCTATTATGTGTGATGTGTGCATTCTTGTACGCAATTCATATAATTATTACAGGGCATGCAGCCCCCAAAGTGGATACTTTAAATTTGGGGATTATTCAGCTAGGGGTTGCAGGCTTTTGGGGACTCCTTTTTTCTGTCATTTTTGAGAACCCTGTACTTCCATCCACTAAAGAAGGATGGATCTCGATCCTTGCACTTAGCATTTTGTGCAGTGCCTTGGGATTTATCATCCAAACCGTTGCCCAAAAATATACATCTGCAGCCAGAACTGGGCTTATCTTTTCCCTGGAGCCTGTTTTTGCGGCCTTGTTCGGGTATTTATTTATTCAAGAAATTATGTCTGGGAAAGAATTTTTTGGCGCCTTTCTTGTCCTTTTTAGCATTGTCTTCACCACTATTAGAAGGGAAAAACAAACAGTAATGGTTGAAAAAAGAGGGGCATAGAGCAATTTTCTCAGCGTTCAAGCTATGTCCCTTCTTTTGCTTTTCATATATTAGAGGTGAATTTTTCATCATTTCGTTCACAGAAATAAAAATTTTACTAAAAAGAATGGAAAATTAAAAAAGTAACGAGCAATCGATTGCTTTTTCGCCCCTTGCCTAATGGATGTTCTTATTCCCCTTACCTTCAATCTACTTCTAAAGCAAAAGCATAAAAAGCATCTCCATTCGATAAATGCTCAACCTTTTCATCCATCCACCAAACTCCATACGAATAATAATAAACTCCTTTTTGTGCTGGTGCTGAAAAACTATTATCGATAACCTCTATTGAATTTTCCTCATTCCCATGTATCTGAACCACATAGAATTCGTTTGGCTTAGGGGTATAATCCATCACAAAAGTAATATTTTCACCAGGCTTCACTTTTATTGGCTTTTTACCTTCTAAAAGTTCAATTGGCCCGGCCGTATCAACACAAGTGCTTACACCTTTCCCATTCCAACAATAAGTGCCTAATGTCGTTTCATACATATCATTATTAATTTTAATAAATGCATTTGGCGGCTTCTCTTCTGACATAATTCCTTTAGAATAGCCCAGCAAGCTTATTCCCATAAGCAGGAATAGCAGCAGCAATTTTCTAGTCATATCCATCCCTCCATATAATATTGGACGGAAAATTTTGAACTTTGTTACCAGATTGTTTACACGGAATAAACAATCCTATTAAGCATAGGTGCAGGCACCACTATTCACTGCTATTAATTCCTCCGCTCTCTTTCGCATTTTAATTTTAGCGGTATCAGGCTCATCATGAAGACCTTTCTGAAGTGAATAGAAAATATATTAATAGGAATTGATCTTACAAGTAATCTTCCACATATTATTAATAAGATTATTTTCCTTTTTAATCACATCGGTTTAATAATATTAAAAATTCGCCTTCCTAATAAGAATGGCGACTTTTTCTATTAGATGTTTCGAATTTGTTGAACTATTTCATCCATGATATTCTAATTGAAAGAGGAGGTGGGAACATGGCTTGTAAACGAAAATTAAACGTATTAAATGGACAAGAAATGTACCATTTTTTTAAGAAAACACAAAGAATTCAACAAGAGATAATGGTTCCGTTTAACGAAGCGATGTGCTATGGAAACACATCCGCTAATCTTTTTTCAGATGAATTTAATGCGATTCGTGCGCAGACTCATGACGTTTCTTCCGTCAAATATCATGAAATTACCCTTGAGCCATTGCAGCCACTTTTGAGTAAAAACTTTATGCACCTAGCATTATGGTTTGGTCCTGATATGTTCTGTCAGATCAATGTCCTAACTATTCTCGCATGGCTCGACCAAACACAATGTAAAAAAACAATTGACCTTCATCTAATAAATGACAATTATGAGCACTTGGAAAAGTTCGCACTTGAAGTGAATGGATATTATGACCTGTACAAACAGGTTTTGATCGATAAAACCATGCCTGCCACTATCTACCCTGAACCATTAATGAAGGGGATTGAGCTTTACTTAAATTATCAAAATGAAGATAGCGTCCTTATGCTGTATATTAAAAGTAATTCAAATGTACCTGAAAAAGTGCTTGTGTATGATCTAATGAGGAATTTTCCCGAATATGGGCTAGGTGATATTCAATATATGGAGCTTATAAGAAAATGCTGGAATTCTATTTAATTAGTTTATTTAACTTTTTAAACAACTCTCCAATAGCTTAGAATCTATTAGTCATCTTGCACATTCAAAAAGTAATCATAATAAGTGACTTAGTCAGCATTAAAAAGGCATTGCGCAATTACATATTGCCTTTTTGTTAAAAGTTTATATAATGAGTAGAATTCGGATAGTCACAAGTCTTAGAAAACCCAAAAGCAGTATAAAATAAGTCTCCTTGTACTGTATCAGTATGCAATACTAGACCTTCATAATACTTCTTTGCTTCTAACATTATCTTATTTAATAAAAGTGTTCCTACACCACTTCGGCGAAAATTACTTGCAACGTAAAACCTCCTTAATCGACCGATTTTTGGGTCGTTAGAATACGGGTCATTATTAAGCCCGCCAATGGCAATCAGTACGCCTTGTTTATTATATACACCTAATAATGATTCGCCATGCTTATTAAAACGATTGGTACCATTTTGATAATCATTAACCAGCTTTTCTAGAAAACGGAATCCGGCAGCTTTACTTTCTTGAACTAAATGGGAAATACCTAACGCCCCTAAATCCTCTATTTTTTCAATTTTAAATTCCACCCCATGCTTCACCTCTATGTAAAATTAATATTGAGGATCTCCTCCTCATATAAAGCAATCAAAAAGTATCTTTTCTCCCCATCTCTTTCAATATCAAAATTTAAGTATTTCTTTTTAATCTTAATTTCCTCTTCTATATCTTCTAACATCTCTCCTATGCCTTCTTTAGAAAAAGTGTCTGTAATGACTACTCTTAAAAATTGATTTAGTTCCCTAATATCTTTAGTAGCTGGTCTTCTTATCTCAATATTTAACATTCTATTCCGTCTCCCTGTCAGCTTCTATATCGGTAATGGTTCTATATATGAATTGAGCATTCCTTCTTTCGCCAATTCTTAAAATGGAAAAATTTATATATTAGTAGGAAAAGCACATGAAAGCCGCGAACTATCTATATAATGCTTATTAAAAAGGAGGTTTTTTCTTGGAACAAACAATCATTATCCATATGGAAAGAGTACGAGAGATAACAGAGAAAACAATAACAAATATTCCTGAAGAAATGGCAGACACCATTCCCCAAGGGTTTAACAACAATATTCGCTGGAACTTTGGACATATTGCATTTATTCAGGAAAAACTTATTTTTGGAGTCTTAGGTGAAGAGATGAGAATTCCGAGTCATTATGAACATCTTTTTGGAGCGGGAACTAGTCCGGCAGATTGGAAAGGAACGCCTCCGTCATTAAGGGAAATTGCCGATGTTTTGAAGGAACAAAAAACGAGAATTAAGAATTTTATTCAAGGGAGATTTCACGAAAGGTTGCCAACTCCTTTTACAAACCGGTCTGGCATTAAATTTTACACAGTCGGCGAGACATTTTTGTTTAGCTTCTACCATGAGGCATTACACATCGAAACGATTAAACAATTATATCGAGCGAACTCTTCTAAATGAATGCACACAGGGCAGCTTCTATTTTTAAGAAGTGCCCTAGTTAGTTAAAGCAAAGATCACAATGAATTTCTGTTAATAACTATTGTCGCCTACTAAGACCAAGTGCAATTCCAAATTCATAATTTTTGGAGCATCTATTATCATTGCCGCCCCATCTAGGGCTTTTTTTATTACCGTAAATAATGGATAAGTCAAAAAATTGGGCTTCTATGCTAAACTATTGAAAAGTGATTAAAAATGGAGGAGTTATGAAGAAGTTAAAACAACTGGCTAAAAGATTTACTATTACTCTATTAATATTAGCTGTTTTCATGTTTCTCAATAATAGTTCCTTGTTTACTAAAGCGCGAGATGGAGCTCCGTTGCTATTAGCGCATAGAGGGATGGCTCAAACGTTCCCAATGGAGGGGATCACTGGTGAAACCTGTACGGCTGAAAGGATTTTTGAACCTGAACATTCTTTTTTGGAGAATACGATTCCATCAATGGAGGCAGCCTTTAAAGCAGGTGCTGACATTGTAGAATTTGATGTTCAGCTAACTAAGGATGGCAAATTTGCTGTTTTTCATGATTGGACTCTTGATTGCCGAACGAATGGGGAAGGTGTTACGAGGGAACACACTATGGAGGAATTGAAACAATTAGATATAGGCTATGGGTACACGGCTGATAATGGGAAGACGTTTCCCTTTCGCGGCAAAGGCGTTGGGCTAATGCCAACACTTGATGAAGTACTGAGCTTTTTTCCAAATGTATCATTTCTCATTCATATTAAAAGCAATGATCCAGCAGAAGGGGTGGAGCTTGCTAATTTTCTCTCTGAACTGCCAGAAGAACGTTTAAATCAACTAACGGTTTATGGCGGCGATCGGCCAATTGAAACTTTAAACGAACAACTTCCGACCCTCCGTCTCATGTCAATGGCTACTCTGAAAAGTTGTATGCTGCCTTATTTGGCGGTTGGTTGGACAGGATATGTCCCCTCATCCTGTCATCATTCGCAAATTCATCTTCCAGAGAAATATGCTCCTTTGGTATGGGGATGGTCAAATAAGTTTATAAATCGGATGGAAAAGGTTGATTCCCGAGTCATCATTGTAGGAGGAGATGGCGGGTGGTCGGAAGGTTTTGATAAAGAAAAAGATTTAGAGCGCCTTCCTAAAAATTATAGTGGGGGCATCTGGACTAACAGTATTGAAATAATAGCTCCTATTATTCAATCTGAATAACCTAATCTCGATAACGCATCTGATTAATTTAAAAAGACCCTAATTTTTGAAGGAGTGTTCTATTTGTTTATTAAGCTTTCGAAAGATCAACAGCAATTAATGATAGCAGACATTCAGTATTTCTTTTCACAAGAGAGGGACGAGGAATTAACAGATTTTGCTGCAGAAAGAATATTAGAATTCGTTAAGGAATCACTTGCTCCTCATTTTTATAATACAGCTGTTTCAGATGTTAAACAATTAGTCTCACAGCAGTTTTCTTCCTTGGAAGATGAAATATTAACTTTAGAACGTCCAATTAAAAGATAACAGGGATTTAATGTTATATTTTGAATTTTTAGGTTAGAATGATAATTGGAGCAAAGTCACTATTTTGATTTCAAATAATGAACGAGCCCCACTAATTATTATATTTAACTAGGGAGTTGAGTAGCCATGTCATTTAAATTCATACCGTATTTAATGATGAATGGGAACGCAAAAGAAGCAATTGATTTTTATGAAAAGGTGTTTAATGCTGAAGTATTGGGAATCCTCACATTTGGACAAATGCCTCCTAATCCGGAATTCCCATTACCTGAGGAAGCAAAAGATCTCGTCTCACATGCAACGATAAAAGTAGGAGATTCAGAATTGATGTTTTCTGATACTTTCCCTGGTCAACCGCATCAAATCGGAAATCAAGTAACCATTTGTGTTACTCTTAGCAATCCAGATCAATCACACCAAATTTTTGAGTCGTTACAAGCAGGCGGACAAGTAGGCATGCCGCTGCAAAAAACAGATTTCAGCCCTGCTTACGGTGTCGTAACAGATAAGTTCGGTGTTACTTTCCAAATTTACACGGAAAACCAATAATAAATATTACTTATCAAGTTTCTCAACTCCTAAGACATACATAAATAACGGCCAGGTCGAATTAAAAATGAGAAGTGCGGTATCACTTCTCATTTCCAACCTTTTTCTTCAGGGTGTGCTTATATTGAGATCCCCAAATGCTTTCGTTGGCATGGGGATTTTTTTGTTTTTCAGGATGTTTTATGAATATAATGGTTCACTTAGATTTAATGGCAAATTCCAACTCAATAGAATCTTATTTTGATAGATAATCAAAAGCTGTAAGTGTATGAATTTTAGCGACATCAACCAACTCGCTTAGTTCTATATATTCATCTGGTCCACCAAGATTATAAGGAGTCAGGCCGCAAACTACAGTTGGGACTTTTTTATGAATTCTGTATAGACGAGCATCGGACGCCCCTACTCGCATCGTTATAACAGGAGATTCCCCTATGATTTGGTGAACGTTTTGTGCAGTTAATGTAAAGATCTCATGATCTACATCTGACCAATTAGGTTCATATTGACGAACAATGTTGTAAGAGAGCCCTTCAATGGGATCCACAATTTCCTTAATCTTTTGCTCGATTTGGGCAATGGTTGTTCCGACAGGTAATCGAATGTCTGCTTTAGCAGAAGCTTTGTCTGGAATTAGATTTGCGGAAATTCCTCCTTCAATCATTCCAAAGTTTACTGTTACGGTTTGTAAAACTTCAGTTTCACCTTTACCCGAAATTTCCTCCGATACTTCACTCGCCTCTAATATAGCTTTGGTTACCTTCTCAACATTATTAACTGGCAGTTTTCTAAGTGTTTCATTTATTTTAGTCATTCCTTCAATGAGCCGATCGATAGCGTTTACACCTTTGTGGACGTGAGCACCGTGACCCGGTTTTCCTGCAGCATTCAGTTCAAGCCAAAGCAATCCTTTTTCTCCAAAACGCAACACCGTTGGCGAACCTACGTCCCCACATATCATCGCATCCCCTGTAGCCTCTGGTACTGTATCTAGAAGGTATTTTGTTCCTTTCACCCCCATCGTCTCTTCGTCTCCTGCTAAAGTAAGAACAACTTCTCCGGACCAATCATTTCTACACTCTGCCAGTAACATAAAGGCGAGCATATAAGATGCGATTCCACCTTTCATATCTGAGGATCCACGCCCATAGAGTCGGCCGTCTTTCACTAGCGCACTGAAAGGGTCTACTGTCCAAGCAGACTGATCTCCGACTGGGTATGTGTCCAAATGACCATTAAATATTAGCCGTTTTCCAGGCCCATTACCCTTAATCTTCGCTACTACATTTACGATTGGCTCTTCCAGCGTATGAATAGTAACTTCCGCTCCGTCAATCATTTCCAAAAAACCCACGGCCATTTGTGCAATCTGACGCGTATCAGAGATTGGTGATTCACTAGGTATTCTTACTAGCTTAGAACAGAGATCAATGAGTAAATCTTCTTTTTGATCCACTTGTTCAATTAATTTATTCCTTAAATCAGTGTATAGCACATGAAAACCTCCCAATAATCATAGTAGCAATCTTAGTTGGCATGTTTACTCGGAATTTCTGCAGGTGAAGTTTTTGATTCGAAAAATTCCAATTTACCCTTTTTGAATAAGAACAGCCATACAAGTGAAACTGCATGCAATGCAAAAAGTATTCCAAGTGCCACTGAATAACCGGTAGGGTTGTAAGCACCTGAGCTTGTTGCAGGCCAGAGGTCAATAATGACACCCATCAGCCATTGGATAACGAAAGTTAGTAAGAAGACGGCCAAATTGTACAGTGTGATGACTCGCCCGGCATATTTTCCATCAAACATGGAAGATAATATTGGATAAGTAAGAAGACAGAATGGACCGAAAATGTTTAAAATAATCCAACCAGTTACACCTACTTTTCCTCCCAATAATGCTATGACTCCAATTGATAAAGTAAAGCCCACCATTCCAATAACGGATACCATAGCCGGCTTAATTCCAAATTTGCGAAGCCAATCTGCAATGACCCCATTGGTTAAATATCCAACACAAAGGAAAGCAGTACAAGTTAATAGGAGGGTAGGTACGGCACTCGCCTCATACCCTGCCACATCTTTTAGCCATGGGCCAAGCCAAAGTCCATCCAAACCAATATACGAAGCTTGAACACATGTAGCAATCGGGATAATGCGCCAAAAATTTACACTTTTAGCGACTTGAAAGGTTCCTACTAATTGATTCTTGACAGGTTCATCATTGTGACCTTCTTTTTGTTTTTTTGGAACCGCCATAAAAATAAATATAGCATTAGCTACGGTCAACCCTAAAAGAATCATAAAAACCGCTCGCCAGTCCATGAAATTGAGTGAAAAGTGAACTGGTTGTGTTGCTATCAACCCTCCAAGTCCACCAGCGAAAGTTTGAAAGCTATTAATAAGGGGCAATCTCTCAGCTGGAATCCAATCATTATACGCCTTAAACGCAGCCATTAAACAACCGGAAACCCCTACACCAATAAGAAAACGTCCAATCATCAAGTGCTCAAGACTTTGAGCATTTGCGAAGAGAAATGCACCAATACCTGCAGACAATAATAAAGTAGATAAAGTACGTCTAGATCCAAAACGATCAAGCGCAATTCCTAAAGGGATTTGAGTGATAGCGAACGCAAGGGCATAAGTACTAGTCATGAGCCCTAAATCAGATGCTTTTAAGTCGAATTCTTCAATGAAATGTGGGGCTAATACTGCATTAACCGTACGAAATAGAACCGATAAGAGATAGGCTGAAGCAAATGGTATAAACAAACGCAAAATAAGGCTAGGTGTAAGCTTGCCGTTTGATTGATGGATTGTCATATTTTCCCCCCTAAAGTGTCATTATTTTTTAAACTAGTTTAATCTTTTTCCCGTTTTTTCACATAACCTCATTATAGATTTAAATAAATCTTCACCTCCATTGAAATACAATCCAAACTTTAATAGTTTGAGTTCTCTCATTACCATTCCTATATTCGGAATTGTAATTCCTTTATATGAATTTATTGTAGCACGTACTTTTACAATATTCAATCAATTTTGAAAACATTTTTCTGTATTTGATTCGATTTTTCTTCCCTATAGGTCAATATGATGTGGCTGGAAAAGGGTTAAGCCTCCCCCATTGTGATTCCTTCATCAAATGTGTCTTAATATTTTTCTTTTTACCATAGCCAATCAGGTTAACACGACAAAAAAAAGAAGCGTATCAACTACGCCTCTTTTACTCATAATTCTGCTTCTCAAGTTTTAAAGAAATATTTCTAGCACATAGCTTTACATCGTTAATGCATTTTTCAAGTTGGTCCTCTTTGAAGTCAGATTCTAAACCAACTATACTTATTTCTCCGGCCACAATTCCGTTTAAATCAAAAACTGGACATGCAATTTCCATTGTACCTTCATATAACTCTCCTCTACTAACCGCATAACCATCTTCTCGTATTTTCAAAAGTTCTGCTTTTATCTGATTAATATCAGTCAAAGTGTTCTTTGTGTATGCAAAGAGTTCTGAATTTGCTAATATCTGATTTTGTTCCTGCTCATTACTATACGCTAGAAGAACCCTTGGCCCAGCTGCTGCATAAAGAGGTGCTTTTTTCCCCACTTGAGAATATATCTTTATCGGATTTAATGACTCAAATTGTTCAATATATACCGCTTCATATCCATCTCTAATTGCGAGTTGAACAGTTAACTCTGTCTTATTTCTAAGATCAATTAAGTCATCTTTTGCTAAATCCCGAATATTCATTTGCTCTGTAATGAGGTTGGCTTTATGCAGAAATGCCCAACCAAGGGAAAATTTTGCTTCCTTAAGTGTGCTATCCCTTTTCACATAACCGTATGTTTCAAATGATTTAATCATCCGAAAAGTTGCCGTCTTTGAATACCCTGTTTTCATTGATATTTCATTTAGTGTTAACCATGTATTTTTGCTATCAAAGCACTCTAAAATATTAAGTGCCTTTTCAACACTACTTACTGGACTTTCTCGTTTCTCCATACTCCTCCCCCTTATTACAAAAGAGTTTTAGATTATTCTACCATTTATTTTCATATAATTCCCTTAAACCGTACATTTAGTTTGTGCGAATAAATTTAGGCTTTTCTACACTTCTTTCTTTTTTAGGAGAATAACTGATCCCTATAAAAACTAGCAAAATTCCGAGAAGCTGGAAGAAATCAGGACGGTAGCTCAAAATAGATACATCCAGCAAGATAGCAACAACCGGATCAACGAAGACTAAAATCGCAATGGTTTGAGCCCTCAATTCACGCAAACTATCAAAAAACAAGTAATAGACAAATCCGGTATGAATAAATCCTGTCACAAGAATATAGAACCAGTTTTCCAAGGTAAGCTGAGTAAAGTATGACCAATCCACAAGCGGCAGCAATAATAAAATACCTAAACTCGTTTGAATAACAGTTGTTAACAAAGGGTTGAGCAATTGAATTCCCTTACCCGTGATCGAAGTAAGAGCGTAGAAGAGAGCAGCCGCAAACGCCCATAAAACACCCGTTGATAAAAATCCAGTAATACTTGTGTGTTGATGGATTCCCCCAACTAACAATGTTCCTATGAGGCAAATAAAGAAAAAGACTAATCCCATTCCTGTTAATTTTTCTTTAAAGAGGAAAGAGCCTAAAAGGAGCACAATTACTGGCGCTAAATGATAAATTGATACTGCTACAGTAATAGACATCACTTCTAAAGATCGAAAGAAAAATACCCAATTGATGACCAGGAATAATCCACATAGTAAGGCAAGGTAATATTCCCGGCGAGGAATAGGTTCCCTCTTTCGCTTTGTTTTTAGTGCACTAAATCCCCAGATTGCTCCTAAAAGAATACTTGCACTGACGCAACGGATAAAAACTAATTCAATCGAATGCAAACCTGTTTTTTCCGAAAACAAGCCGATTGAACCAAATATGGCCATGGAGATGGCCATTTTTATTTTTGCATTCATCTATTCCATCTCCTATGTCGTTTTAATAAGTCTATTATTTTTGTCATAAAAAAACAGCTCGTATGCCCAGCTGTTTTTTCCATCACTATAATGATAAAAAGGGATAAACCCACAACCTAATTCTACCTAACTATTTGCTTTATTTACAACATGTGATTCTACATAATATTGAATAGCATGAATTAAACGATCTGTTTCTTCTTGTGTATTATAAGGAGCAAAGCCCACACGGATCCATCCGCCAGTTTCATTGATTCCTAATTTATCGGCAAGAGTAGATGCGTAAAAATCTCCACTTGCAATGAAGATAGAATGTTGTTCTGCTAGCCTTTTACAAAATTCAACAGGATCGACTCCCTTGATTGTAAAGGCGACTGTTGGTGTTTTTGCAACGTTATCTGGTGCCTGGTATAAAGTGACTTCAGGAATGCCTGTTAGTGCATCGCGGAGTTTCCGTGCTAGTTTATTTTCGTGCTCTTCAATTGTTAGAAAAGCATTTCGAATTCTTTCTCTTCGGTTCGATCCGATTCCTAAGCTAGCAATAAAGCCTACCAAAGGCTCAATGGATGCAATGGCTTCGTGGTTTTGGGTACCTGTTTCTAATTTATCGGGAAAATAGGTCGGTGCTGGTTGCAGTTTGTATACTGAGAGACGCTCAAACACTTCTTCTTTAATCACAGCCATTCCAATGTGAGGTCCAAAAAATTTATAAGCAGAACATAATAAAATATCTGCCCCTAATTGATCACGGTCAATCGAAAAGTGTGGAACAGCGTGTACAGCATCCACAGCTACAAGGGCACCAACTTCATGAGCACGCTTTGCGATGTTTGTTAGATCTGTTATAGTTCCGATCACATTTGATGCTAGTGAAACGGCTACAAGCTTTGTATTCTCATCTATAAGCTCATGTAATCGAGATAAATTAAGTGTTAATGTCTCCGTATTTACTGGAATAAAGCGGATTTCTGTGTTTAAATCTTTTGCTGCTGTTGCCCATGAGTCAACATTTGAACGGTGATCAATTTCAGTAACTACGATATTATCTAGGCTAGTCCACGTTTTAGACAAAGCCCGTGAAATGGAGAACATTAAGGAAGTAGAGTTTTGACCGAATGCCACTTCATTTGGTTTCGCACCAACAAGATCTGCGATTGCATTTCTAGCATTTTCAAAGTGCTGCTCAGTTTCTTTGCTTGTAGGGAATTCCCCATGCAGATTAGCCCCACCTTTTGACATATAAGAAACCATAGCATCTATAACACTCTCAACCACTTGTGAGCCTCCAGGTCCATCGAAATAGGCTACCTGTTTACCATTAAAATGGCGGTTTAATGCTGGGAATTGCTGACGGACTTCTTCAATTGGAAACATACGATCTACTCCTCTTTTATTATAATTTCCAAATTACATGCTACTTCAACAATAGACGACCGAAAACCTTTTAGAACAGCCGCAAAAAATTCCCGCCTACTATTTTTTCTATTTCTTTATCACTATATCCTCTATTAATCAAGCCACCTATCAAGTTTGAAAAGTTCTGATGACCATCAATCACATCAAATGGTTTTCGTGGCATACTAGCTAAATCCTTTGGACTCACATACTTGATTTGCTCTATTCTTCTTCCTCTGCCTCCTAATAGTAAGAGCCCTAGTTTAATAGACTAGAGCTCTTCGTACTGCTATAGAAGTCATTAATCCTTCTTTTCTCTCAATTACGTAGACACAAGGTTCTAAAATACTTGACCACTGCCTTTGGAATTGCGTTATAATCTTTTATCGAATTCAATCCGTATGCTTCTTTTATCCAGCCAGATAAGAGCACTTTTTATTGTGATCTCTTAAACAATTTTTAGTTTGACTTATTGATAGACGATTTTATAACAGAAGTGCCTTTATTCCACGGTGTACCTAAATAAGGTAGTGCCCACCTATCTAACCCGTACCAACCAGCAACTTTCCATGCCATTACTAACCAAGTAGCCAAAATAAATAATAGTGGATTTGTGCTAAGTGTCCCTGCAAACAGGAAGCTGACATTCATCAACGATCCGAAAAAAGCGGCAATACCAGTTAATAAGCCAAAAATTAATCCTAATCCTACTAGCACTTCTCCGTAGGCTACGAGATAACCGAATGTAGAAGCGTTTGGGAGGACAATATTTTCTAAAAACATTGCATACCAGCCTGTAACGTCTTTTCCTTCCTCAGCCTTGGCTAATGCTCCTTTAACAAAACCTTGAACTGCACCACCTGAATTGTCACCTGTCCAATTATCGTTTGTAATTTTATGCCACCCTGCATTTATCCACGCATAACCGACATACAAACGGATGACAAGCCAAATAAGGGCAGACTTTGTATTATTGAATAAATACATTGATACCGGGTTTTCTGGAATAGAGATTGCGCGTTTAGCCATCTTTATTACCTCCTGAAAATAGAATTTTATTTCTTGGAAAATCTTAGATTTAAAGTTAACTTTTTTCTTAATTTTGACAATAACAATCCTCGGAAAAACTCTTTTCAAGTTGAAACATCAGGGGATGACGTTGTGTAGGAAGCCTAGAAGTATGATAATGAATATAATTACTAGAAGATTTTTATTGAGTATTTTCTAAGAAGATGAAATACTTAAAATTTCCTTTCTGTACAAAAAAATAAATGTTTTTACTCGTAATCCATTATATGCTCACCACCCTAAAATTCAACAGTTTTTACATATTATTCACATTAACGAAATAAATTTTAAAGCTTCAGCATAATAAGAAAAATCCCTTTCATTTTTGAAAGAGGTTCTTGGATTCAATACTTCAAATTTAAGTTAGCGTTATTTTTCCTGCTGCTGTTTCGATACAAATGTTCCCATTTCCATATTTGGGTCTAAACCACATGCCACTTTTAAACTATATTTATGCTAGGCGCACCTTTATCGGTTTATTATCCTTTATATCGGTTTTCGTCATTTTAATTTACGAAAAAGCAGTTATAGAGTAATTTTGTCCACTTTCCTTAACATTTCTTCTTGCCTAAACTCTCCTCTACTGGAATCCGATCTATCTTAATATTAAAATAGGCATAAACCGTCATCGTTTCATCAACAATTTCCGTTTCAATTTTTAAAGCAGCAGAAATCGCTTCTGCAACTTGTTGAGCAATCGACTGTATCTCTGACAACTGAGTCACTTTATCCCTCCATCAGGAAATTATAAAATTATTAATTATTAATACTATTCTGTGTTTTAATTGAATATCCTTTCCTACTATTTTTTCTATTTGATTTGTTATTTATGATATAAGCCCTATTACTTATACTAGATAGCATTTGCATTTGCACCAGCTGCACTAAAAGAAAAAGAGCCGATTTTTACCAATCGCATTTATTTTATTATCTGTCAAACTAATAGGGATCATATCATGTTAAGCACCACAGAAATTGCAAAGGTGAAAAGCGTTTAATTACTTCCTCCTGTCTAGTGGGTGAATAAATTATCTGCTATTGAGTGGAAATTAGTGTTGGACACTGAATTGTTCCCCAGTCACCCGCGCAAACACTGGTAAGATCCCAATAAGCTCTTTTATTTTCTCAATTAATGTTAAAATAAAGATTCTTCTAAAGAAGTAAAGAAACTGAAAGAATAGGTAAAGATATTTAAAAATAGTTATCTGAATATTTAGTATAATCGGACAAACGAATATAGAAAATAAGGATTAGGAGGTAATGCCATGAGTTCAAAGAAAGGTATTACAATGCTGTTTACTGTCATATTGATTGTACTTCTTATTGCTGGCTGTTCTACAAAGAAGGATGTGAGCACAAATGATAACGAAACAGGTGAAGGATCTAAGGATGGAGGCACTTTAGTTATAGTACGTCTATCAGATGCGGATAATTTGGATCATCAATTTAGTTCTACAATTAATGCTGTCAGCGTTACTCATAGAAAGGTTTATGAGGGGTTAGTTGGCCGAGATAAAAACTCTGAAATCCAACCTTTACTAGCGAAGGAGTGGAAGCAATTAGATGATACAACGTGGGAGTTCAAGTTAAGAGAAGATGTAAAATTCCACGATGGAACGCCTTTTAACGCAGATGCCGTTAAAGCAACGTTTGATCGATTGCTGGATCCAAATGTCGGTTCTCCTAGAGCTGTTGTTCTAAAAATGGTCAATGAAATAAAAGTAGTCGATGAACACACTGTTCAATTTATTTTATCACAGCCTTTTGCACCTTTACTTTCTATTTTAGCCAATCATGAAGGCGGTATCATTAATCCTACAATGATTGAAAAATACGGAAAAAAATCTATTCAAGAACCAAGCGGAACCGGTCCATTTGTTTTTGAAAAGTGGACTCCTGGGCAAGAAATTGTATTAAATAAAAATGAAGATTATTGGGGAGAAAAGCCCAAACTTGATAAAGTTGTATTTAAGGTTGTTCCCGAGGAAACAACTAGAATTTCAATGGTTGAGACTGGTGAGGCTCATATTGCCGAACCTCTTTCTGTAGCGATGCTTGATACTGTTGAAGCATCACAAAACTCTGAGGTATACCGCAGCGAAGCATTTGGTACAGAATTTGTTGCTTTCAACGTTCAGAAGGCTCCATTTAATGATAGTCGTGTCCGTAAAGCTATTTCACATGCGATTGAAAGTGATTCTATTATTGAAGGAGTTTTTAATAATGCCGGGAGTAAGGCAAACTCGTTGTTAGGGTCCAAGGTTTTTGGGTATCATAAAGGACTGAAAGCTTCTGAGTATAATCTAAATGAAGCTAAGAAATTACTTGCCGAAGCCGGATATCCACAGGGTTTTGAAGCTACTCTGAAAACAATGGACAACAAAGAAAGAGTAAATCTTGCTGAAGTTCTTCAATCGCAGCTGAAAGGGATAGGAATAAATTTAACTATTCAAGTTTTAGAGTATGGAACATTCATAGAGCAGATAAATACAGGCGATACTGAAATGTTTATAAATAGTTGGAGAAATGCAACAGGAGATGCTGATTACAATCAGTATAATCTACTTCACTCATCTTCCCATGGGCCACATGGAAATACCTTTTTCTATAGCAATAAAGAAGTAGATTCACTAATCGAAGCTGCCCGTGCGGAAAAGGATGAAAATAAGCGTATTGAATTATATGCCAAAGCACAAGAAATTGAACTTGATGAAGCCGTTTACATTCCTGTTCGTGTAATTGAAAACTTGGCTGCAGTTTCTAAAAAGGTAGAAGGATTCGATATTAGCCCTTCAGGGTATTTAGAAATTAATGATATTTCAATTAAATAAACAATTAATAGGGATTATCGATAGATAATCCCTTTATCAGTAAAAATTACATTGTGTAAAGTAGGGATTGATTAAAATGAAGAGCTATTGGTTAAAGAATATACGCCTCGAATGCGGGTTCAAAAGAGAGAATGCACGAGTAACTGGCACTTTAACAAACTTATTTCATATTTTCATATCAGACGGATGTATTACGAAAATAATAGGAGCAGAAGAAAAGATTCCGGATGATTTACCTATTAAAGACGGACGAGGCCTTCTAATGCTGCCATCATTTGTAGAAAAGCATGTTCACCTCGATAAAACATATATTGGGGACCATGAATGGAGGTCTTGTATTCCAGCTTCCAGCGTAATTGACCGATGTGAAATTGAAAAGAATATTTTAGCTTCCATTTCGACAAGTACACAATATCGTGCAGAAGCTTTATTACAACAATTATTATCGTTTGGATCAACTCATGTAAGAACACATGTAGACATTTATCCTGAAGTTAAACTGCATAATTTAGTGGAGATTCAAAAGGCGCTAGATTCATATTCCCAAAAACTAAGTTCTGAGATAGTCGCATTTGCCCAGCATGGATTATTGCGCCCAGGTGTAGTAAACCTTATGAGAGAAGCCGTTAGAAGTGGTGCAGGCATTGTTGGGGCGGTTGATCCAGCAACTGTGGATAATAATATTGAAGCATCTCTCGTACAATTAATGGACTTAGCTGTTGAGGGAGATGCAGATATTGATTTACACTTACATGATCCAGGTCATCTTGGGACCTTTACAATGAAGCGTCTTGCTTTTTTAACTAAAGAAGCAGGCTGGGAAGGTAGAGTAGCTATTAGCCATGCCTTCGGGCTCGGAGATGTCTCAACTGAAGAGGCGGCCGAAATGGCCGAAATTTTACGGCAGGCTGGTATTACTATTGTATCTAGTCTTCCAATGGGAAGAGCCATTCCCCCGATAAAGCTCCTAAGCGAATATGGAGTAGAAGTTGCGATTGGGAACGACAATATTTATGATTCATGGTGGCCGACAGGTAATGGTGATATTCTGGCCAGGGCAGGCCGACTTGTAGAGCGTAACCGATGGACTGATGAGTTTTCACTCGCTCAAACGCTGAAATATATTACTGGTGGTATTACTCCATTAGATAAAGAAGGAAATCAAGTATGGCCTAAAGAGGGAGATAAGGCAAATATTATTTTAGTTAATGCCAGTTGTTCTGCTGAAGCAGTCGCAAGACAGGCCAAAAGAGAGGCAGTTTTTTATAATGGCAGTCTTGTTTATGGGGATTTAAATCATCAGCAAGTTATTCTCCAAGATCATTAGGACAACAATTGATCAGTTTTTCAATAATGGTTATCATTAAAAAAATTGTACAAAAAAACCGGAGTTATTATACTCTGGTTTTTTAATGTTTTACTATCCAGCTTTTTTTATCAATGGGCAGCCCGAACATTATGACGGTGACCGTATTCTTTAGCCCCCTAGGACCCCTCAATAAAATCATTTTTAAAGAAAACGGTGTTATAAAGGGAATAAAGTATACAAATAGTACTAGAAATTGTGAAGCTGACCCAAATTGACATTAAATGATCCAACCCTATTATGTATAAGGAAATATAGCCACCGACTAGCCCAACTAATGATGCAAACGGAACAATAGCAGTAACCATTTTTTTACTGAGAACAATGACAATCATCGGAGCAATTAAGGAAGCATAAATGTTACCAAAGAAAAATAACAGTGCTAATAAATTTGGTTTAAGAAAGCTTACAAGTCCTAGTAAAACTAGACATATTAACCCAGATATTATAGAAGTATATTTCCATTTCCCTTGATTGGATAAACTGCGAAATACTCCGAATATATTTTTCACTATTAATGAAGTTGTGGCATTCAACTCTGAACTAAGTGCAGAAGACAGCGCACTAAAGCAAAATAGCACGAATAGAATGATAAGGGGAGTAGAGCCAATTTTGTTTATCAATTCATATAATAGAGAGTAAATATTATCATAGCTTCGGCCATAAATGATTATCAATAATAAAGACGATATTGCTAATGGAATAGTTAACCATATTAATCCGGCTAACATAAATGTTAATTGGATTTTTTCCTTTTTAATAATAAAAATCCTTTGCCATGTTGAGCGATCAATGATAATTTGACCGAATCCAATTAATATGGCTGTAAAAATAAAAAAGGTTGCATCCGTATTTTTAAGGTACAATAAATAAGGGTGATAAAGTTTAATTCCATCATACACTGGGGAAATCCCTTGTTGAATATAGAAATAAACCGGAATCACTATGACGGCCCCAAATGCTAATGAAACATTCAAGCCAGCAAGTTGATGTATTCTTTGCATACCTCCAATTCCACCAACAATATAGCAAAATAATAGAAAAATAAACATTCCCACAAAAATAGGCAGAGGAGAAATCATATGCAATAGAATTCCAGCACTTATTGCTTGAACAAACATGGAATCAAAGCTAGTAAATAGAATAACAGTCATCATATACCCATAACCAATAGGTGTTAATTTTCCGTGCAGTACGTCTCCAATTGTACTCTGGTTAGGATATCTTTCGCGAATTTTCTTGGCTAAAAAACCAAATAAAATAAGTCCCACTGCTCCCATTAAAGAATATCCGATGCCGCCAGTTAATCCATATTTCATTAGCATTTCAGGTGACGATAGAATACTATTTCCAGTTATCCACCTAGCTAATAAACTAACAATGCCAAAACTAACGCCCAGTTTAATAGTCCCGCTGACATAAATTTGATAATTGCTATTTTTCAACGGTAAATCACCTCAACACGATATTCACGCGGTGATTTACCTGTCATTTTGCGAAACATTTGGCTAAAATAATTTTGGCTATTGAATCCGCATCTTTCTGAAATCGTACTGATACTTAAATCTGGATGATTAATTAACATTTCTTGTGCCATGTTCAAACGAAATTCATTTAAGTATTCAGCAAAACCCATCCCCACTTCCTCATGAAACTTCCTGCTCAAATAAGTCGAGTTGATATGAATTTTTGAAGCTAAATAATTTAGGGTAAGTTTTTCGCTATATTCTTCTTGAATAATTTGCAGGGCTTTAACAATAGATTCGGAATACTTATTCAATTGCTCGTACCTATCCAGCACGGCTTTCAATTCTTCTTCAATGACAGGTTTCGTAATGTAGTCAACAGCTCCAAGTCTGATGGAGGTTTGTGCATATTGGAAATTTTGAAAAGCCGTTACCATAACAATATCCATTGTGTAAGATTCTGATAATTCCGCAGCTAACTCTAGTCCTGACTTTCCAGGAAGCTGGATATCTAAAAAGGCTAAAAAAATAGGATGTTGTTTAACAATTTGAAGTGCTTGTGAGGCATCTAGGGCTTTAAAAATCTCCCATGTTGGAAACTCTTTAAGGATTAAATATTCAAGCTGCTCTAATTCAAGAATTTCATCATCCACTAACAAGATGTTCATATTTATCCCCCTAAATTTATTCCTTCATTTCAAATGGAAATACCGCTAAAACAGTGGTGCCTTGTTCAGAGTTGGTCAATTTTACGGCCGTTTTTTCACCAGGAAAAAGAAGTTCAAGCCTCTTTTTGATATTTTCTAAACCGATTCCATTGTTTTTGGGAATCTGAATTTGATCACTTAGCACATTGTTCCAAACAGTCACATTAACTTCCTGACCTATCTTTTTTACATTTACTTTTAAAAAGTATTCACCCATACTTTTTTCAAATGCATGTTTAAAAGCATTTTCAACTAATGTTTGAATTAAAAAAGGGATAATAATTGCATGTTCTACGTCAATTTCTGTAGTGATCTCATAATGAAGCCGATCTCTAAATCTTGTTTTCTGTATTTCCATATAATAGCGAATATAGGTAAGCTCATCTTTTATTGTTATATAATTATTATTCGATTGATATTTAAATTTTAATAGTTTAGAAAGCGTTTCAATTGAACGGACTAGTTCATCTTTCCGATCCAATCTCGCTAAACTAAGAATGGAATTTAACGTATTAAAGAGGAAATGAGGCTGTATTTCCTGATTTAATTGATTATAAAGGGCAATTTGCAGCTCTCTTTCCAGTGCGATTTCTCGTTTTTGCTTTTCTAGCAGGTCAATTCTCTTCTCAAAGAAAAATAAAAAAAGCAACGTAAAGGCACCTAACAAAGGAGCTAAAACACATAACATAATATAAATAGAGAATGATTCAAATGTCAGCATATGGATTGCTACTCCTTTTAATGAGAAAAAAGGGAGTAAACTATGTACTCCCTCTACTAGTATATCATTTTGTTATTATAATTTTACGTATTATCTGTTAATTAAGTTGCTCAGCAATATGGCAGCTGACAAAATGATTTTTCTTCAATTCTCTTAAAGAAGGTTCTTCAGTTTTACACTGATCGGTGGCGAATGGACAACGAGTATGGAATCGACAGCCACTTGGAGGATCAAGCGGGGATGGAACATCACCCGATAAAATTACTCGATCCTTTTTAAATGTAGGGTCTGGAATTGGAATAGAAGACAATAGTGCTCGTGTATACGGATGCTGCGGTTGATCAAATAGATCTTTCTTGTCAGCAATTTCAACAATTTTTCCTAAATACATAACCATGACACGATCCGAAATATGCCGTACGACACTTAAATCATGTGAAATGAATAAAAATGTTAGTTTAAATTGCTTTTGTAATCTTTTTAATAGATTAAGAATTTGTGCTTGAATTGAAACATCCAGTGCAGAAACGGCTTCATCACATATAATTAATCTTGGGTTTACGGCAAGTGCCCGAGCGATGCCAATTCTCTGACGCTGTCCGCCGCTAAATTCATGAGGATAACGGTTTAAAGCTTCCGCTGGGAGTCCAACTAATCCTAGTAATTCAAGCATCCTATCTAATCTTTCCGGTTTAGGTACAACTTCCTGAATAGACATTGCTTCATTTAAAATTTGCTTAACCCTTTGACGGGGATTGAGAGAAGCAAAAGGGTCTTGAAAAATAACTTGTAGATCCCCCCTAAGCTTTCTCATCTCTTTTCTATTTAATTCCAAAATATTTTTCCCATCAAAAAGCACTTTCCCATCAGTGGGCTCGTCAAGTCTTAGAATGGCCCTCCCAGTTGTTGATTTTCCACAACCGGATTCTCCAACAATACTTAATGTCTCCCCCTCAAACAATTGAAATGAAATATCATCGACTGCTTTTACAAATGTTTTTGGTTTAAAAATAGAATCCGTTTTCACTTTGAAATATTGTTTTAACTGGTCTACTTCTAAAATAACCTTTTTTTGTACAGCTGTTTCCATTTAGATGACCTCCTCTTTTTCATAGGCATCTTTCCATTCTTCTGTATATTTCCAACATCTCACCTTATCACCATCTGCTAGTTCAACTAGGTGGGGATTTTGATCAGTACATATTTCTTTTAAATGAGGACATCTTGAGGCAAAACGGCAGCCAGTTGGCATATTATAAGGGCTTGGAACACTCCCATCAATTGTGTTTAATTCTTCAACATCCTCATTAATTTTTGGCAAAGAATTAAGCAATCCTTGAGTATAAGGGTGTTTTGGATTAGCAAAAATTTGTTCTACAGAAGCATGCTCTACAATGTTTCCAGCATACATCACAGCTACCTTATCACAAGTTTCCGCAACTACCCCTAAATCATGTGTGATCATGATAACACCCATACCTAATTTCGTTTGTAAATCTTTAATTAATTCTATTATTTGGGCTTGAATTGTAACGTCCAAAGCTGTTGTTGGTTCATCTGCAATTAACACTTCAGGTGTGCATGCCAAGGCCATGGCGATCATAACACGCTGGCGCATACCGCCGCTCAATTGAAATGGTTCTTGCTTCGCTCTTTTTTCTGGTGAAGGAATTCCGACTAATTTAAGCATTTCAACAGCCTTTTCCCACGCAGCTTTCTTTCCTAACTTTTGATGCAATCTAATGGCTTCAGCAATTTGTTCGCCGACAGGTATGACAGGATTTAAAGAGGTCATGGGTTCTTGGAATATCATCGAGATTTCATTTCCACGTATTTGCCTCATTTCATCCTCAGATATGGATACCAAGTCTTTTCCCTTGAATAAAATGGACCCTCCTGCGATTTTTCCAGGAGGAGAGGGAATTAATCTTAAAATGGACAGCGATGTCATACTTTTTCCACAGCCAGATTCCCCGACAATTCCTAGGGTTTCTCCTTTATGCAGTGAAAAATCAATACCATCAACGGCCTTGCTTATTCCATGTTTGGTAGTGAAATATGTTTTTAATCCTTTTACTTCTAAAATAGGTTTATTCGCATCATTCATATCATTCACCGCCTTTTTAATTTAACTCAATACGTTTATTAAAGAATTTATAAAAAATATCAACAAATAGATTTACAATGACAAATATAAGTGAAGCTACTAATACACCGCCTTGAACCATTGGTAAATCCCTCATACGAATGGCGTCAACAATCATTCTGCCTAAACCATTAATAGCAAAAATGGATTCCACAATTACGGTTCCCCCAAGTAATGCCCCGAACTGTAAACCAACTACTGTAATGACAGGGATCAATGCATTTCTTAATGCATGTTTATAAATAATAATTCGCTCACGGAGCCCCTTCGCACGTGCTGTACGTATATAATCCTGTCGAATAACTTCCAACATACTAGACCTAGTCATACGGGCCACAATGGCAGCACCACCAGCTCCTAAAGTAATGGCAGGAAGAATAACATGTAAAAGGCTATCCCATCCAGCAACAGGCAGAATTTGTAATTTGACAGAAAAGAAATACATAAGCATTAATCCTAACCAAAAGCTTGGTAATGATATTCCTAGAAGCGCAATAAGCATGACACCTATATCTTGAAATGAATAGGGTTTCACAGCAGAAAGAATTCCAGCCAACATACCTACAACGATTGTGATGATGATACTAAAGAAAGCAAGTTCAATCGTAATTGGCAGCCTAACTAGAATTTCATCTAATACTGGCTGACTATTCTTTAATGAAACTCCTAAATCCCCTTTAAAAACATTCATAAGGTAGTCAAAATACTGAATGACCAAGGGCCGATTTAATCCTAATTGCTCACGCAATGCTTCAATTGTTTCATTGGATGCTCCTTCACCCGCTAGTAATACGGCAGGATCACCAGGGACTAGCTGCATGATAAAGAAGACAACAAATGATACCCCAATGATTACAGGGATTGTTTGTAGAATACGGCGAAACATAAACATAACCATTCATTAAAACCTCCTTAAACTTTTCTATTTTTTCATCCTTGGGTCAAACGCATCTCGTAATCCATCACCAAAAATATTAAAACCTAATACTAGTATTGAAATAGCTAATCCCGGGAATAACGCAATATATGGGGCTGAAAACAAGAAATCCCTGCCGCTGCTTAACATAGTCCCCCACTCTGGTGAAGGCGGTTGTGCACCAAGGCCAAGAAAAGAAAGTCCGGCTGCTGAAAGAATCGCTGTTGCTAGGCGTAACGTTCCTTGAACAATAATAGGTGATAGAATATTCGGAAAAACATGCTTAAAGATAATCGTTAAATCACTTGCACCTAAAGAACGGATAGCATCAATATACTCCAACCGCTTCACTTCTAAGGTTGATCCTCTAACAATTCTTGCAAATAGCGGAACGGAGAATGCCCCGACAGCAATCGTAACATTAATAAGACTTGGCCCAAGAGCAGCTATGATGGCAAGCGCTAACAAAATTCCAGGAAATGCAAGCATTACATCCATCATTCTCATAATAATGGAGTCAATCCACTTGCCATAATAGCCTGCGATTAGTCCAAAAATAATTCCAAAAAATGCCCCAAATATTACAGCAGCAAAGCCTACTCCCATTGAAAGCCTTGCCCCATATAAAATTCGGCTTAGAATGTCTCTACCTTTATCATCAGTTCCCATCCAATGGTCTGCTGATGGAGGTATCAACTTATTTTCTAAATTAATCTCATAAGGACTGTATGGAGCAAGCAAAGGTGCGAATATGGCAATAAAAATATAAAAAAGAATAATTATTGCTCCAGCCATTGCTGCTTTATTGATCATTAATATAGAAAGAAAATCTTTTAGTATAGATTCCTTTGGACTACTTACAGTTTGTGTGACAACCATAGGCTGTTCCGTTTTTACTTCAATTGACATCATATGTCCCCCCTATTAGAGTTTTTTTTAAAAAATTATATAAGAATATCTAAATGGAAAATTACCCCCCTTTCAGGAAAAAAGATTGTTTAAAATGAATTATGTTTTATTAAAACTACCAAAATTAATTTTAAAGTAAATATTTTTTCAATCAGTTGTCAAAATATTATAAAAACGAGTAAATATTCTGTAAATATTTCCGTTCAGTATCTTCTATAATTGCATTTAAGATTTAACGGGGGGATGGTGAAAGGAAAGGAAGTAAAGGGTTATTGAATGATAAATTTAAATTATAAAAAGGGAGAAATAAAAAAATGGAGACAGCTAGTAGATCTATGCGAAATGCGATTTTACTTGTTTTTATTGGATTAATGATGTTATTTGCTTCTGCATGTTCGACTCAGGAAAAGACTTCGAAAGATACGGAAGAGAAAACGGAAGTAGCAGAAAAAGGAGGAACTCTTACTGTTGTCAGTCTTTCAGATGCAACAAAATTAGACCCTCATTTTATTACAAATATTCCTTCCGCCAACATTATTTATCAGAAAGTATATGAAACATTGGTGGAGCCAGATAAAGACATGAACATTCAACCGCTTTTAGCAACTGAGTGGAATGTTCTAAATGATACAACTTGGGAGTTTAAGTTAAAAGAAGGTATTACTTTTCATGACGGGACTCCATTTAATGCCGAAGCAGTAAAAGCAACATTTGATCGTTTACTAGATCCTAACACTGGGTCACCGCAACGTGAGAAATTAGGGATGATTAATGAAATTAAAATTGTAGATGATTTTACAGTACAATTTATACTTGACTATCCTTATTCTCCGCTTCTTTCTATCTTGGCAAGTAATGAGGGAAGTATCATTAGTCCGAAAGCATTAGCCGAGAATCCAGAAAAATTAGCGGAGCATCCAGTAGGTACTGGCCCGTTTGTGTTTGAAAAATGGGAGTCAGGAAAGGAAATTTCCTTAAAGAAAAATGAGAGCTATTGGGGCAAAAAGCCAAATATTGATGGTGTTGTATTCAAGGTTGTTCCTGAAGACGCTACACGTTTAGCGATGGTTGAAACAGGTGAAGCCCACATTAACGACCAAGTACCTGTAACGGAAATTGAACGTATTGAAGCATCAAGTACGATGGGACTTTACCGTACAGAGGGACTTGCTGTTGAATATATTGGCTTTAATACGAAGAAAAAACCGTTAGATGATGTGAAAGTACGTAAAGCAATTAGTCATGCTATCGAAAGAGAAGCCATTATTAAAGGCGTTTATAATAACGTAGGTACACTTGCAAATGCTGCAATGAGCCCAAAGGTGTTTGGCCACAGTGATAAGGTGAAGCCGTATGACTATGATTTAAATGAGGCTAAAAAATTATTAAAAGAAGCTGGCCATGAAGAGGGACTAACACTTAATTTACTAACAAATGACAGAAAAGAACGTATTAATATGGCTGAAGTTATCCAATCTCAATTAAAAGGAATTGGGGTTGAGGTGAAAATTCAAGTGATGGAATATGGTTCGTATATTGATATGATTGGAAAATCTGAGCATGACTTGTTTATCGGAGGCTGGGGAAATGCGACAGGAGATGGAGATTACAATCAATATAATTTATTCCACTCTATATCACAGGGAGCTCCTGGAAACCATTTCTACTATAGCAATCCAGAAGTAGACAAAATCATCGATGAAGCTCGTCAAGAAACAGACGAAGCAACTCGTAAGCAACTATATGAGAAGGCTATGCAAATTGAATTGGATGAAGCGGTTTATGTTCCAATCCGTAACTATGAGCATTTAGCTAATTACAATAAAAACAGCATAAGTGGTTTGTGGTTAAACCCAGTAAACTACTTGATGATCGATGATATCGTAATTAAATAAACAGCTTCATTCTAAGAGACCTAGAGGTATATAACAAATGACTTCTTGTGTAATTGTAAAATAAATTTAGAGGAAAAGTACTTACGTTAAAAGGTACTTTTTCCTTTTTTCCAAACTAAAGGGAGGAATACGGATGTCAACTTTTTGGTTAACCAATGTACGCTTAGAGAAGGGCTTTATCTATGATAATGATCGAATTGCAGGAACCGAAACTGAAATATGCCATTTGAAAATTGAAGATGGAAAAATCGCAGAAATTACCCATACATCCCCAGACTCTACAGAAAGCCAATTTGATGCAAATCAGCATCTTCTTCTCCCATCATTAAGAGATATGCATATTCATATTGATAAAACTTATTACGGAGGACCTTGGAAAGCCTGTACTCCGCTTACTAAAGGGATTTTTACTAGATTAGAAGAAGAAGTAGAACTTCTTCCTAAGCTTTTACCAACCGCCCAGGAACGTGCGGAAAAAATGATTGAATTATATTTAAAAAATGGCCATACCCATATACGTACCCACTGTAATGTTGATCCCATTATTGGATTAAAAAACTTAGAAGCAACTGTAAACGCTCTGGAAAAATACAAAGATGTTCTTACTTATGAAATCGTTGCCTTTCCACAGCATGGATTGCTAAAGAGTGACTCCGTACAATTAATCCGGGATGCGATGAAAAATGGAGCAACGTTGGTTGGTGGAGTTGATCCAGCTACAGTAGACCGAAACATCGAGAAATCATTATACACAATATTTGATATTGCAGTTGAAAACAATAAAGGCGTTGATATTCATCTTCACGATCCAGATTCATTAGGTGCCTTTACTTTCGAAAGAATGGCTCATTATACAGAGGAAGCTGGACTTAAAGGCAAGGCAACTATAAGTCATGGGATCGCATTAGGTGACCTGCAAGGGGAATCCCTTTCCGATATGGCAGCCATTTTGAAGAATCAAGAAATTGATGTGACAACTACCATACCAATTAATCGACCTACAATTCCAGTGCTAGATCTCGATAAATTAGGAGTTACTGTTTCTGTTGGACATGATAGCATTACCGACCATTGGTCACCTTTTGGAACAGGAAATACGATTCAAAAGCTTGGCAGGCTAGCTGAAAGATTCAGGCTAATTGATGAGTATTCCTTATCCTCCTCCTTGAAATACGGAACTGGAGGCATTACCCCGTTAAATAAAGAAGGTGAAAGAGTATGGCCTAAGGTCGGATCAGAAGCAACGATGATGTTAGTTGATGCTACTTGTTCCGCCGAGGCGATAGCGAGACGGGCAACAGTGGAATCATTGTTTTTTAAAGGGAAAAAGGTGGAAAGCAAATTATCGGAATCAACTCAAACAGAGCCATCCACGGTTAGATAAAAAAGGGAGCGAGGAGGAAATATGATGCATACTTCTTATTGGTTAAAAAACGTTTTGTTAGAAACAGCGTACCTTCAAGATGAAAACGGAGTCTTTTCAACGAAAACGGAGCTATTCCATTTGAAGATTCAAGATGGGAAAATAATAGAAAAGCATAATCATAGCTTTCAGATTCCGCCAGGCGAAAAAACGATTGACGGTAAAGGGTTTTTGGCTATCCCTTCTTTTAAAGAAATGCATAATCATCTAGACAAAACTTATTTATCTCTAGATTGGAAGGCATGTATACCTGTGAAAAATTTAGAAGAACGGTTGCGCCTTGAAGCGATGGAGCTTGAAGAATTAGCTTCTACAGCTAAGCAAAGAGCAAGTAAAATGATCGAGCTTATCTTATCAAAAGGGTCAACACATATTCGTACCCATGTGAATATCGATCCCTATATTGGACTGAAAAACCTCGAAGGGATAAAAGCAGCCCTCGAAGACTATTCAGATAAACTTACTTATGAAATTGTTGCTTTTCCACAACATGGCCTTTTAAAAGAAAATGTCATTTCTCTTATGAAGGAAGCAATGAGATCAGGGGCAACCATCGTTGGTGGACTGGACCCGGCAGGAATTGACCGGAATATTGAAGGGTCCCTATATGAAGTGATGAATCTGGCTGCAGAATTCAATGCAGATGTTGATATTCATTTACATGATGGCGGACATGTTGGTTACTATACAGTCGATAAATTAACTGAAATGGTCGAAGACGCTAAATGGCAAAATCGCGTGGCCGTTAGCCATGCTTTTGGTCTAGGAGAAGTTTCAACAGAACAAGCTGAAGCTATTGCAGATAAATTAAGCCATCAAGGAATGTCGATTATGTCTACTATTCCAATTGCAAGATCTCTGCCTCCAATCCCCATCTTGGAACAAAAGGGAGTCAATGTTTACCTTGGATGTGATGGTTTTTATGATTCATGGGGGCCTTTTGGCAATGGGGATGTATTGGAAAAGGTAACAAGATATGGCGAACTCTTTAGGAAAAGCGATGAAATTTCATTATCTCAGTCACTAAAATGGGCCACTGGCGGAATAACCCCATTAAATAAAGATGGTGAGGTTGCCTGGCCGCTTGAGGGTGACGATGCAAATTTAGTTTTAGTCAATGCATCTTGTTCCGCAGAAACGGTAGCAAGAACCCCTAAACGTGAAGCTGTTATTTTTAAAGGGAATGTAGTTGTTGGGAATCTAGCCTAAAATCACTTCTAAGAGGGCCCAAATATATTGGGCTTTCTTTTTAATTACAAAATTATCAGTAATTCAGATTATAAAGAGTTTGTTTCGAGTCCTGAAATCTTACGCTCCCATTCCACCGTCAACTCTATACTGAACTCCTGTGATAAATGAAATTTCATCAGAAGCAAGGAATAATACTAAATTAGCAATATCACTTGGTTCACCGTAACGCCCTTATGGAATAGCCTATGCTAAATCTTCTTGTTCTACATTCAATCCATCTTCTAAAGAACGCATCATTCTTGTGTTAACAGGTGATGGATGAATGGAATTCACACTTACATTAGCACTTGCTACTTCTAATGCGGAAGCTTTAGTTAATCCTACTACTGCATGTTTTGAAGCAATATAAGGTGAAACTCCCGGACTACCTTTAATACTTCCCTCACTGTTCAGGGCTTGAACCCTATAGCCTTCACCTATTCCAGGAACACATTCAAAAAAATCTTCACAAATCAGTATTTACTAGTAAAAATAATCCATTTTGATAAAAAGACTGATCAAAATAGATTCATATCTAAATTAAGTATCGGTTTTATAATAATGATATGTTGCTCCAGAATCGCTCCCTAACGGGAAAGATAAAATATTTCTCCAAGCTAGTTAAAGAATTTCTCTTTAAATCGTTTGATTGAAAATGGAGAAATGTTTTGGTCAGCCTTCCCAGAAATAATTAATTCACTTAAAATCTGACCAACAACACTGCTAAATTTAAAGCCATGCCCTGAGAAACCTGATGCAATAGCCACGTTTGGATATACAGGATGCAAATCAATAATAAAATTTTCATCAGGAGTAAGTGTATACATACATGTTTTACCATACTTCAACTGTTTTTTAGAAGGCATATAGGCATTCAAAAATTGTATTAAATCTGCTTCATCTTCCTCTATTTCACCAAATCCTAGTATGGATTCATCTGGATTTATTTCTTCCCCTCCATCATGACGACCTACCTTTAATCCAGAACTATTGATGCTTGGAAAGCCATAATAAAGGCCTTGAGATGTCTCAAATGCAAAAGCGGGAAAATCTCGATGATTATATAAATGTTCATTAGCATCGAACCAAGCAAATGTTTTTCTAACTGGTTTAAGAGGGAGGTTCAAATCTAACATGGAAAGGAGACTGCTTGACCATGCCCCTGCTGAAACGACTAATGCCTCAGAATAAAAAGTCTGGTCCTCGGTCTTGACCGTTACTTTTTGGTCATGAACTACTATTTCTTTCACTTTACTGTTTGTTAAGATGGAAGCTCCTTGCAGCACAGCAAGTTCCCTGTATGCATCAATGCATTCCTCGCATTTTAGCACTCCTGATGTTGGTTCAAAGCACCCAATGAAATCGTTAGGTAAAGTGATACCAGGCCAACGATTATTCACTTCAATTGAATCTAGAACATCAAGTGGTAACGCATATCTCTTTGAACTAGAGATGATGTTTTGGATGAAATCCGATTTTTCATTACCAACGTTGAGAACTCCTGTCTGGAGAAACAATTGTTTTCCAGTAGCATTCTCTAAGTCATGCCATAATTCTTGGGCTTTGAGAGCTAACGGAACATACTCTTCCCCTTCTCCATAAGCATGCCTAATAATTCTAGTGTCCCCATGGTGACTCCCCTTGTTATGTGGTGGATTAAAAGAATCTATTAATAGAGTTCTTTTCCCACTCTTTGATAAAAAATAACCTGCTGCCATCCCCATTGAACCTGCCCCAATGACAATTACGTCATAATGCATGTTATTAAACCTCCATAATAACCTACAGACACAGTTTTCAGTATTGTTTTTATATCTATTATATTTGATATTCTAATACTTTGCATTAACGCTAACCTTCGCCATAGTTTAAAGCTTTTCTACTTCTAATATAAATATCAAAATTTAATCGAAATTCTCATTTCGTGAAATATCCCTAATTTGAACAATTTAAGCAAAAAATTGATAAGATATTTAAATTTGATAAACCCCCTGATAATATAAAATTTTCTTTTGACCGCTAATATTTTATAAATTATCGAACAATATTTTAAATCAACAATAACAATCTCGGTATTTTTGAGGTGTGTTTGTAAATTGATATGGTGGATGTGATAGATGCTCTATCGAAATTTTATGTGAGATAAATAAATGATGTCTTAATCATTTAAAAGGAAGAAATGATAATTCTCCATTCCTTCCTTTATAATGATTTTTTCTATTTGATCACCATTGAATGCGCTAAGTATTGATGGTAGAATCCCATATTATAAAAATTCATAAATCCGTACTATGTCATAAAAGAAGGTCTTTGCTTTACTGTTTGTCTATTAATTACCATGTTTATTCTTTAATATCTACTTAATTCATTTGTGGTCTTACACATTCAATGTATTATTCTCAAGAATATATGCTATCCCACTGCAATTTTCTAATCAACAATAAATACTTTAGCTCCAGATTCAGCAGATAACCTATGGGCTTCAGCACCTTCTGCAACCTGAAAACTCATTCCTGTGTTTAACTGAAAAATACGACCATCAGCTAGTTCAATTCCCAATTCTCCTTCTAGAACTAAAACTACATGTCCCCGACTACACCAATGATCGGCAAGGTATCCAGGTGAGTACTCTATCATTCTTACACGTAAATTGCCAATTTCGAAAGTTTTCGATGAAGCCTTCCCTGTCTCCCCTTCGTCCCACTTAGGTTCAATAGAATTCCAAGCAATAGTACTGAATGGTACGTCAATTATTTTCATTTTTCTCCTCTCATTCCTGAATTAAAATATACCAATTTTATAATTCTCTTTACCAAGCATTGCAATTTCAACTTCCCAAACAATTAGAACCAATAATAATTTTTAATATGTTATATCAACCCCATTACTTGCATTCTTCGATTTATAATTAGGAAGATATTGATAACCAGCCCAGTAAAGCAATGCACTGATTGGCATGCTGACCATCCAGGAAATCGGTAAAAAGATCACACCAATAATTCCACCTATGAGAAGCGAGCCGAGCCCTAACCAATTATATTTAATTGTTTTATTGTAAAGTGATTCAACGTTAAATTTTTGTTTATGGATAAAATAGTAATCCGCAATAAGGATACCTAACAATGGTCCAAGAAATGCAGAATAGAACGAGATGAAAGTGTTAAAGACAGAGCTTGAAATTAATAGCCATGGGAAAGTGACAATACTTAACAATCCCACAATAATAACTGACAATCCCCAAGTAATATTAAATGTTTCCATTAATACTATTGCAGGTGGCTTAATATTAATGGTTAAATTAGTAGTGATTTGAGCAACGATAATAAAAATCATCATTGCAACTGCAACAATAGGGTTTGGAATAACTGAAACTAGTGCTTGCACCGGATCCCATATCCCGGTAGCAGCAGCAGATAATACCCCTATTCCAAGTATGATGATAAACATTGGTACTATCCCAACAAAGTGCCCAATTGCATTGTAACCTGGTTTATTTTCAAGATATCTACTTAAATCCCCATTATTGATTGCAGCTGTAATCAAAATTCCGACAGATGCTGTAATCGCTGCAAAAAATGGCATCCCCCAGCTCCCACTTGTATTCCACGTATTTGCTATTTTTAGCCCACCTGCATTAATAAGCTGAATTGTTATATAAATTAAGAAGCCAAGGACAACAACAGACAAAATGGAGTCAAACCACTTAATTGTATTCATCCCAAAATAGGCAATAAACGTCTGAACTACTTGAAATAAAATAAAATAAACCCAAATATTGCCCCATCCCCAAATTGTTTGTGTAACAAATTCCATCGCTGAAGCACCAATCCAAGATCCAATTCCATACCAAAATACAGCAGGTAAAACCCTTATTAATGAAGCAATCCTTGCCCCGTTATATCCAAATGAAGATCGTGCTTGAACAATGAACGGAATCCCATATTTGATTCCGGGCCTTGAATTAATCACAAACAGCAAACCAATAAACAAAGCAGAAATAACAGTAACAACCCCTGCTTGAAATATATTCAACTTCCCTGCAGGCGGCAAAAACGACTGGCCAACCATAAAAATTTGGATAACTACCATAGACGAAATCCAAAGGGTAATATAGGTTGTTAGCCCAAAAATTCTATTCTCACTCGATACTGGATTTAGAGATTCTCTTCTTGAACCTTTCGCAATTTCCGTAGAATTCTGCCCCATTTCTCTCAACCTCCCGTTTTTCCATTTATATTCTTCTAAAAAAGCTTTGTATTTATTGAACTAGGCATGCTATATGAACCTGTCAATAATCATGTAGCAGATGAATATTTCTTTTTATAAAAAAAGATGGACAAATTCACGGTAGTTAAATATTTGCCCATCTTAATTGAAATACTTATATAAGATTATCTATATATAAAATTTGTTTAAATACTCAAATCTACTACTTAATTGTAGACTGACTCTTTCCGAATTTCTCTAACGCACCAACAAATGTCTTTTTCTCAGGATATTTATATGTTTTTAACTTACTAGTTTTCTTTCCTAAATCGACAATAGATTCCGCAAATTTAACTGCTGCTACTACTCCATCAATAACTGGGACTCCCAATTCTTTTTCAAGATTATCAGCAAATTCAGCCATACCTGCGCAGCCAAGCAAAATAGCCTCCGCTTTATCTTCTTCAACCGCCTTTTTTCCCTCTTGTCTTAACATTTCCATCCCAGCTTCAGGATCTCTCTCAAAATCTAAAACGCACATCGGAGTCGTCCTGATGTTTAATACTCTTTTACTTACTCCATAAGAATCAACAAGATCTTCTAACATCGTTTTAATTCTAGGTAAGACTGTTACAACGGAAAATCTGGCTGCTAGCATTGAAGCTAAATAGACTGACGCTTCAGCGATACCCACCACGGGTTTATCTGTAACTTCCCTTGCAGCTTGTAAACCAGGATCACCCCAGCAAGCAATAACAAATCCATCTACTCCTTCTTCTTCCCCCTTTTTAATTTCTTCAAGTACACCAGGAATACATAAATACTCATCATAATAAGATTCGATGGAGGCTGGACCCATTTGAGGACTCACTGCTATTATTTGTGTGTCTGACCTTGCAACAGACTTTGCAGCATTTTCAATACCTTTCGTCATTTCCCACGTTGTATTCGGATTAATCACTTTAATTTTCATTTTATTTTTCCTCCTATTAAAAAATTCAATTAAATATCTAGTGGCTATAGAGTTTTCCCATCGCCCAAAACTAGATTTTATGCTTCTTTCTTAGCCTCATGATGATCCACTTTAAAGTTTGTATTTGTAATTTCTGGCTGTTCATAGACTTTGCAAATCCAATATTTCATCAATGTATAGTACAATACTGTTGCAATTAACAAAGCAGAAACAAATCCGTAATCAGGAAAAAGCAGAACGGATAGACCAGCTGGAATATACGCAATAATTGCAGCAGGATTCACATTATACCAATATTTATATTGACCTTCGGCTTTATATAGTTCATCGACATTAACCTGACGTTTTCTTAAAAAGTAATAGTCTGTGAACATAATTCCAACGATAGGTGCTAAAGTTGCGGTAATGACCATTAGTATTTGAGGAACATAGTCTGCATAATTCCAAGGTTGAAGAAGCAATCCTAAAACACCTGCAATAATCGATCCTGTTACAAATGTTATTTTTCGCGGGAAAAAGTTAACGATAATATATCCTGGTGGCAATAAATTGGCACTTATATTAGTAGACCACTGTGCTAGGATTACAAAGGCTAAACACACTATTAATAACCATGGATTATCCTGTCCCATCGTTTGAACCATTACATCAATTGGATTCCAGTTTCCAGTTGCTACACCACTCGTTAAACCAATTATCGTAAACAATAACATAGATCCAACTAGACCGAATGTATGCCCTATAAAGCTCCCCTTATTCTCTTTCCACCAACTAGGATTATTTTTATCTATGTTAGTCTTTAAAAAGCGAGTGAAATCCGGGGCATTCAGTGCCATCGTAATATAAGTACCCATCATGACTACAACAGCAAATCCCATGGATACGCCACCTTCACCACTTTTAGCAAATATATCACTGAACGTTAAATCATGTTGATTCATGATAAAAACCTGTAAAAGAATTCCGATAATCAAAATACTAGGGGATGCTAACCATTCAAACTTTGTTATTGCTTCTATCCCCATGGCCGTATTAATGATTTGCACAGCTCCAAACACAATAATTAACATCATAAGGTTTGAATATCCAGTTAGCATTTCCATAATGACATTTAGTGCATATGCACCCATCCAAGTTTGGAATCCAAACCAAAATATAGCGGGAATAGCTCGAACCACTGCAGGTATATGTGCACCAAGGTAACCGAAACAGGCTCTGATATAAACAGCATACGGAATACCATATTTAATACCTATATCTCCAAGTAATGTTAAGAGAAGAGCGACAACAAGATTCCCAAGTATACAAGCAATAATAATTTGTGTTGGTGATAAAGCAGGGTAAAGCTGTGCTGCTGCAATGAAGGTGACAAGTTGTACAGCAATCCCAATCCATAAAACTAGGAAACCCAATGTGGAAATATTTCTTTGATTGTCTGTCGTAGGCATGATATCCTTACCAGTTAAACTAATTCCTTTTTCTGAATCATAATTCATAGACCTATCTCCCTTTCATTTCATTTTTTTACTTAGAAGAAAGTTTTCAGTATCATCTGGTAAGTATTATTAGGAATGATTTTTCAATAATTTCTCCACAGTTTTATATGTCTAGTTTTTTACTGAAAATACACAATTTTCAGAATATATAAACCGAAATGACCTTTTTGTATGGCAGCCATTTCTGACCGCCATACATTTCTAAACAAACTTTAACACGGCCTCCAACAGCAACTCCGTCCCAAGTGTGATATCTTTTTGTTCAGCTTTTTCGTTCGGTTGGTGGCTAATACCTTTTTCACATCTTACAAAAATCATTCCGATGTCCGTAATTTCTGACATTAACATTGCATCATGACCTGCACCGCTAATCATAAGCGGAGCAGCAATCCCTTTTTTCCTACTAATCTCACGTAATGAGGAGACTACATTTTCCGAACACGCTATCGGATCCACATCTAAGTGCTTTTCGATTCTGTATGTCAATCCTCTTTTTTCACATATATTTTGTACTTTGTTTACTATTTTCCCATATACATTGTTTCGTCGTTGTAAGTCGATATCTCTTAAATCAAGTGAGAATTCAACAGAGCTTGGTATAACATTACTTCCACCTGGGAATGCCTGAATGATTCCAACAGTCCCCACCGTCTTTTTTTCGGGTTCTTGTTTACATAGCCTTTCTATTTCAGATATTATTTCTGCTGCTCCCGCTAAAGGATCATGCCGTAAATTCATCGGTACAGTTCCAGCATGACCTGCCTCACCAGAAAGAAAAATGCTGTACCAGGAAGGACCTGCAATTCCTTCTACAATACCTATCGCATGGCCATTTGTTTCTAAGATTGGTCCTTGTTCAATATGCATCTCCAAAAATAATTTGATATCTTTATCTGTTCGAATGGACTCTTTGATTCGATCTGGATCTACTCCAAAACCAAATGATTTTAATGCCTCGTATCGACTAATCCCATTTTCATCTTTTTTTAACAGGTCGCTTTCATTTATTCTACCAACCATCCCTCTGCTCCCAAAAAGTCCATCGTTAAATCGTGAGCCTTCCTCTTCACAGAAGGCAACTACTTCAAGAGGATGTTGATGAACTATTTGAGCAGATGTAATAGCCTGCACAACTTCAATCCCTGCAATGACACCTATAATGCCATCAAAGCGTCCCCCATTTCGCACGGAATCTATATGAGAACCAATCATCACTGCAGGTAAATCAGGATTCTCACCTTCTTTTCTGCCTATTAAATTACCGAAATGATCATGTGAAACACTTAGCCCTGCTTCTTCCATCCACTGTGAGACTAATAAGTGAGCTTCTTTATCTTCTTTACTTAAAGCTAAGCGATGTACACCATTTTGATCATTTTTCCCAATTTCCCCTAGGCGTAGAATACGAGAATAAATTCTATCGCCATTAATCTTGCAAATTGTTTGCATGTCATCCTCCTTTAGTAAACAATACTTGGAAGTACGAAAACTCGTTACTTACTTTTTCTTCTTTCATAAGTTTGCTCGTAATCGACCTCTCCTGTATCTGTAATAACAACCCCATAATCCTTTAAAGCATTTTCTTTTAAAATAAATCCATCTAAATAGTCGCCTAGCACTTTCTCAGGATCTCTTTCAAAAGGATTTCCATATCCTCCGCCACCTGGTCCAGCTAATTGAATGGTATCTCCCATTTTCACAGTTCTGTTTGGAAGTTTGGATGGAAGTTGAACAAGTTCACCCGTTCCTTTTTCGCGAATACGAAGGCTTCCTGTTGAACCAGAATATCCCCCGTCAAAGCCCCATGGAGCATATTTATGTCCATCTGCCTCCACTGAAAAACTTCCTTCATTTAAGAACGTAATTTCTTTAACAGAACCAATTCCCCCGCGCCACTTACCTGGTGCACATTCATAATCTTTTAGCTCATAGCGGTTTACTCTTAGTGGATAATGTGACTCAATGTCCTCGATTGGATTATTTCTCGTGTTGGCGTACAACGTATCCACAGCATCCATACCATCTTTTCCATAGCGCCCGCCGTAACTTCCCTCCATAATGTCCATATATACCCAATAGTTATCATCCTTTTTACCACTAAAAGCAACCACTTGCAGATTTCCAACACCTGCACTAATTTGATGAGGAACTACTTGTGCCAAAGCTTTCATTAGAGTATCCGCCACAATATTCCCTGAGCAGAAACGTGCAATCGAAGGAGCTGGGAAGATGGGATTACATAATGTCCCTTTAGGTGCTACAATTTTAATCGGACGAATCAGTCCGGAGTTTTGCGGGAAATTTCCATAAATGGTTGAATCTAATAATATAGAACGTAAAGTTAAATATATTGCAATATCAACTGTTCCGAGTAAAGGCATATTAATTGGTCTATCACTTACTTGTGGGGAAGTGCCCGTTAAATCAACGGTAATATCACTTCCACTTACTTTAACTGTTACTCTAATTTTCAAATCTTTTTTTGCTGGATCATTACTATCTAAGTAGCCATCTAAATTACCTTCTGCTGTGTACTCTCCATCTGGAAGCTTTTTTATCGCGTCTCTCATCATTTTTTCCGAGTAATTCATTAGTTCTTCACTGGCTGCTTCAACAGTTTCTAATCCAAATTTTTCAATAATCTCAATATATCTTTGAACACCGATTTTAGCAGCTGCAATTTGTGCTTCCATATCACCTACAACCAATTTAGGTGCACGGATATTATCTTTTAATAAATCCCATATATAACGATTTTTAACTCCTTTTTCATATACTTTTATCGCTTTAAATTGCAGACCTTCTGCATAGGCATCAACAGCGTCAACGATTCCACAGCTTCCTGGAGTAGAAGAGCCAATATCTAAATGGTGGGCAGTTGTAACTGAAAATCCTATCAGCTTATCATGATAAAATACAGGGATACAAAAACCTACATCCGGCCCATGGGACGCACCATGATAAGGAGAATTATGCATTATCACATCTCCAGGATTAAATGTATCACCACGTTCATCCATGATTTGACGTATTCCTTGGACGTATCCTGGAATTGGACCGGATTGTAGCGGAGTACTGTGCGAAGACTCACATAACTGTTGGCCTTTAAGATCAACAAGTGCACAGCCAAAATCTTCTGATTCTCTGATTATGCTCGAATATGCCATTCTCGCAAGCTTATGCCCCATTTCAACTGCAACATTTTCTAAAGCACCAAGAACTACTTGAACAGTAATAGGATCGATTTTTTTACTTTTGATTTGTGTCATATACTATACACCTACCTTGATAATCATATTTCCGTATTCCTCGATATAAGCTGAACAGTTCGGCGGAATGACAGTGGTTGTATCTTTTTGAAGCACAATACAAGGACCTTGGAAGTCTACACCTACTGGAATTATTTCCCTTTTGTAAAACTTCGTCTTCACTTTTTCAAGATTACCGTTAACGTTAAAAATCGTTTCACCTATTTTTAGCATTGCAGCTTTAAGTTGATGTTCATGATGGATAGCCTGCTTTTCAATTTTTGGCATATATCCAGTACCTGTTACACGTATATTTACAATTTCAATTGGGCTATCAAGGAAGTTATGACCATATTCAGATTTATGACTTTCATGGAAATTATTAAATGCTTCTATAATTGTTACCTCATCAAGCACACCATCCGGCAAATCAACCCGTAATTCATACCCTTGACCTGCATATCGACAATCAGCGCTGCGGATCACTTGAATATCTTTCTCATCAATGCCGTCCGCTTTCAATTGTGTAACCAATTGTGTTTCTAAGCCACTAAAATCATCGTTCAAACTAAAGAAATTCATATTCGTACTAAACATAAATTCCGTTTTAATAACATCGTATTTTAAATCAGTAGTCAATAATCCTGTTGCTGAGTTAATTCCTGGATATAGTGGGATTATGACCTCTGGAATATTTAAGATTTTAGCAACTTCTACTGCATGGAGGGGACCTGCTCCTCCAAATGCCACTAATGAGAATTCCCTCGGGTCTTCTCCCTTTTGAATTGTTTTTTCTCGAATTGCATTAGCCATATTGTTATTCATAATTTGCAAGATTCCTTCTGCTGTTTTTTCTCTACTTAAATCCAGATTTCCGGCTAGCTCATCAATTACTTTATAGGCCTCATTTGAATAAATTTTCATTTCTCCACCAAGAAAGTTATGCTCATCTATTCTTCCGAGTACAACGTTTGCATCACTTACTGTAGGCTTTAACCCTCCGTGTCCATAGCAAGCCGGCCCTGGATGTGATCCTGCACTTCTTGGTCCTACCTTAAATGCACCGCCTTCATCGATATGAGCAATGCTGCCACCCCCTGCTCCAATTGTATGAATATCAATCATTGGAACCATAACAGGATAACCTGCAATCCATGTGTCACGTGCAGTAGATTCACTATAGCCGTTATCAGTGATAATACCAATGTCAGCACTAGTGCCACCGACATCAAAAGTGATTAGTTTTTGCCGATTTGTTAACTCTCCTGCCCATGCGCCTCCAAGGATACCCGCAGCTGGACCTGATAATAAAGTATTTACCGGTTTTTCAGAAACTGTTTTAGGAGTTGCCACTCCACCGTTTGAACACATAATATGAAGCTCAGCAGAGACACCTGAATCCTTTAATCGCTCCTCTAAATTTTGAATATAGTTTTTTACTTTCGGTCCAACAAATCCATTAATAGATGCTGTTGTGAAACGCTCAAATTCTCTAAATTGCGGGGAAACCTCAGAAGAGACCGTGATAAAAGCCTCCGGATATTCTTCCTGAATGATCTCTTTGACTCTTTGTTCATGACCAGGATTAATATAGGAAAATAAGAAATTAACAATAATAGATTCAACGCCCTTTTCTTTAAGCGACAAAACAGCTTTACGTACTTGATCTTCCTGTAAAGGCAGAATTACCTGGTCTTTAACTGGTCCCATTCTTTCTGCCACAGCAATACGGTCTCTACGCTGAACTAAAGGTTTATCTTGCCAAGGGATATCTTGCATAATAGAGTAGTTCTGCGGACGTTGATGTCTTCCAATATGGATAATATCTCTATATCCTTCTGTCGTTAACATCCCGGTTTTCGCACCTTTATACTCTAGAATTGCATTCGTTGCAATCGTTGTACCATGAAAAACGTGATCAATTTGTGATTTGTCAATATTTTGACGCTCACATAGTTCTACTATTCCTTGTACAACTCCCGTAGAAGGATCATCCATTGTAGTGGGAACTTTATGAATGGCTGTAATCCTTTGTTCTGTATCGTTAAATATTACGTCTGTAAAAGTTCCACCAACGTCTACTCCAAATAATTTCATAGTGCAGTGCCTCCCTTAATGTAATACTTTTTATTAATGCAAGTACCATGCCAAATCCAAAGATTAATGGCCAAACTTTCAATTAAACAGTGCAGACTAATATAAAAAATACAGATAGTATCAGCCTGTCAACCAAAGAGACGGCTGACAAAGTCAAATTAAGTTGGTTAGGTCCATACCCATGTAAATCATTTTTTATTTTTCTTTATTTCTTTCTTTTTTCGTATGAGATTTTATTACGTGCTTAAAATCAAATTGCAGATATGCAATTTTTAAATGGTCCTATATTCAGAAAATTCAATAATATTGCACAAAAAAGAAAGTTGCAAAGTTACATTAGAAATTGCAACTTTGCAACGTTAATTTTGTATTTTTGAACTTTTCTGCTAATTGTTGATGCATCTACACCTAACTTTTTACTTGCCTCCCTCATTGTCGAGGAAGTTTCAAGTGCACGAATAATAAGTTGTTTTTCAAATTGCTCTACTTCTTTTTTAAAATCTACATTTTCCCCCACTTCTATAGCTTGTCTGGAAGGAGGCAAAAAGAATTTTTCTGGAAGATGATATAATTTAATATGCTGAGCAGGAACAGTGAGTACAAGTCTTTCTACCGTATTTTGTAATTCTCTAACATTCCCTTTCCATTCATAATCCATAAAAAATTCTATAACTTCTTTATCAATGGTTTTATATTGTTTATATTTTTGACTATAACTCTCTAAAAAATGGCTTACTAAAAAAGGTATGTCTTCTTTTCTTTGTGATAAAGGAGGGATGGTAATCGGTACAACAAATAAGCGATAATACAAATCCTCACGAAATGTCCCATCCCGTACCATTTCTTCCAAATTACGATTTGTTGCTGCAATAAATCGTACATCTACTTCGACAAGCTTCGTTTCACCAAGTGGGGTAAACCGCTTTTCTTGTAAAAGTTGAAGTAACTTAGCTTGAACCTGAAGGGGTAACTCACCAATTTCATCTAAAAATAATGTGCCCTTATGCGCAGCAAGGGCTAATCCTTTTTTTCCATCTTTATTTGCTCCAGTGAATGTGCCTTTTGCATATCCAAAGAGCTCAGATTCAATAATACTATCTGGTATTGCTGCACAATTAATTTTTACAAAAGGAGCATTTTTTCTTATACTTAAATTATGAACGGTTCTTGCTAATACTTCTTTTCCCACCCCAGTTTCTCCATGAATAAAAATAGTCGCATCCACATCGGCAACTCTACATGCTAGTTCGTATACCCTTTCCATTGCTTTCGATTTATAAATCATTTCTTGATCTTTTTTCTTCAAAATACGAAGTTCTTGCTGATAATAATCCAACACACTTTTCGTTTCTTCTAATTGCTTTTGTAAGTTCTCAATTTCCGTTACATCCTTTGATATGTTAATAACTTTATGTAAAGACCCGTCCTCCTTAAAAATAGGATGTGCATGAACAATTAAACGACGTCCAGACTTTGTGACTTGATTCATCGTAATTTTGCGTTTGTTCTCAATGACATATTTGGTAGATGATGGCTTTATTACACCATTTTTCTCCATAAGCGGTGCAGACTTTCCTATAAAATCATGTTCCTTTACACCTAGAATCTGCTCGCAAGCGTTACTAACTCGTAAAACAATTCCATCTGCATCAGTAATTGTTACTAATTCACCATTCAAATTCATAATGGCTTCTAGTTCTTGCTTTAAATCTATTACCTTCGAGGACTTGCTTATTAGTTCAGAATAAATATCATTCGGAAAAAAAAGTATCATTCCAAGCTTCCCAGTAATAATAGAAATGTTCAATAAAACCGTTTCATTATGAGTACTTATCACAAATTGCCCATCTTTAATTACTTTAATAATAATGTTTCCAGGTAAAATCTCTTGAATGAATTTTTTGCCTGATTGATCTGTATCCAGAATATTAAGGCAATTTAGATTTTGATAATGAATCTCTCCTGTAATATCCACAACTATAATGCCGAATGGAACTTTATTTCCAATTGCATATAAATCAAACAACTCGAATCCCCCATTATAATAAAATTATTAATTCTTTAAGCCATTAAAGTACTGTTCATCTTTATTCTATTGTAATATTATAACTCATATTTTAAATTTTATTAATTTTAAAAATTATCTAACTACATGCAATAATACAAATTTAGTAAAGTAATTATCTAATTTTTCTTATTGTTACTCTTTTAGTGGAATAGCCAAGATGAACATTGTTTGCGGTAACAGTTTTAAAAATAATCTATACAATAAACCTAGTCATTCCGTTAATGAATTGTAGATTTAAGAGGCGTATAGTACACTAGCCGATGTAATTTGGAAATTTAGATTAAAAGACTAACTGATTAACAGAGTATTATATTCTTATTACGAATAAAAGGGGGCTGTTACATACTTCCCCAACACCACAACAGCCAGCACCCATTAAAAGATGCTGGCCCAAAAACTACTTCTTCAATCTCTCTTTTATATACCTATATCCATTATTAACATGCTATCGGGCAGATATAGCAAAGCAAAAGCTCTATGTAGCTGACTCCTCATATATATTTTATAGCCGGCAATTGAAGAAATTTACTGTTCGTTAATTCAGACGATGTTTGAGGGCTATTGAATGCCAATTAACACCCCATATGTTCCGGCATACTTTTTGTTAATGGATGCTAAAGGCGATTGAATAATGATATTGAAAAGGTAAGGAGACCCGCAGGTTATAGCAACATTGCGACACCGAGCAGATATTTGAAAGACTCGTATAGTAATCTTGCGGATGCGGTGGATTCCTTGCCAATGTATTGATATAATATAAACCCACAAGTAAAAATATGTCAATATCCTATGGAAGAGAAGTTGATTCGTTCTTTTCTTAGTTTCGATATCATTTGTAGTTGATTAATTTTTCTTGCTACACAACAATAATGAATTACTTTTTCTTAGTTTAATAATTTAGTTGATTATTTCATTTTAAAATGGTTTAATTATAATAAGGAATATTGGTTGGGTCACCCAGTCAATATAACCTAGCAAATAAAATGAGACAATACGGACAATACGTTAAGTTTAATTGAAAACGCTTTCAAATTGTCCAATAGGATAAAATGAATTTTTTTCTTCAAGGTGATTACTTCTTTATATAATGTTTTAATAAAATGTTTGAGCCATTCAAATATTTTTTATATCAATACAAAACAATATGATAGGAGGTTGAGAGGCAGATGCAACTTAATAGAAAAGGAGTTTCTGAACAAGTCGCTGATAGTATTAAGAACAGAATTCAAGCAGGGATTTATAAGGTTGGAGATAAAATTCCAGGCGAAAGAGACATGGGGATTGAGCTCTCTGTAAGCAGAAATACAGTAAGAGAAGCATATAAAATACTTGAAGCGTATGGCTATCTCACTGTTAAACATGGGATAGGGGTATTTGTGGCTTCACCTGAACATCAAATTCAAAAGATGACTGAAGCTTTTTTTGTCTCATCTGATCAAATCAAGGACTTTTTTGCTGTTCGAAAAATTCTTGAAGAATGGACTGTCAAATGGGCGATTGAAAATTCAAATGATGATCAATTTAATGAATTAGAACAAATTGTTGATGAAGCGAATGAAATACTAAATGGCGAAATTGATTATAACCGCCTTGCTGAATTAGATCATAAATTTCATATGACATTAGCTAATAATTCAAAAAATGAAGTACTCATTCGAATCATGAATTATCTAATTGACCTACTATCAGAATCTCGAACTAAATCCATTCAAATCCCTGGTCGCGTCAAACAATCTGTTCAGGAACATACAAAAATATTACAAGCAATAAAACAAAAAAATACTATGGTCGCACAACAATTAATGAAAGAACATTTAGAAAGTGTTCAGCATTCAATAAGCACCGCCTCCCCTAAATAAAATAAAAGGCTGTTCTGATTTAATCACTAATCACACAGCCTTCCTTAGACTATTGAGTATTTTCTAGGGCTATAGGTGTTGGAAACAATACATTAAACTTAGTGCCTAATTCGATTAATTCCTCTTCTACGTTTGTTGATAATTGAATTCCTTCTGAAAGCCGTTGCTCCTTCTCTCTCTTTCTTCTTTCCCCTGGATATCTAATTTCCGTTGTTCCAGGTACTTTCGGAACTGCCTTCATCTCACCTAAAAGAGTTTCGAGTGACTTAAAAAAGAGGGATAAATCCATAAACTTCGCAATATCCAACAAAATAAAAAAGTGCCCCACATTTGCCTGTCCTATTTCTTTATCATCATACAGATTTTTCACATGTGGCCCGAAGGCAGCACCTGAAAGGATTCCAGTCAAAATTTCCACAGCTAAAGCTAAAGCTGCTCCCTTCGCTCCACCTAAAGGCAGAACAGATCCCTTTAAAGCAGCTTCAGGATCATTTGTTGGAAGACCGTGTTCGTCAATCGCCCACCCATCAGGGATACGATCCCCCTGTTTGGCAGCTAAAATAATCTTTCCTCTTGCTACAATACTAGTCGATAAATCAATGATTACAGGTTGGTCATTTCCAGTCGGAAATCCAAATGCAATCGGATTAGTTCCGAAGAAAGCATGTTTCCCCCCCCAAGGCGCAATTCCAGATGGTGAATTTGTAAATCCAATGCAAGCAAGGTCTTGTTCACATGCCAGCTGGCAAAAGTAGGAGGCAGTTCCAAAATGATTGCTATTTTTAACGGCTATTGCTGTAATGCCCGTTTCTTTCGTCACTTCAATCCCTTTTTGAATGGCTTGATAACTGACAACATGCCCTAGTCCATTATCCCCGTCAACTAATAAAACAGAGGGGGTTTTCACATTTATTTGGATGTTTGGATTCAGATTGATCCTCCCATCGCTGATGCGTTTAGTATAGATAGGCAGTCTACTAATTCCATGACTATCAACACCTTCTAAATTTGCTGATAGCAACGCCTCTGCAACTACTGCAGCATTCTCTTGATTCATCCCCATACTTACTAACACATCATCACAAAATCCTTTAAGATCAGCATTACTGTAAGTATTCATACGCTAGCCCCTTTAAATTTAGTCAATGGTTTTGTACTAAAAGATTCTGGTCAAAAAAGTACTCTCCCTACGCATAATGTGTAGGGAGAGGGGAAAGATTAGGCACTGCGATATAATTTTGTCATTACAAACTCTCTATGCCCTAGTGCCTCTGCACTTGTAAGTCGGCCATTGACTGTACGAGCAATCATTTCCATTAACTGATCCCCAGCTTCTTCTAATGAAATCTGACGAGCTAGTAATCCCTGGACGTCAACATCAATATGCTCACTCATAGTGCCAGCCGTAATAGGGTTTGCCGTGATTTTAACGACAGGTTCAATCGGATTACCGATGATATTTCCTTGTCCTGTAGGGAACAAGTGTAATACAGCGCCAGCTGCTGCCATCAAGGTGATACACTCCGCCGCTGCAGAAGATGTGTCCATATAGTAAAGTCCGTTTCCATTCGCTGGACTTTCGGCAGGATCTAATACACCAATTACTTCTTTAGTCCCTGTTTTTGCAATATTTCCTAAAGCCTTTTCTTCAATAGTTGACAGACCTCCAGCAATATTTCCTTGAGTAGGTTGTGATCCTAATAAATCAACACCTTTTGATTCAATTTCTCCTACATAATCATTGAAGATGGCCATGAATTTTTCACGTAGTTCAGGGGTAGCCATTCGATCACGTATTAAATGTTCTCCACCAGTTAGTTCGGATGTTTCCCCAAAGAACACAGTAGCCCCGGCATCTACCAAACGGTCAACTGCTTGAGAAACGGTAGGACATGACCCTAGACCCGTAGTCGTATCAGACTCGCCACATTTAATACTAACTGTTAGATCTTTTAATTCAATTGGTTCTCTTTGAAGTTCTGTCGCCCATTGTACATACTCTTTGGCTTTCCAAGATGCGGCTCTGATAGTTTCTAAATCCCCATTGCCTTCAATAGAGAAGTAGGATACTGGTTTACCAGTTTCGGCAATACCATCAGCAATCTTCTTTGACCAATTTTCCTCGATCCCAATTACTACTACAGCAGCTACGTTCGGATTGGAACCAGTTCCAATCATTGTTCTAAAATGTAAATCTAAATCTGGTCCATATTGTAGTCTCCCATAAGCATGAGGAAGAGCCAATGTTCCTTGAACCTGTTTCGCAACTGCTTCACAAGCCGCATTTGAAATGTCGTCAACAGGCAATATAATTACATGATTTCGAATTCCAACCTTACCATTTTCTCTACGATATCCAAAAAGTTGTTGTCCCATTTTTACCACCTCGCCGTTTTAATATTTTGTGTGTGAACATAATCGCCAATTGTCCATTCTTCTGTCGTTATACCGATTTGAATGCCATATTTTAAGACAGGCTCACCTTTTTCTAGATTGACTAAAGAAATTTTGTGGCCTAAAGGAATATCCCCTCTAGCTGTTACTGCCACATCAGAATTATCATCCATATAAATGCCGACTACCTGCTCTCCCTCTTTTATCGGGCTAGTAGCAACACCTACATGATCACCTCTGTGATGGATTAGAAACTTATGAGTGCTTACAGGCTTTGTTTCCTGCTTTTCAGTAAGAGTGCTTGATTGACCATTGTTTCCCATTTAAAAGCCTCCTTGTATTGGTGTGGTGACCCAACCAATTTATTTATGGTTTTATTAAAACACCAAATTCTTTAATAGTCAATAGAAAATATTAAATTTTCTTAAAATTATAAATTGAGTATCATATGACACATAAAGTGGAATCTTTTTTAAAACCTTTGCTACTTCCTTAGCCACTAATAAAGAGGTTCGTATTTGTGATTCATTCGTCAGGCCAGCAATATGTAGCGTCAAAACTACTTTTCACATAACATCAGTTTATTAGACTTTGTAATAGGTTCTAGTTCAAGGACATCTAAAAACAACTTTAATATCCCTTCCCTTTGCTGCTTTAATTTCAAGGTTATCCATGCCACCCCCAAGTCGTTCAGCTACTTTCAAGCGATTGTCATCATCTAATAATTCTTGATCTATTTTCGTCTGATTCTTGACAATAATTGCATAAAAGGTTTCATCATTTGATGCAATTTATCGCGTTGTTCCCATAAATTCTCTTGGTAGTCCACTTCATATCCCTGTTTAACCAGTCCTTCTATACCTTCATTCCAGATAAGTTCTGTTATAAGAATCCTCATAATAAGTCACCTCTCTTTTGTGTCTAGTCTCATAAATCTTTATTTATTAGCCATCACCTACAAATCCGGAATTGTGACTCAACCTTATTATCCAATTTAAACATCACATTCAAAAAATGACTTTTTATTATGGATACTTTAAAATTTTACATTTCCTTATTTATTTGAAATAATATTAGTCAAAATATTTTAAAAATATTGAATTATAACGCAAATAGTGATTTAATAAAATTATATTGGTTGGGTCACTGTACCATATTTTTAGAGGCTAGAGAGAATTTCAATGGTTCTATCCATATCAAAGATTAAAAGGAGGATAGAAGAAGTTAGTTTCTTAATTTGCCACACAAATTGGGGGTACTGATTATGAAGGATGTTGAAGTAACTGTTATGCGGTTTGATCCACATACAGACGATGAGCCTAAGTATGAAACATTTCAAATTGAAGCTAAAAAAAATATGACGGTATTGGATAGCTTGTTTTTAATCGTCGAGGATCAGGATCCAAGTTTATCTTTCCGGTGTGCATGCAGACTGGGAATGTGCGGTTCCTGCGGGATGGTCATTAATGGGCGGGGCCGTTTAGCATGCCGAACTAAAATTGAACATTTAGGGGATAAAATATTAGTTCAACCTATGAGAAACATGGATGTAATAAAAGATTTAGCTGTCAATATGGATTCATTCTTTCAAAATTGGGAGAAGGTAAAACCTTATTTTGTTCCAAAAGAAGATACGGATGAATTTGCTATTATTCCTCCATCATCAGGAAGACGAGAAATCATAGATGAAAATCAAGATTGTATTACTTGCGGATTGTGTTTTCAATCCTGTAATACAGTTTCACTTAGAGGGGTCGATGAGTTTATCGGTCCAGCTGCCTTAAACCGAGCTTACAATTTGATTGCAGATGAAAGAGATGGAGCTAGAGGGGAAAGGCTAGACATGGTGATAGATACAGATGGGGCATTTGGCTGCCGTTCTTTTAGTGCTTGTGTAGAAGTTTGTCCAAAGGGAATTAAACCAATGGCAACAATCAAGAAAATCAAAATGAAGCAGTTAAAAAGAGCAATTGGGATGAAGTGGTAATTCGACTAAACAAAATAGGAGATGGTTGGGGAATGGCTTCAACTAGTTTGCAAACAAGTAAAAATGTTCAAGAAGTAAAGGTAAAACAACGTCCTTTTGTTGGCTATATTGCATGGATCGTTCAAAGGGTTACAGCATTAATCCTACTATTTTGCTTACCATTAAAAATCTACAGTGGTTATGCAATAGTCGGAAAACTTCCAGGTATCGGTATTTTTTCTTCCTTACATTTAAACGCTTTTTTAGATGCTCTCTTAATTTTCGCTTTAATTTTCCATGCTTTATATGGTTTTAGAGTAATTCTAATTGATGTCGGTATTGTAAAAGATAATAGAAGTGTGTTTACTATTTTTACTGTTATTGGTGCAGTTTTATGTGCCCTCATGTTTTATGTCATTGTGTCCTAGTAACATATTAAAAAGAGTAGGTGAACTCATTGGAACGCGTAGAGACAGATATTCTAATCTTGGGGAGTGGCGGTGCTGGTTTGTTTGCAGCTCATCATGCTGCTGATCAGAATCCTAATTTAAAAATTATCGTTTCAGCTAAAGGGTTAATAGGAAAAAGCGGCTGTACCCGTATGGTACAAGGCGGTTATAATGTTGTACTTCATCCAGATGATTCATTTGAAAAGCATTTTAAGGATACGATCAAGGGTGGCGGCGGAATCAATGATCAGGAGCTTGCATGGACGCTAGTAAATGATGCGCCTAAAAGAATAAGAGAGTTAGAAACAAAAATGGGCGTCTTTTTTGATAGAAATGAAGATGGGACGATTCACCAAAAGCCCTTTGCTGGTCAAACATTCGACCGGACTGTTCACAAGGGTGACTTAACAGGAATTGAAATTATTTCTCGGATGCGTGATCAGCTTTATGCTAAACCAAACGTTACCGCGTGGGATGAAGTAAGGGCTATTGATATTTTATTTGATGAAGAAAAACATAGAGTAGCTGGGTGTTTAATGCTCAATATGAGAACCGGCGAATTTATTGTCGTTCACTGTAAGGCTGTTATTGTCGGGACAGGCGGTGCCGCCACCATGTACAAGATTGCAACACCTAGCCTTGAGAAATCGGGAGATGGAATGGCTATGTGTTACCGGGCAGGAACAGAGTTTTTGGATATGGAAATGATGCAATTCCATCCAACAGGACTGCTCGCTGAGAATTCACGGTTAAATGGCGGTGTTCTTGAAGAAGGACTTCGCGGAGCTGGGGGCTATTTGATCAATTCTCTTGGTGAAAGATTTATGAAAAATTACGATCCGGAACGCATGGAGCGCTCTACAAGAGACCGGGTTTCAAGAGCAGCCTATATGGAAATTATGGAAGGTCGCGGAACTCCGTTAGGCGGGGTTTTCGTGGATGTATCCCATCTTGGGAAAGAAAATGTACGGCGAATGTTCCCAGGTATGGTAGAACGCTGCCGAGATGTTGGTAAGGATTTAAGCATGGAGCCGGTGGAAATCTCCCCAGCAGCTCACTTTCATATGGGAGGAGTACGGATAACGAACAACTGTGAATCGAATATTCCCGGGTTATTTGTGGCCGGTGAGGATGCTGGTGGAGTACACGGAGCAAACCGCCTAGGCGGAAATGGCGTTTGTGACTCAACTGTATTTGGTGCCAGAGCAGGCGATGCGGCCGTTTCCTATATTAATACCATTGGCACTAGCGGAAAAATTTCAGATGCCCAAGTTCAGTCCTTTATTAATGATATTGTAAAGCCTTTTCATAATGATGAGGGCGAAAATCCCTTTTATATTCGCAATGAGTTGAAAAACTTAATGTGGGAAAAAGTTGGTCTCGTCCGAAATGGGAAAGATCTAGAGATTGCTTTAGATGAGCTTAGAATATTAGAAGAACGAATTGAGCGTGTATCTGTGAAAGGTTCACGACACTATAATCTAACATGGCAAGAATTCTTAAATGTTCGTAATCTCGTAACGATAGCCAAGATGGTTACGGCTAGTGCCCTAATGCGTACTGAAAGCAGAGGCTCTCACTACAGAGAGGATTATCGGGAAAGAAATGATGAACAATGGCTAAGCAATATATATGTGACTAAAGGTGAAGACGGAGAACCCCGCTATCATGTAGAAAAAACGAAACAAACCCGTATCGATGTGGCAACAATGGAAGGAAATAAGATCGAAGTGGCTTCCAAATAACAAAAAAGGAGTGGTCTCTATGACAGTTGCCGATTATGCTGCAGATTACAAGCATGTTTGGGGAGTGGACCAAGATTTTTATAAAAGTGTTGAGGAATCATGCAAAACCCTATATATTGAATCCCTTAAGGATTTACCGCCAGATGTTAGAACTGCTTTAGAAAGAGCTTACGAAAATGAAGAATTAGAAAGTGGTAAAGAGATTCTAGCAACACTCATCAAAACTGTTTCTACTGCGGATGATCAAAAATTATTAATCTGCCAAGACACAGGAATTCCTGTATACTTTGTAAAAGTAGGCAATCAAGTGCGGTTTGATGGTCTAAGACTAGAGCAAGCCATTAGAAAAGGAACGGAGCGGGCAACACTGGAGCACCCATTAAGAAGCAGTATTGTAAACACATTAACGAGAAAAAACCATGGCACTTCTACCGGAAACCAAGTCCCTATTATTCACTATGAATTTGTGGAAGGAGATCAAATTGAAATTCTAATTGTTCCTAAGGGATCAGGTTCTGAAAACATGAGTTATTTAAAAATGTTAACGCCCGCCGCCGGTATTGAAGGGATTAAAAAATACGTCTTAGAATGTGTATTTGAATCTGGCGCCAACCCATGTCCCCCTACTATCGTGGGAATCGGAATCGGTGGAACAGCAGATAAATGTGCAGCACTTGCGAAAAAAGCTGCGGCACGTGAAGTGGGTTCTCCTAATCCGGATCCAATTGTACGGGAACTTGAGGAGGAACTGTTTGCCTTAATCAATAAATTAGGATTAGGTGCACAAGGCTTAGGAGGTAGTACAACAGCATTAGCAGTCCATATTGAAGCAGCAGATACCCATATGACATGTAACCCAGTAGCTGTCAATATGATGTGTTGGCCTGCACGTAGAATGAGAGCGACCTTCAGTCAAGGGGAAGATCCTAGAATTTCATTTTAAATGTTTTATAATTAAACCCAATGGTTCATTTGATTTTTTAAAAAGGGTCACCTATTAAACTCAATTTCATCCCCCAATTAGGGAGATGAAATTGAGTAAAGAAAACCTTATTCCTTTCAACCAAAGATTTTACTGATAGTCACAATTTAAGCTGGAGGTTTTCATATGAGCAGCGAACTTCAATTAGAAAAATCCGCCGTCTCCAATTCGAAAATACCATTTATAAGGTCACAAAATCTTCCGGGTATTGGTTTAACAGTTGTTATTGGGCTAATCGCCCATTCTTTGGGAAAGGACTTCCCCCTGATCGGCGGGGCGGTCATTGCGATTGTTATCGGAGTCCTGATGAGACAGTTTCTTGTTGTTCCCGAAGTGTTTTTCCCCGGAATCGGCTATACTCTTAAAAAGTTATTAAAACTGGCCATCATTCTTCTTGGCTTTAGCTTTAGTTTTTCTGAGATCTTCCAGTTGGGAATAAATACGCTAATTATCGTATTAGTTGCAGTCATCCTCGGTATTGGCCTTACCTATTTCATCGGAAGGTTATTTAAACTAAAAGGGAATATTCCCCTGCTCATTAGTTTAGGGACTGGAATATGCGGGGCCACAGCAATTGCCACGACAGGGCCAATCCTAAAAGCAAAAGATGAGGACATCGTCTATGCAGTGAACACCATTTTTGCCTTTAATGTATTAGCTGTCTTAGTCTATCCTCTAATTGGCCATTTGCTTTCCATGCCGGATAGTATGTTCGGGGCATGGGCGGGTACAGCCATCCATGACACTTCTTCTGTTGTTGCAGCTGGATATAGCTACAGTACAGAAGCTGGGGATGCATCCGTTGTAATTAAATTGATGAGAACATTAATGCTCGTGCCTGTTGCTGTCCTATTATCAATCTATATTTCTTTTAAAAACAAAACGGCGAATTCCGATCAGAAGAAAGTAAAAATGAGTAAGGTTTTTCCGTTCTTTATATTATTTTTTGCTGGGGCTGCTGCGATCAATACGATTTTCCCTTTGCCATCCAGCTTTATCGAGCCCACTACGTTCATTGCTAAATTTGTCATTTTAATGGTCATGGCCAGTGTAGGCCTAGGAACTGATTTAAAAAAGATTAAATCTGTAGGGATACGCCCTTTAATGGTTGGGTTAATTTCATCCATTATCATGGGAGCTATCAGCTTACTTCTAATTATTGTCCTATTTTAATAAATTTTATAGACTAATCGTTTAGTTGCCTTTAGGATGACAAGGTTTAATAAATCCACTAGGAGGGGTACTATGGCACATTATAGATTAAAGGCTCCGTTGACAGATGAGGATATTAAGAAGTTATATGCTGGGGATACAGTCACTTTAGATGGGATCATTTTCGGAATCCGTGATGCAAATCTAATCCGTCTCTTTGATAAGAAGGTGGATCTGCCAGCTGACCTTGTTCCCCAATTACAAGGATCAATCGGTCTCCATACGGCTCCGGGAGTAAGAAAGTTAGAGGACGGTACATACGAAAAGGTGAGCATTGGCACGACCACAAGCTATCGTATGGATCGTTTTACAAGGGGATTAATGCAAGATTATGGCATGAAAGTCATTATTGGAAAAGGAGGACTCCTCGAGGATGGGAGTCAGGCATGTGTTGATTTTAATGGTTGTTATTTCTCTATCCTAGGAGGATCGGCAGCATTGGAGACGACACAGGTAGAAGCCATTGAAGATGTATGGTGGGAAGATCTGATGCCTGAAGCCATATGGAAATTCAGGGTAAAGGATTTTGGGCCTTTAATTGTCTCTATTGATTCCCATGGGAACAATAAATACAAGGATATTAAGAAAATTGCAAAAGCAAATCTAGATCAAATATTAAATCAAATTTAAACATGGAGAAATGAACGGAAAAAGGCAATAGTTCTATTTAAATAGGATTCTTGCCTTTTATCTTCTAGTTATTACAGTTTAATAAATAAGGGGGGCATTGTATGGAGGAAGGTTGGATCTTCCTATTCCTGATTGTCCTAATATCTTCTTTACTGCAAACAAGTACGGGCTACGGATTTTCAGTTATAAGCACACCGTTTTTATTTTTGCTCTACCCCGTGCATACGGCCATTCAAATTAGTATTATTCTTTCCCTTTGTCTTTCCATCTTTATGATCTTTAAAATAGGAAAAGACATCGATAAAGCCCTATTAATACGTTTAATAAAAGGAAGTAGTGTAGGAACCCTCTTAGGAATTCCGATTTATCTTTATTTGGATGTCACCCTGCTAAAGATCATCGTGGGTGTACTGATTCTGATTTTCACGGTTCTTCTTATTTTAAAATTAACCATCAAGCAAACAAAGAAAAGGGACATCTTGACTGGTGGAATATCTGGCCTTCTAACGACAAGCATGGGAATACCCGGTCCACCCTTGTTGCTTTATTTTTCTGGAAGTGCAATGGATAAAGATAGCTTTCGGAATATTCCATTAGTCTACAATCTCTTTGTCTACCTCATTAGCTTAATATTGCAAATCATATTTAGCGGTACGAGTTCAGTCGCTTGGACTTCTTCCCTTATATCCATTCCTGCGCTTTTTTTAGGCATATTGCTGGGACAGTTCTTTTTTAAGAAGGTCAGTCAGGGCACATTTCGATTGATTTCCTATCTGATTCTACTCTTTACAGGCGGTTATTTGATTATCATGAACTTCTTTAACGTTACTTAAAGGAAATCGTTCATACTTTAATAAAAAGCAAAAAACGTGCAGCTCTTTGAACTGTACGTTTTTATTTTCTTCTTTTTTGCTCAAGAATAAATATCAAAGAAAAGCTTTATACTTACAAGCAGAATTAAGTACGCCGCAATTCTCTTTAATGTTATTGAATTCAGTCTTTTTGTTATACGGCCGCCAATTTGGGCACCCACGATTCCCCCTATAATCAGCATAAACGCATAACCTATTGGAATGGAGCTAATACTCAGTTTAGTAATCAAACTCCCCGATGCTAAAAGAAAACAAATAAGCAGACTGGATCCTATTGCATTTTTTATAGGAATTTTGAAAACAAATATCATAAGTGGAACAAAAATAAAACCCGCCGCAATTCCTACTAATCCCCCTGAAATCCCTATCATAAAACAGGCCAGTACAGTTAGGATGGTTGAAAAAATGGTAAATTTAAAAGGTTCCGATTCCTCATTTGATTTATAGGGAATTTGCATTACAATGGCAGCCGTAACAGCCAGAAAAGCAAAGATGGTACGTAAAAGAAAGTCAGAGGAATAGGAAGCTAATAGAACCCCAATCATACCGCCAATAAACGCTGGAATTCCCATAATTAAGACTACTTTGCGTTCGACAAGTTTGTTCCGTATATAATAAAATCCGCCAGAAAGCGTTGAAAAAAAAGTTTGCATAATAGAAAAGCCAGCTATCGTGTGCATCGGGAAAGTTTTACCTGTCAGCAAAGGAAAAACAAACATTAGCATAAAGACTACAATAATTCCTCCTCCAATTGATAACAAGCCCGTAATCATTCCAGATAAAAAACCGATTAACAACATAGTTAAATACATGTTTGAGCTCCTTAATTTAATTCTTGGTTAATCCCTAAACTCTACTAGGTATGAGCTACATGAAATACGATATTATTTATCCTCGGCAATAACAATTAGATCAGTATTAATACAAATTGCCGAACAGGCGGAAAAAACTATTTAGAATTAGATTGATTTGTAATTATCTTCATTAACATTAATAACCCAATGACCCAACCAATAATTTCATTTAATCACAATTTTAATAAAAATTCAATATTTTCTTAATAATCTGTATGTTATTCTTATATATAAACAACAATTAACCTCTATGATTATAATCAAAGGGTATTGCTACTTTATGCTCAAAAAACAAATAATATATTGATTTTTTCGAAAATTTAAATATAATAAATAAATGAAGAGTGGCTGGGTGTCTCGGCCACCGGGAATTGCAAAGGCTTACATTAAAATCGAGGAGGTTTATACTAACTGCAAAAAATTAAAGAAATAAATGTGGTACAGGATTGAAGAAAGTTCTGGAGTACTTTTTTGTGTATTTAGGTAAGGGCAATAAATTTACAAAACCATTATAAACGGGGTAATCAGACATAGTTTATAACCTTCTTTATCCCTCGTAAAGGAGAGGTTTCTATGACAAGAAAAAAGAATGATCAGAATTTTTTTAAAAGGGTTCCGTATCCGTTTTGGGTTTTCAGTACTCTAGCAATTGGATTTTCACTTGGTTTATTTGTACCTGACAATCCTGTGGTACATGGTCTAGCTCTAAGCGGACAGTATTTTCCTAAAGGCATCGTAACATTTGCTACAGCTATTATCTTTTTTCTATTAGCTGGAGCAGCAGTAAAGTTAATTATGGTACATAAAGATAAGGCTGGCCAATTGTTTGGGAGAATCTTTGCGTCATACTTAGTTTTAGGATTGACAGCTGTAGGATATGCTGCACTTTTTATTTTTTTAGTTGCAGGTCTGGATTTTACCACAGAAGGTGCGGAAGTAGCAGGATTCTCTACATTTATAATGAGTATATTAGGTACATTTAAAACAATTATCACCCAGCAGCCATTATTGCAGATTTTAATTGCCTCCGTATTAATTGGGTGGATAGTTGCTACTAACAAAAAATTCGAGCCCATTGCAAGAAATATTATGGTTATTAGCGATTATATTTTAGCAGCATTTAAGTGGCTGCTTTGGTATTATCCAATCATGATTGGATGTTTAGCGATAAACATTCCGTTAAAGTTTGGGACTGAAGGAGTTGCCTATTATGGTAAAACCGTCCTTTGGGTATTTATTTTAGCAACAACATGGACACTCCTGATCATTGTATTGACAAAAATTATCTCCAAAAGAACATGGTCGCAAATATGGAAATATTACTTTACAGTCTATTCAACAGGTTTTGGGACCGGAGGGTCTTATGATACACTGGCGGTTAACATTATTTCTGCTGAAAGAGATTTAGAATTAAAACCAGAATTCGCTGAGACATCCGTTGTGTTTGGCACAGTATTAAATAAAAGTACTTCTACAATGGCTGTATTAATTGTGACAGTAACGACCTGTGCTATGATGGATATTCCACTTTCCTTATCTGAAATTTTATTATTAGTGTTACCTATGTGGATTTTGGGCTTAGAATCACCAGGCGTTCCCGGGGGGGCGGGATTTTTCATGTCTCCTGTTATAGCTACCATTCTGCAAGTACCAGATCCAGCGTTATTTATCACAACCTTTATTACTATGTACTCTGGCTTTATCCCAATGATTTGTACTGCAGTCAATACAACAGATGATGGTCTAATCGGAGCAATGGTACAAGATCGTTTTGCACCTATGAAAACAGCGCCTGCTCCAGCTATAACTCAATCTAGAAAGTCATCCTAATTTCAAAGGGGGAATAATGAAATGAAGGTATTAGGTTATATTCTTTTTGCAATCGGAATTTGGATGATGGTCTCCCCTCAAGCAACACTTGGACTAAAAGAGCTAAAATGGATGGCTGATTATGCATTTCCAGGGGAGGCACTTATAGGAAGCATAGTAGTTGCAGGTTCTTTAATGTTCTTTGGGAACCCTAAATCTAAAGATGTTAAACATAATAAGAGATTTAATAGCTAACAATATAAAAAGCCCAATTTCTTCGTTTTAAAATGGAGGAATTGGACTTTTTTCTTTACTACAGAAAAGGGCACTATTTTTGGAATAAGTATATAAATTACACTCTATTAAAAACTAACGTCACGTGTTTGATATAGTTTGGAGAGTTTCTCTTTTTGGACATCTTGTCTTCTAGGATTATGGATAAATATTTTACCCTTACATTTGATCATGGTATTCACTAGGATTAATTCTAGCTTCAATTAAAGTAAATCGTTCACTCTGTTGTGAGATTTTAACCGCCTCACGTATTCATTAACATTCTCTACAACGACACCTATACCGCCATAGTCTTTTGCTAATTGATCATAGGCAGGAGCAATAAATTCGACTCCCGTACTTTCATAACCCATTCGCTGCTGCTATAAACAAATTAATCTAAACATATTATCCGGAGAACAGCCAGTGTAACTGGAAGTTGATCTTGATTTCAAAGGGCAATTCTCCCGTAATCATATCTAATCCAGCATCCCCCATAAAGGCAACGACTTTTCGGTCAGGATGCGCAAGCTGAGCGCCAATGGCTGCTTGCAGGGCATATCCCATTGTCCCTAACCCATTGGATTGCAAAAGTTCTTTTGGATGCAAGCATTCCCAAACGTGGTTTAATATAATTCGGTAGCTGCCTGTATCAACAATGGCAATAGCATCATTAAGCAAAAGCTTCCACCTTTTACTTCCACACCCGCTCAAAAGTTACTTCGTTATTTTCATTTCTTAAGAGAAATACATCAGGATTGCTAAGTTTTTTCCAATCATCGAAGCCGAAATCATTTTTATAATACTTTAATAGCAAGGACATTAAATTCCCATGTGTCACAATGATAGTATTTTCTTTTTCTCCGTTAAAAATTTCTTCTGCCACTTCAACGATTCGTTCCATTGCAGCTTGACTACACTCGCCGCCTTCAAATTTCAGTTCCATAATATTAAAGGTTGTTCTTAGTTTTTCTAGCCAATCAGGAAGATTTCTGGTGCTTAGTATACGTTCTGTTAATTTTCTATCAAGCTCAATCTCTATATTTAATCGCTTGGCAAGTGGGTCTATAGAGTCAATCGCTCGTTTATATGGGCTTGAAATAATTCGATCGATTTTCATTTCTGAAAAAAACTCAGATAACTCTAACGCTTGTTTCAAACCATTAACTGTTAGTTTTGATTCAGGTGGCTGCCCATCTGCTTCACAATGCCTAATAACATAAATTTTCTTCAATTTATCCGTCCCCCCTCTTCCATCTTTATCCTTACAATATAAAAATTTTAAACAGAAATACAGTCATGTCCTTTATATAATTTTAGAAGGCAATTTCAGTTTCCATATGGTAGGTATTTTTAACACTTTTTCTATCTCCTTCACCACTTTTCCATGCAGTTCCAATTTAATAAGCAGCAGGAATACTAGATCTATTAGAGAATAATTTATTTAATATAAAAAGATCGGAGGATCAGCATGTTAGAGGTTAAAAAAATTACACAAGAAATGACTTATCGTCTTAGACATACTGTCCTGCGTCCTCACCAAACAATTGAGGACTGTAAATATGATACAGACTATGAACCTGGGGCGCTTCATGTTGGAGCATTTTCTCATGGCAGACTAATCAGTATTGCTTCCTTTTGTATCGAAAAGAATCCTGATTTTTCTATTGAAATGCAATATCGCTTACGAGGAATGGCTACTTTAGAAGAGTTTAGAAAGCTAGGAGCTGGGAGATTAATTATTGCCTATGCCGAAGATTTAGTAAAAGCTCAGGGGTTTGACCTTATATGGTGCAATGCCAGAACCTCTGTACAGGAGTATTATAGTAGAGTAGGCTTTAACATACATGGTGATGTTTTTGATTATCCTCCTATTGGTCCGCATATCGTGATGTTTAAAAAACTTTCGTAAATAACAACGGTCAATCTTCATCGAGATTGACCGTTTTCCCTATCTTAACTTGGTCCAATTGATGATATTATAGAGTTTTCCTCTGTTGAAAAGGGACTAAAGAATTATTGGACCTATTTATTCTATAGTTACGGACTATAGTTCCGTTGATATTGGCAAATAAGCATATTTTTATGAAATTATGGACTATGTGTCCTAAACCAACGTGAATTAAGGTGTTTTCTTGGATATAGCGGATTCTCTGTCCGTTCAAAAGACAAGGGTTGCTATTTTTGACCTTCCAAATTAATTATTAATTCAACCACGTTAAATCCTGTTATTTACTGGAATATTTTAGCAAAAAGATAAAGTGGGACTCCAACCATTAACATTCCAGCAAGTAAATAACAAATACTAGTCAAAATAAACTTAAAGATATCATAGATAGCCCCAGCCAAGTCATCAACAAACTTTGCCATTTCTACCCCTCCAAAAAAACTTTAATTATAATTATAACATTTTCCCCTACTCTTACATGCTTGATTAGCAAAATCACATATTTTCTCGCGTATCGAAATTAAATACCATCTCCAATAGAATTTTGTAAAATGCTCAAACTCTTTCATTTCATAAATTATCTGCTTTTGGACAAACTTAATGTTGGCAGTACTACAATAGTTACTTGTGTTTTAACAAAAGGAGGAGCAAAGATGTCCACTACAAATGATTCTATACAAACCAAAATGGAAAATATTTTTAACAACACTTGTGGAACATGGCAAAATTGTACCGAGTCAACTATCCAATTGTTCTTGGAACAGTGCCTAGAAAATAATATAGATCCACAATTTTGTATGAGTTGGGTGGAGCAGCATAAATCAGAGATATCTGACTGGCAAGATGTTTCAAAGGTCTCTCTTGACTGGGTTAATGAGCATACTTCAACTGGATCCCCTGTTTCGTTTTCTGAATAGCAACTTGACCCGTTAGTGGAGAGAATTCCTGACTCTCCACTTCAGCCTATTATTAAAAAAGCGTCCCTACATTTTGTAGAAACGCTCGGTTTTACATTCAACTGCTGCATTATTTCGGTATGCCAATTGCCTGAAACGGATAAAATCGAAACTTCACTTCTCCGATGATTGATTCATATGGAATAAAACCAATATGCCTGCTGTCCTTACTATTTAATCGATTATCACCCATTACAAATAAAGAACCTTTAGGCACTTCTTGCAATTCAAAGTCACCAGTCAGCTTATGAAATGGATTGTCAGCTTTATTTTCCTTTAAATATGATTCTTCAAATGCTTTTCCATTAATGTAAAGAACATCGTCTTTCATCTCGATGCGATCACCTGGAAGTCCTATTACTCTCTTAATATATTTTTTGTCTTCCACATCAGGGGCTTTGAATACGATCACATCAAACCTTTGAATACTAGCCGTCTTACTTATTACAACCTTTTCTTGATCTAGAAAAGTAGGGGACATGGATTCTCCAAAAACAGTTGTAGGCGAGAATAAGAATTCCCTACATATAAAAGCAATTATGAGTGCAAATGCGAGTGATTTTATCCAAGAAAAGATTTCTTTTTTTGTATTTTCTTTCATCGTTTCTCTCCTTACATTAAACCTAGTTTTGTTCTTTAATTCGATTACCAAGTGTTCAATTTTTAGTTTCCCTTTATATTAATTCGTTGTTATTATAGGATAAATTCCTTCCGGCAAATTCTTGATTAATATACCTATAAAAGGTTGTTATTTTCGCTGAAACTCCTCAAACCAGAGAAGTGCTTTCTGTTCCATTTCCTTCACGAAATCTCTTTTGGCTTGACTATATTCTCTTGAGTTATCGAACTTCTCGGCCAGCTCTTCTTTAAAGCGGCTATAATTTGCTGCTTCATCTGGGTGGGACCGAAGAAAATCCCGAAAAATTAAGTGCCTATCAATTTGAGCGTTATCATATTGATAAATATGAATATGATGGGTTCTATTTTCACCGCCTTTTCGAAATAACCTTCTACCCGCAATGCCCCATTCCCCCGCTACATCATAACCAAGAGAGTCCATTTTGTGGTTGAATAAATCAACCTTCGCAATGTTTTTAACAATACACATCATATCTATGACAGGCTTTGCCTTCATTCCTCGAACTGACGTACTCCCAAAATGTTCTATTCTAATGATCTCATCGCCAAAAATTGTGTTCAGCATTTCAGCCTCAGTTTGAAACATTAGAGCCCACTCTTCACTAAAATTAGACAGTCGAACTTTCATGTGGGTCCTCCATAGCTCTTTTAAAGCATCTCAGTTAATGAATGCTCTTCTATTATCTCAATATTTCTTTTGCTTTTTGGCATGTTTGGATAAAGAAAAATTCACTTTTCCCACATCCATAACCGATTTACCTATATTTTAACATTAAAATGGGTAAATTTGTAATTTTAAACATGCATTTACAAGCTTCTTTTTTTAAAAAATTTCCCAACAAAATCGCATGATGGCTCCCTAGTTAGTTTACGAAAGGTATTCGATTATGACGTACTAGCCATTCAAATCCGATGGGAGCGTAGGCTCACTTAACCACGAATTCAGGTATTCAATAAACTTTTTTGTAGCTGGGGCAAGGGTTTTAAAGGATGTAGCAGCAATACCAATTGTCCGGTAATTTTCTCCCTCTAATTGAAGAATCCGCACGTTAGCTGGGACCCGGTGTAATACCATTTGAGGAAGTATACTGATTCCCATTCCATTTCCAACCATTGAAATAATGGCTTGGTCATCTGTAAGTTCAAATTTAATATTAGGCGTAACATTATTTTCTTTTAACATTCGGGTTAAATCGTTATCGCTTCCTTTTTTCGACTTAATTAGAGGATCATCCTTGATCATGTCAAAGCAAATCTCATTTTGGTCAGCGAGAGGATGTTCATCTGAAACGATGCAGAGCATTCTATCTTTTTTTAGTGGAATCATTTCAAACTGTTGCAAGGTGGGCAAGGACACAAACCCAAAGTCAACCATACCTGTTGATATCCAATGCTCTATATCATCATAATCTCCTTCCAGCAGTTTGATTTCGATAGAAGGATGCCGCTCATTAAACACTTTCATGATTTCAGGCAGCCAGTGAATGGACACACTCGAAAAAGTGCCAATCCGGACTGTACCGATTTCCAGTCCATTGATATTAGCTATTTCTTGAATCATTTCTTCGTTCCATTTTAAAATTTCACGGATGTATGTTAAAATGCGCTCTCCATTGCTCGTCAAATGGATTCCTGAGCGTCCGCGATTGAGAATGGAAAATCCCCACTCCGTTTCAAGACTAGAAATGGCATGACTAACAGCAGATTGTGTTAAACCGAGTGCTTCCCCAGCTTTTGTGAGGCTCCCTAATTCCACAACGCTACTAAAAATCTCAAACTTTGCAAGAGAAAATTTGATCACTCCCTTTTCATGAAATTTATTCATGCATACCTTTAAAAACATTCATTTTTCTAATTCAAATTCTACATTTATAATGTAAAATAATCAATTTATAACAGGATAGGTGATGATGGAAAATGAATGGAAGTACGATGTTCGCTCAAGTAAAAAGGAGGGGTATAAATACTCAATTAAAGGCAGATTTCACGATGCTTGTGGTCACTTTATTTTGGGGGTCCTCCTATTTATTCATGAAGATGGGGCTTGAATCTATTCAAGGATTTAACTTGATCGCATTACGCTTCGGTATAGCTTTTGTTTTAGCAGGCCTCGTATTCTACAAACGCTTAATGCACATTGATTTTCAGACGATTAAATATGGATTTTTATTAGGTACCATCCTGTTCTCGGCCATTTCTGTTGTCACGATTGGGGTAAACTCCACGTCCGTCTCAAATGCAGGATTTTTATTTAGTCTCGCGGTTGTATTTGTTCCATTGATATTAGCCATCTTTTTTAGACAAAAAACTGAAAAACGGGTGGTAATCGGTGTCGTCTTCGCAATAGCAGGTATCGCCCTTTTAACATTGAATGATGGATTAAGCATTAGCTCTGGGGACTTTCTCATCATTTTAGGGGCTTTGTTTTATGCCATTTACATCATTGTGACGGATAAATTGACGAAGAATGTAGATTCTATTTCTCTCGGAATATTACAACTTGGTTTTACCGGGGCTTGGGGGCTGCTGCTATCTTTATTTTTTGAAAATCCACATCTTCCTAACACGACAGAATCATGGATATCTATTTTGGCATTAAGTATATTTTGCAGTGCGATTGGATTTATCGGCCAAACTGCTGCCCAACAATATACGACTCCCACACATACAGGTCTCATATTTTCTTTGGAACCCGTATTCGCAGCTTTATTTGCTTTTATTTTCGTTGGTGAAGTTCTTTCGGAAAAAGGATACTTGGGTGCCTTTCTTGTCTTAATCGGAATCTTAACAACGAAGATAGATTTTAAAAAGGTCATGATGAAAAAGGAATACAGCAGAACAATTGAAAGGGCTGAATCGTAGTTTAATATCCAGTGATGTATAAAAAGGCTTTCTTTATCTCTTTCAAACCATCCAACTAATATCTATTCATTAAAGAATCAAAAAGTCCCCATAAATTAGGTCTGATATGTTTCTGATGATTAATATGTGTTAACTAATATCCCCTTATGGTTAACACTTTATTTTATTAAAACAAATGGTGTGCGAAACTTGTTCCTGACTTTCAAACGGAGTTTGTGAAGAAGGTATTCAAGAGATTCATGAAGGGAAGGGCTTAAGAGAAGTTAAATAAGTCCCTCTTTTTTTATTTATTGGTATGGTTTATTTTACTGTTTCTTATTAATCCGTAAATAATAAGAACAATTAAAAATAGACATAGAATAATAAATGTAACAGTATAACCTATATTATTTTCTTCATAATTTTCAAAAGTAAACATTCCCATTGCAATAGCATTAATAAAAAGACTTAATAGTATTAGCGGATGAAAGTTTATTCTATCCATTATTTCCCACCCCCTATATTAAATTCTACCATATTGAATTCAATTTTTTAGCATGTATTCTCTTTGGAAAAAAGTCATTATTTTAGACACCTCAAAGTGTTACTTGTTCCCTGCAATTTAAATCCACTTTCATCCATCCATACATGTACTCCTAACTAGCCAATGATGAATTTGCTGCAAAACCACCGCCTTTTTCAACTACATATTTAAAGCAAAATTAGCCGTATTTTAATTTCTTTGAAGAAGTTTCAAATAATGAAACTCTTTCTGTATATTTTGAGTAAAAAAAATAAATCATCTATACTATCGGAGACTGAGGTGATGAAATGGCACAGAATGAATTATCGACATTGAAAAAAGGACTTTTAGTTTTAGAATTAGTAAAACAGCGTAAAGGCATTACATTAAGAGAAGTGATGGACGAACTGAAATTAAGTAAATCTACTGCTTTTCGGATTTTAACAACCTTAGAATATATGGGGTATGTGTATAAACTTCAAACTCAATATTTTATACATCATAAAATGTTTTGCGAAAGTTTTGAAAAGCGTTCAGTAATTGATTGGGCTTCATTACGTTCAATTTACCAGGTGGCACAAAATTACATTCAGGCAGTAACGCCATTTCAAAAGAAATAGAAACCCTCGTCAACAATTAACTTTTGGAGGTCAACAAAATGAAAGTAGCAGCAATCGTAGGAAGTATTCGTAAAGATTCATATAATTTACAACTGGCAAAGCATGTTCAAAAACGTTATGCCAATCAATTTGAGGTCGAGATTTTAGACTTAGCTCCCCTACCCATGTACAACCAAGATATTGAACTAGATGCACCTCAAGAAGTACTTGATTTTAAAGCAAAAGTTAAGGAAGCTGATGCCGTTCTTTGGGTAACGCCTGAATACAATTCATCTATTCCGGGTGTGTTAGGAAATGCGATTGATTGGTTAAGTCGCGTAGATAAGGTGATGAATGGTAAGCCATCCATTATTATGGGTTCTTCAATGGGGATTTTAGGTTCTGTAAAAGCACAAATGCATCTGCGAGACATTCTATTTGCGAGTGGATTAAATTCTCCAGTACTAGGTGGAAATGAAGTATACGTTGGCGCTGTTCATGAGAAATTTGACGCTAAAGGAAACTTAATAGATGAAGCAACAATCGCCTTCTTAGACGGCGTTATCGCAAACTTCCAAGAATGGATGAAACTATACGTGTAAAAATATAACACCTCTATTTTTCACATGCTGAGGTGTTTTTAAAGGAGTATTTCAACGAAAGACAAGTATCAAAACTTATTTCAAGACTTCACATCTAAAAGTGGTGTCCATGTAAAAAATCGTCTTATGATGGCCCCTATGGCTACATTTTCCGCAACTGAAAATAAAATGATGACGCAACACGCCGGACAATTGAAGCCAACTAACAACTACCGATCAACATCAAGCTATGATTCCAACTCCTTTATGGAAATTAATTTTGGAGGTCGAGGGATGGTTTCCAGTTGTACGATTGGAACATTTACAAAAAAAGTAGCTTTATGAGCTACTTTTTTTGTTTAGATTCTTCCCTTTATGTATAACCGGTCTTTAATCATATCCTGTTAATTTCCAGTTATCCATTAATTCTGTCATTTTTTCCGAAACAACCCAATAATCAGTATCTGCGTTAGAAGATTCAATGTTCGTTGCTTTTTGCCTTGAAAATCACGATATAGTAAAACGATATTTTAGAAGTACTATTCCTTTTTTAATATTTCCCTTTGATTCTTTATAAAATGATATCGATCCGTTTTAACAATATTGCAATCCGGAACGATTGGATTCTTTCTTAGAAGAATCGCGAACTTATTAAGTAACTTAGCTAGATTTGAGCGCTCAGTTTCTTCTACCAAGAATTCCAATCCATACTGGAATATACCAGGCTTTGCTTCGTGCATCCATACTACAGAACCATACATTTTAATCGTCTCACCTAAGATCTCCGTTTCAAATTCCAAAATAATATCACGATGAACAGTTAACCTTATATCAGATATAAACCTAAGACCTCCTAATCCAATATCTTCAATCAAAACATTCGTGCTCCCTAGTTCTACTTTTCTTCCGTGAATTCGAATTAGGGTCATAGAGGCAAGTAACGGAAAATCGAGATTTATCCTAAAATACTCCCGTTTATCTTCAAACTTATCAGTAGCGTCGCTCATTCCCGAAACTTCAAATTTGCCTATTTTTAACAGTTGAGCAAATTCATCTGCTGGGACAGGCTTGGAGAAAAAATAGCCTTGGATAGTATCACAATTGTAATTATTTAGGATCTGGAGATGTTCCTTTCTCTCTACTCCTTCTGCAACAACCTCCATTTTGAGGTGCTGTGCTAATTCAATTATGGTCTTCGTTATAAAATTGGAGTTATCTGGATCCGTCTCGCTTAAATCCCTTATAAAAGATTGATCTATTTTTAATGTATCTATCCTACCTCTAAAACGTTTAAGGTAGGAGAGTGAGGAATACCCTGTTCCGAAATCATCTAAGGCTATTCTAACCCCTATGCTCCTCAACTCATCTAAAGTAGCCAAAACCACCTTTTCATTTTCTAATAGAGATGTTTCTGTTATTTCAATTTGCAAGTAATCAGGTGAAAGCCTTGTTTCTTCTAGAATACTGACGATATTTCCCACTAGGTCTTTCTCCAAAAATCGACTGGCAGATAGGTTAATAGAAATAGGAATAGCCGGTAAGCCTTCCTCTTGCCATGCTTTATTTTGGGAACAAGCTTTATATTTGACCCATTCCCCTATTTCCGCGATTAAACCTGTTTCTTCAGCTAACGGAATGAATTCATCAGGAGATAACATTCCCCATTCTGGATGATTCCAGCGAATTAGAGCTTCAACTCCGACAATTTGATTTGAACGCGTGCAAACCTTTGGCTGGTAATAAAATTCTAGTTGATTTAACTCTATTGCACTTCGAAGTCCCGTCTCCAAATTAAATGTTTTGAAGGTTTGTATGTTCATTGAAGAGGTATAGATTTGGTAAGAATTCTTCCCGCTTTCTTTCGATTTATAAAGAGCAGAATGGGCGTATTTCATTAATGACTCTGTATCCTCCCCATCGGTAGGATAAATACTAATCCCGATACTTGTCGTAATAAAAAGCTTATACCCCTCAATAAAAAATGGTTCCTCTAATGATTTAATAATGGTTTCTGAATGTTTGATGATCTGATCTATATTTTGAATATTTGGCAATAAAACGGAAAATTCATCGCCGCCCAGCCTGGCTAGTATGTTCTTCTCCCCTAGACAGATTTTTAACCTTTTCGAAATGAGTTTCAGCAGCTCGTCTCCCACAAAATGTCCTAGAGTGTCGTTGATATATTTAAACCGGTCCAAATCGAGAAACATAACAGCCATTTTTTGTTGCAGCGTTTTACTTATAATTAATTCTTTTTCCAATTTTTCTTGAAAGAATCTTCTGTTTGGCAGTTCGGTTAAAAAATCATGATAGGCTAAATATTTGTTTAACTCCTCTGATTTTTTACGCTCGGTAATATCTTGTAGTGTGCCTATAATAGTAGATTGATCATGATAATACATTCGTTTTGAATGGGCTTCAATATCAATAATAGAACTATTTTTACTTATGATTCTAAAGGTATGATCAATGCCTTTCTTCCCATTGATTAATTGATTAAAAACTGACTTTATTTCAGCATGATCTTCTGGATGAATATAATCCAAAACATCTAATGGACTAGACGAAATCTCTGTTCCTAAAAGGTGATGCAGCCGTGGATTTCCATATATTAATTTATCATTTTGTATGATATAGACTCCAACTAGAGCTTCCTCAACTAGGCTGCGGAATTTTAATTCTGATTCTATTAATTCAATGGCGGTTTCCTTTTCTTCTGTAATATCTTTGGCTATCCCACTAACACCAACCACTTGTCCATTAAATTTTGCAGGGATAAGAGTGAGATTAATTTGAACCTTTCTTCCGGCTTTATGTATAAAAACAGTATCAATATGCTGCACTTCGCCAGAAAGAACTTTGTTAAAGCATTTTATATATATTGGGATTTCATTTATATAGAGAAATTGCTCGATCGCATGAAATACTATTTCGTCTTTTGTATAACCCAGGTATTCAGAAAACCCTTCATTAGGCATCGCAATCATACCTTCCTTATCTAGAAAGAAAACGGTGTCCGGGTTATGTTCAAATATGGAGCGAAAGAATATATCCGAAATTTCTATATGACTTGTTGAGAGATTCAATGTTTTATTAGTAGAACTCACATCATATTCTCCTTTCAGGTAAATCAGAAGATTCTTCTACAAACTGATAACTGTTTTTTCCGTTATTCTTAGCTTGATACATAGCTTCATCGGCCATTTTAATTAATGCTGTTGCTTCCTCTCCGTTTTGTGGATATAAAGAAATTCCGATACTAGGTGTTACGTGAATTTCTTTTCCCATAATGTAGATAGGTGAATCTAAGCTTCCGATGATTTTATCCGCGATTATGCTGCAATATTGTTTATTTGCTTTAGGTAAAAGAATCATAAATTCGTCTCCTGCAAATCTAGCGACTATGTCATTCCCTCTGACACAGCTCTTTAAAAGCACACTTACCCTCTTTAGGAGCTCATCGCCGGTATCATGTCCTAAGGAATCATTTACCTTCTTAAACCCATCCAAATCAATAAAAAAAACAGCAAAATGAGTTTTGTTTTTTTCCGAATCTTTTATTAGCTGCTCTAGACTATCTAAAACAGCTCTTCGATTAGGTAATCCCGTCAATGTATCTTGATAAGCTAATTTTTTTATCATACTTTCTTGTTTTTTTCTTAAAGTAATGTCTCTTGCAATAAATTCCCTTGCAGGCAGTCCATCATATTCGATATTTGTTGATGTGATTTCTAAATCGATGACTTGGCCATCCAATCTTTTAACTCTAATTTGAAAGGTTAATATTCCCCCATTATAATATTTCACTTTTTCCTTTAGGTGATCCCAATCACTGGAACTAGACTGTATGTAATTTTTCCAGTTATGATTAAGTAAGTCATCCTCACTGTTTGCTCCCAGTAATGTAACACCTGCTTTGTTTGTAAAGAGGATTTTCCCATTTCGATGGACAAATATGGCCTCTGGAGATAAATCAATCAAATTCCGATAATGTTTTTCTTTTTCTTTGTAATTAAGAATGATTTTCTTGCCTAGTAAAAAAGCCCATAGAACCGATGAAAGGACTACTAAAGAACTTCCGGTATCTATAAGGACTTTCCAAAAACCGTCCCCTTTTAAATGAAAGAACATTAATACTTTTTCATCCAAAATATCAAATAAGGACATACATGTAATAAGAACGAAAATTATTTTCATTCTTATTTTGAATTTTTTCATTTCGTAAAATATAGTCTCCTTTCGGTAGCCCAGCTGTCATAGCCATTGCCTTAGACCTGTGGCTTTGCGTCATCGCCTTTCAACGAATTTGCCATTATCCAGGTGCAAAATTATACATAATTCGACAATTTTCTCTCACTTCACACAAGATTATAGCACTTTTTTACTATATTGCTAGTGTAAAGGTATCAATTCCTTAAGTTACCAATAAATAGGACTATATACTAGGAAATGAAAGGGTTTTAGTTGGAGTGGCAGGTGGTTGAACTAAAGATCAAAAGGGAAAATTTTTAAAAAATCTTAATGGAAGGAGTATTGTAGGGTAATAAAGGATAAAAGAATAAAAAAGAGAGGAAAACAACGTTAGTAGATAGAAATGTTTTTTCCCTACTATCAAAGTGATTTTATATTAATCTCCGTATTTCTTAAAATTTCTTTTTTGCTCTGGTCGATTTGTTGTTGAAAGCGAAATTGCCGAATATTATCTAGATGTCTCTCGAATAACCTATTCCACACCATTCTGTTTTTCTTCTTCCATCTTATCATCAAGTACAATTTCTACTGCAGCCAACAGCAAAGCAACTACGATCTCTGTTTTCAATGAAAGGATAATACTATTCATAAACTCATCCACTGTAAAGAGACATAGCCAGTTAGAGGCACCTTCAATACTGATCCGGACAAAAAACATCTTTAATTTTCCTGTCATTTTCCGCTTAAGCATCACAAAAATCGCTCCGGAAAACAATTCGACAATCATGCTCAAAATAAAGAAACAAACAACAAAAACAATCAATGACCAGACAGATTGATACTGGACTCCAAGCAGTTCAAAAACCCCGGCCAGCCCCAAAAAATAAATTCCCAAAACAAAGCTGGGCACCAGAATAATGAGAAGCGTTATTCCGGCAACTGCTGCTATTTTGTCTTTTATATTCATATCGCCAAATGAAGCATCATTATTATGTTTAGACATATAAGTGCGCCTCTCCTTTAGCTGTTATTTCTTACAAAAAAATTATTGGATTAGCGCGCCCTTTATTTGAAGATTGATAATAAGTTTTCTTATTTTATTGTGTACCAGCTACTATCAAAATTTAAATTTAGTAACTCTCCATACTTTATGGCAAAGTCTATAAAAGCTGATCCCTTTGCAGTTATAAGATTTCTATCAATCACAACAGGTGAATCTAAGTAATTACCTTCGTTAAACGTTCCTAAGAAATCTCTTTGATCAGCCGTTAATCCAGTTGTATATTTTCTTTCACTTAATAATCCACTCATAGATAATAGATATGGTGCACTGGATATTGCACCTATTATGATATTCCTTGTTAAAAATCCCCTTAAGAACGAGGTCAGTTCAGGATGGTTAACTAAATGTTCAAAATCATCCACACCAGGAAGTACAATACTATCTAATTGATTAATGTCCATTTCGTTCACTGTTACTTCAGGAATACATGTCAATCCTGCCTCCCCTTTAACTACTTCGTTATTCAACCCAATAAATACGGTTCGTTTCTGCCCCTGCTTCAGTACAGATAAAAGCACTGATAATTCATATTCACTAAATCTAGGGTATAGTAATATTCCTGTATATATTATTAACACCCCCATGAAATTAAATAAGAGTCCAACTGGAAAAATGAAATCCTCTCTCTAATTTCAATATATTTTCTTGAAATCCTTCCCATTCTCACGAAACTGTCCCTTAACAAAAAAGAAAGAGTGAAATACTTGTTGCAGAATTGCGCCCTTTTGTTGAGCAACAATATTAATCAATTGGAAATTCATACCCTGTATAGTTAAAAACATTGGTAAACCCGATATTTTCTGCAATTGCAATAGAAGGCTTTTCCCCTCAATTTACTTTTACTTATTCAAATTCAGATTGATAAAGTTTTTCATAACATACACCTTTCATTTTCCCCTTTTAATCGGAAAACTTAATCTGTTTCTTCATGGACACAACCTTTAAATTTATACCGTTTGGTTTATGTACTACTTCTTCATTATAAATTGTATATCCTACTGAACTATACAATTTAATATTTCTCAGGACAGTCATCCGAACTTTACAATATATTACAGGCATTTCTTTATTTTTCGCGTAGTCTTCAAGTGCTTTTAATATTCTTTTCGCAATGCCTTTTCCTTGTTCCTCTGGAATAACTGACAATCTATAAAAATAAAGTCCATTTTCTGTTAATTGAAAACGAACCATTCCGACTGGCTTATGATCAACATAAGCAATTAACCCCTTCTCATTACTCTTTAAAGCCGTTGATATTGACTCAGCGGTTTCCTCTAAAGCACTTGATGGCGGTACTTCTTCTTTATATTCCATAAATGCCTTAATCATTAAGTCATGAATTATTAAAGCATCCGCTAATTCTGCAAGTTTAATTTCCAAACTAACCCCTCCTCTTTATTATAATAAATATACATACTACTGAATTTTAATACAATATATTCGACTTTACTTCAAACACACTCTTTTATTAAATGGCCTTAAAATAAATAAAAAAACAACGTTGAAATTCATACGTTGTTCATTGATTTGGTTCCATTTATCCAATGGCTATATTTCTTTAATTATTCTTCCTTCAATGGTTGTTATTAATAATTCGTTGCAATCTATTTGCAACCCATTCAATGTCATAACCTATTTCGTTAAGAATAACTGTATTATAAATTTCCTCAAGACCAACTCGAAGCATATAGCAGTAAATTTTTCCCTTACATTCAGGAGAACTCATATACCTATTTGTAATCCGTTGTATGAGTGGCTGAAGCTTATCCTCATTCCAAAAAAGTATATTTGCTTTGTCATATAAATGATCTCCGTACATAGAAAGGCTCCAATCGATCATTCCCGAAACTTGCCCGTCTTTAGCCAATAAATTAAATGATCCTAAATCTCCGTGAACTAAATATTTTTTACTTAATGAAACACTCTTAATATGGGCTTTCAGCTCTTTAATAGCATTTTCAACTACATCCGAATCTAATCCTTTCCGTTCCAGGGCTGACCAATCATAAATATTCTCATTGTAAACTGCTTTTATATAATCCTCCCAGGTTGGATAACCCGCCTGACCAGTATGATCAAATCGGCCATAACCATTCTGTTCGGTCATTTCAATTGCTTCCAATGCTTCAAGGTTTTTTTCTACAACAGGACAAATATCAAGTATTTCCTGGCTATTTAAATCAAATATTTTAGTTCCTTCAATAAATTTAGAAATGGAATAAGCGACACCACTTTCCGTTACCTGTATATCCAGCACCTCCCTTAAAGGGAGGTGGTGATGATAGCGATGGTAAACCCATCTCTCTTTTTCATATACTTCGAATCGATTTCCCACTTGAAAAACATAGCGATCATTATTTGAATAAAAGGAGTACGTTTGAGAGACAAGACCACCGTTAAGCTCTTTAAAATTATCTGCAGAAGGATAATGCATTTGAATCAAATTTTGAATATCCAATTCCGGGAACTTCTTTACCATTGCCATCGCTCCTTTGAAAAAAATTTTACCTAATAAAAATTCATCTAAGGAGAGTTGGTATATATGGCTTAGCTTAATAATGGAGTCAATATCGGGAAAGTTTTTCCCGACTTCCCAATTAGAAAGGGTTTGCCTGGTTATATTCATTTTTTCCGCCACTTGTTCCTGAGTAAACCCTGCTTTTTTTCTTCTTAACTTTAACTTTTCACCAATGTTCACTTCCTTCCCTCCTTGTTTAAATTTTCGCATAATTAATGAAGAAAGCTAGCAAGGATTCCTTGCTTTTTTACGACTACAAGGAGTAAATTATTGTATACTAATTGTTTTGTGCCAAAAAATCTCTATGATGGAGCGGTAGCCGTTATGCAATCCACAATACAAGCGTCCTTCCTCCAGCAGAAACCCATCCACAATACATTCTTAGAAGCTATTCATCATATCCTTGCTTCTCAAAAATTATTACACTAACCGTTAGTGGAATAAGAAAAAGGATTGCTTTAGCAACCCTCCATCCTTAACTCTTGCACTCGTCCGTTAGTACGATTATTGGTCGTATAAGAACCTCCAATTCAACTACACCATCTAATTCAAAGTCTTCTTTTAGGAATTCAACCGTAAGTTCTTCACCTTTTTATATTTAAACAATTTTATTCTTGAAGACCATCATCAATTCGGTATTCAAGAATATCCCCAGGCTGGCAGTCCAACGCCTTACAAATCGCCTCTAAAGTTGAAAATCGAATTGCTTTTGCCTTTCCATTTTTCAAGATAGAAAGGTTTGCCATTGTGATTCCAACGTGCTCCGAAAGTTCAGTTACGCTCATTTTTCTTTTAGCCAGCATCACATCAATATTGATTATAATCGCCATGTTTTCACCTCAAACCGTTAAATCATTTTCTGATTTAATATCGATCGCATTTTTTAATAGCTTTTGAAGAACAGCGGCAAAGACAGCAATCACCATGGAAGCAAAAGGAACAACCAATCCGACAAAGATGACACCTGGAGCATCATCAACTTCCGCAAAGAGATAGAATAGCGGCAAGGCTAGCAAGTGCAAGATACTGATTGTAACGGCACATTGTTTGATTTTCTTTAAAGCTATTACAGCTAATTCGGAGAAAGCTTCACTTTTATCGATAAAGCGTAAAAGTTTGAAAGCCTGATACAGAGCAAAGTAAAAAGGGATCGCTGATGCATAAAAAACGATGTAAACAAGAATTTTTATTAAAGCAAACTTTGGAAGCAATTGTGCTGCAACATTCCCTATCTCAGGAACTAAAAAGATGCACAGAGCAAGAACAGGGATTCCCATTAGAACAACAGCGAACTTTAAAAAGAGTGTTTCTCTATTCATATATAACACCTCATTTATTTATTGATAATTTAATTCTAATACATAATTTATCGTTTTTCAATAAATTATTATCATTTATTATTATTTTTTTGTTGTTAATAACCTCCAACTTCCTATCCTCGTTCAATTTTTCCCTTAACCTGTTTTAACGTTGCTACTATAAGAAAGCTAACAATCACTAACAAGAGCCAGGAACTCACCTTTCCTAGATGAACGAGGCTCCAAGCTTCGGTTTGGTTTGGATATTCCCAAGCGCCAAAGAATGTTGCGATATTTTCCGCTACCCATATGAAAAATCCGATGAGCACAAATGAAAGTGCGATTGGCATACGGTAACGAGTTCCACCAACCTCGTATGTGACCCACGACTGCCAAAAGACGATGATGACCAGTCCAGATAACCACCAGCGAACGTCAATCCAAAAATGATGGGTGAAAAAATTCAAATAAATCGCAGCCGCAAGAGGAACGACCGCCAAAAATGGTGGCCACTTTACTAATTCAACCTCCAGCCTCCTCCATGCTTGGCAAAGGTAGCTCGCTACACTTGCGTACATGAACCCGCTGTATAAAGGCACTCCAAAAATTTTAAAAAATCCTTCCTCTGGATATGACCAGGAGCCCATATTAACCTTGAAAAGTTCAAGTGCAAGTCCAATAATGTGAAACAGTGTAATAACTTTTAGTTCATCCCTTGTCTCAAGCCCAGTACGTACCATCCACCACTGCATCAGAAGGCAGATGATGAGCAGCCAGTCATACCGTGGCAGGAAGGGAAGTGGAATGATTTTTGTAATAGCCAACGAGGCAAAAATAACGACAGGAAACAAACATGAAAGGGCCTGCTCCCAACCAAATCGAACGAGTTGTTTTAATGGTCCCATGGATTTGTGACTCCTTTTTCTGAATGTGTATAAGTTCCGCCTAGTATAGTAACTAAATAGATTGATGTTTTTGTACATAAGTTCACCGCCTAATAACCTTCCTTCGTTTTTTTATTCTTGGCTGTCTTCATCACTTCGGTATTAAAATATCTCTGAGCTGACATTATATTGCCTAACTTATTTATCGCAATTTGAATTTAACACAATATTTATCGTTTTACAATAAATAAATATTGATTTTAATTATATTATTATTGTTTATTTTAGCTTTTGACAATATAAAAAGCATTCCTCATTACAAGGAATGCTCTATAACATTACTATTTTCCCCCTCAATTGAACCGCTAGCTAAAGTGCTTCCTACCAAATCGGCAAACCTCCCATACTCCTTCATAAACGCAAGCTCCACAGTCCCAATCGGACCATTGCGCTGCTTGGCAAGAATGATTTCGATGATGTTCTGCTTCTTTGACTGTTTATGATAATAGTCATCTCGGTAGAGATAGGCGATGACATCGGCATCTTGTTCAATCTGGCCGCTTTCATGCAGGGTCTAACCCAAAAGTTATCATTTCTCATAATAAATAACCTTATTAGAGGTGGAATTTATTAGATAAAAAATTTATTATAAAAATATGGCAGAAAGCATAAAGTATTTCTATTAATGGTCAGACAAAGTGCAGGAGGGGCAATTTATGAATATTGAATATTTATCTGAAGCCAGATATTCAGATTTTATAGATTTCTGTATAAAATACAGGAATGAAATAGACGATTCTTTTCTCTATGAGGAAGACCTAAAAAACTTTCAGCCTGATGAGGACAATCCAACATATATAGTGTTAAATGACCAATCAAAAATTATTGCTGCGGTTTCTCTCATCAAGGATTCCTATTTTAGGAGAGGAAAAAAGGGACGCTTCCGGATCTTTCACTCTGTAGAACCTAACCTAAATATTTATAAGCTGATGCTCCAAAGTATAAAGTCCCACACAACAGAAATAGACCAGGTCTTTCTTTTTATTCAAGAAGACAATTTGGTCGTCCGGGATATTTTTCATTTCATGCAGTTTAATATTGAGCGTTACGCCTATTTTCTAACAAGAGAAGACATGGATGTCGCACAACCAAACTTACCAAATGACTACTCATTTAAAAACTTCCAATTTAATAAAGATGAGGAAGTCTATCTTTATGTACGAAACACTGGTTTTGCAATACTTAGAGGCTCGGAGACTCCTCTGACAGTCGAAGAGGTCAAGAACATGGAGAATAAAGCAGATTATTTAGAAGGTGGAATCTTTCTTCTTTATCACCAAGAAAAGCCGATTGGCGTTGTACGCTCATCTAGAGATTTTTACAATAATGAATCTGTGCTAAACATTGGTCCTTTAGCCCTTATCCCTGAATATCAAGGAAAAGGATTAGGACGTCAGTTATTGAGAAAAGCTCTTGAATTTGGAAAAAACACCGGACTTCCAAAGGCGGTTTTAAGTGCCAACGCGGATAATGAACGAGCGGTTCATCTTTATACTAAAGAAGGATTTAAAAAAGAAGAATCGGTTGTTTGCTATAATTATAAACTTTAACCTTCTACTTCAACTAATGGTGCCTTTACTTCCTTTTTTTGAACAAACCCGCTTCATTAATACAATAGGTTCAATAAAAGTAAGCTTTAATCCTTCTTAACATTAATTATCAGAATCTAATGTTCGATATTCAGGATTTAAAAACAGCAATAAAGATAAGGAAACAATCATGTGGCTAACCGAAAAGACCATAGAAGGATATAGTCTGCCAAAAAAGAAATTAACTATTCATATGTTTCGGCATACGTGGATGTTAAAAGCTACCAATAATGATATTGAAATCGTAAGGAGATTGGCGGGGCATTGTAACATTGCGACCACGAGAAGATACTTGAAGGATCCATATAGTTATTTGGCGGATGCAGTGGATGCTTACCTAAGTTTTAGTTAAAATTTTTTAGTTTTGAAATTGTGATAATTACTATAATCAATTTTTGAGGATAACATTTTACCAGCAATAATCAGTAAAGAATATAAGAAGAGCATAAATTTCTGCTTATATTCCTTACCTTTTCTTATAGTGGCTAAGAGTAGATATAACTTTCTACTAGAGAATTACTTAGAGACGAGCTCCAATCCCTCTATTATTTTTATTGAGTCCTGTATTTCCTTAAGTATAGTTGTACTTCTATTCGTTTTTTTATCTATAATAACTAATGTTCCACGGGCAGTCGCGATAAGGCTTTCATCTTCGAATATGATGTAATATTCTAGGTCCATTTTTTTACTGCCTAATGCTACAACTCTTACTCCCACCTTTAAATTATCTGGGAAGAACGCTTCCTGATGATAATGACACCATAGATCGGCAGTAACCGCTGTTACATGACTATTGAAGAAGTTGATACTATTTAAGTATTCTCCCCAGGCCTGTTCAAAATAAATACAGTAACTTTCGTTATTAATATGTCCTGACATATCTGATCCATTTTCGAAATATTAAAATTAGCAGAAATTAAATAACCTTGATTCTCAAGCGACTTAATTGTCCGCATAATCGTACTCTCCGACCAAAACGGCAGCTGCACGTGCCATTCCTTATACGTGTTATAAATCCACTTTCGCCCCTCCATCACATGTGAACTCTTCACACTAGCCAATAATGAATCTGCTGCAAAACCACCGCCTCATTCAACCCTATCTTCAAAGCCAAAGATGGAATAATCATAATCGGATTCTCATTGATTAGCAGCTTGCTCATTCGTATGCCTCCAAACTTTCCTATTTTAAAAAGCATGAACACATCCTAAATGTTAGCCCGACCAATCTGGGATCTTCCATTTGCTCACTGCTTTCAATCTTTATATATAGAGAATTTGGAGAAAAGGACAGGGTGGAAAAAAAAACGCCGGGTAACAAATTTTTACTTTGAAAAAATGTTAAGATAATATCTTTTTTCCAAGTAATACTTTTGGGATAATAGTCATTACTAAGGCAATGCCCTATGTAGGCTTTCTCATTCTGGAAATCTAAAATTAAGACGAATACATCAATTACTGTTGAAAGCACAATACAACTAGGTCTTTAGTCAAAAGGTATAGACCTAGTCCAACTAGAATCTTTAAATACAAAACAATAAAGCTGTAAAATATACCTATGCCTATCTACCAATAGAAATTAACAAGCTAATCTAGTATTCTTTAATACTAAATACAATAACAATGACGAAACATTTAGAGTGGAAATAATAGAAGAAAAATCGGAGGTATGATTATGTTAGAATTCGAAGGTTTTATAGACGAAAACGCCAAAATTAAAGTAATTGGAGTTGGCGGCGGGGGCAACAACGCTGTGAACCGGATGATTGAGGACGGTGTGGAGGGCGTTGAGTTTATTGCCGTTAACACGGATGCTCAGGCTCTTAAACAGTCGAGGGCAGAGATCACGATGCAGATTGGCTCTAAGTTGACGAGAGGCTTAGGGGCGGGAGCAAACCCGGAGGTAGGAAGGAAGGCAGTGGAAGAAAGTAAAAAACAGATCCAGGAGTTATTAAAAGGCGCTGACATGGTTTTCGTCACAGCTGGAATGGGTGGCGGCACAGGTACAGGTGCAGCGCCCGCTATTGCAAAAATTGCCCGTGAGCTTGGTGCCTTAACGATTGGTGTGGTCACACGTCCATTCAAATTCGAAGGGCGCAAGCGTGCAGCCAATGCGGCCAGCGGCATTGAGCTCATGAAGGAAGCCGTAGACACATTAATTATTATTCCTAATGATCGCCTGTTGGAGATTGTTGATAAAAAAACACCTATGGTTGAAGCGTTCCGTGAAGCAGATAATGTCCTGCGTCAAGGGGTTCAAGGGATTTCGGATTTAATTGCTTTGCCAGGTTTAATTAATCTAGATTTTGCAGATGTAAAAACGATTATGTCCAATCAAGGAACAGCCTTAATGGGAATCGGTTTAGCCAAAGGAAAAAATAGAGCAATTGAAGCCGCAAAGGCAGCCATTGAAAGTCCTTTACTTGAAACGTCTATCACAGGAGCCCGCGGTGTATTAATGAACATTACAGGCGGCAGCGATTTAAGTCTATTCGAAGTACAAGAGGCCGCAAGCATCGTCTCTTCTGCTTCAGACGATGAGTTAAACATGATTTTTGGTTCTGTGATTAACGAGAATTTAAAAGATCATATTTTAGTAACCGTAATAGCGACAGGTTTTACAGAACAGGAGATGCCATCATCCAAACCGACTCCCCCTGCAAAAGAAGGGATTTCAGACGCGCGTCTAGAAGTACAACATGCCCACAGTCATCGAGTCGAGCGTGACGTATTACCTCAAAATGATAGAAAGTATCCGCAGCCATCAGTCGAATCTCTAGATATTCCTGCTTTTTTACGAAATCGGAGAAATCGGTGATTAAGTATTTTCCCTACATACAAAATATAAAAGATCATGGATTTGAAGATGGTTGGTATGCTGGTGGTTGGGTGGTTAATAGACTAAAGGGTTTCTACGGAAAATATAAGTCTACTAATAAAGATTGCAGCCGTAATAATTTTCTCGCACCGAGCCGAGCTTATGAATAGTCGTGGTGTATGTTGGTAGTTGGATGGTTGATTAATCATGAAAGGTGCTGGATCGTTAATGAATCAGTATTTGACGATGAAAGAGCTGAAAGAGGCACTATCCGAAATCCCTGAGAATAGCTTAAATAGATATTTGCAGGAGCACGAAGAATTCCTAGACTTTAAAAAGGAACATAACCGATATAAGATTCACGCTTCGGAAATAGAGAAATTAAAACGGATCCGACAATATTATTCTGCTGGCTTAAAGAAAGAAGAGGTCACTGCAAAGCTGGAGGAGAGTGGCCTAGCGGTAACCATGACGTATAATGTGAGTGAAGATCGGTCACTCGTATCCGTTAACAATGAACTTGCTCATATGAAGAAGCTAGTGAGCTTTTTAGTCCAACAAAATGAACAATCCCGCCTCCAGCAGAATAAGGTTCGAGAACAGAACCAGCAGCTGATTCATGAAGTACAAGAATTAAGACAAACCATTGAGGAAATTATGACAGAACAGAAAATGGAACAAAAAAAGGTCGCTTCACAGTTAGAATGGATCATAACTACACAGCAAAAAAGCGTGGAATCAAAGAAATTTAAATGGCTTTTGCAAAAATTGTTTGGATAAAGATTGCCATTCTGACCATTGATAGGGATTCGAAACCCATTAAATCTTTGGGTGAATAAAGGTTTATTAGAAGAAACTCCTCTAATAAACCTTTTTTTTTATCGAAAATTCTATATAGACTTATATAAACCAAGTAGTCAGCCCTTCTAAACTTTTAATGCTTCTTCCTTCACTTTTTCCATAAACTCTTCAACCACTTTATTGTTGCTTTTCTCGCTGCCTAGCTTCAACATGGCTCTTCCTACAAAATTAACTCCTTTGTTTTGCCCCTCATAAATAAATTTCGTGTGTGTATCATCGATTTTAAACAACGTAAATGCAAGAGTAATTTCAAAAGCTTTTCCTAAAACAAAACTTATTTGTTTTTGTTTTTTTTCTGCAAGATCTTCATATGCTAGTGTATCTACGATGTATGTTTCTAAGCGCTTTCCTTCACGATATGTTTGCCGATGCTTGGCCCCGACATCCTCTTCCCTCTTTTCAATTAATGTATGTTCCTCCACTTTAGGCATAATTTTTTTAATGTTTTTATCTAAAAATAAAGACCATACTTTTTCAATATTAGTCGCAATAACGATTTCTTCTTTCCATTGAATCACTCTGTATCCTCCTTACCAGATGCAAGAAAATCATCAATCTCTTCAATCTGAAGAAAGAGACCATCTATCTGCATTTGAATTTTATTTCTTTTTTGTATCAATAACTTTTCTAAATTAGCAAATGACTCGTCCTCCATAACCGAAATCATTTCTTGTATAGTAAAACCAAACTTTCTTAACTTCCCTAGAAGGATAGCCAAGAAGTAACTTCCATCATCGTAGTAGCGATAGTTGTTATTCTGATCAATATAAGCTGGCTCGAGTAATTTAACTTCCGCATAGTATCGCAAGGTTTCTTTACTTAATCCCGTCATCTCAGAAAAATCACTAATCTTGTACATACTTTCCCTCCCTCCCTATAATAAACTGTGGGGTACACCACAAGGTCAACAGTTACTTTGCATTTTATTATTTTTGTGACATCGGAATCAATTGCCAGCTGCGTATTCGAATCAAAAAAGTATTATTCCACTACGAATGCAGGAGCAGATAAAATTATAGCTGAGGAAAAATGGGGATAAATTTAAACTTATAAATAAGGCTATGTGGGGTTTTTTTGAAGAGTATGGCGTACAGGAGAAGAAATAAGCTGATTAGTATTTTCCTTATCTTCAGGCTCGATTCAGTAAGTAAAAAAGTAAGTGATTCTCTTGGAATCACTTACTTTTTTTGTGCAATATTTATGCTACAGTAGGTTTCATTTCGTTCGGTAAGTTTTTCTTTTTATTGAAGAAATTCTTAACATAAGGGACTGCGAATCTGTCAACTCCGTAGAAGTAACCTGCTGCTCCAGTGAATAATAGGATGATTGCTGCTGTATAAAGAACTGGGTTAACGCTTACTGTTCCCGCCATTAAGAAGTTAAGATTCATGAACGCACCCGCAAGTAATGCTGGAATAGTTGCTGCTCCGATGATTAAACCTAAGCCAACTAGGAATTCTCCCCATGGGATAAGGATGTTGAATATTTCTATATTGGGTACTGCAAATCCTTCAAGGAATGCTGCGTACCAGCCTTGTACTGCCGGATGATCTCCACCAGCTTTTGCAATTGCGCCTTGTACGAAGGTACCTGCATCAAATCCACCAGTAATTTTATGAAATCCTGCTTCTATCCATTGAATTCCTAACCATATTCTTAATACGGTCCATACTATCGCCATTTTCGGCCCTTTTAAAAAGTTCATCATGAGGAATCTCCCCTTTAATATTAATTTGTGAATATTTTCACAAGATGTATTAAAAAAATAGCTGCCAGCTTGAGGTGAAAGTTTGTGAAGTTTTTCACTTACTTTCCACACTCTTAATATACAACGGTTTTGTATAAAGTACAATAGACTTCACAGATATGTCATAATCATTATTGTTGTAAAAGTATTAACGGTGTTAATACCTAAACTAAGGTGGCTTCTTAAGCTTGTCATATGTATTATAAGAAGGCCGCATACTACCGCATTCTTCACTTTCAAAATACACTTCTATTATTTTTTCATCTTTCTCATTAGCTATTTTGATCACCATTTTGGCTAAAATTTCTGTTGGATCAATGATGGTAATGATTTCAGATGATTTCAATACAAGGGGAACCTCGGTGCAACCTGCTATAATAGCCTCCGCTCCGTTTTCTTTTAATTGATTAGCAACCATCGAAAAATGTAAAAATCCAGCTTCCAAATTCCCACCTTTGATGGCATATATTTCCTCCATCACTTTTTCTTGCATTTCTTTATCAGGCTCAATTACATCAATCCTGTAATTCCGGCAACTGTTTTGGTATAATTTCGACTTAATCGTGCCATCTGTAGCTATCAAACCTACTTTCTTCATATTGTTTTCTTTTACAAAACGAGTCGTTTCCAAAGGCATATGCAAGATTGGAATACTAACAGATTTTATAGCTACCAGGAAATCTATTGCTTTTCTTCATTAACAATTAATTTAAATACATCTTTTCGTCCGTAATGCCCAGCTACATCAAAATCAAAATGACCACGTGTAATGTCGTCTAAATCAAGAGATGCATATAGTATTTCTTCCTTTCCAAATACAGGCTCTACTAAAAATTTCCCAAGTGGATTTACTATGCAACTGCCACCTCGAGTCAATTCAAAAGGCATATTTTGCATTTCCTCTGTTTCTAGTAAATCCTCTTCATACATTTCCTTTGTAGAATATTGATTGCAAGATAAAACAAAGCAACGTCCTTCAATCGCAATATGCTGCATAGTAGCAAACCAAGTATCACGAGCATCAGCAGTTGGGGCAATATAAATCTGAATCCCCTTTTCATACATGGCAACACGTGCTAGAGGCATATAGTTTTCCCAACAAATTAGAGAGCCAATTTTTCCAAAAGGTGTATCAAAAACAGGGAGCGTGCTGCCATCCCCTTCACCCCAAATGAGACGTTCACTGCCTGTTGGTTTCAGTTTTCTATGTTTACCCAGCAATTCCCCGTCTGGACCAAAGAAAATCGCTGTACAAAAAAGTGTGCCACCACTCGTTTCTTGATCACGCTCAATGACACCAATAACCGTATAAGCACCTGCTTGTTTCACAGCAGCACCTAATTGATCGGTTTCAGGACCAGGTACTGTTATGGCATTTTTGGCATAACGTAAAAAGTCATTTCGTCCTTGATCCGAACGATTTCCAACCACCGCCCCAAAGCTCATTCCACGTGGATATGCTGGAATAAAAGCTTCTGGAAAAACAATAAGATTGGCTCCTTGTTCCCCAGCCTCTTCAATTATCTTGATTGCCTTGTCGATACATCTTTCTTTATTCATCACGATTGAACCTGCCTGAACGACAGCAACTTTACACATTTTTATCCCTCCTGTTTCTAAAAGTATATGAGGACGCTTTTATAATGTACAATATATAATAATCATATTTAATATGCCCAAAAGGCATAATGGGGGAATTCCATGAATTTACGTGACTTCGAGGTATTTAAAACCATTGCGGAATGTGGAAGTTTTTCAAAAGCAAGTGAGAAGCTATTTATCGCACAACTTCGTTATCATTAAGCCATCTATTTACTCCCAATGTATTTGCATTGGGTTCTTTTTCAAATTCTATTTTTATTTCAGATTCAGGCAATACAGTCACAGGTTTAATTTCATGATATTCAATTAGCCTTGGCGGAGTAATTGTATCGGCACAAATAGAATTAAATAAACCATCCCAACAATATGAACCTCGTGCCACTTCTAGTTTCTTTTCATTAAAAGTTATAGTTGGTGAAGGCGGATTATTATTAAATAACCCGATAACGAAGAAAATCCCAACACCTGATACAACTAAAACTACCAAAGTAATTAACGCCTTTTTCATAATCTCCCCCTTATCGTTTTTAACATCCTTTCTTTAACTCTGCTGCTAGTTAGCACAATAAGAAAAACTGCCAGTATGGACAGCATAGATTTTTCGCTAACTCTACCCGTTACTTCAAGTTGTTAATTATATGGAAATTTCATCAGTAATCCATCCTTTGATAAATTCCTCTAAAGAAGAAGCAATCCAACTTCGGCTATCGTCTTCGTGGTCCCATACAAATATGTCGTCTTTTTGGATACACCCGTTTAATATTGAGAAACCGAATAAATCACCATTTCCTGCATCAGAGAAAAATAATAAATTATCAAAAGGCATATAGCAGTCTTTGTATTCCTCAAAATTCCTATAAAACAAGTTATCTTCAACTATTTGTTCTGCTGGCCAAATTAGTGGACAATCATGTTTATCAAATACTCCGTTTGTTTCATTGAACAATTCTAATAATTTGTAGGGCAATTCAACATTTAATCGTTGTTTAATAAGGGTGATTTGAGCATTGGTTGCTGGTGCTTTGAAATGATAATCTTTCGATATTGTCTTTATGTAATTTTTCCACATTCTTCGATCCCTACCTTTTTACAATTATCTTTTTTGTAATAATATACCACCTATAAATATGTTTTCCTTCTTCAAAAATACTGAGTTTCTTTTTTAAAGCCCATTTTTTTCCTATATCTATTGCCCTAATTTTCAAAGATAATAGCGTTAACTATATATGATTTCAGGGGGAAGACTTATATGAAGCGTACTATTTTATCCATTATTTCTGCATTATTCTTACTGGGTTCACAGTCACTTGTATATGCTTCTGATTTGGCTGGGAATACGGTTATACAATTAGAAGATCCCAAGCTTCAAGAAGGGTTAGAGTATTATGCTTACTCTTGCGACCGCCAAAATAACAAGGATATCACCATTGAACGAATATCCACCTGTTTGGAGAAAAATAATTACTCCATAACGCTTGGAAATTGGTATTCTGGAGATGTCACAACATTTAAAGGGATGGAGAAACTGGCTGATTTGCCCATTAAACAAATAACCATTCAAAACTCCCATGCAAGCGGCCGCATTACAGATCTTAAACCGCTTTCAAAGTTAAAAAGTTTAGAGAGTTTGCAATTATTTGATACATACGCAAATGATTTCTCTCCGCTAAGTGCACTTCCGAATTTGAAAGATTTAACGATCAACGCTGCTCATAATCAACCGTTGCTTACGATCTCTTCAATAAAAAACCTACAAAACCTTCAACTTAGCGGAAATAAAGTTACCTCACTTGCTGGAATTGAAAGGATGCAACAGCTTAAGACATTAAAAATAAATGATGTCTCAATTCCTGATTATAGTGAATTGACAAAAGCACCGCAGTTGATAGAATTATCTTTGTCTTATAATGGCAGCTTTCGTTTTTTACATTCCCTGCCTAATCTAGAATCATTATCAATCTTTAATTTTATTGATAAACCAAAAGTCATTCAGGGAGATGACTTAAAAAAGTTAACAAAACTTAAATACCTACGATTGACTGGTATCCAAGGAAATTATGATTTCCTTAACGATATGCCAAGATTAGAGGAGTTAAAATTATTATATTCATTAAAGGATACTAGGTCCTTATTCAGTGCAATAAATAAACCTTTGATCCACCTAAGTAATATAGATATAAGCTATAATCAACTTTCTGCCATTGATGGGGCCGAAAAACTGTCTTATCTATTTCCGGCCATTGAAAAAATAAATATGAGAGGAAATGAGATTGCCGATTTATCTCAGCTTGTTCAAACAGATATTCCATATCAACATTTAAAGGAACTGGATGTAGATGGCAATAATATTACCAATATCAATATACTAGGAGAGCATGCTAGTCTATTCCCTTCATTGGAGACGATTCATGCGGAATCGAACTATATCCATTCTATCAGTGAAATGACCAAGCTCCCAGTATTGCAATCATTGTTAGCCAAACATAATTTGATTGATGTCTCAGATGAACAAAATCCAGCAAAGTTTGTTGGATATCCACAATATCAAATAGGTAAGCCAAAACCGTTAGAATTGGCTATTGGCTCTGTGACAGACGGATCTATTTTATCAAAGTATTCGGATGAGGAATGGATAGATAGTATCCACTCCAAAGATTTGACAATAACTTTTTCAGACCCAGAGGTGGCAGAAAGAACGGAAAACGGAAATATTTTAGCAAAAAAACCAGGGACAACAACCGTTACCTGCTCTATTATAGGTTCAACAGATCCTTATTTTTCACATTCCTTCCTGTTAACTGTCAAGGATAAATACTATAAACCCCTAGATCCTTCGATTCATCGGGATGTGACGCTACAAACGAACAAGATGACCGTAACTGCCTACGGGGAGGAAGACAAAGTGGTTGTAGCTGGAAATGGCAAGGTAATTGCAGTCGTTGAACCTTCCGGCACACTTACATTTGCTCTGCCAAACCTTGAGGGATTAACGGAATTACAGGTTTGGGCAGAATCAAAACTCGGGATTAAAAGCAATACGATTACCGTGCCAATTTATAAATCGGAAAAGCCCCAGATGCCAAATATAGATTCTATAACCGATCAAAATGAATATATTACAGGAAATGCAGAGCCTAATACGACTGTTTATGTTACAGCTGAAAGAAAAGATGGATTATTTCGGGACCAATCCCAGAAGGTGAATCCTGATGGAACATTTAAGTTCTATACAGGAAAGCTGCCAGGTGGTTATTCCCTAATATTTTTCACGAAAAATGAGGACGAACGGGAGAGCGATTATTTCAGTATGACTGTTCGTGATATAACGCCGCCTACTGTGCCTGCATTTGATTCTGTGACAAGTGATTCAAGGCAAATTAGTGGAAAAACAGAGGCCAATGCAAAAGTTACAATCTATAAAAAGTCTACGTTTATCGTGGATACTTTCGCAGATCAGAATGGAGTTTTCAAGTACACAATTAAGGCTCCAAGCCTAGGAGATATTTTTACGGCTATTGCTGAGGATAAATTTGAAAATAAAAGCAAAGAAGGAAGAATTGTTGTTACTCTGCCAATAATGGGAGAAATGAAACAACAAAAGCCTGTCTTTTGGAAAGGTTTGGAGCTGAAAAAGGGACAAATCGGACTCGTTACCATAACGAAAAGGATCAATCTTTGGAAGCGCGAAGGTGATAAGCTAGTTTTCGTACGTGTGTTAAAACCTGGAGAAGCATACCGAGTCTACCGCTATGACAGCAAGTATGGCGGACAATATGGCTTAGGGGCAAGCCTCTATATCACAAACATAAAGGGTTATGTGAAATACGAAACACCATCAAAGGCAGTGCTGGCACAAGTAAAATAGAGATCTGGCTCCGCTCAACTTTAAATTATACAGATATCACGGTCTTTAATTATTTAAATAAATTTGGAAATTAAGTTACTAAATATAAAGCCTGTATCTTTGATTACTATGTAATTATAGATACAGGCACTTTTAAGAAATTTTAGATACCTCTCCTCATTTTATACTTCTTTTTTAGTATCCTGCTTCATTAGCTTAATAACTTCAATATAAAAAGCGTTAATCCTTGTCCGATTACCGCCCTCGTTATTTCAAGAAGCATACATATAATAAAGTTTATGTACGATGAAAATAGCAATGTTATTTTTGAAGGTTCTCAAAAAAGACAATTCTATTTCCGAATGGGTCTCCAATGCTAACCTCTCGAGAATTCCAAGGGGTTGTATCTATGCAAGGGCGAGCATATTTATATTTCTTTGATATAAGGTTTGAATGGAGTAATTCTAAATTTTCTACTTCGATTCTTATCGCACCTCCAGGACAGCAATCTCCATGATGCTCTGAAAGATGAATAATACAATTGCCATATGAAATCTGCATGTATAAAGGTAAATCATCTTCAAATCGATGCTCCCAATCCAAAACAAATTCCAAGAAAGCCAAATAAAATTCTTTGGCTTTCTCCTCGTCAAAAATCCGAAGTATTGGCGTGGTATTTTTCATAATTATTTTAGATGTACTCATTACATACAACACCTTTCTTTTTATGTTCAATCAAGGAGTAAACTACTCCTTTTTAGATGGCATTTGTCAGCCACCTTCTATACAGGTAGCAGTAGAACTGCCAACAGCAGCATTTAATTCCTGAAGAAGCGTATTTAGCTGTTCCTTTTCAACTAATGCTTCTAAAGTCTTTTTTGTAAGTGGAATTTTGTATTTGGGAAAATATCGGCGGTAACTTCCCAAACTTCAACAATTGCCTCGGGTGACATATTAGCTTGTATGACCATTTCAACATCCTCCTTGTAGCTTTATTTTATCAATTTACTATTCCATTACCTGCCCTTTCAGTACTTACCTTCACAATCGCTATACGATTATCATAAAATCTGCTGAGTGTTTATTCAATAATCTGGCCCGATTTATTAAGGAGAGCGCATTTCTTTCTACAGATATGCGCCCGATTTTTGAAAATTGACTATTTTATAAAAAGCACTAAATTGAGGTAAAAAAATATAAAGAAAATGGATTATCAAAATGTGAAGGATTTCAAGAGACCCGAATTCATTTATTTTTGTAAAAAAATTAGTTTTTCTATTCGAAGATAGCGCCGAGTGTTGAAGAATAAAGAGGAATAATAAAATAGAAAGTATGCAGAAATAATTGTGCTATCTCTATTCTTTGTAAAAAGTGATCTTATTTACCACAAGAATATGATTATCCCGAAATAAAAGTAATGTATTGTTAGTTTAATAAACAAATATATTAACGAATTCTAGCCTTACGAAACCCCTCGATAATATTTATTACCGCAGTTATTATAAATATGATCATCACACCACTTATTACCCACGTTTCAAATTGCTTGGCTGTTGAAGTAAATAATTCAGACATATACGTAATAAATTCTAGGTGCAATACATTCGGATTGCTGAAAATAACAATGAATACAATGGTTGCGAACAGCTCGACTGCCGTGTTGAAGATGGCTATTTTTTTGGTCCATTGCCCTTTGATTAATTTATAGAGTGCTAGAATAATCTCAAGAGCGATGACAATAAGAACAACTGGCCAATATTGAAATAAAACCTCCTGATTAAAAGCCGGAATTTTGAATTCAAGTTGATCTCCGCCTCCTCTATAAATACCTACAAGGTGATTCGCATAAAAATAAAGGGTGGCCCAAATCGCTGTCCACATGAAACTTCCAAATACTTCGCACTTTTTAATAGCTTTTTTCTTAGGAATATAAGAGATATTTTTCAAATCATCAGGTGTCCATTTTTTAAAACTTGCCGATAACGGCTGTTGGTCTTTTCCTTTATCCATTCTTTCTATAAGAGCGAAAACAAGCGTTAGCCAGAAAAAGGTTTGAATGCCCACCTCAATTATTTTCCATACCCCTTCACCCATAATAGTAAGAACAACATTTACAATACCCTCTTCCCCATTATAGCCAATAAAATATTTGGCAATCATAGAAATCAGCGCAACCACAGCAGCAATTGGTAAAATCATTTTTAATAACGAGACATATACGTCAAAATAGCGTGGGCCTATGAGATGCATGGGCTGGTCTCGATAACCGCTCGCTAACGCTGCCGGATTCCCTAATTTTTCAAGGACTGCCTTTACATCTTCCTCGCTGTGATCATCAGGCAGCATATCCTCAATAGTTGAACGCAGTTCGAGAGCAATATCCGAACGGCTTTTCTCAGGCAGCCTGCGAGTGACTTCTTGAATATAAACCTCAATTAAATTCATCTTCCTCATCCCCTTTTAATAAACCATAAAGTTCTTTCGAATTCTTAATCCATTCCTCTTTTAACTGTAAAAATATCTCCAGTCCGTATTCACTTAAAACATAATACTTACGCGGTCTGCTCTCAGATGTATCCCAACTGCTTGTGACTAGCTCTTGTTTTTCTAAACGGCGAAGCAATGGATATAAAGTACTTTGATCAATGCTAATGCCCGACTCCTCCAATAACTGAACAAGTGAATATCCATACTGGGGTCTTCGCAATTGACTTAAAACGGCCAATGTCAATGTTCCTCTCCTAAGTTCTGTCATTAATGAATTCAATAAAGTACTCATTCACCCACCTCATTTTACATGCTATATGTCATACAGTATTTGTACTATACTATGTACCGTACACTATTATCGTTACAACATCATTTGAAATGAAAAGCCCTTTTTTGTGCAAATAAAAACAACGTTTATATTCATACGTTGTTCTATCTGTCATTTCACTATTTTGGTTTACTCTATCCGAACTAATTATTATGTCGTTTGTTAACTTCAATCGTAATGAACTCCGGTAAATAGCTAGGAGTACATCCTTTTGCTACTATTTCATCTTTGTAAAGACCCGTTTTCTCACCAAGTTTAATACAACGTGCACGATTCTTTTCATCATAAACGCCTATCCAGCCTGCGGTGAAATTCATAGCCCATTGAACTTCCGGTTCTTCCTGCGTAATATTAGCTTCTATTGCAGATAACAGGTCTGCGGTGTTATCAGGCGGTGTTTGTCCAGTCCATCTCAATCGCCCTTGATAATACCAGAAAGCTCGCCTTTGAAGAGCAGAAGGACTATTTTCCCATGACTCCATCAATGCAATTTTCTTCTTGTCTTTGGTGAGCTGATTAGCCATTAACCAATCCATTAAGTTATTTCGCTCATCAAAAGTGTGAGTCTGCATATCCTTATCAAGCTTATGTAGCACATCTTGTGAAAGAAGTTTTCTGTCCATAATTAAGATTGCTAATAGTCTGGGCAAAAACTCTTCGGTTGACCAAAGTTCCATAGCTAGTTCGTGATCTTTTTTAATGTCCTTCGCGATTTTTCGTAAGTCGCCTAGCTTAGTTTTACTATTGATCTGAAGTAGAATGTTTTCTGCTTTTGAAGAGCTTTTTTTTCTGTATCTTTTTTTTCACCCATTTTATACAACTCCTTTATAAAAGCACTGTTTCATAATATGTCCTTGACGGGATATATCAAGAACTTAATTTCGTTAAAGGTCTTATTGCAGTGGTGTGCCTCCAAAGTTTACCTTTTTTAATATTGTAGTATATATCGTATTAAAGCTTTCTCCACCTATATAGAAGAGCAACCCTCTTTAATATAATAATAACATTTACTTCCTATTAATTGGATCGAAAAAGGCATTCCTTTTTAAGAAACGCACCCAATAGTTAAATAAGACTATTTTAGTTTATTTCGTAAAACTTCAGAGATAGAAAAATTTAAAAATCCAATAATCATTCCAATGATAGTAAATAAAAGTAAAATGATTAGATGATAATTCATCCTATTGTTGCCACAAGCAGGGCATAACAACCATCTTTTCTTACAGATATAGCCACATAGATTACACAACATGGTTGATATTAAATAAAAAAATAGAACCCCCAAATAATTGGAAGTTCTATTTCGTATTATTATCTTCTTAAACTAAACTGCTCTGTCAGCTAAATTTCAATAAGTATAGGAACAATCATTGGATTTTTCTTAGTTTGTGTATATAGATATTCTCGTATTGATTTTTTTATTTGTTTTTTCATTGCATTCCTTGAGCTTCTATTGGCTTCTTGTAGCTCGTTGACCGTTTTTATAGTGAGTTCATTTACGTTTTTGCGTAGCTCCGAAAAATCTCGGTGATCTGTAAATCCGCGAGAAATCGTTTCGGGTTCAGCCATCAGCTTTCTATCCGATTTGCTTATCGTTACAATAATCATAAACATTCCGTCCTCAGAGAGCTGTTTTCTGTCCCGTAATACATATTCCCCTACATTACCGACATCCCCATCGTCTACATATGTGTTTCCAACTGGTACCGTCCGAGTTTGACGGGCGATCCCATTTTCAATATCGATCACATCTCCATTTTTGATAATAAACGTGTGTCCTTTCTCTACTCCAACGGATTCCGCTAACAAACGATGATGATGCAGCATTCTAAATTCACCGTGAATGGGGATAAAATATTTTGGTTTCATTAAAGTAAGCATTAGCTTTAAATCTTCTTGATAACCATGGCCGGAAACATGCATGCCGGATGAACTTCCTGTTCCATAAATCACTTTGGCACCAAGTGTAAATAAGTTGTCGATGATACTTGTGACATTACGTTCATTCCCTGGTATTGGACCTGCTGCAAGAATAACCGTATCTTCAGGCAAAATATCGACTCCGCGAAAGTTTCCCGTGGACAGGCGGGCAAGGGCAGCCAATGGTTCCCCTTGACTCCCCGTGCATAAAATAGCTACCTTTTCAGGGGGCATCTCATTAATTTCTTGTGGAGCAATTAACATTCCATCAGGAACAGTTAAATAACCACGTTCCATCGCAACCTCCACAACATTAACCATACTTCGCCCAAGTAACGCAAGTTTTCGATTTGTTTTAAATGCTGCAGTTACGACTTGCTGAACACGACTAATATTTGAAGCAAAGGTAGAAACAATCACTTTACGTTTGGCTTTCATGAAAGCTGCGTCCACATGTTCACCTACCATTTGTTCAGATGGGGTTAAACCAGGACGCTCTGCATTCGTACTTTCAGACAGTAGAAGTAAGACGCCTTCTGTACCAATCTCTGCCATTTTATGAATATCCGCATGCTCATGATTCGCAGGGGTTAAATCGAACTTAAAGTCGCCGGTATGTACAATATTTCCCTCTGGTGTGTGAAAGACCATGCCCAAGCAATCAGGAATACTATGGATCACTTTGAAAAAGTTCACACTCATTTCACCGATTTTTAATTTTGAGTTTGAGTTAATTTCAACCAATTCACTCTCTCTTAGAAGTTTGTGTTCTTTTAATTTGATCTCAATTAATCCTAGTGTGAAGCGTGTGGCATAAACAGGGACATTCAATTTTTTCAAGAAAAATGGGATCCCACCGATATGATCTTCATGCCCGTGTGTGACAATTAAAGCCCTGACTTTATCTTTATTTTCAACTAAGTAAGAAATATCAGGGATAATCAAATCAATCCCCAATAAACTTTCATCTGGAAACTTATTTCCACAGTCAATTATGACGATATCGTTTGAATATTCGATTGCATACATATTTTTCCCGATTTCATTCAAGCCGCCTAAAGCAAAGATAGATAACACATTCTCTTTTGTGCTCAAGTTTATTTCCTCCCACTTTAAATATAAACTTAATATGCCCTTTGGGTTTCCCTTTATTAGCGGGTTGAATGGTCGAGTTTGAATTAAATACTTTATGTACAGCTCAAACAACGGGCATAGCCAAAAGAGCTCCTCTTCATCTTGGAGAATTCGAGGCAGTATTGCCTATATAAAACATTATATTGAGATAATAACCTAAAGGGAGTGCATTCCCCCCCATAAATTCGTATCTTCGCCTGTATATATGCTTTTTTCCTATTTTTCACTCTTAGCATCGGAAATAATGGAAGTGACAATATGTAATGTATCAAATTCTCCATTTGATAGTTCGATTATAGGATGTTTTTTTGAAAACAGCTTATTATCAATTTCGGAGATGGAAAGTCCCTTATTGTACAAATATTTAACTTCCCCATATAAATACTCTAAATTGATCAATTTCTGCCTTAACTGCTTTTTTCCTTCTGGGATATAACCTGAATGGGAGCAAAACATTGTATCAAAATCACAGGAGAGTAATTTACTAATAGAATTCATTATGACTGGTACTGACTCAAAATACATGAGAATTTTTGTTTTAGGATCTAAATATAAATCACCGGAAAACAGTATTCCGGTAGCCTTATTCAACAATGCAACATGGTCGTCCGCATGACCTGGTGTATAAATTATCTCCCATTCAAATTGCCGAGATTGAATAGTTTTCCCAAGGGGCAAAGCGGTAAATTCCTTTCTTTCCCCCCAGACCCTTTTCCTATATTCTGGATAAGACCCAGGCTTGGCACAAATATTGATTCCATTAGGGTGAATAAAAATGGGGACATTCCTTTCACTTTGTATCCTTGAGGCATTTCCCGTATGATCTTCATGGCTATGGGTTAAAACAACAAAATCAAACGAACACTGTTCATAAAAAGTAAAAAGATCTGATTCTAAAGAATTCGCTCCAGTATCAATGAGCATGCCATCAACTAAAAATGAATAAACCGACCTTTCTTTTCGATTAGATCTATAAATGATAGCTTCCGCACAGGTAACATTATCCTCTTCATAAATATTTAACATTTTTTTCGAATACCCTCATTCCTTTTCATAATTTAAAAACCTTACATAGTAATACCTAATCCCAAATTGGATTGTAATGTAATGTTTTTTCTTTAAAATCGAAAAAAAGTGTAGCTTTTGCAAGTAAAAACTACACTTTCCACCGAAATCCACTTGTTTCTGTTCACTTAATATTAGGTTTAGTTTATCTAGCCTACATTGATATTGTTATTTAAAGCTTTGTGCTAAAGATTTGTATTCATCTTTCAGGGTTCGTTTTAATAACTTGCCTGCGGATGTCGTAGGAAGACTAGACCTGAACACAAAATACTTTGGAATTTTATAGCCGGATAGTTTTCCTTTACAATAATCTATTATTTCTTCTTTTGTAAGGACAGACCCATCCCTTAATACAATTGCCGCCGTTATAGCTTCTCCCCAGCGCGGGTCAGGAACACCAAAAACAGCACATTGAAGAATTTCCGAATGAGAACTTAGGATATTTTCTATTTCTTGGCTGGAAACATTCTCTCCTCCAGTTTTAACAATATCCTTTTTTCGATCTGCAAAGAAGTAGTTGCCATCGTTGTCACGAATAAGTACATCACCTGTATGATACCATCCATTTTGAAACGCCTTCATATTGGCTTCTTCGTTATTAAAATATCCCTTTACAACTACAGGGCCTCTGGCAAGTTGTTCACCTGGTATACCATTAGGAACTTCGTTTCCATAATCATCAACAAGTTTGATTTCACTTCCAGTATGAACCACTTTTCCTACATACCTTCCATCCCCATTTGGCACGTCATCCCATGTTTTAAACCAACTACCGGTTAATGGGCTCGCTGTTGTTTCGCTGGAACCTTGTATCGTAAAAAATTGAGCGTTTGGGGCTATCCTATTCCATCCATCCACCATCCCTTTTGGAATGGTGCTAGACCATGTAACTAGCTTTTGAAGTGCAGAATAATCATATTGATTTACCTTTTCTACATTAAGAATACCCAGATACAATGTTGGCGGCAAAGCAGTTAATGTAATTTTATGCTCTTCCATTAATGTGGCCATTTGAGAAGGAATTGGCACCTCTGTCATTACTATTGTCAAACCTACCATGTGGCCGTGAAGCATTAAAGTAAATCCTGCCATATGAATTAATGGAAGTGTCAGCAGTAAAGTATCTTCGGGTTGAAAAACGCCTGCTGCCATATATGAATAATTTGAATAAAAAAAGTTGCGATGAGTGACCATTACACCCTTTGGTACAGACTCCGTTCCGCTTGTATAAAATAAGGCTGCAACATCTTTGTCATCAATTTCAATCTCTAATTCATCGGTGCCTCCATCTACCAGTTGGTTAAAATCTCCCCATCCTTCTGGGACTTCATCTGTTCGATAACAAACAAATTTTTCAACGCTATGCAACTCATTGACAATGGACTTAACTGCACCAATATTTGCTCTATCTACAAAAAACATGCGGGTCTGAGAAATGTTTATCAATTGGCTTATTTCTTGAGGTTTTAACATAAAATTTAAAGGTGTGTACCATGCCCCAATTTTCAATAAGGCATATGATAATAGGACCATTTCAGGACTATTACGACCAATAGCAGCAATCCGGTCCCCCTTTTTCACTCCCATTTCAAGTAATGAATGGGCAACACGATTCACCTCTTTATTTAGTTCTTCATAGGTAAAAATCGTTTGTTTTCCTTCAGAATCATAATAAATTAGAGCCTGCCGTGACGGATATCGATAACTTGCCCTTTTTAATCCGTCACCAATTAATCCCCTATTTTTCAAATTATTTGTTATTCCCATTACTTTTCCCCCCAACTTAAATGGAAAATATTGATTAACCACTATATGGTTGCATCCTAATAACATCTGACAGTAGTTTCATAGAGGCCCAAAAAATAATTTTAGAAACTTACACTTAATTAATCTGCCAATTCAGAAAATTTCTTTGCCCAAATATGGTCATTTCATTAATCTGTGGTAACTTCGCATTCAGACGACTCTTGGTATAGATTTTTATACTTTTTAACAATTTCTTTTTTATTAAATTTACCTACACTTGTTTTTGGTATTTCTTCAACGAAAAGGATCTCATCTGGGAATTGCCACTTGGCAAAATGCTTATATAATAAATCTTCAAATTCTTGCCTTGGTATCATTTTATTATTTTTGGTAACAACTAGCGCAAGAGGCCGCTCCTGCCATTTTTCATGCGGAATTCCTACAACTACAGCCTCTAAAACATCGGGATGGTCCATGAAGGTATTTTCCAAATCGATAGAGGAAATCCATTCCCCTCCACTTTTGATTACATCTTTAATCCTATCTACAACTTTCACATAACCATACTGATCAATTGTACCTGCATCCCCACTTCTCCAATAACCATCTCTAAAGTTATGTTCCGTTTCAGGTGCATTATGGTAAGCACCTGTAATCCAAGGACCCCTTAGGCAAATTTCCCCCACCGTTTTTCCATCTCGGGGAACCTCATCCCCCGTAACTGGATCACATAATTTGTAATCGATGCCTGATACCTGTAATCCTTGTTTGCGTTTCAAGTCCCATTTTTCTTCATCAGTCAATCTATTACGTAAGATTGGATTTAGAAGATAATTCATTGCAACTAATGGAGTGGTTTCCGTGGCTCCATAGGCATGAATAATTTCTGCCCCTGTTAATTCTTTGAATCCTCTCATCATAGAGATAGGGGGTTCAGTTGCACCCGATAAGAATCTTGCTCTACTAAGATCCGGTTTCTCATTAAGTGTTCGAATATAATGAAGCATTGGAAGGAATATAGCCGGTGAACCTGCTGTAATTGTGACATTCTCTTCTATCATTAAGTCTACAAGTGGTGATGTATCCTCTGCTGTATATCGTCCAGGGAAAATCATTTTTGCACCCATCATTGTAGCCGTGTGAACAAGCCCCCATGATTGACCATGAAACATCGGGACAATCACTAATAAACAATCATGACTGTTTGCACCAACAAGTGCAGCTTCTTTAAGAGTGTGCAAGTAAATATTCCGATGTGAATAATACACACCTTTAGGCCTTCCAGTCGTTCCTGAAGTATAGCAAGCACTGTAAGCTGTTGTTTCTTCTACCATCGGCCAATCAAAGACAGCACTTTCATCAATAATTTTTACCTCATAATGATAGATTGGAGATAGATTTGTTTTGATTTCAGACATTGGCTTATCCGTCATAATAATGAATCCCTTGACAGTATTCAATAATGGAGCAATTGCTTCGGCAACTGATATCAATGATTCGTCAACAAAGATGTATGTAGCTTCACTATGATTGGTCACGTAGGCTAAATCATCTGGTGAAATACGTAAATTCATTTGGAGAAGTGTAGCACCAATCCCAGGAATGGCAAAATACAACTCAAAATGACGGTGGCTATTCCAATCTAAGACTCCAATTTTGTCACCTGGTTTTACACCCAACTTATTTTCAAGAAAATTCGCAACTTTTGACATACGAGTATATGCATCCTTATACGTATAGCGATGAAGATGGTTATTTGCTCGATACAGTATTTCCTGCTCTGGAAAGTTCCTGACAGCATGACGTATTAATGTCGTTGTATTTAATTGATAATCATCCATGGAAGTAGATGGACACCCTTTTACCATTCTCATTTCTATTTCCTCCTTATTTTTATCCTAAGATATATTAAAAAATAAGCATTCAATCTGCTTTACATATGTTGACAATTCCTAATATATAAATCTATTAGCTGGGAATTCTAGTATTAAAACCCAAGAAATATAGGTTCTCGTTTTTCTTGAAACGCCTTTCTTCCCTCTGAAAAATCTTTTGTTTGAAAAATAACCGATTGTCCATAGGCCTCCAGTTCTAATATATCTTCAAGTGACAAATGCGTGGATTGATGCATAATTCGCTTTGCAATTCCTATAGCCTTAGTTGGCCCATTCGCTAATGAAAGTGCAAGTTCTCTCCCCCTTTCTATTACCTGTCCCTCTGGTACAACTTCATTTATTAATCCATATTCGGAGGCTGTGTGAGCATCGATCTTTTTCCCTGTAAAAATAAGTTCGGCTGCTTTATGCATCCCAATTTTTTGTGGAAGGAAATATAATCCTCCCATATCCGGTATGGCCCCTACTTTTGCAAATATTTCCGAAAAGATAGCACTCTCATCTGCAACGATTAAATCACAGGCAAAAGCTAAATTGCACCCTGCACCAACTGCTGGGCCGTGTACAGATGCCACCACTGGTTTTTCCATATTATAGAGGCCTATTATTGCTTCATGGCCCTTCTGTAAGAATTCTTTTACTTCTATCGGATTTGTGCTGTCGATTCCAAAATCCTTTAAATCTCCACCTGAACAAAATCCCTTTCCACTTCCGTATAATAAGACAGCCCGAATATCCGAATTAATTTTTGCCTCCCTTACCGCTTCCGTTAAATCCGAAAGCAACTCCGAATTTAGTGCATTAAGCTGCTTAGGGCGATTAAGTTCTATTTCATAAACTCCATCGTTAAGTGCTGTTTTTACCAATGACATAATGAGCCTTCCTCCCTTGCCAAAATTCTCAATACTCCTATATGTATCTTTTTTGCAAATTCCATGCCAAGATAACACCCAGAAAAATAAAGGTTTTTGCCTATGTTGTGTTAAGTGTTATTAACAGAAAATTGCGAACTGTAAAGTAAGTTAACGGTTTTAGTTAACGGTTACAATTCATTCACCATTTCTTTTATGAAAAAAAGTCCCTAACTCACTGTTTAAAATACTTGTAATTACTTTTTTATATTGGCATGCTTCTTGCTAGTAACTAGAAAGATTATTAATTTTTATGGAGGTGTATTTTACATTTCTATTATCTTATGGCTATAGATCTGCTATGGGTGGAGGAGGAAGAGATGAACTTTAATGAAATAACCGTTGGGAGAAAGTTTGAGACAGCATCATATAAGGTAAGTAAGGAGGATATCATCTCGTTTGCATCGCAATTTGACCCCCAATATATGCATATTAATGAGGAGAAAGCAAAGCAAAGTAGGTTTGGAGGAATTATTGCCTCAGGTCTACATACTTTGAGTATTTCTTTTAAGTTGTGGGTTGAATTAGACGTGCTTGGTGACCACGTCATTGCCGGAACAGGTGTTAATAACCTTAAATTTACAAAACCAGTGTACCCGGATGATGTCATCTATGTTATCACCGAAGTAATTAGGAAAAAGGAAGCAAAAACTGCCGGGGAAGTTACTTTATTACTTTCGTCTTTTAAAAACGATGGTGAACTAGTGCTACAGGCAGAAATATCTGCTCTTATTTCAAAGTAAAAATACAAACCAAAGGGGAGTTTTTAGTGAACTTTGAATCTATTATCCTTGAAAAAAAGCAGCAAACAGCTTGGATTTACTTAAACCGGCCGGATCATATGAATGCCCTTTCTAGAAAATTGGTGGAGGAATTAATTCAAGTCCTTCAAACTGTAGAAGAGGATCCATCAGTACGAGTCATTATATTATCTGGTCAAGGGAAAGCATTTTGTGCTGGCGCGGATCTAAAGGAGCTTCTTGATGATTTAGATACTGAACCGAATGGAAAAGTTGGGATACTTGATTTGGCAGGAAAACTCTTTGACAAGCTCAATCATTTATCTAAACCATTAATCGCTGCTTTAAATGGGATTACCCTAGCCGGAGGATTAGAAATCGCGATGACCGCAGATATTATTGTCGCCTCTAAAAAAGCAAAAATCGGAGATGCCCACTCCAACTTTGGCGTTCTTCCAGGCGGAGGAGGGGCAGTCAGGCTTCCTCGTAAGATAGGGATCAATCGTGCAAAGTATCTATTATTTACGGGTGAATTTATTTCTGCTCAAGAAATGAAAGAATTTGGATTAGTTAATGAAGTGGTGGAACCTGAAAATCTTGAAGGATTCGTTCAGGAGTTAGCGGACAAAATCGCAATGAAGAGCCCTCTTGTTTTAAAAGAAATGAAAAGGCTCGTTGATGATGGCCTTGAACAGCCATTAGACATTGCATTAAAGCACGAACTGCTCGCGCTTAAGAGTCATACCCAGTCCTATGATTTTCAAGAGGGATTATCAGCATTTACTGAAAAAAGAACACCGGATTTTAGAGGATATTAATAAAATGAACAAGAAGCTGCAGGCAATCTGCAAATGAAGAAGCAGGGATTGCCCTGCAGCATAAACTTGGTCTTGATAGTGCTTGTGTCGTCACCTTCTATCAAAAAGAGTGAACCTATTAGGGACTCTTGTTGATATGTCATAGAACTGGGATGCTCCTGATTTGTCAATAGGAGGCAGGAGATGTGGGAGAGTTAATTTTCAAGGCTCCATCAATAATGAAAGAGTATTATAAAAACCCAGATGCTACAGCTAAAACTATTCGAAATGGATGGTTATATACAGGCGACCTAGCAGTAAGAGATGAAGAAGGCTATATTCTTTTAGTTGATAGAAACAAAGATATGATTATATCGGGTGGAGAAAATGTATACTCAATTGAAATAGAAAATGTGGTTGGATCACACCCAGGTGTATCAGACGTTGCAATTATCGGTACTCCCGATCCCAAATGGGGTGAACTCGTAACCGCAGTGGTTGTCAAAAAGGCAGGCCATGAATTGTCCGAAGACGAATTAATCAATTTTACAAAACAAAATCTAGCTGGTTTCAAGTGTCCCAAAAAAATAATCTTTGAAGATAGTTTGCCAAGGAATGCATCAGGTAAGCTTATGAAATTTGAGCTTAGACAAAAATATTCAGACTATTTAAGAACCGTCAATAAACAGTGATACTAATATATCTTGATTATGTTGTTCAATTAAATTATCACTTTATTTTTTCAGTTAAAAATTAGGTGGAGGTTACTAAAATGGAGAATAGGTTATTAGATAATAAAGTTGCAATAGTAACTGGTTCCTGTCTAATGAAAATGCGCCGCTGACCTGATTTTAGGTGCAGCGGTGCATTTTTACTCTATATTATATTTCTTAATTTTTGCATAGAGCCATGGTCGGCTGATCCCAAGCAATTGACTTGCTTTTGTTTTATTCCCCTTTGATTCTTTCAATGCCGAGATAATCATATCCCTTTCGGTTGAAAGAAGTTTATCTTTATATCTTGAAGTTGATTGATCAACTAGATCATTTTTCTCATTGTTTTGGCTGAAAGCGGGAATATCTTCTGCATCTATATAATCATCTGTTTTAAGGTTTGCTGCTCTTTCAAGTACATTATTTAATTCCCTTACATTCCCCGGCCAGGTATGTTTCATTAATTGGGTCAAGGCTGAATGTGTGACTCCTCTAATGTAAAATCCATTTTGACTCAAACGCTGGATAATGGCCTGAATGATATCCGGCAGATCATCTAGTCTTTCTCTTAGAGGAGGAATATCCAATCTTATGATATTTAACCGATAGTATAAATCCTCTCTAAACTTTCCTTCCGATACAAGTTTTTCGATATTTTGATTGGTCGCAGCAATGATTTTTGTATTTAGATGAATGGTTCTTGAGCTGCCAATTGGCTGAAATTCTTTTTCTTGCAGCACTCGTAAGATTTTCGTCTGAAGAGTTAAAGGCATATCTCCAATCTCATCTAAAAAGATCGTTCCGTTTTGTGCCCATTCAAATTTACCCTTCATCCCTCCTTTCTTGGCACCCGTAAAGGCACCATCAACATAGCCAAAAAGCTCAGACTCAAGTAATTCAGGTGGAATGGCAGCACAATTAACCTGAACAAAGGTCCCTCTTTGACTTGAGGCAGCATGGATTCCTTGGGCAAATAACTCCTTTCCTGTACCGCTTTCACCAATAATCAAAACCGTAGACATACTTTTAGAAGCTAAAGTTGCTTCATGCTTAACCTTTCTGATTTTCTCTGATTCTCCAGCAATATCAAATAATGTATATTTCGTACCCTTCATTTCATTTATTTCATTTCGATAGAAAGATAGCTTTTTCTCTAGTTCTTTCACTTTAGTTAAGGCTTCGTGTAAATGGGTTAGCCCTCGATAGGTTACTTTACAAATCGCACTAATAACTTCGCCATTTTCTTTAATAGGCGAAATCGATATGAGAGATTGTTGTCCTTCAATAATATGCGGGTTATTGTGAATGCTGATTCCAGTATTAATGACCATTTCAATATCAAGTTCAGGAAACAAATCGGTTGTAGATTTATTTAAAACTTCCTTCCTGGTTAATCCGAATAAATCGGTGAAGCCTTTATTCACCATCGTAATTTCTGCCTTTTTATTCACAAGAATAATAGCATCATAGGCGATATCGAGTACGGAAGATAATTGACTATAAACAATGTTATAGGATGACAATAATTGTTTTGTTGAGATGACCCCAACAGGAATCTTTACCTTATTGACAACAGGTGCATGTCCAACATTGTATTTTAACAGCAATTTTCTTGTTTCTTCTACATGATCAGTTGGATGAAGAAAGATCGGATTAGGATTATAAATTTGGTTAATAGTCATGTCCAAAGATAGCTGGGAAGCTAAAGCCTGGAAAACTTTGCTCTTTGTAATGATGCCAATTAATTTATTGGAGTCATCTACCACGGGGAGAATGTTTGATTGAGTTTCAGTAAACATTGGAAGGACTTCTTTTAATGTCTGCTCATTAGTACAGCAAATAAAATTCGTTGTCATGAGATCTGAAATAAGCATATCTATCAACCCCTTTTCATGCACATTATATCAAATGAATATAGATATGTTAACAGAATATTGTTAATTAACTTAACATTTTACAGTATCCTGTTAATATGACTTAACACCTTTATATAATAAAAGGCTTCAATACAGATTAGAAAATTGGCATGAAAGTTGCAAGTAAAATAGATAGAAGGTTAAGAAAGGGAGGAAACAAAGTGAAACATTCAATAGCCATTGAAGAAGAGATTACATTATTTAAAAAATCAATTGAAGGCTTCGCTAAAAAAGAGATCGAGCCCCATTACAGCCAATGGGAAGAGGATGGAATTTTTCCAAGAGAGTTATGGAAAAAACTTGGGGATGCCGGTTTGCTTTGTGTAGATATTCCTGAACAATACGGCGGCTTAGGGGCACCGTTACACTTTGCAGCCAGCATTGTCGATGAATTAAGCAGACTTGGATACAGCTCTGTTGCCGGAAATTTAGCTGTTCATTCAAATATTGTTGCCCATTATATTTTAAACGCGGGGACGGAAGAACAGAAAGCCCATTATTTACCTAAAATGGCGTCTGGGGAATACGTTAGCGCAATTGCAATGACTGAGCCAAGTGCGGGCAGTGATTTACAGGGTATAAAAGCAACTGCAATAAAAAATACGGTTACTGGCGACTATGTTATCAATGGTTCCAAAACCTTTATCTCAAACGGCCAGAACTTTGACTTTGTTATTGCTGTAGCTAAAACAACGCAGGCAGTTCCTGCTTCAAAAGGAACCACTCTCTTTATTGTTGATGCTGATACAAACGGGTTAATCAAAGGAAAAAAGCTAAAGAAAATCGGGCTGCACTCTGCTGATACATCCGAATTATTTTTTGATGGTTTGACTGTCTCACCAAGGCAAATATTAGGTGAACTAGATCATGGATTTGCCGCATTGATGCAGGAGTTGCCACGAGAGAGAACGATACTTGCTGTTGCAGCATGCGGGGCCATGGAAGGAGTCTTAGAGATTACTGTTCAATATCTTCACGAAAGAGAAGCCTTTGGAAAACCACTTAGTCAATTACAGGTGATCCGTCATAAAATTGCCGAAATGACAACAGAAGCAAAAGTAAACCGGGCTTATGTAAACCAATGTTTAAATGCCCTTGAGAAAAAACAGCTATCTACTACTGACGCCAGTATTGCAAAATTATCTACCACCGAAGCTCAAGGCCGGGTTGTAGACGGATGCCTTCAGTTATTTGGCGGTTATGGCTATATGGTAGAGTATCCAATTTCAAGGGCCTATACAGATGCAAGAGTGCAGCGAATATATGGCGGAACCTCTGAAATTATGAAGGAAATTATCAGTAAAGATATTTTAGGAAAATAGTTCTGGGGGGTAAGCATGGGAATTTTAACAGGTTTGAAAGTTTTAGACTTCTCGACTCTATTGCCAGGTCCTTTTGCTACGATGATGCTGGCAGATATGGGGGCTGATGTCTTAAAAGTGGAATCACCTTATCGGGTGGATTTAACGAAGTTCATGGAACCGATGGATGGTGAGGTCTCAGCGGCATTTGGGCATCTTAACCGTTCGAAGCGTTCCTTAGCATTGGATTTAAAGCTGGAGGAAGCGAGAGAAGTCGTATACCAATTGGTCCGCGATTATGACATCATCGTAGAGCAGTTTCGTCCAGGTATCATGGATAAATTGGGCATTGGCTACGAAAAGCTGAAACAAATTAATCCTAAAGTTATTTATTGTTCGATTACAGGTTATGGACAAACAGGTCCGCTTCGGAATAAGGCTGGACATGATATCAACTATTTATCCTTGGCTGGCACAGCAAGCTATTCGTCAAGAAAAAATCAAGCGCCTATTCCAACCGGAATACAGGTTGCGGATCTCGCAGGAGGATCAATGCCCGCTGTCATTGGCATACTAGCGGCTGTTTATCACCGTGATCAAACTGGTGAAGGGCAGTACATCGATATTAGTATAACCGATTCTGCTTTTGCCCTAAATGCCCTATACGGCTCCGGATATTTAGTTGGAGGAGTTGAGCCAGAGGCCGAATCCCTGCTGCTAAATGGTGGGTCTTTCTATGACTATTATGAAACTAAGGATCATCGTTTTTTTTCCGTTGGAAGTATAGAGCCGCAATTTCAGGCAAGACTTTGTGAATTAATAGGTGACAGCAATTTACAATTCTTAAGCGGCAGTCAGCGTAAAGAGGATCAGCATGCTTTTAAAAAGAAACTGACGGATGCTTTTAAGCAGAAAACATTTGAAGAATGGTTAACAATTCTTGGTGATGATTTTGACGGTTGTGTCGAACCTGTCCTCACATTCTCTGAATCGGTTCGGCATCCACAAATAAAAGCAAGAAATTTAGTTGTTTCTGTACCAAAGCCAGAGGGTGGTACACAAAAGCAAATTGCCTTTCCTATAAAATTTTCAACTCAGCCTGCGGAATACCGATTTACGGGCACACAAACAGGAACTCATTCAGAAGATATTTTGAAAGAAGCAGGGTTTGATCAGGAAACAATTAATGCCTTATCTAATAAAGGAGCCTTCGGAAAGCAAGTAATGAACTAAGGAGATGATAGAATATGAATTTAAAAGATAAAGTAGCAGTTGTAACAGGTGGAGCTTCAGGATTAGGGTTAGCAACAGTAACTAGACTTGTTGAAAAAGGTGCTAATGTTATAATTTTTGACTTAAATGAAGCTAAAGCCAAGGAAGCTGTTGAGCAATTAGGAGACCAAGTTCAATATGCGATAGTGAATGTAGCAGATGAAGAATCAGTCCAAAAGGGAATCAATCAAGCAATCGAAGCATTTGGGGCGATTCATATTTGTGTAAACTGTGCAGGCGTTGGTACCCCTGGGAAAACCATAGGCAGAAAAGGTGTATTGCCACTTGAAGATTTTAATAAGGTTATAGGTATTAACTTAGTAGGAACGTTTAATGTATTAAGATTAGCAGCCAATGAAATGAAAAATAACGATCCTATTACCGATTCCGGCGAAAGAGGCGTCATCATTAATACGGCTTCTGTGGCTGCTTTCGATGGGCAAATGGGGCAAGCAGCATATGGAGCAAGTAAAGCTGGGGTAACAGGGATGACTTTGCCTGTAGCCCGTGATTTATCGGAGTTCGGCATTCGTGTGAATACAATTGCTCCAGGCTTATTTATGACACCCATGGCGGACACTTTGTCCGAAAAGGTCATTCAGAAATTATCTGAAAGTGTTGAATTTCCGAAGCGATTAGGGCGTCCTTCCGAATTTGCGGAGCTAGCAACCTTTATCATGGAGCATGAATATTTAAATGGTGAGGTCATTCGTTTAGATGGCGGAATTCGTATGTCCCCAAGATAATACCATACTGCCTTCTATTCAAATGAGATAATCCTTTGTACTCTTAAAAGAATTAAACTGGAGGGATTTCTAATGACGAATCAAGCAAACGTTATTGGTGTCAACATGGTCAAATTTGAAAAACCAGGTAGAAATGAGCCCTATGAAATCATGGCATCAAAAGCCATTACAGGAGCACTTCACGATGCGGGAATTGATTTATCAGAGGTCCAACAGGCGTATGCCAGCTATGTTTATGGGGATAGCACATGCGGTCAAACAGCTTTATATCAGGTAGGCATGACAGGAATTCCAATTATTAATGTAAACAACAATTGTTCTTCAGGTTCAACAGCCCTTTATATGGCCCGGCAAGCGGTGGAATCAGGCTCAGCAGATTGTGTCCTTGCATTTGGTTTTGAAGAAATGAAACCAGGGGCACTTGGTGAAAACTGGTCAGACCGGACCTCACCTTTCCAATGGATTTACAATCGGTTTGATCAATTGAATAGTGAATTGCCAGAGGGGCCAGTTGCATTAAAGGTATTTGGTGCCGCTGCATTAGAATATCTTAAGAAATACGATGCAAGTCCTGAGATTTTCGGAAAAGTAGCTGTAAAATCAAGAAAACATGCAGTAAATAATCCGTATTCTTTATTTACGGAAGAGATTCAATTGGAAGACGTAATGAATTCGCCTGACATATATCCAGGTCTCACAAGATTAATGGCATGTCCTCCTACTTGTGGTGCAGCAGCTGTGATTGTCTGCAGTGATTCTTTTGCCAAAAAACATAATATTGGTCAAACAGTAAAAATAGTTGCCCAATCTATGACGACTGATTTACCTAATAGTATTGATAGTGATAACCTATATTTGGTTGGCTATGGAATGACCAATCGTGCTGCAAAAGAAGTTTTTGAAAAGGCAGGAATCGGTCCGGAGGATATAGATGTCATTGAGTTGCACGATTGCTTTACTCCAAACGAAGTCATCACCTATGAAGGATTGGGCCTTTGCGAGGAAGGTGAAGCAGAAAAACTAATAAATGATGGTGATAATACCTACGGAGGGAAGTATGTGATCAATCCATCTGGGGGACTAATGTCCAAAGGGCATCCACTTGGGGCAACAGGTTTAGCCCAGTGTACTGAACTTGTATGGCAACTTCGTGGTGAAGCAGGTAATCGCCAAGTAGAAAATGCAAGAACTGCGCTTCAGCATAATTTAGGCCTTGGTGGTGCTTGTGTTGTTACTTTATATCAAAAAGGATAAGCTGATTTGGCTTTGTATTCTCGGACTACGGGAAAAACCCTAGAAAAATTCTTTCAAAAATAAACAAAAGGATTAAAGGAGGATACGTTGATTGCTTCCTTTATTCCTTTTGTTTTGTAAATGCGTATTCTTCTTCTTTTCTATTTGCCTTCTTACACTCTTCAGTGCTAACTAATGCCCACTATTCTATTCTCATACTCTTTTCGTACAGCTGATGAATACTACTCCTGTTGCGAGGCTATTATTTAACATCTTACATATTTGCGCTTGAAACCTATCTTCCCTCTCTCTACTTCTTTTTGAATGCTTTTGTAAGCGTTTAAGAAACTGCTTTTTTTCTTGTCCCTTTTAACTTCTACTACACCTACTGCCTTTGCGGTTTCGACCGCCTTTTCATGGAGCGGCAAATATGAAGTTCCAACCGTGTATAGAAAATTATTCATCGCAGATTTTGTTCGTTCAGGCGAATCGTGAATTGTATTTTTCACAAGATCTAGCATATCGGCAATCTTGCTTTCGGAAAATTCAACGTCCTTGCGATTTCCCAAAAGCCAGCAATAGCAGCTCCAGCCCCCTGACATTCTCAGCTCTTCCCCGCTTGCGATCCATTTATCAGCAACTTCTTGTGCAATATCTGCTTCCGCTAAAGTAACCGCTACCACATAATCGGACAGCATATAAAAATAGGCTGAATCCATCCAACGATCAAAATCAGACACAGTCATAGCTTTTGGATCCGCAATAATGCCAGCAAAGTACATGGCATCGTAGTTCCCTGTAGCATAAAGCTCTTCAGCTAAAGCTTGATTTATTTTTATTTTCTTAGCTATTGGCTTCATTGCACCCGTAGCCACGCCAAAAAGCGGCTCATGCGCGCCATTGGATATGTACATTTTTTTAGTTCGTTCCTTGCCAAGGGCTTCAAGCTCCCCCATAACCATTTCTGTATTCATCGTTTTGCACTTCCCTTTTTTTGGAGTTTCCCCCTAATATTTTTTCAACAAATATATATCATCATTATCCTATATTAAACGACCATTTGTCAGTAAAACTACCGTCTAAGTCCATGGTTCATATAAAATGAAGAGGGCAAGTTTTGAGAAAAGATAATCAAAACTTGCCCTTCTTTTATTAAATTTGGATAGGGAATATGTTTACATATCTAAATCTGTGAATGCATACGGCAATAATTCTCGTAAGCTCAGTTCTAAAATATCTTTCTTCTCATTTGTTAAATAAACTGGCATTTCAGGTAAACAGAATTCTGCTAAGACTTGTCTGCAAATACTGCAAGGTGGAAGATAATCTTCCGTATCACCTGATACAGCTATAGCCTGGAAATCACCTTTTTTATAACCACTTGCTATTGCAGTAAAAATTGCGGTTCTTTCAGCACAATTAGTTGCACCAAATGAAACATTTTCCACATTCACTCCATTAATAACAGTGCCATCTTTTAGTAATAAAGCTGCTCCAACCGGAAATTTAGAATAAGGAGCATAGGCTCTTTCCTTCATCTTACGTGCACTTTCTACTAATTGCTCTTTGTTCATATTATCCATCCCTTTCAAAGAAGAATGAACTTTTAAAGTCCCCTTAATGCCAAGATTTAATTGGCAGGATTTTTATATTATAATTTTTTGAAATATTTGTCAACGTCTATGAGGTTCTAAAGTGTGTTATTTGGAGTAAACTCTTTTCCACTTGCCCAGGTAAGTTGTGATATGATTAAAAATAAATGTTAACCAACCAAAGATTGAAGTTAACATAGAAATTAGTTCCGGGGGAGAGCTATGTATAAATTACGAGGTCATCATCTTTTTTGCCTTTTAGGTTATCGGGGAATGGGCTACTCCGAAGAATACGTGAAAAATATGACGCAATTGCATCAAAACTTGAGAGAAAATCCCAAATCGTTAATTCAGCTTGTAAAGGGGCCTGATCAGTTGTGTGAAAAATATCCAAACTCTGGTACCTATCACTGCCAAGACGAAAATATTTATGAAAGAGATGCAGCAATATTAGAGAAAGTAGGACTAAAACTCGGACAAATTTTGAAATGGGAGGACATTGAGTCATGCATCCGAAAGTTTGTTGTTCCTTCCGATATTCAAATTTTGTGCGAAACATGTTCGTGGCGTTCATATGGAGTTTGTGAGGAAGGGATCCGGGAGATTCATGAGGGGAAGGGCTTGAGGGAAGTAAAATAAGCCCTTCCTTTTTTATAGAAATTCATCCGTTTTAGTAATGCGCATTTGGCCTATATCTGCTAATTACAAAATTTAATTTTTCCTGATAATAGACTGGGGCCAAGCTTTTGAGTCTTTGAATTAGAAAGTCTGATCTGTACTTCTACATTGTCCATTTTTGCTGTAATGTCATCAATTCTCCCAGCCCAAGTTGGACCATCTATTTCTGGAGTGGGATAAAGCCTGAAACGCCAACTGATTTCATTAGGGATAAAGGCAAATCCTTCATAGCTATCGTAATTGCCATAATGTGCTGGTTTGGGAAGGTGCACCCCAAGAATACTTAAATTCGTTCTTGCAAAACTTTGAGGAATTAAATGTACTTTATTAATCAATGCTGCTCCCTTTGCATTTGTCAGTTTTTTATCGATGGGCTCCAATACCATGCTACACGGTAAAGATATTCCCTTTGACTGTGAAGGATAAATAACCAAACTTGAAATAATCAATATACCCAAAACAAATTTTTTCATCTAGCACCTCATAGTTTTGTTTTGGTTAATTTACCCTTAATTATATTGAAATATATACAGTCTTCTTTCATCTATTCAACTAATAGACATCCTCGATCTGATAATTGGAAGCTAATAGATGTGAATTACTATGTTAATAATAATAACTGAAAGTTTGAAAAATAAACGGAAAAATTCCGTTTAATTTAAGAAATATCTATATTTTCCTAACAATAAAGGAAGTTTTTCCGGTTATCTTATACAAATCTCTGGATTTTTCCTTATTTAGAACAGATAATCGGAATTTCTCCTCTTATATCTACTTCTTAAGCCTCCATTATATACATTAAGCGGAAAATATCCGCTTATGATTTTATACCTGCAAAGAAATATTAAACCTATGGCAAATTCCTTTACGAATGACATTGCTTTTTCGTAGCTATCCTTATTCTAATTATTATTCCCTAAGTTTAAAACATCGTCCCCTTAAATTTCTCTGGCCTTTTCACGTAGCTTTCGATAATAAATCCACAATCCGTACAAAGGATGTATTCAACATTCGATCCCAGGCTCATCTTATTATCTGGGTGCATAACAGCATATCCAGAGTGCTTCCCTTTCCCCAATTCTGTTCCTCCACATTTTGGACACTCTGTTGCTTTAGCGAAGTAACTCATTTGAAATCCTCTCCTTTTAAAAATAAGAATATAAAAATATACAATGGTTCAAAAGCCATACCTGCTTCCCCTCAAACTATGTTTATTTAATGTTGGCCAATTGAAAACTTTGTGTAGCCAAATATATAAATATTATGCATAAGGCAACTGACATAAAAGAATAGCCTCTTTTTTTCATCATTATATTTTCAATCCCCGTTAGTAACCAGAATGCAGCAAATATAAGCTGAAATATTCCATTATAGAAAAAATTGACGTTTCCATCTTTGAAAATAAATAAACATAAAATTAAGATAGGGATTAGACACAGCAACTGCATAATAACTAAAGGTTTTATTCTATTTCTAAATATCTTTTTCATAACTCCATCTCCTCACAACTACATAGCACAGGGCTAAACAACTAACCATATTTCTCATTGCATCAGCTACACCCTTATTTTACCCTAAACTGGATAAATTAGGTGAATGCTATTTTTGAATCATCCGATTAATAAATAATTTATTCTTTTGTTTGTAAAAGGGCAAACATTTATAAATTATGTTTGACTGTAACTTAATAATATTTTAAGATAAAGCAAACGATAGATATTTACTTCATGTTGACTGGGTGTGATTTTAAAATGGAAATAGATTTCTTCTGGAATGCGTCTTTGGAAGAGCTTAAAAGAGGTTATATTCAAGAAAAGAATTCCTATACATGCCTTCTATGCGGGGAAAAGATTGAAAAGGGAATTGTTTATTCCTATGACAATACACTTTATGAAGCGGAAAGATACATGCGGATTCATATTGAGAGTACACACCAATCTGTATTTGACTATTTAACTGGTATGGATAAAAAGCTTACTGGTCTAACTGACCATCAAAATCAGCTTCTTCAGCTATTTTATCAAGGTAAAAGTGATAAAGAGGTCCAGCAAGAAATGGGCATTGGCAGCACCTCAACCATTAGGCATCATCGTTTTGCGTTAAAAGAGAAGGAACGTCAAGCAAAGGTCTTTTTGACAATGATGGAGCTTTTGAAAGAAAAGGACGAATATGCCCCGGCCTTTATCGCTCCTCATAAAAGTGCAAAAATGGTGGATGAACGATATGCAATCACTAAAGAAGAACAGGGAAAAATCATTAATAAGTTTTTCACAGAAGGACCGAATAGAAGCCTGAAGAAATTCCCGCCAAAGGAAAAGCAGCGTCTGATTGTCCTTCGAGAAATCGCAGCTCAGATCGAAAGTGGGCGAATTTATGACGAAAAAGAATTAAATCAAATTTTGAACACTATTTATGGGGATCACGTCATGATCAGAAGATACCTAGTTGAATATGGATTTTTAGGTCGAAAGCAAGATGGAAGCCAATATTGGCTGAAAAAATAATCATGGAAAGTGAGTTAAACAAGTGGACCGTAAAAAAGAATTAAAACAACAATATAAAGAAATCCCCATTGAGGCGGGTGTTTATCAAATTAAAAACATGAAGAATCAAAAGGTTTTTGTCAGCAGCACAAGAAATTTCAAAACTTTAAATGGCGAAAAGTTTATGCTTGAATCAGGGACTCACACTAACAAAGCTCTTCAGGAAGATTGGAACCATTTTGGGAAAGAGGCCTTTACTATTGAAACTTTGGAGGTTTTTAAAAAGAAAGACGATCCTTATTTCAATGAGAAAGAGGCCTTGGCCGAGCTTGAGAAAAAATGGTTAGAAAACCTTCAGCCATATGAAGAACAAGGGTATAATGTGAAAAAATCTCGTTAAATTTTTCAAAAAATCTAGCTCAGAATTAGGGCGTGCTTCTTAAATTAAGAAGGCGTCTTTTTTATTGGATTACGTAAAAACAGACTTGGATATTTTTTGCAGATTATCTTAGAAAAAAACTGCAAATATTAAATGAGAACTGATCAATCAATTTGGGGTAGCCCTTTAACGGAGGTTTAATTATGGAAACAACAACGAACTATAAAGGCACAAATAAAATGATCACCGGAATTGTATTCGGCGTTATTTCGTTTTGGCTATTTGCACAGTCAGTAGTCAATGTGGTGCCGGATGTTCAAAAAGATTTAGGTATTTCACTTGGTACATTAAACATTGCCATCAGTTTAAGTGCATTGTTCTCTGGATTATTTATCGTTGCTGCCGGTGGACTAGCAGATAAAGTTGGCCGAAAAAAAATAACATATATCGGTCTGATCCTAAGTGTCATCGGTTCCCTATGCCTTGTGTTAGCACAAGGATCTGTTTTACTAATCATCGGTCGTATCCTTCAAGGACTATCAGCAGCATGTATTATGCCTTCAACAATCGCTCTCATGAAAGCTTATTTTGAAGGTGCCGATCGTCAGCGTGCACTAAGTTACTGGTCCATCGGATCTTGGGGCGGCTCAGGAGCTGCTTCATTCGCAGGTGGTGCAATTGCAACATATATGGGCTGGAGATGGATTTTCGTCTTTTCTATCGTATTCTCTTTACTTGGTATGTGGCTCATTAAAGATACACCGGAAAGTAGAGGTGAATCAACAGGTGCTTTTAAATTTGATTACTCTGGATTAGTCATTTTTATTATCACGATGGTTGCTTTAAACATATTTATCACTTATGGTTCAGATTTTGGTTGGACAAGTCTAACCACAATAGTTCTAGCGGTAGTGGTAATTATTGGGGTTATTATTTTCTATAGAGTCGAAAAAGGTAAAAATATCGCTCTAATTGACTTTTCAATTTTTAAAAGCAAACCATATTCTGGTGCAACCGTTTCTAATTTCCTGTTGAACGCGATTGCAGGTACACTAGTCGTAGCAAATACGTATGTTCAAGTAGGCAGAGGCTTCAGTGCCCTTCAATCAGGGATGCTCTCTCTTGGTTATTTAGTCGTTGTTTTAGCGATGATCCGCGTTGGTGAAAAAATCTTACAAAGAATTGGCGCAAAAAAGCCAATGGTTTGGGGAGCCCTTATCACGACTATTGGTGTAGCATTGATGGGTCTCACCTTCTTACCTGATTTCCCATATACCGTAGCTGTTTTCATCGGCTTTGTTTTGTTTGGATTCGGACTAGGAATGTATGCGACTCCATCAACTGACACATCTGTATCTAATGCTCCTTCAGACAAAGTTGGTGCAGCTGCAGGAATTTACAAAATGGCGAGCTCGCTTGGTGGAGCGTTCGGTGTTGCGATATCAGCGACAGTTTATGGTTCAATTTCAGCAGGTGGAAACTTGGAAATGGCAGCATCAGCAGGGATTATCGTAAACGTCATATTCGGCGTTCTCTCCATTCTATCCATTCTATTTTTAGTTCCTGGGGATGCTGGAAAAACAGGAGCCCAAAAAACAGGAAAAAGAATAAATATCCAAACCCCTGGTCAACGGGAACCAGAGCCTAGTCATTAAATGAAAGGAGACTGGACAAATGCTGCTGAACGAATTAATGAAGAAATTAGATGATAAAAAAGAACGTATCATTGAGATTCGCCGCTACCTTCATGAACATCCAGAACTTTCTTTCCAAGAAGAACAAACGGCTAAATATATTGCCGATTTTTATAAAGGAGTCCCAGTGGATTCAGTGGAGACAAACTTTGGTGGAGATCGCGGCATTGTTGTCACAATTAAAGGTTCTAAGCCGGGTAAAACCATTGCCATTCGGGCAGATTTTGACGCCTTGCCCATTAAAGAAGAGTCTGGACTGCCTTTTGCCTCGAAAAACGAAGGAGTCATGCATGCTTGTGGTCATGATGGCCATACAGCCTATATGCTCGTATTAGCTGAAACATTGGCAGAAGCAAAGGAACAGTTAAGTGGAACGATTAGAGTTATTCATCAGCCAGCAGAAGAAGCTCCTCCTGGGGGAGCAATTGGCATGATTAAAGCTGGAGTCCTTGAAGGAGTAGATGCAATATTTGGAATCCATGTCATGTCGACAATGAAGACAGGTAATATCTATTACAGAAGCGGAAATACTCAAACGGGAAGATCCTATTTTAAATTAGTCGTTCAAGGTAAAGGCGGACATGGATCTTCTCCTCATATGGCAAACGATGCAATCGTGGCAGCAAGTTCATTCGTAATGAACCTTCAAACGATTATCAGCCGCCGCATCAATCCGTTTGATACAGCTTCGATTACAATTGGAAACTTTGATGGAAAAGGTACATTCAATGTCATCAAAGATGCAGTGACACTTGAAGGAGACGTTCGTACAATGTCTTCTGAAACAAGAGATACCGTAGAATCAAATGTTCGAGCATTTGCGGAAGGATTAGAAAAATCATATGGGGTAAAATCTATTTTCGAATACAAAAATGACTATCCTGTATTATATAATGATCCAGAAGCAACCGAACTTGTACACCAAGCTTTAGAACAGGCATCTATTCCAGAAGTTGAAGCTGTTTTGGAAACACCGCCACAACCGCCTTCAGAGGATTTTGCTTATTATCTTGAAAAGGTTCCAGGCTGCTTCTTCTATGTCGGTGCGATGCCTGAATCAGGTGAAGCATACCCGCATCATCACCCTAAATTTGATATTAATGAAAAAAGCCTGATCATTTGTGCTAAAGCAATGGCTGCAGTTGTCGCTTCATATTGTGATGGGAGCGAAGCCTAAAGGCAATTCATTTGAATAATGCAGTAACATTCAAAAAATAACCAATCCATTTTGAGTAAACCTTGCTCAAAATGGATATTTTCTTTAACAGATTTTAGTTTCCAACCTATTTACGTTTAAGTACATTTCTTCACAGTCCGAAAAAAATAGAAAGTAACAAAAAGTCGTACTTTCATATTAATTAATATTACTTATTTGATTTCTTCAGCCAACTCCAAAATAATTCCCTCTGGACCACGAACGTAGCATAATTTATAACTTTCTTCATAGTGCTGTAGCTCACTAAAGATTTCCGTACCATTCTTTTTCAATTTGGCAACAACAGCTTCAATATCTTCAACAGTAAATGCAATATGTCGAATACCCAGTGTATTTGCAAAGGTTTGCTGAATATCACTTTCATCTGACGGCTTATAAAATTTGATTAGCTCTATCCATGTCTGACCGTCTGGCGTTCCCAATCCTACACACGCTACTTTAACGTCATTTAGACCAACCGCATATCCCATCAACTCTTCTTCCATTTCCCATTCCCCTTTCACCTCAAGTCCAAAATCGAGAAAAAACTCTTTGGCAGCAGAGAGATCATTTACGATTACACCAACATTCTTTGGATCTTCAAATTTCATACCTTCTATGTTCCTGCTATATTTTTTCTCAAGGTTTCCTTTTGATTATTGAACAATACTCCTCTTTCATGATTTCTAATATTTCATCTTTTGTGCCATAAACAACTATCCCTAATATTTCTACATCGTCTATTTTTTAAACAGTTCCACTTCCCCTATACCTTCTACAATTAGTTTTAGTTTTTCAGAATTGTTATAAGAAGTTATTGGGAAGTTTGTTGAAATAATTGTTTTGTTATTTTTTGTACTCATTCTAAAACCAGTTACTCCATAATCTTTACCATCTTCATCAATGATTTTTATATCTACAAAAGTATTTTCATTTTCATATATCCCATAGTATAAATAAGTGCCAACCTATAGCCTTCATTTAAACTATTAAGCGCATCCTCTAATTCGATTTTCTGAAAGTCGCCATTTTCCTTTTCTGGGAGTAATTTCTCATCAATCACCGAAACATTCTTATTTTTATTGAGCAAGCTGTTACATTTATTGATTAGGATTTTACAAATCCAAGTATTGAAGTACTCGTCATTTTTTAGAGTATGTAAGTTTTCATAGGCCGAGATAATAGCATCAGCTACATCGTCGTCATTGTTCAACAATCTACTTGCAGTACGATACAATACATCTTCGTATTGCTTTACAAGTGAAACAAACGCTTCTCCATCGCCCTTTTTTGCCTTTTTGACCAATACTTTAAGTGATCCCATTTCAACACCCCCTAACTTAACCAGTTGTTTTGTATTTCAATATATAGATATGGGAGAGTATCAATTGGTTGCATTGAATATAAAACAACTTTAGAAATCCCAAAAAATGTTCATAAAATGGATAATGAGCGCTTATCCTTGTTTCAGGATTGCGCCCATTATTAATATAAAAAAACTGCAATAAAAGCTCTTCTGTTATTTTACTAAAGCTACTACTTCAAAAAGACCGTTCCCATTCTTTTCGTAAAATCCCCATTTTAATAGCATCAAAATATTCACCATTCACCATTCTTGCTTGCCTTATTCTTGCTTCTTCTTTCATTCCCAATTTTTCTGCAACCTTCATCATTCTTATATTTCCTGACCAAGTTGACATCCCTAACCGATGCAATTCAGTAGAACTGAATAGGAAATCAATCCAAAGTTTATAAGCCTCAGTTCCGTAACCACCATTCCAGTAATTTTTATCATAAATCACGATACCAGTTTCTAACCAATTTGTGTTTTTGTCCACCCAATAAGAGCCAACTGTTCCAATCAACTTATCTCCTACAAAAATGATTAGTGTATTGGGAACGTTGGGGACAATTTCATAGTTTTTCTCCCAATCTATTTGAAATTGTTCTTTTGTTATGTAAGGCTCAGGTATGTAGGGACCATTCCATTTCTTAGCATCTTGTTCCTTTTCTTCATATTTCCAAAAATATAATTCATCAATATCCTGTTGAGTAGCCTCTTTCAACTCAACTTTTCGTCCTTCAATTCTAATCATAAAAAGTGTGATTCCTCCCATTCTATCTTGTTCTAACCACATTCTTATATGAAGAATACCATAATAATCAAAATCCTTATTCAACTCTTCTCCAGTTTAAGTGCAGCAAATTTTACAATACCATATTATCCTTACCCTATAAGCCTTCAATTCGTCTTGATTTTTTTCCTTCATTTAATGCCCCTATAATGAAAATAAGCGCTGTTCCTTGTTACAGAAAAGCGCCCGATTCTTGAAGATTGTTATTGGAAAATGGTCATTTAATATATATCGTATATCTGCTTAGTGACAATAATTCATTTTATATTTAGTTATTCTAGATGCCATACAACAATACTAACAAGGAGGAATATGTGTATTTGGCAATTAAAAATGCTGTTATGACAGTATCTTTATAAATGTAGTGCATAAAAACTTTCATATTTTAGGCCCTGTATTGGAATTTCTTATTGTGTTAAAGTTACCAGTTAGTTGCAGATTATCAACTATTCTTTCATAGAAAATAGCTTAAATTTCAACCTTAAATCGTCATCATCCTCAACCCAATCAGCTTTAACCCAAATATCAATTTTAAATAACTTTTCCAAGGAAGAAATTTTGTCTTCAATATCTTCTATTTTCAATATTTCAGTAAGTTCTTTTTCGTTAACATCAAGGTCTAATAATTTTATTATGGCTCCGACATCGTCCAACTGATGATTTGGATCTTCAGATAGAAGGGCTTCATTTATTTCATCTTTGTCGAACTCTTCTTCTTCATCAGTTTTATGCTTGGTTATTATTTTCCCATTCTGAATAAAACATATCTCCAGCAAACATTCATCAAAACATTCAATTACGAACATTGGAAAATTTATGTATGTTGATAAAAGAATAGTAAAATCATAAAAAAATCCATCATACATTTCGTTTAATAGAGTAATCCATTCATCTGATTTTCCTAAATAATATTTTTTTTACCCATTACAAACAAGTTATCAAATTTTTTATCTTCATGAATTTTTATAAGTGCTTCTTTTACTGTTTGAATATTTTTTGTTTTTATTTGTACGTTCGAAAAACTTGTTCCCATATGGGAAATCCACCTCCTTATATTTAATTGTCTCCCATTTTTTTGAAAATAAATGTAACGATATATCTAATTTTATTACACTATTCTGTCCCGTTAGTCGAATAAGAAAAAAGAAACACCGCAGCAATCCGTTCTTCACTCTTGCCCCCACTAGTTGAACAAGAAGGTTACCATTACCTTTATAAACTATTTAACTCCTTCAACCATTTAAGTAGCCATTCTTGTGGCAAGGAATCTTGAGATAAATCTGTTGAAGAATAGCCACCGTTAGTAAAAAAAGATTTATTTTTCTCTGAAATCATTATTGTCTGGTATCCTTGAATACATATCGTGTAAATTCTTAATAATTTCTTTAAGGGCTTCATCCCCACCCGTACCAGTTAATGCAGTATCAAGTCCTGCATAAATTATCATCAATAAACTTTTAGCATCTGATTCATCTAACAGTTTAATTCTTTCCCTCACCTTTTCCATTTCTAACAAAACGAATCCTCCCAATAAGAATAAGGCTTTCGAATATCTTAAACAAAAACACCCATAACGAAGTCACTCTAAATTCATTACAATTTCAAGACCTGTTGGTTTATCCTTTAAAGTGTCGCTTTATACTTTAAATACTAAATCAATTCCTAGTAACGGTGGTAAAACAATGAGATTGTATGTTAAATGATTTTACCAATTTATGATGTTCCTTTGGTGTTAATTTAAGTACAATTTTTTCACAAACCCCAAATAATTACCATAGTATTTAATCCCCCCCTATTTTCCTCCATAAATTGAGCATTTTTCTTTAACTTCATAGAAAACAATGATGATGCCATTTCCAAACAACAAAAGCCCCACAAGATGATTTTACTCATCTTGTGGGGCTTCTTCATTAATTCTCTTCTATTTCCATACGGTTTTTCTTAAACATCTTGGACAATACTTCATAAACGATCGGAACGATGATTAATGTTAATAGTGTAGAGCTTATTAATCCGCCGATTACCGTAATGGCCAGGCCTTTCGAAATCAAGCCGCCTCCGCCTGCACCAAAGGCTAATGGCACTAGCGCACCAATCGTTGCGATGGCTGTCATGAGAATAGGACGTAAACGTGTTGCGCCTGCTTCAAGAACCGCTTCACGCATAACCATCCCCGTACGTTCCATCCTAATGATTCGGTCTACGAGAACGATCGCATTCGTTACTACAATTCCGATTAACATTAACAGCCCCATCATGACAGATACAGAAATGGTTTCACCCGCAATTAATAATCCTACAAATGATCCAATAACTGTAAATGGCAGTGAGAAAAGAATTGCAAATGGTGCAAGACCCTCACCAAATGTGACAACTAGAACAAAATACACAATGGCAATCGCCGCAAGCATGGCTATACCAAGCTGTGTAAAGGTTTCCTGCATGTCTGCTGCAACGCCGCCCACATCAACTGTGACCCCTTTAGGAAGATCTAATTTATCAATTGTTTTATCTGCTTCAGCTGTTGCTTTGGATATATCCTTACTAGTGATCGTACCTGAAACGCTAGCATAGTATTCACCCTTACTGCGAGCCAGAGTATTTAATGTTGTACCTTTCTCAACAGTCACAAGCTCAGAAAGAGGCATGGTCGTACCAAATGGTGTTGGTACTTGTTTTTCCAATATATCATCAATTGATTTTGGCTGAGCTGTTTGTTCCTGCTGAACGATGACATTTAAGGCGTTTCCTTCTTTTTCAATCGTGGTCAACACATTCTTTGTTTTTTCTGGGCTTAACATCATGACAATTTGCCCTGTTGTTAATCCATACTTTAATAATTCATCTTGTGCCACTTTAAAGGTGTATTCAACGTATGCATCCTCTGCACTAGAAGAAACATCTTTTAAACCTTTAATTTCCTTTAATGCATCTTCAACTATTTTTACTGATTTGTTCAGTTTATTTAGATCTTCACTGTAAAAAGTATAGCTAACTTGATTTGTTGACATGGACATCGAAGAGAAGTTCTGGCTCTTCCATTCACCAGACTGTCCAATATTCTTCATATACTCTTCTATGTCTTCTCGGACCTCTGGGAAGTTCTCCATTTCGGGATCAAAGATAAGATACATTAACCCGCCTTTTCCCCCGCCGCCCATCATGGCTGCTTGCTGGTCTCCGCTTTCCGTAACAGATACTTGAACGATATCAATATCATCATGTTCAAGCATTTTCTCTTCCATTACTTGAATATTTTCTAATGTTTCCTCAGGCAGCTCTCCCGCTTTAGGCGTGTATGTTAAATACATTACTTTATCCTCTTCACTGCCCATAAAGCTAAAACCAATCAATGGTGTTAACGCCAAACTCCCTGCTAATAAAACAAAGGCAAGAATGGAAGTAATCACTTTATGATTAAGAGTTTTTTCAAGGAATCCTTTGTACCAGTTGGATAATCTTCCAGCCTCTTTATGTCTGCTTTCCGTCTTTTCACTATATAGCTTCTTTCTGAATAAAAAGTGAGATAATGTTGGAACAATTGTAATCGCAACAATTAATGATGCTCCGAGTGCAAATGACATCGTTAACGCGAACGGCATAAACAACTCGCCGACCATCCCACCAACAAAAATAAGTGGTGCGAATACGGCAACCGTGACGATGGTTGACGACATGATTGGCCTAAACATTTCAATCGTTGATTCACGAATGAGTGCACGCCCTGTAAGTTTCTCACCTCTTAAATGCAGGCGGCGGTAAATATTTTCAACCACAACGATGGAGTCATCAATAACACGGCCAATGGCAACAGTAATCGCTCCAAGCGTCATAATATTTAGCGTAATATCCATCCAATTTAAGATTAACATAGCCATTAAAATTGAAACCGGAATAGATATAATCGAAATAATGGTCGATTTGAAATCTCTTAAGAACAGGAGAATAATCAATACTGCAATTAGACCGCCAAATAACGCTTTTTCAACCATCGTAGTGACAGACTCTTCAATTGGTTTCCCTTGATCAAGCGTTACATCGATAACGATCCCATCAATTCTTTTCTTCTCTTCTTTAATTAATTCCTTCACACTGTTTACAACATCAACTGTGTTACCCTGTTGGGTTTTGACAATTTGAATAGCAATCGCATCATTCCCATTTGTCCGGGAAACTGATTGTACCTTCCCTACTACTTGAATAGAGGCAATATCACTAAGCTTCACAAATGGTAAAGGCTGTGTAGCTGATGGCGTAACAGGAATGAGCATTTCCTTTAATTCGTCAACAGTCGTGAACTTGCCGTCTATCGCTACAGCTTGCTCGCCTTCTTCAAATTCATAAAGTCCTAAAGAAATACCGAGATTACTTGCTTGAATCATTTGCTTGACGGAATCTTCCGTTAAGCCTAGGTTAGCCATTTTTTCCTTATTATAAGTAAGGTCAACTTCTTCAATGTGCTGCCCTGTGATCGTGGCAGAGGCAACACCATCGATTTTATCGATTTTTGGGAGTAAAACTTCCTCCACTGTTGACGTTAATTCAACAATGTCCTCTTTCGTGCTGCTTACACTTAGGGCTACAACTGGCATCATATTCATGCTTATAGCCGTAATGGTAGGCTTTTGGGCGCCTTCAGGCAATTTCACTGCATCAATCGCAGAATCCAAAGCCCGCTTCGCCTCATCCATATCAATACCGTATTCATATTCCACTTGAATATTAGCAAAATTCGAATATGAATTAGAATTAACAGATTTTACATGATCCAATCCCTCAACTGCTTTTTCTAAAGGGATCGACACATCATTCATCACTTGCTCGGGAGTAGCCCCAGGATATACGTCCATCACCATTAAAAAGGGAATGGAAATATCCGGAATCATCTCCATTTTCATACGTGTTCCTGAATAAATTCCCGAAACGGTTATAATAATAGTCAGCAGCCAAACTGCTAGTTTATTCTTCAAAACAAAGTTTACTAACCCTTTCACATCTACACCTGCCCTTAATTGACTAATCAGTCCTAATTCCTTATAATAATGACCGATAAGTCATTTGTCAACGAAAGTCCTAGGAGCGGATGTTAAAAAATGATGAAGAAACAGTTAATTATGGAAAAAGCACTAGAGCTTTTTGCAACTCAAGGATTCGATGCCACAACCGTCCAACAAATCACAGATTATTGCGGGATTTCTAAAGGTGCATTTTACTTATCTTTTAAATCAAAGGATGAATTAATCTTAGCCATCATTGACCAATTTATGATGCGGTTCACAGCTGATATTGACCATATAGTCAGAAATACGAATGATAATCTTTTATATGAGTTTTATCATGCAACCTTTCACTCTTTTCACGAGCATTTTGCTTTTGCAAAAATCCTCATGAAAGAGCAGTCCCATTCGTTTAATAAAGATTTCTTTTTAAAAATGCGTTATTACGACACGCTGATCGACAAAACGATATTAATGCTGATTGAACGTTTATACGGAAAATCCATCGAACAGATAAAATATGATTTAATTTTTTGTATTAAAGGGTTTATGCATACTTATTCAAAGCTTTTTCTATTCAGTAGCTCACCGCAAGACTTGAATCTTCTTTCTCAATCGCTCGTGGAAAAAACAAATCTACTGGCAAAGCAAGTAACGATCCCATTCATTTCGAAAGATCTATTTGAAATTCTTAAGCAGCCGATAAATGAAGAAATAACAAAGGAACAGTTGATTGAAATGATGGAAGAAAAAATCGCGGATATTGAAGATCCAATTGAAAAGGAGTCATTAATTCTCTTAAAGCAACAGATGATCGATCCGACTTTAAGTCCCGCGATTGTAAAAGGCCTAAATGAAAATATTCGAAATCATCCGGAGTGTAAGTGGATTTCTTATTTAATGAGGAATTATTTAGAGGTTTAAAATGAGAGGAGCAGAATGCTTTATCATTCTGCTCTTTTTGAATTCTTAGTAACGAAAAATATTTACTTTATGCCAAATCGAATCCCAAGCCTTTTTTGCCACTCGATTTTCATAGATTTCCATTCGTTCCTTTGTCTCAGCAAAATACGGGGTAGGTTTGACTTCTAAATTGACGACATCATTGATTCCCCAAGGGGCTGCCAGAATAACATTGTCATTGCCATCTAGCTTAACCCCCAAAGCTGTAACGGTTTCAGGAAACTTCGAAATTCCATCAATAGAAGAGGTATAAGGCAGCAAATTATTAATCACGTGCATTCTTGCCTGATTCTTGACAGACCAAGGAATACCAGGCATAAGATGATTTAATTTTTCTTCTAAACTCTTTTCCTCTAATTCATCCAAATTGGTAGAATCAAAATAAATAACATCAATATCGGGAATTGGCGTTCTTTCAGAAAAATCGTGTAACACATCCCATATTTTTGAACGCACAAAACCTGCACATATCCACCAATCGGGAAGGTTCAATGTTTTAACTGTTTTTAATAAAACCATCATCCAGGTATCTTCACTAATGATTCTAACGATATCCTCTTCACTTTTAATCGTCATTTTGTTCACCTGTATTTTTTGTTAATTTACTTAATGGCATTCTCATTGATTATTGAGATACAAAGCCATTTTAATTTTTACCAATAAACTCAACTGCGTAAATATGTGTTTTCGTAAGATCTATGACTTCTTGGATAAATGTCTCTTTCGTTTCTTTGAAGCCATTTTGGATCCAATTTTTAATAAGTCCGTAAAAGCCATAGGCTGTATAACTTTTAAAATAATCCATATTGACAGGGATATTGTTGATTGTTTCAAAAATAAATTGTTCTTTATAGATTTTTAAGATCGTTTGAGGAAACCGTGTATGTAGTCCTGGTAATGTGTCATCATAGTTAATCAGTTCAAAAAAGTGCCGGTTTTTATAAATATAAGAAACAATATTAAAAGATGGTTCATTTAGCTTGGCTGTATAAACTTTCTGACCCGTTACATATGGTTTGCCAACTGAATCTTCTAACCCTTCTAGCATAGAAAAAAGCAAATCTTCAGCGATTTCCATTTTATCTAAGTAATGGACATAAAAGGTACTGCGATTATAAGCGGCATAATCAACAATGTCTTTTACAGTAACGGAATGGTAACCCTTTTCTTTTATGAGATCAATTAATGCTTGCTTTAGATGTTCTTTTGTCCGATTTTGTCGCATAGATGTCGTATTTTGTTCTTTTCCCATGGTGAATTCCCCCTCAAAATAGACAGATTTACCTTATGTGTCTAATAAGTAGACACTTAATGATATCTTAATGATTGTTAAATGTGAACAAAGTAGTAAAATTAAATTGTGAACAAAATAGTACAGATTGAAAAACTGTCTAGCCTTTTTCACGAAAATGTAGTAGGGGAACTTAAATACAGGGAGGAATCTAGAATGGGAAAATTACAAGATAAAGTAGCCGTGATCACTGGTGGGGTATCAGGTATTGGGGCAGCAACAGCACGTTTATTCGTTTCTGAAGGAGCCAAAGTGGTTCTTGTTGATTTAAATGAGGAAAAAGGGAAAGCTTTTGAGGCTGAATTGAAAGCGCTTAATGCTGAAGCTCTTTTTATTAAAGCAAATATTACGAGTGAAGAAGATGTCGCAAATGTCTTTAAACAAACCGTTGAAACGTTCGGCAAAGTAGATGTTGTCTTCAACAATGCGGGTATCGGCCGTGTTCATCCTTCACATAGTTTAGAGTACTCTGAATGGCGTAATACCGTAAATGTTGACTTAGATGGTGTTTTCTTAGTCGCACGTGAATCCATTCGTGAAATGTTAAAAACAGGTGGCGGTACGATTGTTAATACGGCATCTATGTTCGGTTTGGTTGGTTCACCTGGTTCAGCAGCTTATAACGCAGCAAAAGGTGGCGTAGTTAACTTAACTCGTTCACTTGCACTTGAATATGCAGAACAAAATATTCGTGTTAACGCATTATGCCCTGGTTTTATTGATACACCAATTATTCCTGAAGAAAGCAAGCAAGTTTTAGCTGCAGCTACACCTGTAAAACGTCTTGGTAAAGCAGAAGAAATGGCAAAAGCTGTATTATTTATGGCTTGTGATGATTCTTCATTCATGACTGGTAATAGTTTAACCGTTGATGGTGGGTATACGGCTCAATAATAAATTATGAAGATCGATTTTTTACATCAAGTTGAAACAAGCAATGGTTCTTTGCGATTAATTTATAGGGGATTACTTGTATTATCAGGGGAGTAAGGGGAAAAAGTTGCCATTACAATGCAGTATATCCTTAATTTGAGATATTTTATATGAGAGTAAATTGAAGATAGATCTTATAACTATGTAATTTATCGTTTTCGATGATAATAATAAAGGGGGAAATTTTCAATGAGCAATCGTTTTGATGAAAAAGTAGTATTAATTACTGGTGCAGGATCTGGTTTAGGACAAGCTTCAGCTTTACAAGTAGCCAAAGAAGGAGCAAAACTTTCACTCGTTGATTTAAACGCTGCTTCATTAGAAGAAACAAAAAGTAAAGTGTTAGAAGTTGCACCAAATGCAGAAGTGTTGCTTATCACTGCAAATGTGGCAGATGAAAAAGCAGTTGAAAACTATGTAAATGAAACAGTTGAGAAATTTGGAAAAATCGATGGTTTCTTCAACAACGCAGGGATTGAAGGAAAACAAAACCTAACAGAGGATTTTGGTATTGATGAATTCCAAAAAGTAGTCAATGTCAACTTAAATGGTGTGTTTTATGGATTAAAACACGTATTGAAAGTCATGAGAGAACAAGGTTTTGGCTCTATTGTTAATACTGCTTCTGTTGGTGGTATTCGCGGAGTAGGAAGCCAATCTGGTTATGCAGCTAGTAAACACGGCGTTGTCGGATTAACAAGAAACTCTGGAATTGAATACGGTCAATACGGAATCAGTATTAAAGCCATTGCACCAGGCGCAATCATGACACCAATGGTCGAAGGTTCATTAAAACAAATGGATCCAGTCAACTGGGAAGAAGTAGGAAAACAATTTGTTGAGCCAAACCCAATGAAACGTTTCGGTAAACCAGAAGAAGTAGGATATTTAGTGGCATTCCTGCTATCTGATCAATCCAACTTTATCAATGCAACCGTTATTCCAATCGATGGCGGACAATCTTATAAATATTAAGAAGTGTTGTGAATGTAACGGGTACAACTATACAATTTGATGCTGGCTACACTAGCCGTTAAATTCAATAATAAAAAAGAAGACATCTTACTATTCTTAAAATAGTAGTGTCTTCTTTTTTCTAATACAAATATTTGCAGTTATTCAGAATAGTTGAGGGTGACCCCCAACTATGGATGAATCCCTTTATCTAACGTTTTTTAATGCAGAAGACCAATTTACAAGCTGACCCAACATTTCATTTACTGTACCAACATGCATTTCAGCTGGTTTAAAGTCTGTTCCATTTTCAAAATCTGTAAACAGTGATAAGGCTGGATGTGTACGGACATCAGCAACCGCTAATTCTCCGAGAATTCCACGTAAATGTTCTGCTGCACGAGCTCCGCCGACTGAACCATAGCTTACGATTCCGGCAGCTTTGTTGTTCCATGCTTCACGAGCAAAATCAAGTGCATTTTTTAATGCTCCTGTGATACTGTGATTGTATTCTTGAACGATGAATATGAAACCATCCAAGTTAGCAAGCTTTTCATTCCAGGCTGCAATTCCCGGCTCAGATCCATCAGTTGTTCCTAAAAACGGTAATTGGAAATCAGCAATATCTACAATTTCATAGTTTGCATCTCCGCGTTTGTCTGCAATTTCTTTTACCCAATTTCCTACTTGTGGACTGACACGTCCGTCACGTGTACTTCCTAAAATAATTCCAATATTTAATTTCTCTGCCATTGGTTCTTCCTCCTTCGTTGTTTTCCCAAATAGTTTCTCTAAAAAACTCATCCTATTACACCACCATTTTTAATACTAATTCTTGTTGTTTATCACTTTAGAACAATCTCACTTCATCAAGGCCAGCCTCATCTGAGTGTTTGGCTGCTTGAACCTCCTTTCCAATCAGTTACTTTATGTAAGTAAGTTTATTTATATAATTATATTTTGTCAAGTAACTAAGTTTGAATAAGTGTTTTAATATCTAATTATAAGGTAATATGATATTAGAGAGGATGAAAGACTCTTTGGAGAAATCTGTTGTTTGTTCATGTTAAAAAAGTGATATCACTTTTAAGTCAGCTATGCATAAAGCCAGAAGGAATATAAAAACAAATTAAAAAGAGCCTGTTTTTGAAAAAGATTAATCAAAACAGGCTCCTTAATATGTTTAATTAGGTTTTGACCCAAAATCAATCCCAGACATGATAAAAGGTATCGCTAATTTAATAAATTCTTCAGGCGGTGTCTCCTGTCCACTTCTTCTCCATTCGACAGAAACTCCGTAAATTCCCCAACTTAGCAAGGCTGAGGTAATTTTGAGAGCTTGCTCATCTTGTGTTGGATATTGCTTTCCTAACATTTTGTAAAAAATGATTTCGAGTTGTTCCCTTATTATACGGGCAATCGTATCCTCGTATCCTCTATGACAACGGTTGGATAAAGTTTTTTGAAAGTCCGTTATAGCTATGAAAATACTAATCATCGATTCTTCATTGAATGCGTTTTGCTCAAATGTATGACCATTCAAGTTAATCAATAGTACTTCTGATAGTACCTTATCGAGTAAATCATATATATCTTCAAAATGATAATAGAAAGTGGCACGATTGATCATGGCCTCTGTAGTAATATCCTTAACGGTAATATCCTTAAATTCTTTTTTACCGGAAAGTTCGATAAAGGAATCCATAATTAATTTACGCGTACGCAGAATTCGGGGATCAGTCTTTGGTTGAGTCAATTACAACTCCCTCCTACTTTTTCAACAATTTTTCCAATGTGTTGTATAAACGACAGATACAATGAACTAACGGTATTGGTCGTTTTCATTATGTACTAAAATACAATTGTAAAGCAAATAAGAGGCTTATTTTTCAGACACTATAGATAGTAGATATTAAATGAATGGAGGAAAAGAATATGTCGAACAACAATAATATGATTTGTGATTTAGAAACAGGTGTATGCGGAGTAGCAGAAGAGGAAGAAATGGAGGTTATTGATTTTAACCAGCCAAAAAAATCGGTTAATCTTTATTATGTGACTGATCCTATTTGTTCTCATTGCTGGGCAATTGAACCTAATCTCCGTCGTTTTGTAGAGCAGTATGGAGACTATTTTAATTTTCATACGGTTATGGGTGGTTTGCTGGAAAAATGGCACGATGGACCAATCGATCCTGCAAACGGAATTTATAAACCAGCCGATGTTGCTGGTCACTGGAGAGAAGTTGGGGAATACTCAAGAATGCCTATTGACGGCTCTTTAATGATTGATAATCCTGTTCAATCATCCTACCCACCCTCACGTGTATTTAAAGTAATTCAAAAAAATCATAGTGATGCATTAGCATTCGAATATTTACGCCGTGCAAGAGAAGAACTTTTCGCATTTAATCAAAATATTTCAGATACGTCAGTTCTGATTGAAATCGTAAATAAACTTGGTCTTAATGGAGAGGCCATTGTAAATGAAGCAAAACAACCAATCGGACAACAATTATTGAATGAAGATTTTGCTCTTACTAGAAGCTTAGGTGCCAGAGGTTTCCCTACTATAATAATGATCAATGAGGAAAATAAAGGCGTAAAAATTGTTGGTGGCCGTCCGTTTGAATACTATGTTGACGGATTAAAGAAGGCTCTAAATGTGGAAGAGCTGCAGCCAAAACAACAACCAGCCCTTTCTACCTTACTCGAAAAAGAAAAACTTCTATTTTCAAAAGAAATTGAAGTGATGTACGATGTTGAAAAATCAGCTATTAACACTTTTATTGAAAAAGAGCTTACACCAGGTAGTTTTCAGGTGAAGGAACTTCTAGGGGAATTATATTTTACATCAACAAAATAGCGAGTGAAAATTAATCAAAAGGAAAGGAAGTAGCTTAGATTGCTACTCCTTTCCTATTTAAAATATGATATTTTAAGTGGGATCTGACAGGCAAAGAGGGCTTTTTATTTTCCGCAATTCTTTGCAAAAAAATAGAGCATTGTTATTGAACAACGCTCTTCCAACTGAAAGTATGTTAACTCTCTTTTCATTTTAATTGCCAATTCACAATTAATATTTAAACTTAATGGTTTTATTCACCTAAATCAACATTATGATACACTTGCTGCACATCGTCTAAGTCCTCAAGGGCATCGATCATTTTCTCGAATTTCTCCTGTGCATCTTCTGGCAATGTGATTTCATTTTGGGCAAGCATTGTAATTTCGGCAACTGTAAATTCGGTTACACCTGCGCTTTTCAACGCTTCTTGTACGGCATGAAATTGATCTGGTTCTGCATAGACGATAACAGCTTCGTCTTCTTCTAAAATATCTCGTGCATCTACATCTGCTTCCATAAGGATTTCAAGTACTTCATCTGCTGATTTACCTTCTAGTCCTATAACTGCCGTGGCATCAAACATATAAGCGACTGATCCGCTTACACCCATATTTCCGCCGTTTTTCCCGAACGCCGCACGCACATCTGATGCTGTACGATTCACGTTATTTGTTAATGCATCAACAATAACCATTGAACCGTTAGGCCCGAAGCCTTCATATCGAAGCTCATCATAGTTCTCTTCTGAACCGCCTTTTGCTTTATCAATCGCACGGTCAATGATATGTTTTGGAACATTGTATGTTTTTGCTCTTTCCAATACAAACTTTAATGCCTGATTGGCTTCCGGATCTGGCTCGCCCTGTTTGGCAGCAACATAAATTTCGACCCCGAATTTAGCATATATACGGCTAGTATTTGCATCTTTTGATGCTTTTTTATCTTTAATATTATTCCATTTACGGCCCATACTTGACCACTCTCTTTCCACTTTGGATCTACATAAAAAATATTAATACGAAATAGGTTATTTCTTCAATACTTTTTCAAAATAACTTCCCGATTGGGTAAATGTTCCTTTAATGCTAGTTACTCTCTCTTGTCTCCAAATATATTATACCTCATTTAATTTGTTTTTTTCGAGTATTTATGAGCAACTAACTTGTATTAAAGGAATTCTAAATGAAATAGAGAATTATTTCTATATCAATGAATGAAGGAGTAAACTATGGAAGAACAATCTATTAAATATACAGCTGAAGTTCCGAATCCTGATCAACTTTATCAGCTCTACCAGCTTGAAGGCTGGAATGACTTTTTGAATTTACCTAAGGATCTTTTACACAAAGCTATGGTTCAAAGCTGGTCTGTTTTAAGTGCTTATGATCGTGAACAACTAATCGGTACTGGAAGAATAATTTCGGACGGACTTATAAATGGATATATTTGCGGGGTCATTGTCCATCCAGACTATCGAAACAAAGGAATTGGGAAGGAAATTGTCCTGAGATTAGTGGAAAAGGGTAAAGCTTCGAAATTACATATTCAATTATTAAGCGAGGAAAAGAAATCTCCCTATTACGAAAAGCTTGGATTTGAAGTTTTTACAGTCGGGATGAAATATAGATCTTAGACAAAGTGCTTCCAAAAATAAAAAAGCTTGCTGAAAATACTATTGATTTAAAAAATCGCCAGTTCTAGACCGGAGCTTCCCTCTAGTACTGGCTCTATTTCCAATCAATACTCAATATCCTCAAAATCCTTAGGCTGTGGCACAGGCTGGTTAGACTCGGGATTAGCAAATTCCCTGATCAGCTGCTTTTCGTCACTAACAGCTTCATGGACTTTTTTGTTATCCTTTTGCTTTTCTTTCAAAGTGATCAACCCCTTAATTTATTTGCTTATTAAAAGGGTTCACTATTATTTGAAAAACATTCACAAAGAATTTCCAGCTGTACTATCTTTGTATTCAATTACTTACGTCCTTCTAAATTGTTGTACTTTTCCATATGTCATCACTCGCCATAACCATTCAAAAGGTCCAAATTGGAATTTTTTTAACCAAAGATAGCTAAAGATTATTTGTACAAAATAAAAGATAAGTGAAATTAAGAGCCCCATTGCTAGCGTTATTTGCCCGAACAAACCGAACCCGTAAAATACAATGACACCAAAAAACGTCTGACATAAATAATTTGTAAGCGCCATTTGCCCTGCATAGCGAAACGGATTTAATATACGCTGCCATATTTGCTTTTCCAGCATGAGTGCAATCGTGACAATATAGAAAATAGATAATGTAAATCCGCTAAAATGAAGATAAAAATAGTTTCCAAGACTGTGCATAAACACTACTTCTTCTAGCTTCAAGTAACTAAAAACAATGGCGGCCAGTGGAAGAATACTGATTAACAGTGTAATAAGCTGGATAATACGAAGCCTTCGCTTTAATTCATTAACCCTTCGGAACAAATTAATTTTCCCTGCATACAAACCAAGTAAAAACATCCCAAGAACATCCGGAATAACAAAAGGTTCGTTCATGATTATTTCTTTTAGTTCATTCGGAATACGCCATTTTAACAATTCAAGGTATGATAAACTTGTATAGGCCTCTATCTTCTTTTCTCCCTCTTCCATCCTTTCCATTTGCAGCTGTCCCGAAATATTTAATGATTCGTCAAATTGTTCGCCAACATACGCTAACAATGCTGAAGCACCTGTTAAAAATTGAAAGAAAAGGATAAGTATGAGTCCCCAAATAAGGACCGTTTTTGCCTTCCTGCGATAGAATAATAATAAAAAGAATCCAATTAACGCATAAGAATGCAAAATGTCGCCTTCCCAAAGAAATACAAGATGGAAAATACCGAATAACAGCAGAGCAAATAGCCTTTTTGAAAATAGACGGAATACTTTTTCCCCTCTATCCTCCGCTCGTGTCATAAAAATATAAAATCCAAGTCCAAATAAAAATGAGAAGATTGTATAGAATTTGGTTTGGATAAACATATCAAACAGCATTCGAATGGTTTTATCTAGGCCTGTATAAACCATAAATTCGCTTCCTGTAAAAGATGGCATATTCACTAAAAATATGCCAAGGATCGCAAATCCTCTTATAACATCTAATGTAACAATTCGATCATTTCCTAATACTGACGAGCTTGACATTATCTCCCTGCCTCTCTATTCGTACTATGCAACTCCATATGTCGTTAAATCTTCAAGACGTTTCAATAAATCTTAGTGGAGTGGGACCGTTTTTTCCTCTATTATATACGTCCTTAATGTACCAATAGTTCCCAAAACTTTGTTATCTTTGCGAAGTATAGAAAAGCGCCCTTTATGAAGATTTATTTTTAATAACATACTTTTTTAGTTCTTGTAACAATTGTTGTTCCGAATACGATTTAGGGATAAAACTTACTCCGTAAATAAATTCATTATTTCTCTTCTTTTCCCAAATTAATTCACCATCCATTTGAATGGGTTCATCAACAATTACACATTCCATTTTTATATGGAAGTTAGGGATGTGGATTTGTTTAATAGAGATGATTTTTGCTCCTTTTACACTCATATCTAAAATATGAAAAAATCCATTTTGGCTGTCATCGACTTTTCCTTCTAGATTTAAAATTGTAAATGTGGCTGGGATAGGTTCATTAAAAGCCAGTCGAAATCCTTCTTGTCTTTTGTAGAATCCATTATATTTCATTCTTAAATTACCCCTTTATTTGATTATAGTAGATTTATATATATTTCAAATTCATCACTGGATAATGGCTGACAGAACTTCTTAATCCTGAGCACACCCATTCTTACTCAGAATTGGCATTTTCCAAGGTTTCAAAAAAAAAAAAAAACGACCCTATATCTATTAGGATCGGTTGCACTACTCGCTCAGAACCATTCAAAGTGCCCAAATACAAATGATTCTTCATCGCTTCCATAATTTTATGCTTTTTCCTCGATATCACTTTATTATAGTGATAAAGTCCTAAAAATCAATAATTAAAAAGGAAAAAATATCAAAATTAAAGTGTGCCTGCGCTCCCGTATGCCGGGGGCAGGCATTTTTCCCATGGTATTTACAAAATTACAGGATTTGTTTGCGAAACGACTCAGTTTGTTTGCGAAACCACCTCATTTATTTGCGAACCTGATGAAATTCACCAAGGAATGGTGCCCGGCGAATTTTAACTAAGTCATTTCATTAAAAAGAGGTTAACCAATTTGGTTAACCTTCTAGTTCTGATCCTTAACTCGCTTTCTCCTCTGTCATCATTTCCTTTTTCTCCTTGGAAAAAAACCATCCACCTACAGCGATCAAAATGAGAACGGCATAGAAAATAATTTTCCATTCTATGGAGTGTGCAAATTCTGCCGGCAGTACCGCTAATGCTGGGTGGGACAGGGTATAAACGGATAGTTTCACTCCGACCCATCCTACAATAAGAAAAGCTGCAATTTCCAAACCAGGCTTTGTTTGCAGCAGCTTAACAAATACATTTGCTGCAAATCGCATGATAATTAAACCGATAAATCCTCCGGCAAAAATGACAATAAATTTTCCTCCGTCAAGGCCTCCAATGTTCGGCAGGCTTGTATTCGGAAGTGCTACCGCAAGAGCTACCGCTGCTAAAATTGAGTCAATCGCAAAGGCGATATCCGCTAGTTCCACTTTAAAAACAGTCATCCAGAAGCCAGCCTTTTTCTTTTCGTCTTGGGGAGTTGCTTTTTCTTTTCCCTTTTTTACGATAAGCTTTCTAAATATATGATTTAAAGCAATAAATAATAAATAAAGTGCACCAACTGCTTGAACCTGCCAGATATCAACAAGAAATGAAATGGCAAATAGAGAACCAAATCGGAATACAAAGGCCCCTGCCAGCCCATAAAATAATGCCTTTCTTCTTTCCTGTTCAGGAAGATGTCTAACCATAATAGCTAGCACTAATGCATTGTCAGCTGCCAAAAGTCCTTCTATCCCAATCAATAGCAGCAATACCCAGCCATATTCTAATAAAATCGATAATTCCATTGTTATTCCTCCATTTTTTGATTAATGTTATCTGCATCTTAATCTGCTGGTAATGCCTTTTTTGCAAACAAAAAACCTTTACCAGCAAGCGGTAAAGGTTTAATAAACAAATAAAGACCTTTACCCCGAATAGGTAAAGGTCTTGCTAACAACGATAATAAGTTGCCGACAATGCCGGGAGATTAGATCTCCGAAGTGACGACTTTGCCGTTAAAGCTACTCCCCTTTAGGAGAAACTATTTAATTGATACTTTAATCATAATTGAAATAAATGTCACTGTCAATGATTTTACAACCTAATTATATTGTAATCCATAACGGCTAGTTTTCTTTTTCGTGATGATATGCTTTTCGTCAATACGCTTTTCGATTTCTTCAAGCTGATCTCTGTCTCTAAGAAGCTCTTCTCTGTTTTTTCTGATTAAATTTGATAATGTTACTCTTTTTCTGCTCATTGTAATATCTCCCTTTATTCATGTTGTATGGTTAATAGAATGTATTCCCATTTATATACATAACCCCAAAAGCTCTTACTCAAACACGATCGTTTTATTCCCATGAACCAGGACGCGGTCCTCTACATGCCAAGAAACTGCCTCAGCGAGAACGGTTCTTTCCACATGCCGTCCAGCTATTTTTAAATCCTCTGCCGAGTAGCGGTGGTTTACTCTCAGAACATCCTGCTGAATAATTGGCCCTTCATCTAAATCATTTGTGACATAGTGGGCGGTTGCGCCGATCAATTTCACTCCCCTGTTAAAAGCGCGTACATACGGGTTCGCGCCAACAAAGGCTGGAAGGAATGAATGATGGATGTTAATAATCTGGTTCGGATATTTCGCTATAAAATTCGGAGAAAGTATTTGCATATATCGTGCTAGCACAATAAAGTCTACTTTCCCATCCAATAGTTCCAACGCCTTCTGTTCAGCTTCTTCCTTCGTTTCATGAGTTAACGGAATGTGATAAAAAGGAAGCCCATAACTTTCGACCTCATCAGCTAAGTGAGCATGATTGCTAATCACTAAAGGTATATCCACCGGCAATTCCTTAGACTTCCAGCGCCAAATTAGCTCGAGGAGGCAATGATCCATTTTTGATACAAAAATGGCCATTCTCTTTCTTTTCTTTGAGCTGCTAAGCTGCCATTCCATTGAGTGATTTTGTGCTATTTCAAGAAGATCCTGCTTAAGCCCTTCAATAGAAGTGTCAGAGTTTTGTAAATCAAACTCAATTCGCATAAAGAATCTGCCAGCCAGCGGGTCGGTTGTATGCTGATCAAAGTGAACAATATTCGCTTGATGCTCCAATAAAAAGTTGGAAACGATTGAAATAATCCCCGGCTTTTCCGGACAAGAAATTAGTAAAACGCCTCTATTTCCTTTTTCTCTTGTTGTCATTGATACACCTCAATTCCAAAATTATGCGTGAATGGCTCTTCCATCTACGGCTAATGCAGCTTCACCGATTGCTTCTGCTAATGTTGGATGGGGATGAATCGTTCTAGCGATATCCATCGATGTCGCTTCTAGAACACGGGCTAGTCCTGCCTCCGTAATCATATCTGTTACGTGTGGGCCGACCATATGGGCACCTAGCAGCTTATTCGAACCTTGTTCCACAACAAGCTTCACAAATCCATCTGATTCACCGAAAACAAGGGCTTTTCCGATTGCACGGAATGAGAATTTCCCTGTTTGTACCTCGTAACCTTGAAGCTTTGCCTCTTCCTCTGTAAGCCCTACACTCGCAACCTCAGGGCTGCTGTATATACATTTTGATACCAATGTCGGATCAAGTGGTGCTGGGTTTTTACCTGCAATATGTTCAATCGCAATGATTCCTTCATGTGACGCTACATGTGCAAGCTGCAAGCCCCCAATTACGTCCCCAATTGCGTAAATATTTGACTCATTTGTTTGGTAGTATTCATTTGTAACGATAAACCCGCGCTCAACATTAATGGTCGTATTTTCAAGACTTATCGACTCGATATTAGGAAGACGGCCTACAGAAACGAGAAGTTTGTCTGCAGAAAACGTTTTCTCTTCTCCACGATGCTCTGCCTTAATTGTCACCCCATCACCTTTTTCAAGAGATTGAGGCAGTACCTTTGCACCTGTTACAATCTTAACGCCTTTTTTCTTCATTAAGCGCTGTACTTCCTTAGAAATATCTGCATCCTCTGTCGGAATAATTCGATCAGCATATTCAATCACTGTTACTTCTAATCCGAAATCAACGAGCATCGAAGCCCATTCAATTCCAATGACACCGCCGCCAACAATAATAATCGACTTTGGCAGTTCTTCCATTTGCAATGCTTCATCCGATGTCATGACATACTTCCCATCGGCTTCTAGACCTGGAAGTGTCCGTGGCCGTGATCCAGTCGCAATGACTATATTTTTAGGAACAAGAGTTACTTCCTCTTCCCCATTATTCAAATCTACTAATATATTTCTAGACTCTAAGATTCTGCCTTTTCCTTCATAAACATCAATTTTCCCTTTTTTCATTAGGTGCTGTACACCTTTAAACAGGCGATCCGTAATTTCTGCTTTCCTTGCCTGTACCTTGGAAAAATCAAGTCCCACTTCGGGAGCTATAACACCAAATGCTGCTGCATTTTTTGTCGTTGCATAAACCTCCGCACTTCGAAGTAATGCTTTACTAGGAATACAGCCAGCATGTAGGCACGTCCCTCCAAGCTTCCCTTTTTCAACAACCGCAGCTGTTAAACCTAATTGTGAAGCACGAATGGCCGCAACGTATCCGCCTGTACCTCCGCCAATAATGACTACATCATATTCTTTGGTCAAATCATTCTCTCCTTTGGATATATTGTGAACATTTTAACAATCAATCCCCAAATTTATCCACGCAAAAAAGGACAGAAAAAGGGTAAGATTGTTTACCCTTCTCTGTCCTTTTACCTGAGAGTTTATGCCCAAATCAATAATGGGGTCCCCTTGGGTGTCGTACTCATTTTTACGAGCTCTCCAGAGATGCGTCCCGTTGTGGTTCCTCTACCTGAGAGATTGGTTCCAAGGGTCTTTTTGGAACTTGCTCCTTCGGTGGCTTGTCGTAATGCTCTCTCCCACAACCGTCATCCGCCTATATGGAATTTTCTATAAATTTAGAATAATACTTTAGCACTGTAATGTCAAGCATTTTAACAGTATCTTAATGTTTTTTGGGAAAAGGTTCACAAAGTGTTCATTCCGGTTTGAAAAACACAAAAAAAATTTACAATAATTGCGGTTTGACAGCATATGATTTGCCTATTAGAATATTATCTTTGGGTAGCGCCCGCGTGGTTCGTAACCATCCCACGATAAAAAACTAAGGAGAGAATTGAATATGAATGTAAAAACGCTTGTCGGAAATGGCATTTTAGCAGCTTTATATATTGCTGTTTCTATGCTTATCCAGCCTTTTGGATTCACTAATATCCAGTTTCGTGTATCCGAAATGTTTAATCACCTAGTCGTTTTTAACAAGAAATATATTTTCGGAATGGTATTAGGTGTATTTTTAACGAATTTATTATTTTCACCAATGGTCGCGTACGATCTCATTTTCGGAGTCGGGCAAACACTGATTTCATTATTAATCACAATTGCTTGCTGCCGATTTATTAAAAACATATGGGCACGCATGATTGTAAACACGCTCGTGTTCACCTTCACTATGTTCCTAATTGCCCTTGAGCTCCATCTTGCCTTTGGCTTGCCATTTATGTTTACATGGCTCACAACCGCTATTGGTGAATTCATCGTGATGGCAGTTGGAATGCCTCTTATGTATGCATTAAATAAACGCGTAAATTTCGAAAAATCAATATAAAAATGAGAGTTGGCGAAAACTTGTGCGCCAACTCTTTTTTTAAGCCCTTAAAGCCTTAAACCGTAACAGGAGCAAAAAACTCGTCATAAATCGCCCGAACCGCTCGCTTCTCATCGACTTCCTTCACGCCAAACATCATGCTCACCTCAGAAGAGCCTTGGTTAATCATTTCGATATTAACCCCCGCTTTTGCCAAAGCTTTGGATGCTCTTGCTGTAGTACCAATATTGTGTCGCATTCCCTCTCCTACAACCATGATAAGCGCAAGACTGTGCTCAATCACGACTTCATCAGCTTCTAACTCTGTCCTAATTCGATCAATGATCGCTTCTTCCATGCCAGGGGTGAATTGATTTTCTCTTAAAATAATAGAAATATCATCAATTCCTGACGGTGTATGCTCATAGGAAAGACCATAGCTTTCTAATATCTCCAACAGCTTTCGGCCAAATCCAATTTCTCTGTTCATTAGATACTTACTTACATAGATGCTGCAGAAGCCTTCGTCACTTGCAATCCCAATAACCGGGCCATTTGTGTTGTCCCGCTCATAAACAATTCGAGTGCCTGGTGCCGATGGGTTATTCGTATTCTTTATATGTACCGGTATCCCAGCCCGGAATGCCGGAACAAGTGCCTCATCATGTAAAACACTGAATCCGGCATAGGAAAGCTCCCGCATTTCTCGATAGGTTAATTCCTTAATTTCCTTTGGTCTATCCACGATAAAAGGATTGACTGAATAAACAGCATCCACATCCGTAAAGTTTTCGTACAAGTCTGCTTTGATTCCGTTAGCGAGGATGGAGCCCGTGATATCTGATCCACTCCTTGAAAAAGTAAAAATCTCGCCTTCCTTGCTATAACCAAAAAACCCTGGAAAAATAACGAGGCCTGGGCGCTCACGCAGCTCAAACAAACGATCATAGGCCTCTGGCAGAACTTGTGCATGACCTGGTTCTGCACTTACTAAAAGCCCTGCTTCCTTAGGGCTTACATAAGTAGCCTCCACACCCTGTTTACGGAAATAAGCTGCAACCAGCTTAGCATTGTTGTCCTCTCCGCTCGCCTTCAGTAAATCCATGAATCTTTCAGGGTTGCTTTTGTCTGAATTTAATCGTTCAAGCAAATCCTGTTGAATGGTATGAATAATTTCCTCGGATAATTCTAATTCTTCTGCAATTAGAGCATATCTTTCAATAACAGCATCGAGTTTTTTCTTTGGATCTTTATTTTGCAAACTGAGCTCTGCACATTCAATTAAGAGATCTGTTACCTTTTCATCCTCTGAAAATCTCTTTCCTGGTGCAGATACGACAACTACCTTCCTTGCGGGATCAGAAACAACAATCTGGAAGACCTTTTCTAGTTGTTTTCCGGATGCTAAAGAAGATCCGCCAAACTTTACGACTTTCATTTTTACAACCCCTTACTGAAAAAATATATCCCTAATTTTACTCCTATTCAGAAAATAATCAAGAGTTTTTCCTTTCTATAAGGACATTTGTATACTAGTAATGGACAAAATAGGTCTAATAGCCTATTATTTATTTTTTCCATTCTAGACACTTCCGATGCTTTTTCCATTTATAGTGTTTATCTCTAACAACTTTACCCATTTTTAAAATATAATAAAAGTAAATATGTAAGAAATAAGGGAGCAGACTATATGGGGATTCTTATTGTGGACGACAACCAGGCGAACTTGTTTGTTATTGAAAACATTTTAAAACGTGCAGGCTATGATGATTACTTATCTTTAACTTCAGCACAGGAATTATTCACTTATCTCCTAAAGGATCAGCCAGTAGAAATTGGAAAACAGGCAGACATTATACTGATGGATATTATGATGCCTGAAATGGACGGAATTGAAGCATGTAAAAAACTTCAGCAATACCCACATTTAAAGGATATTCCTGTTATATTTGTAACGGCTCTTGAAGATTCCAATAAAGTTGTTGAGGCACTTGATGCTGGAGGCATTGACTATGTGACGAAACCGATTAATAAAACAGAGCTTCTAGCAAGAATTCGAGTGGCACTAAGGCTGAAATACGAGAAGGACTGGCATGTTGAGCAAGAAGAAAAGATTCGAAATGAGTTAGAATTATCGATGCAAGTCCAGACCAGCCTGCTGAGCGAGCCTGTTTATAAGGAGAACCTTCTATTAAAGGCTTCCTATTTACCTGCGTTTAAATTAGCAGGTGATATGTACTATTGGCATAGAATAAATGAACACCGTTATGCCGCCATTCAGCTTGATATGATGGGCCACGGGATATCAGCTTCACTTGTTTGCATGTTTATCTCATCTGTTTTAAGGGATTCAATTACAACCTATGCCGATCCTGAGTATGTTATGAAGGAGCTTAACCGCTGGATGAATTCTTTAAACCATCGAAACCAGCAAATTCCTTATTATTTCACGGCGATTTATCTTGTGCTTGATACGAAGGAGAAAACGCTGGAGTACGTAAATGCTGGTCATCCAACTGGATTTGCCCTAGTCAGCCAAACTGAGCTGATTGAGCTATCCAGCAATACGTGTGCTGTTGGATTCTTTGAAGAAATTGATATCAAAAAGTCAATTATTACATATACAGATTCTATTCAATTACTATTATGTACGGACGGTGTAGAAGAAACCATTGATCGTTATGAAACCGATGGCTATGAACTTATTAAGAAAATCGCCTCATCCTATTGGCATGATGCCAAAAACAAAGAACCAATTGATTTTATTTTAACGAAAACACAACAAGTCAACGCAGACGATGATATGTGCGTTGTATTAATTCAAGCGAATTAAAAAAGGAAGCATAGCTGCTTCCTTTTGACTATTAAAGATTAACATCCACTTTTATTAATTTTTCCTCATCTTTTTCAATTCCGATATACCGCAATGTTTCGGCATGGGTTTGATGATTGTATATCGACATTAAGATGGAAATGGCAATGCCCTTCCGATAGGCATGATAGCCGAATGTTTTTCTAAGTGTATGCATGCCGATTTTGCCACAAATACCAACTTCCTTAGCTGCTTGATTAATAATGCGATAAGCTTGCTGGCGTGTAATCGGGAGATGATTCTTTTTCGATTTAAAAAGGTAATCATCTTCCTTAAAATCAAATGTAGCTAAATAGTTTTGCAAAGCCGCTTTCACTTGACTGTTTATATAATGAACTTTTTGTTCATCCTTTTTATCGTCATAAAGATAAAGAAATTCCTTAATTTCCGCTTTATCCCAAACATCTTCTACTTTTAAAGAGAGTAAATCATGCACCCTAATTCCTGTATTAATGCCAAATACAAATAGTAAAAAATCTCTTAATGATTGCTTCTTTAAGTTTTCCTTCATCGCATTAATCTTTTCGATATCCTTAATAGGATCGACATACTCCACTGTAGTTCCTCCTGGAATCAAATGTTACTAAAATAAGGTAGCAGACATTATAAAAACTTACAATATATACTTTTTTGATGTTTACGGACATCAGTGCCGTTATTTGAATCAAAAAGGGGGATTTCCATATGTTCGTGGACATAGAATCCGCTAATTAGTAAAATAACAGGGTTTATCTAGTGTTATTTAGTAATTAACGTACCTAGTGTCCGATCAGTCCCTACTTTATCGTTATTTAATAAAAATAACGGATTCAATGTCCGCTGTAAAGCGGAGCATCATTTTATTTCCCCTCAAGAAACTCCTTCAAATCATCCTGTACACTTTCCTTTGTAAGAGGAACCTTTGAACGATAGGCAGCCCGATTTAATAAATGTGCAACCACTGGAGAGGTCAGGAATACAAAGAAAATTCCCAGTATGAGTCTAATACTGAAGTATCCGTCAGAAAGCAAAAAGAAAAGAAAAGTTCCGAATAACGTACATAGTACCCCTAAGCTTGCACTTTTGGATATCGCGTGAGAACGAGAATACACATCAGGCATCCGAATTAATCCGATCGCACTTAGAAAACTCAAGACGGTGCCGAATAAAAGAAACATAACAACAATGATATCAATGTATACGTTTTCGTTCAATCACAACACCTCTTTCAATGAATCTTGCAAAAGCAATCGTACCCACGAAGGAGAGGATGCCAATTAATAAAATGATGTCAAAAAAGGCATGTGTCCGAAGCAGGATCGAAAGACATGCAACACTAGCAATCAGGTTTACCCCAATATTATCTAATGCCATTACCCGATCCGGTGTAGAAGGCCCTTTTATAACACGATAGAGGGCCGCAAGTATTGAAAGGGACAAGAAGAATAAACAGACTAATATAAAATGATTAAACATTACCGGGTTACCTCCTTTATCGCTTTCTCATATTTTATCTGCGACTGGAAAACAGTATGCTTGGAGTATGGCAAATTTAAAGCATGAAGATAAAAAATCTTATTGCTTGGAGAAACCTCTATAACCACAGAACCTGGGGTTAATGTTAGAAGTAAAGCAAGCAACGTAATTTCCAAATCCCCCTTTAGATCTGTCTCCATTTTAAATATTCCGGGGGTGACATCGATCGTAGGCCTAATGATTTCTTTAATAATCGCAAAGCTGGATATAATCGATTCTGTCATAAACAGGATAAACAGCTTCAGAATGGCGATAAACCGTTTCAAATAAAAGGATGATGGGAAAAAGCGTCTTAAAGAAAATAACACGATGATTCCAACGAGATATCCGCTAAAAAAGGATAACATGCTCCATTCATCCTGAAAAAACATCCATAAAAAGGCGATAAAAAGATTAATTAACACCTGAACAGGCAAGGTTTCTCCTCCCTTCTTAATTATTCGGTTCCAGCCATTACTGCTTCAATATAAAGGCTCGGATTTAATAATCCATCTGCAGCCATTTGAACATATTCATGAATTCCCTCTGCTCCTAATCCGAGTGCAATCGTCAGAGCAGTCAGGCATCCTATTGGAAACATCAAACCTTTCGTAGTTCCCTTTTCCATTTCCTTGCTTAAAGCCGTTTCGCCCCAAAAAACATTCATAAAGATTTTCATGATCGAATACAAGACCATTAGGCTCGTTAATAATCCAATTCCGCCTAGCCAGTAATATTCAGCTTCAAACGTTCCCCGTGTAATAAAGACCTTCCCCAAGAACCCGCTTAATGGTGGAATTCCTGCTAACGATAAAGCGGCAATAAAGAACATCCACCCTAAATAAGGATGATTACGAATAAGTCCGCTTATTTCCTTCAGCTTACTCGTACCTGTAATGGCAATAATCGTTCCGCCTAATAGAAATATAAGTGCCTTAATTAGAATGTCGTGAATGAGATAGTACAAGGAACCCAATATGCCATTCGGGGTAAGGGAGGCCAGCCCAGCGATAATAAACCCAACTCCAACAATCACGTTATACGTTAAGATTCTTTTGATATCCCAATAAGCAATAGCCCCAATTGCTCCGAGAATCATCGTTAATGCGCCAAGAATCCCAATAACCAAATGGGTTACCTCTGGCTTATGGTAGAAAACGAGTGTAAACGTACGGAATAAGGCGTAAATCCCTACTTTTGTTAATAGTGCCGCAAATATGGCCGCGATGGCTGTTGGCGGAGCGCTGTAGGCGTCTGGCAGCCAAAAGAAAAGAAATAGGGCAGCCTTCATCCCAAATACAATTAAGAATAGCAGCGCAACCGCAGTAAGCAACCCATCCTGCCCAGCTTCCGCTACCCGTAAAGATAAATGCGCAAAATTTAATGTCCCGAGCATGGCATAAAGATATGCAATAGCCACAAGAAATAAAGAAGATGACAGAACATTAATCAGGACATACTTGATGGACTCCCGAAGCTGAATCCTTGTTCCACCTAATGAAATCAGTACATAGGATGAAATTAACATGACTTCAAAACAGACAAACAAATTAAATAAATCACCTGTTAAAAACGACCCGTTCACACCAGTAATCAAAAATAAATAAAATGGGTAAAAATAATGCTTCTCCCTCTCCTTTCCAATCGAACGAAAGGAGAAAATCAGGCAAAAGAGCGCAACAATACTCGCACTCAAAAGCAGTAATGCCGAAAACATATCCGCTACTATACTAATGCCATAGGGAGGGGCCCATCCCCCTGCCTGAAGAGTCTGAACGCCATTCACTTTTATTTGATTCATTAATGAGACAGACACAACCCCTATAGCTATTATGGCCAGTATACTAAGCAAGCGCTGAAAACGAATGCTTTTCCGGAATAGGATTAAAATCAGACCCGAAATAAGCGGAATGACTATCGGCCATATAACAAGATTATTCATCCTTATTTCCCCTTAATTGCTCCATATCATCAGTCCCTACTGTTTTATATGTTCGGTAACTAAGCACTAAAAATAAAGCGGTAACGGCAAAGTTAATGACAATCGCCGTTAAAATAAGTGCCTGTGGCAATGGGTCGGTAAATGTTGTTTGGATCCCGCCTAATAAAGGCGGACCCCCCTTCTTTAAACCGCCCATAGTTAGAATTAACAGATTGACTCCATGACTGATAATTGAAGTCCCCAAAATGATTCTAATTAAGCTTTTACTCAAAACTAAATAAGTGCCAATTGAAAAAAACAAGCCTACAAGAATAGATATAAGTGTTTCCATCTCTACTCATCCTCACTAATACTTAGAATGATTGTGACAGCAGTGCCAATAACAGCTAAGGCAACACCCACATCAAAAATCACCGCCGTTGCTAGCTCTGTTTTACCGAAAATAGGAAGGTTAAAGTAACCAAAGGTTTGGTTTAAAAATGGTTTCCCGACAAATATGGAACTCATCCCTGTTAGAACAGCAAGCAGCACACCGAATCCAGCAATTTTTTTAAAATCGACTGGAATGTTTTTTCCAACCGTTTCAATATCGAATGCAAGGTAGAGAAGTACCAGCCCTGCCGCCACACTCAAGCCGCCGATAAATCCCCCGCCCGGATTATGATGACCGCCGAAGAAAAGATATATTGAAAAGGTTAGTATAATGACGATGGCCACCTTCGTCACGGAACGCAATATTACATCATTCGGGTTCATTCCTTAGGCTCCCTCCCTGCTAATTGAAGCTTTATTAACGTATAAACTCCTAGGCCTGCAATACATAAAACGAGAATTTCCAACATCGTGTCAAATCCACGGAAATCAACAAGAATAGCATTAACGATATTCTTTGCACCTGCAAGTGTATAAGAATCCTCAAAGAAATCCGAAATAGATGCGAAAAGCCGGTGATTATTGGCGGACATTGCTAGTAAAGTGACAATGACGCCAACCCCAAGAGAAATAATTAGATTTGTCATCTTGAATGATACTCTGCCAACTTCCTTCCGCATTTTAGGCAAATGATAGAAGCATAGCAGGAATAGAGCTGAAGTCACGGTCTCTACAACGAGCTGTGTAAGCGCCAAATCAGGTGCCCGGAAAATAACAAAGAACAAGGATACGAGATAGCCAAGTGCGCCTAGAGCAATAATCGCTGTTAGTCTTGATTTTACAAGAAGCACAGTTAAGGCTGAAAAGACCATTACGACTATCAATACACCTTCATATAAACTAACCTCAGCATTCGTTGAAAATTGCAGGTTTAATTCTTTTGACAGCAATAAAGCACTGCCGAGAACAAGAATGATAAAACCAAAAATATAAACTAAATAATTTCTAATAGATCCTGTCATATACCGATTGGTTACTCTTAATGAAGTTCTTTCCGTACCTTCTAGTGATAAGTTATACAGGTGATTTAGCGATAGAGCTTTAGGATAGAAATCATATAGGAACATCCATCGCTTAAAAAGTTTATACAATATGGAACCAACGATGACAACACCTATGGTCATAAATAGTTCCGAATTCCATCCGTGCCATGGCTTGATCGTTACATCCATCTCACTTAATGAAAGTCCAGGCAAGATCGCCATTACTGCAGGCTGAAGAAAATTCTCCGAAACGACATTTGGGAAAAAGAAAATAACAATGACAAGCACGGCTAATATAATCGGCGGAATCAACATCCCAATCGGTGGTTCATGCGCAATTTTATCTATTTTCTCTGGATGGTGCTTGCCAGTAAAAGTTTTAAAAACAAGAATCATACAATAGATAAACGTAAACACACTTGCAATCCATGCAACCCATGGAATGATCAGCCCAAATGTCTTCATTCCAAATACCGGATGCTCCCCTGCGGTTAATACACTTGTAAAAAACATCTCTTTACTCAAAAATCCATTAAATGGAGGAAGTCCAGCCATTGCAAAGCTTCCGATAATCGTAAGTGTAAACGAAATAGGCATTAGGCTCATTAATCCGCCTAATCTGCGAATATCACGTGTCCCAGTTTCATGGTCAATAATCCCGATCACCATAAATAAGCTCCCCTTAAAGGTGGAGTGATTAATTAAATGAAACATAGCCGCTAATACCGCAAAGGCATAGACAGTTGACTCATCTCCATGACCAAAATACATAGAAGCAGAACCTAATCCGAGAAGACACATAATTAAACCTAATTGGCTGATGGTCGAATAAGCGAGTAATGCCTTTAGATCCTTCTGATTGACAGCGTTCAAGGAGCCATAAAGCAATGTTATCAGACCCACCCCTGTTACCATCCAAAACCATTCACTGCTTCCGCCGAAAACAGGCGTAAATCTGGCTACTAAATATATGCCAGCTTTCACCATTGTGGCTGAATGTAAATAAGCACTGATTGGCGTAGGTGCCTCCATTGCATCGGGAAGCCAAATACTAAATGGAAATTGGGCTGATTTTGTAAAAGCCCCTAATAGAAGCAAAATCATTGCAGGCAAAAATAAGGGATGCTCAGTAACAGTATGAACCATGCTCAACATTTCACGAATGCTGTATGTATCTGTCATCATAGAAAGCATAATTAGACCAGATAACATCGCCAATCCGCCAAAAATCGTTATAAGCAATGATTTCTGCGCACCATATCGAGAGTTTTTTCGTTGATACCAATAGGCAATCAGTAAAAACGATGAAATACTAGTTAGTTCCCAAAATACATATAAAACTAAAATATTATCCGAAAAAACGAGGCCAAGCATAGCACCCATGAATAAAAGCATATAAACATAAAAATTATGAAGAGCTTCACGCTCTTTAGACATGTAATATATTGAATAGAAAACAACGAGCGTTCCAACCCCGGTAATTAACAGGCCAAAAATTAAGGCTAATCCGTCCAAATACGTTGTTATATTAATGTTTAATGATGGCATCCACGAAAGTGTTTGGAAAACTGTCTGTCCATTTGCAATCATAGGAATATACTGTAACAGATATAGAAATACTGATAGCGGGACAATGATGACAAACCAGCCCGTATGTATTCGCGGTGTAGCCATTTTATATAAAAATGGTGTTAATACAGCAAAAATAAACGGCAGAAAGATCATGATAGGTAGCAAAGACACAATTAGATCCCCTCCTAACAAAGATTAAATGTTTCAAATACCAATTTCTATTAATGTTTGTTTCTTCATTCATTTTTAGTCTTTGACAATCTACTTTATATATAAATAATGGAAATAGATTGACTTAATACAGAGGCATGATATATATTCAAACATAGTTTAATTGAATCTAATTTCTGTTAAACGCATCTAACACGAGGTGAAATGAAAATGAAAAAAGTAAAGGGACGTATGGACGAAAGCATCCTCGTCTGTGTATACTATGGGCCAAATGGTGAACGTCTTATTCAACGTGGCTGTAAAATTGCGAGCATGCTTAATTGCCCACTCTATATTTTAACCATTGATCCTCTGCCCTTTGATGAACTGGATGCAGAAAAATCCGATTATATTACGAGATGGCAGCAAATCGCTGAGCATCATCGTATAGAGGAATTTATCTTAAAAGATAATGAAAAGAGACCTGTCTCAAAAGTAATTGCAGAGGTTGCCCGCGAAAAGCACATCACTCAAATTATCCTAGGTCAGACTGCCCAGAGCCGCTGGGAACAAATAGCTAAGGGCTCTATCATTAACTCCTTGTTGCGAGAAATTCCTTTTGTTGACCTGCACATTATTTCTGTTTCCCGTGCCCTTAGAGACCAAGAAGGACTTTTCGAAAAAGGGGTTCGCGCATACCTAATTAAAGAAGGGGATTTTTATCGCCTAAGCTTCCTTCATACAAAAGAAGTTGAATTTGAAGGGATTTTCTTTAAGGAACAAGGCACAGACTTCAATAATGGTGTTTTCAAATTCATGAAGGATAAAGAAACACTGCAAGTTGTTGTAACAGAAGATATTGTCAAAGAATTAAAAAATGTCAGAATGACTGATCCGTTTGATACAGACAGCGATTTATAATAAAGATTTCGAACACTTCCAGCTCCCTATTGCTGGAAGTTTTTTTGTTCCTCTGATTATCTAATGTTACATAAAAATAATTTACCAAAAAATAAGTAACATTACAATGAAAAGGCACATAAAAATAGTAAAAAAAAATACAGCTTCTTAAATAAGAAGCTGCTCTGAAATTCAGAAAGTTATGATTTCTTCCGGAATAACTTTTCTATTGGGTTAAAGTCTTCGAAGCAGTTATAGTCCGTACGAATGGATTCTTTGCTGCCGAGCCCGAGGAATCCCCTCGGACCCAGGCTTTCATTAAATAATTGCAGCACATGTCCCTGCAGGTCAGTATTGAAATAGATAAGGACATTCCGGCATATGATGACATGAAACTCATTAAAGGATCGGTCCGTTACTAAATTATGCTGTGCAAAGACGACATTTTTCAGTAAATCAGGGTTTAAATAAGCAGCATCACAATCAGCCGTATAATATTCGGAAAACGACTTATGGCCCCCTGCAAGCATGTAATTCCTCGTATATAACTGCATTTTCCGCAGGGGGATTATACCTTGCTCTGCTTTAGCTAAGACGTTTTCATTCATATCGGTTGCATAGATTTTTGTTTTGTGCCCAAGCCCTTCCTCCTCCATCAAAATGGCCATGGAGTATACCTCTTTCCCAGTAGAACAGCCAGCATGCCAAATTCTAATTTCAGAAAGATCCTTTAGAAATGGAATAACCTCATTCCTAAATGCCTTGAAGAAGGCAGGGTCCCGGAACATCTCCGTCACATTAATCGAAAAATCTCCTAATATTTTTTCTAAATATACTTCATCATGAATAACTTTCTCCGTTAGACTGGTGATACTTGATAAACGTTCCTGGGTTAATCGGTATTGCACCCGTCTCTTGATCGATGACCTCATATATTGCCGAAAATCATAGCCTGATAGACGAAAAATAGCTAATAACAATAGGTCAAGCTCTACATCCTCTTTACTAACTTTAAACATTCTTCATCATCCCAATATTTTTACTTTCTAAGATAACCATACACGCATAGCAGACAATAGCTGATCTAGTTTTAGCGGCTTGCTGATATAATCTGATGCGCCAGACTCTATGCATTTTCTTCTGTCATAATTCATCGCTTTTGCTGTTAAAGCAATAATGGGCAGATTCTGATATTCTTCAAGCTCACGGATTCTTTTCATCGTTTCATAGCCATCCATAACAGGCATCATAATATCCATTAACACAATGTCAATGATTTCTTCTTTCGTAATTGTCTCTAGACACTCCATGCCATTTTCGGCTGTTAGAACATGCATGCCCTCTTTTTCAAGAGCATTTTTTATCACATAAATATTCCGATGATCATCATCAACCACGAGAACCGACTTTCCTTGCAGAACCGTAGATGATGGGCTTTCATCCTGATCACTAATAGAATGATTTTCAATGGATGTTTCAATAATAGATTCTAAATCTTTTGCGGAAGCCGCTTCATTTTTCATTGTTTCCTCTGCTCTTTTTGGTAACCCATTAGGCAGACTGGGAATAAATAAAGTGAAACTAGAGCCCTTCCCTTCTTCACTCTTTACTCTACATACCCCGCCAAGAAGCTGTGCAAACTCTTTTGTTATAGATAATCCCAGCCCTGTTCCGCCATACTTTCTCATTGTGGCTCCATCCACCTGCTGGAAGGCCTCGAATATCTCTTCCTGCTTTCCTATTGGAATTCCAATTCCTGTGTCTGAAACGATCACCTTTAACCAAGTATCTGAGCAGTTCGCTAGCGGGAAACTGGAAATCTCATGGCTGTCCGCCTTTTCAAACGTAACAGAAACAGACCCGGCATCTGTAAATTTAAAGGCATTTGATAGTAAGTTTTTTATCATTTGCTGAAGGCGCTGTTCATCAGTAAAAATTGCCGCCGGTACGCCTGCACTCTCAGTAACTGAGAATTCAAGATTCTTTTTCTTAGCGAATGGAACAAAGCTCCGTTCCAAGCGACTAGCAAAATCATTCATATTCACTTCCTCAAAGTGAATCTCAAGCTTCCCTACCTCCACTTTAGAAAGATCAAGAATATCATTAATTAAGTCTAGCAAATCCTGACCGGACGAATGAATAACCTTAGTGAACTCAACTTGTTCTTCATTCAGGCCGTGATTCGGATCATCAATCAGCATTTCTGAGAGCAGCAGAATGCTATTCAAAGGTGTACGGAGCTCATGAGACATGTTGGCAAGAAATTCTGTTTTGTATTTAGAGCTCTGCATTAGCTCCCTAGCCTTTTCTTCTAGTGCTTCCTTGGCAGACCTCAATTCCTCTGACTTCAACTCTGCATCATTTGTGCGTTCTTCTAATTGCTCATTAATCATTCGGAGCTCTTCGGCTTGGGTTTGCAGCTCCTCAGATTGTGACTGCAATTCTTCTGACTGAGTCTGCAATTCCTCAGATTGCATTTGCAGCTCTTCTGTCTTTGCCTGTGAGTCCTCTAATAAACGAGCAATTTCCATTCTGCTTAATATATTTGTAATAGCTATACCAAGCGTATCCAGCACTTCCTCCATCAGCTTTAATTGGGTGGAAGTAAACTCGCTTAAGCTTGCCAGCTCCAAAACGGCTACGACTTCATCCTTCACTAAAACCGGTGCCATCATAATGCTTCTTGGTGCCACGCTGCCAAGGCCTGTATGAATTAGACTATACGTGCTTGGCACATCATTTAGAATGATATGCTTCTTTTCAATGGCACATTGACCAACTAGCCCTTCGCCAGGATAAAAAAACTCTCTCCCTGCATGTTGACCGTCTTCTGCATAGGAAGATTTTTTTCGATAAACAGTCTTTCCGTTTTCCGTTTCTTTAACATAGAAAACACCGAGATTGGCATTGATTGCATGGGATAATTGGCGAATGAGAGCTTCACCGAGGGAATGAATATTGACATGGTGGCTATACAGATGAATGATGTCTGCAGAATTGCTTTGTATCCAATTTTGCTCCGTGATTTCTGAAATATATTTTGTTTCTTTTTCATTATAGATTTCTAAGGATGCTGCCATGGCATTAAAGGACTTTGCGATTTCACCAAATTCATCTTTTGTATGAATTTCCACCCTCGGGAGTTTTGACAGATTTTTATAGTCAATCCGATTAAGCCCCTTTAATATTTTTGCCATCGTCTTACTTGTGGTTCGAATGAGTGAAAGTGTAACAAGGACAATCATCACTAGGGCTAGCATAACAGCTGATACGAGCACAATGACAAGCTGGGCATGGGTCTTTGTAGCACTTTGCAGTGATTCATCCATTAATGATTCCTGATACTCGATAAATTCTCCTAAGTCGTGTAAAAGCATATCGCGATTGCTTCGTTCTGCATCATAAATAGTTTGCATTTCATCAAACTTGCTGCTTTTAAATTTCGCAATAAATTCCTGCTCCATTTGATTGTAAGAGGTGTAAGTTTTTTCGATCTCATTTAGAAGCTTTATGCCTTTAGGGGTATTAATGGTAGATTTTAAACTAATTATTTCTGAAATAATGCCTTTTTCATTATCTTTTAGAGAATTCTCAACCAATTCCGGGTTTATTTCTTCTTTAACAATCAAAATCCGCAACAGTTGGCGATCCGTTTGATCAAAGAGCCTTCTAATCTCAGTAACTTGATTCACTTTATAGTATCGATCCTTCACAATCTCCAGCATATTCGCTTTTATTAAATTTGCCATAAATAGGACGACAAACATCAATAGAAGCATAAATAATACAGTCAAGCCTAAGCTTAGATATTGCTTCCTTTTAAAACTCAATGAATATGCCTCCTTTATGATGAAATAAGTTTAAGTGGTTTAATTATTTATGAGTGCAGAATGACTGCTATAACGTTATGTATGGCCGTTCGGCTAAAATGCTAGCCGAGCGGCATTTATTTGCTTTTACTGGTTTTGATAAGTCTCTTCTCGGACATCTGTCATCCATTCTTGCTGAATGAGCTTAAGCTGGAATAAAGTTATCGGATCACGGTATAGTTCAGGATTTTCTCTAATTTCCTTCAGAGACTGTTTACTTGACTCAATAAGTCCTGCTGATTCATTTACTGTCTCCTGCAGTTCAGCAAATGGCGGATTAAAAAACATGCTAACATCTCTATCAATCGATTTTTCAAAAAGATCAAATGGCTGGAAGAATTGATCTGCAACTTCTGAAGCCACTTCACTATAGTCCTCATTTTCAATAAATTGTTTATATTTGTTATGGAGCATTGGATTGTTCGGCTGGATTGCCCCAAGCAATCTTCCTGCACTCTTTAAAATAAATTGGGATGGAGTAAAGCGGTTTAATATATTAATATTTTCGATTTGCACTTTTCCTCTTGTCATCCGTTCCGCATCTCTGCGCCAATCATCAAGCACTTTAAAATCACATGCAAGAATTAATTTATCTTCCTCATAAAGATCGTTGAAGCCCGCACCCATTTCATTCAGGAATTCCTGAGCCCCGCTAAATTCATCACTCGCCTCGTCAATCCACTGATGAATTACCTTATGAAAGCTTGGCATAATCTTTTCATCCATATGATGGCAAATACGATTATTCATTTCTGTATTCAGCTGAATATGGATCTTCCCAAAGTCGCTGTCCTCTTGGATCAAATTAGAACTCTCTTTCAGCAACTCAGGAATATCCTCCATTAGCTGCAGCTTGATTTCGTCTTTTATCTTCGTAAACGACCTTTTCATGATTCGGGCCTTATCTTCCTCCAAATCACGTAATTGATTAGTGGCTCCCGTTAATTTGGTTACCATCTCATCATTCCATTTAATCGATTCTATGAAGCCATTCTCCATCTCAACGCGTCTTTCCAGAAGAAACTTAATCGTCTTACGTATATAATGCTGAACCTTAGACGTTCTTTTTTCTTCAAGATTCTCGTGATTAGTGATAGATTCCAAGAAATGAGCTAAAGGCTCAAGTTGGTCATCATGGCCAGAATAAGCAAATAGCCTTGCTTTTGAAAAATAAGTATTCACTTTAGATGTGGCTCTGTCTATCACTTCCTGCTCCAATTCATTAGCATCTATTCCATTTAATAAGAAGTGAATAGGAAGATCTGGTGCCTGCTCGCGAATTTTCACGACAATTTCAAGCTCTTCCTCTGTAAAAGCATGATTGGCATTTAGCACAAAAAGCAGACTATCAGCGAGCTGCAAATATTGAAATACTTCATTTCTGAATCGGTTCAGACCAGTTACCCCAGGTGTATCAATAAAGGCAAGCTGCTTTTCGCGAAGAAACGGCGCAGGCTTTTTATACAGGATCACAGTCTGTAAGTTATCGCTGACATCGGATAACTGAGAAATTTCCCTTTCTCCTTCATCTGTGATCTCCTGTATTTCCACAGCCGCATCATCCTTGAACATAACGGTGGTTGAAATTGAGTCATCAATTACTCTTTCCCCAAGTAATTGATTAATAAAATCCGATTTCTCATTGCCAGCGGCTCCTGCAATTAATAGATAAGGTGCATTAAGATCTAGAAGCTCCTTCACCATCCATTGGAATCGGTGGCCAATCTCTATTCCATTCTTTCTTGCCCAAGAGACAATGGTCTTGAATAGCTCGAATCCATCTTCCAATCCATTGCCGTAGTGCATCATTTGGCCCATCTTATTCTCTGCTAAATTGATGGCTGAGTGCTCAATGCTTGAAGGGAAAATTTCACCCCAGGCAAGAGCTGAAGCTGCAGCAATGGAGGAATAGGCAGAATCAGCCATTTTCACCCAGTTGCTTAAATGATTCGGAATTAAATGTGAAATTTCTCTTATTAAATACTTCCCATTTATTAATTCGAAATATGTATCATAATACACGGCCGAAAGCTCTTTCCATGAATGGGAGCTTCCCCCTTCCAAATGGAGAAGGATGTGATTAAATTCTTTAATCCAAGCAAAATATAAGTCTCCATTTCGATAATGATTCCATAAGGAAACAGCCAGTCTTTCAAACTTTGCCAAATCCTCCTTAAATAATGTGACTAATGCTTCATTGAAATAATTAGGTTCTGCCTTCTTTGCCTTTCCCTGCTCGACATAGATCTGCAGAATATCAAACCAAACAAGGTCTCTAGTCCGAACGGATTCATTAACAGCAAGCTCAATGGCATTTTTCCAATCCTGATGCTTTTCAAAAAACTCTTTAGCGATGCTCGTTACATCCCGATAGTCTGGGTTAAAAGAAACAGCCTCTTTTATCGCCTCAACTGCAAAATCAAGCTTACCCAGTGCGACATAGGTGGAAAATAGCTGTAAAAGCACTTCCATTTTTAGAACATCTGAATCTGTTTGTATTGATCGGTACAATTCCTCCGCTGTGGTGAGAATTTCTAGTTCAAAATAAGCATCTGCCATATTCTTCTTTGCCCATGGCTCAAGCTCATTATTAATATTTTCCCATTTAAAAATAGCTGTTTCATAATCATAATTCTGGAAGTAAATCTCCCCTTGAGCAAACCGAATAAAGGAAAGATCCGAAATCGCTTTCTTTTGCTCCTCCACATACAGTTCACCTAATGCCTTGATGGGATGTATATTCTCTTTTCCTTCCACTAACATCTTGTAATAACTTTTTCCTATTAACTGTTCATCTATTGTCATCATGCTACCCCCGCAGAAAATTTTTACATACTTGATATTTTCAACTAATATCAAAACGAGCCGAAACGGCTAAAGCCTAAGTAGCTTTATTTACTTTTTTCCTATTCTTTTATTCTAACAAAATATTTTTATGGCAAATTTTCAATTTTGATTACATTATTGTATTCTTATGTAACAAATTAAATAATGGGCAAAAGTCCTAATGCCTGGATCCTACTTGATTACCCTAATTTCCTATTTTGCAAACAATTTGCTGCGCTTTTCTTTTCATTCTAAGCAAAACTCAATATAATTACAATTTCACATGATGTCATATCCATACAATCGGATATGGTTATCCCCTTCGATTGATTTACTTGGGTAATAACAGTAAAATAAGAATTAACTACCTACATATAGAAAGGCTGATACCGGTTTGGAACAAAATTCGTCAAACTTTATTAAAAATATTATTATCGAGGATTTGGAATCAGGAAAACATAAAGATATCATTACTCGTTTTCCTCCCGAACCGAACGGGTATCTTCATATCGGTCATGCGAAATCCATTGTCATTAACTTTGGTCTTGCCGATGAGTTTAACGGAAAAACACATTTACGATTTGATGATACCAACCCATTAAAAGAAGATAAGGAGTATGTTGACTCCATTAAGGAGGACGTAAAGTGGCTTGGGTATGAGTGGGAGGACCTCCGCTTCGCTTCCGACTATTTTGAGGAAATGTATAACCGTGCCATTCTCCTTATTAAAAAAGGTAAAGCCTATGTTGACGATTTATCCCAGGAAGAAATCCGGGAATACCGCGGGACACTGACTGAGCCTGGAAAAGAAAGTCCTTATCGCAATCGTTCAGTAGAGGAAAACTTAGATTTGTTCGAACGCATGCGTAATGGCGAATTCGAAAATGGCAGCAAGGTGCTTCGTGCAAAAATTGATATGGCCTCACCGAATATAAATATGCGTGATCCTGTCATCTATCGCATCTCACATACTGCCCACCATAATACAGGCGATAAATGGTGCATTTACCCAATGTACTCCTTTGCCCATCCTTTAGAAGATGCGATTGAAGATGTCACTCATTCGATTTGTACGACTGAATTTGAGGATCAGCGTCCGCTTTATAATTGGTTTATTGAAGAATGCGAAATGGAAAGCAAGCCGCAGCAGATTGAATTCGGACGGCTTAACATTACGAATACAGTCATGAGTAAAAGAAAGCTTAAGCAGCTTGTGGACGAGGGCTTTGTCGATGGCTGGGACGATCCACGGATGCCAACGATTTCTGGATTAAGAAGAAAAGGCTTTACTCCAGGCGCAATACGTGAATTTGTTAAAGCAACTGGTATTTCTAAAGGATCTGGTGCTGTAGATGAGGCTATGCTTGAGTATTTTGTCAGAGAAGACTTAAAGCTGACTGCACCGCGAACTATGGGTGTATTGAACCCGCTTAAAGTCGTGATTACGAATTATCCAGAAGATCAAGTCGAAATGCTTGATGCTGAAATCAACCCAGAAAATGAAGAAATGGGTATACGGCAAATTCCATTCTCTCGAGAAATTTATATTGAACAGGATGACTTCATGGAAAATCCGCCGAATAAGTATTTCCGCCTCTTCCCAGGAAATGAAGTTCGTCTTAAGCATGCTTATTTCATTAAATGTAATGATGTGATTAAAGATGAGAAAGGCAAGGTCATTGAAATTCACTGCACTTATGATCCTGAAACAAAAAGCGGGACAGGCTTTACAGGACGTAAAGTGAAAGGAACCCTTCACTGGGTTGATGCTAAACATGCTTTTCCAGCTGAATTTCGTTTATATGAGCCATTAATACTTGATTCGGAATTGGAAGCTGAAGCAATGGACAATCCTGGGGAAGAAAAGACGTTTTTGGATTATGTAAATCCAAATTCACTTGAAATCGTTCAAGGCTTTATTGAACCGAATATGAAGGATGTTAAAGCACAGGATAAATTCCAATTTTTCCGTCATGGCTACTTTAACGTGGATCCAAAGCATTCAGCGGCTGAAAAGCCTGTATTTAACCGGATTGTTTCCTTAAAGAGTTCATTCAAGCTATAATAATCATCACCATTTGCATCAATTTTTTTCATACTTAACACATCAAAGGGAGGAAACAAAAATGACAAACCAAAATGAAAATCAAACACTTCCGCCAAAAACTTGTACAATTGAGCGACTTATAACTTTACCAGCAGACATAGAATTGGTGTTAGCAGGAAAAAAAACGGCTACGCGCCGAAATGGCCGCTATGCAGATGTCGGTGAGATTATGGACCTTCAGGGACATAAATTTGTCGTTGAGAAGGTTTATTCACAATCTTTAGGTGAATTAACAGATGAGCATGCCAAGCAAGAAGGCTATGAAACCGTTGAGGATTATAAGCAATCCATTCTATCCTATCACCCTGGCATGCCTTGGCTGCCGCAAATGAGAGTATGGGTGCATGAGTTCCGTCCTGTTTCGGAATAATCGTATTTTTCATGGATACACTATATCGCTTTATCCTATACATCCATGTAGGCAGTGCTGTTCTTTCCATTGGTCCATTTTTCGTTTTAATTCCGATAGCGAAAAAATTACGAGGAGCTGAACATGAAGTCCAGCTTGCCTACCTGGATATCTTCCGCTTCACAGTCCGGCTTGTAAAGCATGCCGGACATCTCCTTGTCGGGAGTGGTGCATTACTTATTGCTATGGGTCATTGGACGTGGAAAACACCATGGATTATTGCTACGTTAGCTGTTATGTTTGGTTCCGTATTTTTTCTAGCAAGGGCGTTCACTCCTATTTTTCGAAGTTTTCATGAGCCTGGACAAAATCAACAGCAGCTTATCCAAAAGCTTTTAAAATCAACATGGCTTTATCTTATTCTATTAATGGTCATGCTCTGGCTAATGGTAGTAAAACCTTCCCTTTGGTAAAAGTCGGTGTACATTTCATTACTATGTAACTGTCACTTTTCCCTATAATAATCTTAAAAATGGTCAGCCTCGCTATAGAGCCTGGCCATTTTTCTTAGGGATTATAAAACTCGGTATCATCGTGCTCTTTGTTTCCACTTTTCTTTGGAATCTGAAAAATTCGGAAACATCATACCCTTTGTTTCCATTTTTTCATGGGAATCTGAAAAATTCGGAAGCATCATCCTCTTTGTTTCCATTTTTTCATGGGAATTCGAAAAATTTGGATACATCATGCTCTTTGTTTCCATTTTTTCATGGGAATTCGAAAAATTTGGATACATCATGCTCTTTGTTTCCATTTTTTCATGGGAATTCGAAAAATTTGGATACATCATGCTCTTTGTTTCCAATTTTCAATGGAGGCCTAAAAATTTTGGAAACATCGCGCGCTCTTTGGTACCCTTTTTTCTATAGGAATCTAAAAAAATGAAAGCATCTCCTTTATGGTTGACTGCGTTCATTTTTTGTATAAAACACACTGTATACCATTTAAAATAAAAGCCAGGATGTTATCATTTTCCTTTTGATTCCATTCTGCATTATAATATTAATTGAAATTAAAAATTCGGAGATAAGTTTTCTTAGTTACTATATTGATATGAATCTATAGGGATAGGAGTGGTATTAAAAGTGGGTGTTACCTTACGAAAAGGACAGAAAGTCGATTTAACAAAGGCTCATCCGGGTCTTGAGGTTGTCGTGGCGGGGTTAGGCTGGGATGTTAGCCACAGCCATTCTCAATATGATTTGGATGCCTCAGCATTCTTAGTTGGCCCTTCTGGAAAGGTCCAAAGTGACATGGATTTTGTATTCTATAATAACCCTAGGGGCGGAAATGGTTCGATTATTTACAGCGGTGATAATCGTACTGGAGCTGGAGCCAGTGATGATGAACAAATTACAATAGAATTAAATAAAGTTCCTCCTTCTATTCACCGGATTGCATTTACCATCACAATCCATGATGCACATGTTAAACAGCAAAACTTCGGACAAGTTGCTAATGCCTATGTTCGAATTTTTAACGCTATTACTAATGAGGAATTAATTCGTTTCGACTTAGGACGTGATTTTACTGTAGAAACGGCCATTGTGGCAGCTGAACTGTATCGCCATAACGGAGAGTGGAAATTCAATGCCATTGCGAGTGGCTTTCAAGGCGGGTTAGCTGCACTTTGCAGAAATTTTGGCGTTCAAGTAGATGATGAGCCTGCTTCTGCACAACCAGCTTATCAATCACAGCCCATCAATCAACCATATGCCGGCTCTCATCAAGCGCAGCCTTTTTCGAGCCAACAACATACAGCCTATAATCAGCCGGCTTTCGGTCAACCAAATACGCACAATCCTTCCTATAATCAACCAGCGTATAATCAAACAATGCAGCAAAGCCAGCCTTTCAATCAGCCTGCCTATGGCCAGCAGGCAAGCTATAATCAGCCTACATACGGTCAAGGCTATTCCTCAGGGCAATCTTATGGCGGAGACAATATTAATTGCACTCGATGTGGTTCCTCAAATGTACGAACAGGTGAGAAAGGCTTTGGTCTTGGTAAGGCGGCAATTGGCGGGTTAATCCTTGGTCCGGTCGGTTTATTAGGAGGATTTATTGGCAAAAACCAGCTTAAATTTACATGCAACAACTGCGGAAACGCCTGGTCCCCTAATCAAACTGATTATACACAATGGGCTAACCAGCAAAAAAGAAAAGCTCAAGAATTATTTGCCCGCTATAAAAGCCAGGATGTTCTAGATGCTGTTGTTGCAGCATGTGCACTCGTATCATTAGCTGATGGCAGACTGGATCCTTCCGAGCGACAAAAAATGATGGAATTTGTCAATCAAAGCGAAGAATTGCGCGTTTTTGATACAAGCAAAGTGATGCAGCAATTTAATTACTTTGTCCAAAAAATTGAACGTGATTCTATTATCGGGCGTGCTGAAGCATTTAGAGCTTTAGGGCGTGTCAGATCGAAGCCTGAAATTGCTCGCCTTGTTGCTCGTTATTGTATCGCACTCGGCTATGCAGACGGTCACTTCGATCCTAGTGAAAAGCAGATCGTTTCAGAAATCTGTATGGAATTAGGATTAAATCCTCAAGAATTTTTATCATAATCGTGAAGTCTAAATAGCTTTTTGAAGAGCCCTCTCCTAAAAAAGGGCTCTTTGTTTTTTAATTAATTCAATCCGCATACCCATCTTCAAACAAGGGGAAACTTATATCAAAACGAAAAGGAGGCATCCCCTTGGAAGATGTTAATTTGGAAGGAAGTCCTTCAACTGAACGAGTTATGCCGATGACATCTATTGCTAGCGGCATGTTTCAACTTGTCGCTCAAGGTGTCCAATGCTATACCGTTCAAATCGTCAATATTTGTTTTGTCACTATTTCTGACACCCCTGGAGATTGGGTATTGGTTGATGCAGGTATGCCCCAATCTGCCAGAAAAATTATCGATGCTGCTGAAGAGCTCTACGGTGAGGGTGCAAAACCAAAAGCTATTATTTTAACACATGGTCATTTCGATCATGTTGGAGCCATTATTGATTTAATTAATCACTGGCAAGTTCCTGTCTATGCCCATACACTAGAGTTCCCTTACTTAACCGGGAAGAAAAATTATGTAGAACCTGATTCATCTGTTGAAGGCGGAATGATTTCAAAAATCTCTCCTTTTTTCCCGAATGAGGCTATCAATATTTCGGGACATGTTCACCCGCTTCCCGATGATGGAAACGTTCCAGAAATGCAGGGCTGGAAATGGGTTCATACACCTGGACATACACCTGGTCATATAGCATTATTTAGAGAAAGTGACCGTGCCCTTATTGCGGGTGATGCCTTTGTTACGGTTAAGCAAGAATCTCTCTATAAAGTTCTAACACAGGAATTTGAAATAAGTGGGCCGCCAAGATACTTAACTCCTGACTGGGAGTCATCACGGGAGTCGGTTGAAAAACTATTTGACCTTCAACCTGCCTATGCTGTAACAGGTCACGGAGTACCGGTATCAGGGGAATTATTAACAGAAAGTTTAACAAAGCTAGTTAAAGAATTTGATAAAATCGCCATCCCAGATTTTGGGCGGTTTGTCGATGGGGTTCATTAATTGATTTCATCCAATAAAGGTTAATAGTGCTATTTTGCCTAACTGAAGCTTTGCGGGCTCTAGTTTCGTTATTTGCACATAAATGGGGTATTTCCTTATGTTTACGGACACAGATTCCCCTATTCGTAAAAAAACAATAATTTCCTTTCGTTTTTTCGCAAATAACGTACACAGTGTCCGCTTAGCCCATAAAATGAGGGCATTTTATGCAAATAACGGATTTAATGTCCGCATAAATTTCTTCTACGATCGGTTTGAACAAATAAACGCTCAAAGTCATTATTTTTTAAAAGTTTTCTCCAATGAACTATTTATCCTTATTGGATCTTCCTTTTTTTGCTATGATATAAATAGCATTAATTAGGGGGAGTCTTTGTGGAGAAACGGAAGCTAGTTGTTACCCAAAATTTAAGTCAGGATTTAGTCCAAGCCATAAAAGAAGTTATTCCCGATTGGGAGCTTATTGTTGGAAAAGAGAAGGAAATTTGGCAAGATCATTTACAAGAAACAGAAATTATTGCAGGCTGGAAGAAGGAAATAACAGAATATGTGCTAGCCCCTGATTCTAAGCTGTGTTGGGTTCAATCATGGTCGGCAGGTATAAACAGTATGCCATTGAAGGAATTCAATTCCCATCATATCCAGTTAACATCAGCTAATGGGGTCCATTCCTTCCCTATTTCCGAAACAATCTTTGCACTCATGCTCGCGCTTACTAGAAAAATACATACATACGTGAAAAATCAACAGACAAAAACATGGCATCATTCAGGATTAAAGCTTGAGCTGCATGGTAAAACAATGGGCCTATTTGGAGTAGGCGCCATTGGAAAGGAAACAGCCAAAATTGCCAAGGCCTTTGGCATGAATGTTTTAGGCTTCCGCCGCTCAGGTCAACCTGAGGAGTTTGTTGATAAAATGTATACACTTGATCAGATAAATGATGTTTTACCGTTGTGTGACTATGTTGTCGTAACACTTCCCCTCACAGGGGAAACAAAACATTTATTTGGACAAGAACAATTTAACCTCATGAAGCCTTCATCCTTCTTCATTAATATTGGCCGGGGCGATATTGTTGTAGAATCAGAGCTAACCAAGGCATTAATTGAAGGAAAAATCGCTGGTGCAGGCTTGGATGTATTTGAAAAAGAGCCTCTTAGTGAAGACAGTCCTTTATGGGCGCTTGAAAATGTAATTATCACGCCACATACAGCAGGATCAACCGAACATTACGATAAGCGCGTCATTGAGGATATTTTTATCCCGAATTTAAAAAGTTATTTAAAAGAGGAGAAGCTTCCAATTAATTTAGTTGATTATCAAAAAGGTTATTAAAATAGCAAAAAAGGGATTACATGAATCCCTTTTTTGGTTTCTGAGTCTGCCCCACTCCCCTTTTCTTCCGTTTCCGCAGCAGCTCCTCTAATGCACCTGATCCAAGAACAACACCGGAAACAATGAATAGCAAACCAAATAAGTGAATAGAAGTTATGATTTCCCCCAGAAAAACAGCCGAACCTACTAATGAGAAAAACGTGCTTAAATTAATGAAAATGGATGCTTCTGCGGGTCCGATTTTTTTAATAGCTGAATTATAAAACATATGCCCCAAGGCTGTTGAAAGTATTGCTGATGAAAAGAAGGCAACCCATAGCAGGATAGGGGCACCGAATAACCCTTCAAACCCTTTTGGCTCCTGCCACAAACTAATGAAAAATAAAAGAACGCTTCCAAGGATCAGCATATATCCGGTTAAAAGCCGTGGATCCATTGTTTTCGCTGCCTTGCTAATAAGAATAAAGCTGAGGGCTTGTGACAGAATCGAAAAGAATATATGTAAGTCACCTATCGAAAGACCTGATAGTCCTTTTTCACCCGATAATACGATAAAAGAAACCCCTGCACTTCCAAATAGGAATCCAAGAATTTGAATCCATGTTGCCCGATTACGCAGGATGACTGACGAGAGAATGGCCGTTAATAATGGACCCGTTCCTAAAATGAGCGCCCCATTTGTAGCTGTTGTATTCGTAAGACCTACTGATAAGAAAAAATGATGGCCGACCACGTTGAACAAACTGCCAAAAATAATAAACTTCCATTCTTCTTTACTCGGCCTTCTTATTTTCTGTATGAAAGCCATAATGAGAAAGACTGAAATCCCTGCCGTAAAAATTCGTAAAGAGGTAATGGTTACTGGTGGAAAATAACCTACAAGTATCTTGACAATTGGCACATTGAATCCCCAAGCAATCATGATCCCAATGAGCAAAAGATAGGTTTGTATATTTTTCAAAATGATTTCCTTCTTCCTTCACTTTCACATAATTAACCTATTTTATCATGGAATTCTTTACAAAATCATTTTATTTGAATCCATGAAGAAAAAAGCCAGCCCTCCTGACAGAGAACTGACTTCATTTTTTCATACTATCTTATATTCTGCTCATGGTACTGATCTTTATCAGCTTTTACTTTAGGACCTTTTTTCAGCTTTGGCCCCATGTTGTCAAAGCGAGCTAGGTCATAGACTGCCGCCCCTACAATCTCAGCAACATCCTGAAGCTTTTCTTTACTGATTTTATCAATAGAATCTTCAGGCGTATGGTACCAAGGCTCAGTTGGACTGTGAATGAATAAGGCTGCTGGGATTCCTGCTTCGGCAAATGGAACATGATCACTGCGTCCGCCCTGGCCATATGGAGTTGGTTCTCCGTTAAGTCTTGTGCTTGAAGCCTGTGCAAGCTCAGTCACTAGGTTAGGCTTCCCATCAAGAGTAAGCAAGACTAAATCTCCCGCATCTCTGCTTCCAACCATATCAAGGTTAAAGTTAGCAATGGTGCGTTCTTTTTCATCATCTGTTAGATTGTTAACATAGTAGGTTGAACCAATTAGTCCAAGCTCTTCCGCCCCGAATGTAATAAATCGAATTTCTGTGTCAGTCGGCACGTTTTTAAATACACGCGCAAGCTCAAGGGTCGTTGCCGTTCCAGAGGCATCGTCATTGGCACCAGGTGCACCTGCAACAGAATCGTGATGAGCTCCAACGACAATAACTTTACCCGTATCTTTTTGTTTATTTGTCGGCTTTTTAGTAGCGATTACGTTATGGGAAAGACTTTCTCCCGCTCTAGCACCCTCAATTTTTAAGTTTGCCTTTAATTCTGTTCCTGCATTTAGCTTAGCAAGAAGCGCCTCGCCCTCCGCTTGTGTCAAAGAGACAGCCGGAACGTAATTATCATTTGCTTCGCCAAGCGTTCCGTTTACTGCGCCGCTCGTATTGTTAAAAATAATCACCCCAGCAGCGCCGTTTTCAGCCGCATTTAACACTTTTTCAGCAAAACTAATATCTCCGCGTTTGATGAGTGCAATTTTTCCAGTAAGATCTGTATTGGCAAGCTCCTCTTTCTTCCCTAAGCCTGCATAAACAAGATCACCGGAAACATCGCCGCTTACTGTGTATGTAAAGGAACTTGGTCTCAGCTCTCCATCATAGCCATTAACGCTCAATTCAATCGAACTTGGAGGAGTGTAGCCATAATAAGTAAACGGCTGAATTTCAACTTCGTATCCATACGATTCAAATTGTTCTTTAATATACTGAACTGCCTGATCCTCTGCCTCAGTCCCTGCTACACGTGGGGTTTTGGACAAATGTGCAATATTTTGATAAATATTTTCTGCATTAATCTTATTGATGACCATGTGATCAAATACTTTAACTGACTGAGCTTGTCCTGCTTCATTCGGCTTAGCAAATACAGCCTGAGTTCCAATCGCACCAAAGGCTAATGTGGTTGCTAATGCCACAGATAAAAATGGTTTTCTCATAGAATCCCTCCTAGATATAGTTTAATTAAAATTTTAAACTATTCTAAATATTAACAAAGGGGATTTATAACCACTCTGAGGTAGGTCAAAAATTCTATTTTTTTCCTTTTATGTTTTACTAAGGATAAAAGACTCAGGCAATAAAGCACGATCTGCAGCTTACCCGTAAAAATAAGCACGAAAAAAGCCACCCCATTAAGGGACGGCTCATCTCACTTATTTTAAAACATCATGGTCAACATAGCGTTCACCATTTAACTCACTAATCACATTAATGGCAACTTTTGCACCGTCTCCTGCTGTGATAATCGTGTGCACGCTTACCCCTGCAGCAGTACCTGCTGCCCATATTCCATCAATATTCGTTTTTCCGGCGGCATCCACATCAAAAATAGTTTTAACTCTCGGTTCTGTACCATCAGTTGTTTTTAATCCCGCTTTTTCGGCAAGATCTGTTAAAAAGCCTGTTGCGAGGATTACATGCTTAGATTCATATGTTTGATTATCTGTTTGAACTGCGAATCCAGCCTCTGACTTTTCAATATTTTCAACGGATGCTTCCACGATTTCAGCACCGAATTTAGCAGCCTGCTTCTTCCCAACCTCAACTAAGTCTGGACCGGAAATCTCACGCACGCCATAGTGGTTCTCTAACCAAGCGCGCTTCGTTACACTTTTGTCATTATCAATGACTAAAACCTTTTTTCCCGCTTTAGCAGCGAATAATGCCGCACTTCCTCCTGCTGGCCCTGCTCCAATTATCGTAATATCGTACATAACTAGTTTCCTCCTTTAATCTCACTTCATAATATTAGATTAACGAACTAAATGCTGTTTGTAAAATAAAGTGACTTTACAATACAATCATTCTTCTCCACTATTATGACCATAATTAAAGACGGAAAATTCAATCCTCATCCTTTATATCTCGATCCTCAGGAATTGGTTCATTCGCTAATTCTTTTACCAAATTTTTATATTTCTCCAGCTGTTCAAAATGTGTCTTAAACTGATCTTTGTAGACCAATACGGCCCCCTCACTATCATGCAGCACTCTTACCTTGCCTTGTAAAATTAAGTTCTCCACATATGTTATAGACACAGATAGATATTCAGCTGTTTCCTCAATAGTTAAATACACTTCTAACTTCACTCCTGTGGTTTTTTAGGTAAATTTTTATAGGACTTTTACTGTCTATCAAACTAAGATAGAATGTTTATTAACTAGAAATATATTTTTTCTATCATAACTATACCATTACGAACATAGCGAAGTGGAATTTTTCATTTTTATCCATTTAGGTATGGAACAGGAGTCACAAAAACTAAATGAACAAAAAGAAACTCATTATCCTGTATATAATAATCAGTTTTATTTGGATTTTTGGCACCAACTATCTTTTTAGTCATTTTCAGCCTTCTCATCTTATAGAAACGATCGAAAGAATAAAAGAACTCCTTTATATTTTTACAACTGCCTGGCTATTTTATTATTTTATTAAAAAGACGGAAAAGCTAAACAATCTTGAGAAAGAAGAAAGGCGATTATCAACCCTTATCAACTCAATGGTGGACTTTGTAAATTTTAAGGATGGGCATGGTCGCTGGATCGAAGCCAATGAATTTGGTTTAAAATTATTTCAGCTTGAGGATGTAGATTACAAAGGAAAAAAGGACTCGGAACTAGCAGATTATACTGAGTTTTACCGGGACGCGTTAATCTACTGTGAGGTATCGGATGAAGAGGCCTGGAAGAATAAAGGGATCACACGTATTGAGGAAGTCATCCCTCTTCCGAATGGTCTGCAAAAAACGTTCGACACGATTAAAGTCCCTCTCTTTCATGAAGACGGCAGCCGCAAGGGGCTTGTCATTATCGGAAGGGATATAACTGAAAGAAAGCTCATTGAGAACCTTCTAAAAAGGAGCAGGCAAAAGTATAAATCGCTATTTGAATATAATCCTGATATTGTTTTTATGATGAATCTTAACGGCGTTATTACAAACGTCAATCCGCAATTTAAAGCCGTTACTGGTTATGATGATGAAAAGGTAGTAGGCAAAAAAATAAAGGACTCGCTGACAGCCGAAGGATATAAGACTGTCAAAGAATCGATTTCTAATATCCTTAAAGGAGAACGTGTTCAAAAATATGAGCTTGAGATACCTCATAAAAATGGTGAGACCATAACTATACAATTCACGAATCTGCCTATCATAGTAAATGGAGAAATTGAGGGGATTATTGGTTACGGAAAGGATATGACCCATATAAGGCAAACGGAAGAAAGACTAAGACAAACAGAAAAGCTGTCCGTTGTTGGTGAATTAGCTGCAAGTGTGGCTCATGAAATTCGTAATCCGCTTACCTCGCTCATCGGATTTGTTCAGCTGCTTCAGAAAGAGAATGAAAAAGATCATTTATATCATAAAATTATGCTTGACGAATTAAACCGAATTAATTATATAGCAGGAGAGTTGCTCCTATTGGCTAAGCCCCAGCAGGTCCAGTTTACACGTGCTGATATCCATCTCATTTTATTTGAGGTCATCTCATTGCTTCAATCTGATGCCAATTTATATAATGTCCAAATCGATTATAAATCAGATGGTCAGGAATATATGATAGACTGTGAACCGAATCAATTAAAACAGCTTTTTATCAATATAATCAAGAATGCAATTGAGGCATCTTCAGGCAAAGGAACAGTTTCCGTTTATTTAAAATCTAAGGAAAATAATGAGGTTTCCATTATTATTAAGGATCAAGGCTGTGGCATATCTGAAAAACGATTGGAAAAAATCGGGGAGCCGTTTTATTCTTCTAAAGAAAAAGGAACAGGATTAGGTCTGACTGTCAGCTTTAAGATCGTACAATCTCACAATGGTTCGATCGTTTTCAATAGTAAGATTAACGAAGGAACAGAGGTCCTGATCAAACTGCCAGTAACCAATGATAAAAAATTGGACTAATTAACCTGACTATCAATTTAAAAAGAAGATCTATTAACCAAGCGTTTGATTAATAGATCTTCTTTTTTATTTAGAGGCTGTATTACCCTTTAATTTCAAGCAGCTTTTGCCTTAAGTCGCTTTCCATCGTGGCCAGCTCCTGCTCTGCTAGTCGACGCTTGTGTCTTCCTTCTTCTTGGATCCTTAAAGTCTCTTCCAGTGTAGAAATTAAATTTTCTTGGGTTTTCTTTAATGTTTCAATATCAACAAGGCCGCGTTCATTTTCTCTGGCAGTTTCAATTGTATTTGTCTTTAACATTTCAGCGTTTTTCAGCAGGAGCTCATTTGTTGTCTTAGATACCTGTTTTTGTGCTTCTACCGCATGACGCTGCCTAATGAGCGTTAGCGCAATTGCTACTTGGTTCTTCCATAACGGGATGGCAGTCATTATGGATGATTGGATCTTTTCGACAAGCGCCTGATTTGTATTTTGAATGAGTCGAATTTGCGGAGCACTCTGAATCGTGATTTCTCGGCTTAATTTTAAATCATAGAGTCGTTTATCCAGACGGTCAGCAAACTGGATCATATCATTTACTTCCTGGAATTTCATTTGATCGTTCGACTCTTCAGCTGCCTTCTTCAATGCTGGAATTGTTACTTCATGTAATTCCTCCAGCTTAATTTCACCCGCTGCAATATAAACATTTAAGGCATGGAAATATTCCTTGTTATTCTCATAAAGCTTTTCCAGCATGACAACATCCGATAGAAGTATGTTTTTGCTGCGTTCAAGCTTTACACTAATCCTGTCAATTTGTGCACCTGTTTTTTGATACCTGGACAAAGTCTCTTGAATTGAGCTAGATATTCGCCCAAACATCCGTGCAAAAAAAGATGATTTCTCCATTTTTAAATCATCTGGGTTTACATCATTAAATTTCAACATTAATTCGCTAATGATTTCCCCTACTTCCCCAATGTCCTTTTTTTGGACTTGTTCAAGCATGGAGTTGGAGAAGGACAAAAGCTTTGACTGTGCAGGCGTTCCGTACGAGATCATCGCCTGATGGTTTGTCGGATCAATTTGCTTGGCCAGCTCATATGCCTTTTGTCTATTTTCTTCTGGAATCACATCAATCAGCTTAACAGGTTTGTCTTTTAGGGGTTCACTCTTGCTAGTCAGCTCAAGTTTTTCCCCAAATGGATTAGATAGCAGATCATCCATTAAATTTGTACTGCTTGTGTTTTTTAAAAGAGATGGATTGTGCTCACTCATTTTAATCTCCTGCTTTCATCGATAATTTGTGAATCCTTTTTTGTTTTTATCGTATGCTTTGCAACATCAATTTCGAAGTTCAGCTGATCAATATCGTCTGAAATGACTTTGTATAAATCCTCTTCCACCATTGCCGTTAACTGCTCAAGTGTTCGGCGAGTTTCATAAAGTGACTGGTCAAGATCATATGTTTTCTTCGGCTGGGCGGATAAAAACACATATTTCTCCGAAAGCTCTACAGCTGAATCTAAATGGGAAAAATAAAATTGTTCTGCTTTGTAAAAACGTTTTGGCTCCTTTTTCGTTAGCCTGTATATTTTTCTCGTTGTTCGCATTAGCTCCATTCTTTGCTTCAAAGAAGGAATATGACGAATCGAGAATAGCGCCTTATGCAAGCGGGAAATTTTTCGTTTGGCATCATCGATGTTTTTCTTAATAAATTTGTATTCCTTCCTTGTCAGATGATGGCGTTTTAAGAACCTTTGCTTTTGTATCATGCCTGTTATTAAATAAGCAAGTGCACCAGTCCCAAAGCCAATGGCTCCTGAAAGCCAGAAAGTTTGGTTAAAGGCAAAATAGCTCAGCAGCCATACACTGGACGAAGTTGGAAGCGCAATTAACATGCGTAATAGAAATGCTAAAAATTGATTCATATTTAATCGACTCCTAAGTTCAAATTCGCCTTGGCGTATTTGCGCCCAGATTGCCTGAGCGAGCTCGATAATTTCCTCTAAAAAATCTGAGGCATCCGCCGAAGGCTTATTTTTAATCAGCTAGGGCTAACCCCCTGCTGAATTTGAATACCTCGTTGCATTAATCACATCACTTTAGAAGTGAAAGACTAATGCTGAATAAAGATAAAACCCTTAATATATATACGTATGAAGTAACTACAGGTTTCAGCTATAAAAAGTTCCTTCTCATCTATAAAGATACAGGATAGTTACATTTTCTTCTATAGACCTCAACCTTAAATTATTATAGGACTTGAGACGTAGCAAAACAAAATTAACGAGCGAGAATTAATTCCGGAAAAATAAAAAAACCATTCACGGCCAGGGTTCTAGCCATGAATGGTTCTTGTTGTAAAACTATTTTATTGAATCTTTAATCGCTTGCTCAAAGGCTGCAATAATATCTTCCGAATGTTCGATACCAACAGAAATCCTTACGACCTCTCTTGTAATCCCTAACGCTTCGCTTGCTTCAGGCGGAAGGGCACGGTGAGAGGTCAGTAAAGGATGCGAAACCGTTGTCTCAACTCCAGCAAGGGTTGGAACTAATTTTATCCATGAAAGGGATTTAAAGAATTGATTGACATCTATACTTTTTGATAGCTCGATCGTAACCATTGCGCCAAATCCGGTCTCTGCTTTATTAAAAGGATAATACACCTTAGAAATATTTGAATTCCCCTGTAGTGCCTCGGCTAGTTTTCTTGCATTAGCAGATTGGGTTCTCATGCGAAGGGCTAGAGTTTTAAGCCCGCGGCATGTAAGCCAAGCTTCAAATGGGCTTACATTTGCGCCGAGATTTACGACTTTCGCTTTCGCCTTTTCTACTAAATCTGCTCTTCCGACAACTACCCCGGCAGTAACGTCACTATGACCGCCAATATATTTCGTTGCACTATGAACGACTAAATCTGCGCCTAGCTTAAATGGGCTGCAATGTAAGGGAGTTGCAAATGTGTTGTCAACAAGCACAGCTAATTGATGCTCTTTTGCGAAATGAACAACCGCATCAATGTCTTCCACTCTTAATAGCGGGTTTGTGATTGATTCTGTATACAATAGCTTTGTATTTGGCTGAATAGCCTGTTCCACATGCTGTAAGTTGGAAAATGGCACGAATGTTGTTTCAATCCCCAGTTGACTAAATTCTTCTTTTAATAGGTGGAAGCTGCCTCCATAAACATCTTCTGCTGCAACGATATGATCTCCGCTTTTTAGCACGGCCAGTACCGCTGCCAATATAGCTGAAAGCCCTGATGATGTGGCAACACCTGCAGGGGCGCCTTCGAGTGCTGCAACCGCCTGACCAAGTTCATCGGTATTTGGATTGCCAACGCGAGAATATAAGTAATTCCCTTCCCCTTGGTAATACCCTTCCATGTCCTCTAAATCTTCAAATGTAAACGCAGACGTTTGATAAATGGGTGTTACCTTGCTTTTTATCGGTTTCTTTGTTTTTTCTACACTGTGCAAAACTAATGTTTCAAATCTCTTTTCCAAAACAGGCACCTTCTTTGTAAATTTAAGTATTTAAACAAACGTTTTGATTAAATGAATTCTATCAACATTTTACCTTAAATCCAATTAATATTCCTATATGATTCATCAATTAACTAGGATTTATTTTTTTGACTAAAGACAATTTTTGTGGGGCGAAACATTAAACCCTCACTATAAAAGCTCTATGGCACTTGTTTTTGCGTTGCTCTATGCAAAACTCTCTCCACGAAAGCTCCATGGCACTCGTTTTTGCGTTTCTCTATGTAAAACGCTCTCCATGACTGCTCTATGGCACTTGTTTTCTCGTTACTATATCTAAAACGCTCACCATGGACATTCTTATCCCAATGAATAATGATAAATCAAAAATCTCTCATTTGGATTATGTTTAGATTCCGGTAATAATACCTCACTCTTCAATTCAAAGGCAGTTTGATTTTCTAAAAAATAAGTATAATCCTTAGAGGGATAATATAGAATTAGCTCAATTTCCCGCTCAAATTTTTCCACAGACAACAAGATATTATTTATGATTTTCATAAAGATTTGTATTGAAAACGGATTGAAAAAATAAAACCGATTGTCCGCGGGATCAATCTTGTATTCTTCAGCTAAACAACAATGAAAGTGAATATCATCTTTTCTATTTTTAAATTTCTTTACATACCTCTGCCGATTTTCAATCGCTTCTGCGTAATACCCTTCATTCATCTCCACCCCAACTGCTGTAGAATGGAATAAATAATTAATAAAAAAGTTTAATCTTCCTTTTCCACAACCAAAATCAACTAGCCTATCGGTGCTTTTCAATTCATATTGTTTAAATAAAATGTCCAATGCACTATATGGAGTTGATTCATATCGATGGTAATGAAATGATTGGTTAAAACCTTTCTGGTCCCCAGACGTTTCAATTTTTAATAATTCATCAAAATCACGTTCTAACATGATAGATCTCCTGCCTAATCAAAAAAATAGAAGCTGACTTCAAATCGGAAATCAGCTTCTTTATTATACTATTTACCTACTAAATGATATACAGACGCTCCAACTAAATCCCCTGCCTCTTTCAAACGTTCAGCACTGATATATTCGATTTTATCTAACGGTGTGTGATAATAAGGTTCTAAATTCGCTGTACCTGGCTCTCGGCGAATGAAGTTAACAGCTGGAATTCCTGCATCGTGGAAGGAAACGTGATCGGAAGCGCCGCGCTGATAGAGAACCAATTCAGATGGAGTTCCAATTCTTTCAGCCGTAGCCAATGCTGTTTCAGTAACGATGTTTGCCTTGCCATCAAGTGTATTCATATAAATAGCAGTTGCATTATCCCAAGAGGTTCCAACCATATCCATGTTGAAATTCGCGATACTTCGTTCAACCTCATTCTGACTCAGCTGGCTCACATAATATGCAGAACCGACTAGGCCTATTTCCTCCGCACCTACAAAAACAAATCTTAATTCTTTTTCGATAGGATAGCTTTTCAACACTCTTGCCAATTCTAAAGCAACAGCTGTACCTGAGGCATTATCACTGGCACCTGGTGCAAATGGTACACTATCAAAGTGTGCCGATACATGTACAATATCGTGTTCCTTCCCTTTTTGCGGAGTTCTAGTCGCAATGATATTTTGCGATTTTGCATTTGTAATCCGCTTCACCTTTAAGGTTACCGTTTTATTCTGTGATGCTATATCTTGAAGCAATGCATCCCCGCTTGCTTTTGAAATTCCTCCAACCGGAATAGAAGCATTCCCACCAATGGAAGGATTCAGCGGTCCAGGGGAATCCACATTATTATAGATCAGTACCCCGATAGCCCCTGCAGCTACAGCGTTATCGACTTTTTCTTTAAATGTGATCTCCCCTCTAGAGATAAGAGCAATCTTTCCTGCTGCCTCTTGAGTAAAATCAGTTGTCCTTCCTAATCCAGCATCGTAAAGCTCAGAAGTGATCCCTTCCTCTGGTGTATCTGCTGAGCCTGCAGGAATACTAACCATTACTTCATTTTGATTACTTGTCTGTAAATGCCCAGTCATTTTATCAGGAATGCTGAATTCTTGTGTTGTCACTTCATAGCCGTAAGAAAGCAAACGCTCTTTAATAAAATTGGCGGCACGCTGCTCCCCTTCTGTACCCGTTACACGCGGGCCAATCGTTTCTGATAAATAATAGACATCTTCATACATGCGCTCTGCACTGACTCTGGCAATTACCTTTTGGTCAAATGCCTTTTCACTTGGATGAACAACATGATTAGGAGCAGCCTCTGCTGTATGGGCGGGATTCATAGGAGCAAGATACAAACCTGAAGTGACTAGAAGAGTAGAAAGCAAAATGGACGAACTTTTTCTCAAAACGAAAACCTCCTTGAGTTATGATTTCACAAAAGGAATTCGCTTTGATTTCCTGCAAACCTTTTCAAAAACTAAAAACGAAACTTTAAACCTAGCTATTTTTCAAAACAAGACTTTTATCAGGGACTTAGGATTTAATTGATTTTAAATAAGAATAAGTCTTAAGGCTATAAAAAGTTAGAAGGTGCCTTTGCATTTTTTTCAACAAAAATAACCCAAAGCATCTGCTCTGGGCTATTTTTTAAAACGATCTCCCTATTTCACTGTTTCAGGCACAGCTTGAACCTCGATAACATCTTTGCGCCTCTGTTTCCTCGCCGCCTTTAAACTCAGTGTCTTTACTGAAAATAAACGGTAAACGGCCGGTATAAGAAGTAATGTAATAAAAGTCGCGAACATTAGGCCGAAGATAATCACTGTGGCCATTGGCGCCTGATAATTACCCGATGTGCCTGAGGCAAGGGCTAATGGAAGCATCGCGCCAGCAGTCGTTAAGGTTGTCATGAATATTGGACGAATACGATTTTTTCCCGCTTCAAGAAGCGCTTCTTCAACAGAGAAGCCCTCACTGCGAAGCTGTTTTGTACGATCAATTAACAGAATAGCGTTGTTTAAGACGATCCCAATTAACATGATGACACCCATTCCTGACATCAGATTTAGCTCCATTTGGGTGATAAATAAACCTAGAATGGCACCTACAATCGTCATCGGGATCACTGACATAACAATGATTGGATGGCCTAAATGATTGAACTGAACCGCCATAACTAGATAAACCAGGAATAAAGCAATTCCTATAACAAAGATCATTTCCATCATTAATTCCTGCTGTTGTTCAAGATCACCGGCAGCTGACACTGTATAGCCTGCAGGGACATTGAACTCTTCGATTAATTTCTGAACATCCCGATTGACCGCTCCAAGATCCTTACCCTCAATTTCAGCAGAAATAGAGATATACCGTTCGCCGTCTGTATGGGAAATTTCATTAGGCGTATCTACACTTTTCAATTCAATGAAAGCAGATAAGTTCTTCTCTCCATCTATAATGGGAACTTTTAATTCCAATAAATCTTTTTTCGTCCCGGTCTTTTTATCCCACTTTACAGATAAAGGAACCTTCTCATCGTTTATGATCATTTCACCAACAGGCATTTGTAAAAATGACTGCTCGATTAATTGTTTAATTTGAAGTTGAGAAAGTCCAGCTTTTTCAATCTCATCCGTTTTTAAAACAATGACTTCCTCCTGGGACATGCGTTCTATTGAGGTTCTTACCCCAACGATTCCATCAACTTCTTGAAGTTTTTCCTTAAATTTATTTCCGGCTGTTTGCAGCTCTTCAATGCTTTCCCCTTTAATATTTACTTGAACAGGTGAGCCTCCACCACCTGACATTGCACTTTGGATGCTTTCAATTGGATGATCCTTCTGCATTTCCCGCAGTGTTTTAAGGATATCCTCGTTTACTTCCTTTTGTTCCTTTTTAATATCATCGCCTTTTGTCATATTGATGATACTGTACAGCATTCCGCCATTATCGAGTACATAACTCGTTTCTACATCCTCGATAGCACTTAGTTTTTCATTCATCGTTTGAACAATTTCTACTTTTTCTTGATTCGTTATACCTGGTTCTAGATCCACCATCAGCTCTGAATATCGGTTAAACATATCGGGCATAATCGTCATTGGGATCTTTGTTACTAGTAATAATGACCCTGCAAACATTAGGAAAAAGAGAGTAATGACACTAAGACTGCGGCGCTTTTTCTTTATCGTCCAGGAAACAACTTGGCTATACACCCGGATAAAAATTCCTTCTTTAGCAGATCCCTTTGTCTTTTTAAGCTTCATAAACTTATCTGATAATGTAGGAATTAATGTAAAGGCCACAATCATTGAGCTGATTAGTGTAATAGCAACAACTACTGAAAGTATGATCATAAATTGACCCATTTCGCCACCGATCATTCCAATTGGAAGGAATACGACAATAGTCGTTAGTACCGATGCAATTACGGAGGAAGCGACTTCCTTAGTTCCTTCTAAAACCGCATCAAGCTTGTTCAAACCTAGCTCTTTCTTTCGATAAATGGATTCTAGGATAACGATGGATGAATCAACCATCATCCCAATTCCCAATCCAAGTCCAATTAAGGTCAAAATATTAAAGCTGTAGCCAAACATCCACATCGCTGCAAAGGTTAATAATACGGATGTTGGGATGGAAATGCCGATAATGATCGTTGCCCTCAGATTTCTAAGGAAAATGAGAAGAATGATTGCAGAGATTAGCCCGCCAATAAGGATATTGTCTGTTACCCCATCAATCGATTCCTGAACATAATCTGCCTGTGCGACCATTTCATTTAATTGAAATCCTGCAACTAAACCTTCATCCCGAATTTTTTTTATTTCATCCCGAACTGCTTTTGCCATCTCAATTTGCGTTACATCCGCAGCCCTGCCAACCTGGATAAAAATAAGATCTTTCGTTCCATCTTTCCAGACAAATGATGAACTCTCCTTAGGCTGCAGGGAAATATCTGCTACTTTGCTAAGCTCGATATATTCCGATTGAGTAGGAATTTTTATTTCTTTTACATCTTTAATATTTTCTAATTTCGTACTCCATCGCAAAGAAGGAGAATCCTTTTCATTAGTAAGTTCGCCTAAAGTGGCTTCATTATTGGACATCTGGATTGCACTGATTACTTGGCCTGCCTCTAATCCATGCTTCAGCATTTCTGCACGATTAAATTCAATTTTTACTTCATGCTCCAGAATTCCGGAAAGCATTACGTCACGTACCTCTGGAAGCTCTTCTAATCTTGGCTCTAATATGGTCTGTGCAAATTCCGTCATGTCATTCATGCTGCCATTCGAAATATCCATAAAGAATTCATAGCTCTGACTTGCACCGTATTGACCAGCAGCCATTTCCTTGATTCCTGAATTGTCGGCCTTTTCAGCATTAACAATTGACTCTACTTCCTTAAATACTTCTTCCCCACGACCCCGCTCAAATGTCATTTGCAGAGCGCTTCTGCCAATCATTGTAGTCGATTGAATACTTTCGACACCGTCAATTCCTCTAATCTTCTGCTCTAAAGGAGTTGTGATTGTCCGTTCAACTTCAATTGCAGCCATTTCTCCCGCACCAATTTCAACATAGGCGCCGTCCATACTAATGGCTGGCATTAATTCCTTATCTAATTCAAATAACGAGTAGCTTCCAATGGCTAAAACCAACACTGACATTAAAGCAATTAACATTTTCCTTTGCACAATAAACTTCAATAATTTCAATCCTTTTCTCCTCACTCTCTTCCTTTACCTTGTAGGTTAAAATAGATTTGGATATTTTAACATGATTAGGTAAAAGTTAACAATTCATTCTTTTACCATCTTAACTACATTTCCAATCTTTCATAACGTGCCTTAGACAGATATTTTTCTAAGTCTACAGTCTTAGAGGGGGTAAACATTTAGTCTAATAATAAAAAAGAGAGCCCTCGAAAAAGTCGAGTGCTCTCAGCAGAATGCTTGTCCTTTTGAAAAATCTTCGTGAATTGTAGGAATTACACTTTGGATATGGATCATTTAGATGGTTTATTCTTGAGGAACTTCAAATTCATGCAGGTAAATTATGAGGCTATCGATGATATTTGTTAAAATATGCTTGCGTCCTGTTAAGCCCCCACTGTTTGTGGAGGCTTCCATGTTACTGCTATTTCCTTTTTCGCCAGTAGTATGCACCTAATTGAGCAAAAACTCCTAATCCAATACCCATAAACACCCACATAAATAAAGAGATAAGTCCCGCTAAATCTCCCCATCCAGAAGAGTCACTAAAGAAAAGGCGATACATTTCAATAAATCCAATGATGAGACCAACGAGAAAGAAGATAAGTGCTACTTTGAAACCAAAGCGCACTAATAATAATGCGATCAGTCCAACTGCCAGTGAAAACCCTATAAAAGCAGCAAGGTTTTTAATATTTAACTCTGAATCCAAAACCTTTCCGACCGCTGTAATAAGTAATATAAACGAAATAAACGATACTAATAATCCAATCTTCCAATAATATTCTTTTTGAGCTTTGAACATTTGAATCTCCCTATCACTTTTCATTATTATTCTTATTTTACCATCATTTATCAAACAAAACAGGCCTGCCCCAATTAGAGACAGACCTTTCCATTCAAAACGAGAATGGACCCGAATTATTTATTGTTTTTCTTCTTCGTCATTCTTCCTAATAAGAATGCTCCCGCTGCCACACCAAGGAAGGTGTTTGTTTTCTTGTTAAATACTTGTTTCGCAACAAGATTTAAATTTTGCGGTCTTTCTGCAAGGCGGCGCATGAAGTATCCATACCAATCTTTGCCGAATGGCACATACGTACAGAAGTTATATCCCTCTTTTGCCAGTTGTAACTGCATGTCTTTTCTAAAGCCATACAGCATTTGGAATTCAAATTTATCATTTGGAATATCATTCTTTTTAACGAATTCCTTCACATGGTTGATAATATGATGATCATGTGTAGCAATGGATGTGAACTCTCCATTTAATAAATGATATTCGATTAGCTTAATAAAGTTTCGATCGATATCCTTTTTATCTTGGTATGCAACTTGCTCAGTTTCTTTATAAGCGCCTTTAACTATACGAAGACGGTAGTTTTTGTACTTTTGAATATCTTCTTCTGCACGGAAGAAATAAGCTTGGATAACCGTCCCGATATTATTATATTCCTTAGAAAGTTCGTCTAATAGGTCAAATGATGGCTGTAGATGTCCATAATCCTCCATATCAAAATTGATATGCATATCATACTTACTTGCTGCGTCAACAATTTCTCTTAAATTGCTTAAGCAAAAATTGTAGTCAATATCAAGACCTAATTGTGTAGGCTTTAAAGAAATATGAGCATCTACTTGATGTTCATGAATCGCTTCGATTACCTTGAGAATTTGTTCCTTCGCTTCTGTTGCTTCTTCCTCTTTAAATACAAATTCACCTAAATTATCTACCGTACAAGAGATGCCCTGAGCATTAAGTTCTTTAATACTTTTAATGGTTTCTTCGATATTTGTTCCCGCAACGACACTTTGCGCTCCCAATTTTAAACCATACTTTTTAGCAGCACTATTAAGAAATTGGTTTTGGGATAGGCCCATAAATATATCTTTTAGCATAGTGATTGCTCCTCGCTGTTATTTTTATAAAATAATTATATCATATCTTGTCGAAAATCATATTCAGAAATCTAATTGAAACTTTTGAAGTTTTTTCTTTTCTCTTCCTCTTTTTCAACACTTAAAACCACTCTTGGAAATGATTTTAGTATGCCCTCTTTCGCATTTCTACCTTCATTTTTACTTATCCCTCTTACCAATATTTCACAAATAGGCCAGTCTCCTGCAAAAACAAGCGGAAACTGACCCCCATTAACATATAATATTTTCCGGTATGAATAAAGCATCTTGTTCGAAAATTTTCTTATCAGGCTCTAGACATTTTAACTGAAAAAATATAAAATTTGAAATTAAAATGCAAGCATCTACAATAGTATTATATTTATTTTTCAATTATTTCATTTTATTATAGAAAAGGTGAAGCACATGGAATATTCAAATCGCTTAAAAAAACTGCCTGTCCAATTTTTTGCTACCTTGGTTGAAAAGGTAAACAAAGCTATTGCAGAAGGCCGGGACATTATTAATTTAGGACAAGGAAACCCAGATCAGCCAACACCGCCTCATATCGTAAAAGCGCTTCAATCCGCTGCTGAGGATCCAAAAACGCATAAATACTCACCGTTTCGCGGGATTCAAGAATTAAAAAATGCAGCTGCGGAATTTTATCAAAAACAATACGGTGTTGAAATTGACCCTTCAACTGAAGTGGCGATCCTTTTTGGAACAAAGACAGGATTAGTGGAGCTGCCTATGTGTTTATTAAATGAAGGTGAGCTCATGCTGCTTCCTGATCCAGGGTATCCTGATTACTTATCCGGTGTCGTCCTGGCTAATGTCCAATATGAGACTTTTCCTTTAAAAGCAGAAAATAAATTTCTGCCCGATTTCAACGCAATCCCTATTCAGCAAAGGGAAGCGGCTAAGCTAATGTATTTGAACTACCCTAACAATCCAACAGGAGCTACTGCTGACCGTGTCTTTTTCGAAGAAACAGTTGCATTTGCTAAGGAACATAATATAACTGTTCTGCACGATTTTGCCTATGGCGCGATTGGATTCGATGGAAAGAAACCGACTAGCTTCCTTGAAGTCGAGGGGGCTAAAGAAATTGGTGTAGAAATGTATACATTATCCAAAACCTATAATATGGCAGGCTGGCGTGTTGGATTCGCAGTTGGCAATCCAAAAATTATTGAAGCACTTAATCTAATTCAAGATCATTTATACTGCAGTTTGTTTCCAGCGGTACAAAAAGCAGCTGCTGCAGCCTTAACAGAGGATCAAAGCTGTGTGGATGAACTGCTTACACGTTATGAAAGCCGCCGTAACGTACTAATAGAAGAATGCAAAAAAATCGGCTGGAAAGCAGAAGCACCAAGCGGATCCTTCTTTGCGTGGCTCCCTGTCCCAGCTAGATTTACAAGTGAATCCTTCGCGGATTATTTGCTAGAAAAAGCTGATGTGGCCGTGGCCGCCGGTAAAGGTTTTGGCGAATATGGTGAGGGCTATGTCCGGGTTGGGTTATTAGTAGACGAAGAAGTGCTTGTAGAGGCTATTGGACGAATTGGAAAGCTGGACCTTTTCGGTAATCAGGAATTATAAAAAGCATTTGGAAAGAACTCGTGTGAAGCATAGCGAGTTCTTTTTTATATACTATACTTATTATTTTAATATAATAGAAAAATTCTACTATACTTTTTTAATAATTATGATAAAATTTAGCTAAAATATGCTAAAATACTCTCAAAATTCTAATATTTTTACATAAAGGAACGGAGATGGATTTGTACAAAATTGTTATTGAGCGAGAAGACGATGTGTATGTGGCAAGTTCAATAGGAAAAAAGGTTGCACGGGAGTCAGGCTTAAGTTGTAGCCAACAAACCAAAGTTGTTGTTTCTATAATGGAATTAACTCGTAACATCGTCTTCTATGCTGGTAAAGGCGAGCTTCAAATAAGGCCACTTCCTCACTGTATAGAAATCATTGCCAGCGATCAAGGCCCTGGGATTAAGAACTTGGAGCAAATATTGGCCCAGTCTTATTCCTCGAAGACGGGCTTAGGCCTTGGAGTAACTGGAGTAAGGCGTCTTATGGATGAATTTGAAATTACCAGCAAAATAAACCATGGAACAAAAGTCCGAGCTGTAAAGTGGCTCAATAATGGGGGTACCATAAATTGATTAAATCGCCTGCCTCTAATGAAGCCTTATATGGAATGATAGAGCTGACTCCTGATGGAACAATCCAAAAGATGAATTCTGCAGGAAAAAGACTATTAATTTCAGAGGACAGTAACTCCAATTACCTATTTCACCGAATAAAAAACAGTGACCTTAAGACAAAACTGCATGAATGTTTTATGGGCAAATTAAATGAATTTATTCTTGCCCTAGATACACAGCCGCATTTTTTTCTGTTTCATCGAACATTTAAAGATGAAAAATTAGAAAAGATTCATATATTTATTTTTAATGTGAGTCAACTTCAAAGCATGCATGATCATAATAATTGGAATAATCACCTGTTATCCTCAATCGGAGAAATGGCAGCGGGAATTGCCCATGAAGTGCGAAATCCTTTAACTGCTGTGAAAGGCTTTCTTCAGCTAATGGAGAAAAGCTACAATCAAGAGTATTCTCAAATAGCGCAAAGTGAATTAGACCGAGCCATTCAAACCTTAAATGATTTAATGAGTGTATCAAAGCCAGAATTTTTCCAGGAACAGCATACAACCTTTAATTTATGTTCAGAGATTGAAGCGATATTGCTTTTATTCCAAAACCAGCTTTATCATATCCAGCTAATAAAGAATTTCAACCAAGAGAATGCGGTAATTACCGGCAGGAAGGATCAAATTAAGAAAGCGCTTTTTAACTTAATTAAGAATGCCATTGAAGCGATGAATGAAGGCGGCACCTTAATGATTGAGCAATACGAAGATGCTTTAGGAATCCACCTTAGCATCTCTGATACAGGTATCGGCATACCAAAGGACAAGCTTCGCCTGCTTGGCACTCCTTTCTTCACATTAAAACAAGATGGCAAAGGAATGGGGCTTGCCCAAGTATTTAATGCCATCCAAAGCAATAATGGCAGCATTCGTGTCACTAGCGAAACAGGAAAAGGAACCACCTTCATTCTTACATTTGCTAAAGCAAGTCACCCATCCAATACATATACAGGGGGCCATTCCATGATCAATTCGGTAAATTCAAAGGTAGAATTAGCACAATTTCTAAATGACAATCTACACTTCTATACAAAAGAATGGATTCAATATTTACAGAAAAACAAAAGCTACCTTACTTCGTATATGAAGGAAAATCATATTCTTGAAGAGTATGAAGCAGAAGGAAACCCCATCATCAAGGTCGTAACAGAAAATATCCTTGAGTTGAAAACAGAAGATATTATGGAAAAGGCAAAGGAAAGAGGGGGGAAAAGTGCTAGAGCTGACTTCCCAATCCATTTATCCTTGGAGCTTTTTCAGTCCGCTCGAGGAATTATTTGGAACGCCATAAAAGGATTTTACCTTGAATCTAATCATTCCCTAAGCATGGAAGAATTCTTTGCCTTAGAGCGATATGTCAATGACATTATTGACTTATACATTGATTCCCATACATCTTATTATGTTAGCTATAAAGATGAATTATTAAAGATTCACCGAGAAACTGTTGATGAATTGTCTGTCCCGATTATCCCGATTGCTGAAAGGGTCTGTATTCTTCCTGTAGTGGGAAATGTTGATACATATCGGGCAAAGAAAATTCGTGAAAAAACACTTATAAAGGTAAAGGAATTAAAAGCTGAGCAACTAATTATTGATCTTTCAGGTGTTCCTTATATCGATACATCGGTTGTTAACCATCTATTTAAAATTGTGAAAGGCATTAAACTACTAGGCTGCTCTACGATCATAACAGGAATCAATCCTGATACTGCAGACACAATGATTGAACTCGGAATCGAAATTGACAATGGAGTAAAAACTTTGTCTGATCTTCAGCAGGCTTTACAGGAAATGAAGCAATTTAATTAAAAAAGCGGAAGTGCCTTGTCCAGCCCCGACAAGCATAAGACAAGCCGGCAGGAAGGTTGTTCTTTAACCTTCTTGACGGATTGGCTTATGACCTCGAGGGGCTAGGCACTCCTCCTAAAAGCTAACGCTTTTACTCGTGCGATGATTATGCTGCCGAAGCGTTCCCTGTGGAGCTAGACTATTCTCAAATTAGAGAAATGTTATTCCTATTATCTAATAGAAAATGCACGAACCCTAATTTATAAGGGTTCGTGCATTTATTTATTAATTCTCAGCTAATTCAGCGATTTTTGTGCCTTCTGATTTTCTAGCCATCGGATCCTCAGCTTGTTTCGCTCGCTTGATAAAGAAGGCAAGTATGAGCGATACCGCAGCAATAAAGGTAGCGACAAAGAATGCATCATTAATCCCCTCAAGCATAGCCTTCATCTCAATTTGCTGTTTCATGGCAGCCATTGCTGCTTCTGTAGGCGCTTGCCCTGCAGCACTTTTCATGGCTTCAGCAGCTAAGTTAGCTGCATGCGTTTCCGTACGATTGGACATGAGTGTAACAAGTATTGCTGTTCCAATCGCTCCGGAAATTTGATTTAGTGTATTATTCATGGCTGTACCATGCGGATAAAAGCGTGCAGGAAGCTGATTTAAGCCATTTGTCGAAACAGGCATCATAACCATCGACATTCCTAGCATCCGGACAGTGTATAGCATCATTAAATGGCCATAAGTTGTATCCAGTGTTAATTTACTTAAATAATAAGTTGTTAGCGTAGTAATGGCTAGGCCGATAATCGCCAGCAGCCGCCCGCCAATCTTATCAAATAATTTCCCTGTTATTGGAGACATAATCGCCATAACAATGGCTCCGGGCAGCATGAGTATTCCGGCATCCATCGGCGAAATGTCACGAATATTTTGCACATAAATCGGCAGTAATAACATTCCCGAAAATAAAGCCATATTTAAAACCATCGATATAGAAGCAGATAATGCAAACATCGGAAACTTAAACACGCCGAAATTAAGCATCGGACGTTCCATCCTTGATTGGCGCAAAATAAACCATATTAATGAAATAACGCCAAGAATTAACGTGATATATACGAGGGGACTATCCCATCCCTTAGTACCAGCAGAGCTAAATCCATAAAGCATCCCGCCAAAGCCTACGCTGGATAATATAACGGATAGGAAATCAAGGCGGATATTCACTTTATCCTTTTTATCCTTAAGCATGAAGACACCCAGCAGTAATACAATGATAGAAATTGGTGTAATAAAATGAAACAGCATTCTCCAGTCATAATGTTCAATAATCCAGCCTGATAATGTCGGGCCAATAGCTGGTGCAGCCATCATAATTAATCCAAAGAACCCCATAGCCGTTCCTCTTTTTTCAATTGGGAATGAGACTAACATCACATTCATTAATAACGGCATCATAATGGCCGAACCAGCAGCTTGAAACATTCTTCCTGCTAATAACAATGGAAAGGCATGTGCAAAGCCAGCTAGAACAGTTCCGATTGTAAACAAACCAATAGCTGCCATAAATAAATGACGAACAGAATATTTCTGAATTAAAAAGGCGGTCGTTGGAATTAAGACCCCATTCACAAGCATAAAGCCTGTTGTCAGCCACTGTACGGTCGATGGGCCAACATCAAGATCCTCCATAATAGAAGGAAGCGCGATATTTAATAATGTATTATTCAAAAAGGTAATAAAAGCCCCAATCATGAGAATCGTAAGAATTCCATATGGTGCACCATTTGACTTTTTAGTGGCTTCACCCATTATTTCTCCTCCTATACCTCAAGTACATTAATTTGTACTCGTGTTACACAGAACAATATCATATACTATGTGTTCAATTATTGCAACAAAAAAATTCCATATTTAAATGGGTTTGTATAAACATTAATATTAATGTACTATAAATTTTATACAGGCAGTCCAAATCATATAAAAGGTGATATTATGAACGAAAGAAAGAAGCATGTCATAAAAATGGCCCATCAATTATTTATGGAAAAAGGGTTTCAGGCTACATCTATTCAAGATATTCTAACTTATAGCGGAATTTCTAAAGGGACATTTTATAATTACTTTTCATCGAAAAGCGAATTATTAATCGCCCTCTTTAAGACAATATACAAGCAGCTTGAAATTGAGCGAAATGATTTACTAATTGGTCAGGATCCTTCGAATATTGAGATATTCATTAAACAAATAGAATTGCAATTGGAGACCAATCGGGCAAACAAACTCATTTCCCTTTTTGAAGAAGTCATTTTTTCGAAGGATGAGGAACTCAAACAATTTCTTAAAAGAGGACACCTTAGAATACTCCGTTGGACCTATTATCGTTTTATAGATATCTTTGGGGAAGACAAGGAGCCTTATTTATTGGATTGTGCCGTTATGTTTATGGGTATTCTGCAGCATAATCTTAAATACAATAATTTGGCCTATGAATCAAATGTGAGCCTTAACAAAATTGTCCGTTATTGTGTTAATAGAATGGTGAAGATTGTGAATGAGGTGGCTGAAGCGGGGGATCAGCTGCTTAAGCCAGAGCTATTGGCAAACTGGCTGCCGAACTGCAAGGGACACGATCATGTTTTCAAAAACAAGTTGTACCATTCGATTTTAGAAATAAAAAAGACTATAACCCATCATGCAGAACAGTCCAAATACACTGAATTAATGGATTTTATCCAGGAAGAAATAATAGATTCCAAAAAGCCCCGAAAGTTCCTAATTGAAATGGCTCTTCAAACACTTAAAATGGAAAAGTCATTTATAGACAATAAGGGCCTCCAAAAGCTTGAACAATTGATTGCGGATTATTTTACACAAATAGAGGAACTAGACTAAGCTTATGTCCGTCATCAAGGGTATGACGGACATTTCATGCAACATCTAGAGGCTATTTGTCCGTCATAGGGGGAATGACGGACATTTCATGCGACAACAAGAGGCAACATGACCGTTATCGAGGGGATGACGGACATTTTATGCGACATCTAGAGGCAATATGTCCCTCATGGTGTAGGAATAAAACTTCATCAAAAAAACTTTGTCGACTCATAGTGAAAAAAATAAAAGGTGCCAGCCTCTATCCCATCATTGGATAGAAACTGGCACCTTTTAACGCTATCTCATTGTGACCTATATCCAGAAATCCACTTACCACGAAGGATACCCCACAAACTTAAAATCTTTTCCAATCGGAGTCACAGTTACATCTGATAATTCTACTGCATCGCTCATCATTTCGATTCCCGTCCCTTCCAAAAAGGTAGGTGCATGCTTTCCGCCTACTAATTTAGGAGCGATGTAGAGGACGACTTTATCAATTAATTTAGTTTCTAAGAAGGAAGCATTAATTGTTCCGCCACCTTCAATTAATACGGATGAAACAAGCTTTTCTCCTAATATTTCTACAACGTTATTCAGGTCTACAGTCTTCGAACCAGTCGTTTCGAATACAGAAATTCCTAAGCTCTCTAATGTTTTCCGCTTGTCTTTGTCGTAGTTTTCGCCGGTAAAAATCCATGTTTCAGCTTTCTTATCTGTAATCACCTTGGATTCCAATGGGATTTTCAACGTAGAATCCAAAATAACCCTGATTGGATGGCGTCCATTCGGAATTCTTGAAGTCAGCTCGGGATCATCATGAATAACTGTATTGACCCCAACGAGAATGCCCATATTCTCACTTCTAAGCTGGTGGACATCGTGTCTCGCATCTTCGGAAGTAATCCATTTGCTGCTGGAAGTATGGGTTGCGATTTTCCCATCTAGGGTGATACCCGATTTCAAGGTGATAAACGGCTTCTTCTCAACGATGTACTTATTAAACACTTCATTCATCTTCCGAGATTCTGCCTCACATATTCCCGTAACAACCTCAATACCGGCATCTTCAAGGATTTTCACCCCATTACCTGATACAACCGGATTCGGGTCTAGCGTTGCAATTACTACATTTTTAATTCCAGCCTTAACAATAGCCTCTGCACAAGGGCCGGTTCTGCCGTAGTGGGAGCAAGGCTCAAGCGTTACATAAATGGTGCCGCCTCTTGCTTGCTCACCAGCCATTCGAATGGCATGGATTTCCGCATGCGGTTCCCCTGCTTTTAAATGAGCACCTATCCCCACAACACGGTTGTCGTTCACAATGACCGCACCAACCAATGGATTGGGATCGGTCTGGCCTTTCATCGCTTGCGCATTTTTCAAAGCTAATTGCATATAAAATTCATGATTCGTCATTCGGACAGTCTCTTCCTTTCTGCGGCAATTCTCAGGTGGCGATTATGCACCTGAATTACCTGTTACGACATGATTTCAACTGGAGGCAGACACCAGAACTACAAAGTTCGGGAGCATCTTTGCAATCTTGATCCGGGTAGTTACATAACTCGGCGCGTGGCAGGCACTGTACCTTCCACTTCCATATGCCCGGATTTCTTTATTTTTGTACGCAAATACTGTTCATTATATTCGGAGACATCTCCCCATAATGGTGTTCTTCCTGAGACAGGCAAACCTGAAGCCCTAAGTGCATCGAGTTTTTTAGGATTGTTAGTTATAAGCGTTACTGGTTTCGTTCTTAATGCTTTTAGAACTTGGATCGCCTCATCGTAGTTCCTTGTGTCATCCGCAAAGCCAAGAGCTTCATTGGCTTCCACTGTATCGTGTCCACTTTCTTGAAGGATATAAGCCATCGCCTTACTAAATAATCCAATTCCCCGGCCTTCATGGTTAGCCAAATAAAATAAGGCACCAGCTCCATGCTCAACAATCATTTTCATCGACTGCTTGAGCTGATACCCGCAATCACATCTCTTGCTTCCAAAAATATCTCCCGTATGGCAGATGGAGTGCATTCTTATCATAGCCTCATCCTCATACTCAAAGTCACCATAAACAAGAACACTTGACTGTTGATATTCTGCTAGGTTCGCAGATGACAACTTAGAAATAACTCCTTGATAATCTTCTATTATTTCATCGCTTTTCAGCCAGCTATACCATTGGAAAACAACCGTTTCACCGTTTAAATTCACTGGCAATCGGATTGGTCCCACTAAGTAAATCGCACCTTCACCTGATTTTATTATTTGAATCTTATCTTCTAAAACGGAAAGTCCTTTCGGATTCAGTTGAACTTCTCCCATAATAATCCCCCCAATGCCTTATTTTCATCCCGTCATCAAGCCATGGCTGAAACGGCAAAATGTTCTTTATAGGCTGCTTCTTTTATTAACTGCTGCTCTTGCAGCTGTACGATCTCATTTCGACGGTTATTTTCATATTTTTTTAATTGTGCCGCACTTATGTCATGGCTGGCAAGTGCTTCGATAATCACTTCCGATAAAACACTTGCATCAACCAAGGCACAATTTATGCCAAATGCTCCCGTAGGACTCATTGTATGTGCGGAATCCCCCATAATTACCAGGCCGTCCTTCACCCATGTTTCACAATGACAGCTTTGAACTTTTAATAAAATAAAATCATTCCATGATTGAACATGCTGCTGAACCGTTTCTGTCAATTCCGGAAATGCATCTATCACTTGCTTAATAAACGGTTCAAAGGACTGCTTTTTCAAAAAGGGATACGAACCCTCTTCGATATTCCAGCCGATTTGTATAAATCCGCCTGCCTGGGTAAATAAGGCTAGCTGCCTTTCTCCAACCAATGTCTGTTTAATCGTTGGCTCCCATCCTGCCGGGCTTGTTATTTTGGCCCAAAGGAGGTCATAGCCATGTTTGATCGTCCGAAACGGCATTTCCGCCAATTTTCTTACTGTAGAAAACCGCCCATCCGCACCCACAACAACGGAGCTGTTAATGGTCACTTCCTGATCGTCATTTATGGCTTTTACTCCCGTAATACGGCCATTTTCATCTTTGATTAATTCAGTAACCTTCGTGCCCATCATGAGCTTGTAATTATGATATAGTTCGGATTCTCCGATCAGCACGCTTAATAAATTCCGCTGCGGGACATGGATTCCCACATGTTTATCTCCATCAGCAGGAGTAATCGTCTTAATCACTTGACCATGATGCCAATATTCGATTCGTTCCATTAGAAGAAGTCCTTCATTTTCAACCTTTTCATATAGGCCATATTTTTTTAAAATGGCTTCTCCATCCTTATTTAAATGTTCTCCTCGGAATTCTTTATCAATCCCGTCATGACGCTCGACAACAATCGTTGAAATATTATTCTTCGCCAGCAAATACCCTAATAGCGCTCCGCCAGGGCCAGCACCAACGATGCATACATCCGCTTCAAGATTCATGCTAACCCTCCATTTATCCCAAATTAAATCCCATTTCGTAATTCGTATATTTTAAAATAATGATCCTAAATTTCAGTTTTATAAGTTAGTTACTTTATGTAAGTAATTATATTTTTCAAAGGCACTTGTGTCAAGTGAATTTATGATGTAAGGTAATTATAATGATTATCGCAATATGTTATTATATAAATACAGGGGTGATGGACGATGAATAAATCTCTTGTTTGTCCTCGATTCGAGAATGCCATGAGTATCTTGAGTCAACGCTGGACTGGCCTCGTGATTTACCAGCTTCTAACAGGGACAAAACGTTTCTGTGCGTTAGAATCCTCAATTGGCATAAGCGGAAGAGTCCTTTCAGAACGACTGAAGGATCTTGAAAACCAAGGAATCGTCAAACGTGAAGTCTACCCGGAAACACCAGTGCGAATCGAGTATTCCTTAACTGAAAAAGGTCTAGCCTTGGAGCCAATTATGAAGGAAATAGAAAAATGGTCACAAACGTGGTTAGATGCAGAATCTGACGAATAAAAGCCGATTGTCCACGCTGACAACCGGCTTTCTGTTTTGTAGAAATACTCTCTCAAAGCATGACTTCTCTTTCTCATATCATTCAGCCAGTATAAAATGACACCGAAAATAGGCGTTCATAAAGTTAATTGGATACTTTATGAACGCCTTTCTTGTATTAAGCGTGGACCGTTGGAACCCTACTTGTTCCAATATCTGTACACTAGGTTTATTTTAATGTACGTTTCAAGAATTCTCTCGTACGTTCTTGCGTTGGGTGATTAAAGATTTGCTCTGGCGTTCCCTCCTCGGCAATAACCCCTTTATCCATAAATACGATACGATCTGAAACTTCCCGGGCAAACTCCATTTCATGCGTAACAATCAACATGGTAAGACCTGTTTCAGCGAGCTCCTTCATGACTTTAAGAACCTCTCCAACCATCTCCGGATCAAGGGCTGAAGTCGGTTCATCAAATAACATAACATCCGGCTCCATAGAAAGTGCTCGTGCAATGGCTACCCGCTGTTTTTGCCCTCCAGATAACTGCTTAGACTTTGCATTTACATATTGGTCCATGCCAACGACCTTTAAATATTTCATAGCAATTTTTTCCGCTTCTTCTTTTGAGCGCTTTAATACCTTCACCTGGCCGACAACACAATTGCTGAGAACAGTGTGATTATTAAAAAGATTAAATTGCTGAAAAACCATTCCAAGCTTTGTGCGGTAAGCATGAATATCATGTTTATCGTCTAAAATATTTTCACCATGATAAATAATTTGACCGCCGCTTGGCTTTTCTAAAAGATTTATACAACGAAGAAGAGTCGATTTACCGGAACCGGATGAACCAATAATACAAACAACTTCCCCTTTATTTACGGAAAAATCGATATCTTTTAATACTTCATGTGATCCAAAGGATTTGCTTAAATGCTGTACTTCAATTACTTTTTCCAAAAGTGCTCCTCCTTCGTTTTTGTCTAGCTTTAGCGCCTAGCCCCGACGTACAGGACGTACTAGTGTTGACAATGCGACAGGACAAGGAATGCATCGTCAGTGATACATCGCACGACCAAAAGCGTAGCTTTTGGTAGGACATCGCGCTTTTCTGATTACTAAGCTTTTGATTCAGTCATGCTGTAATTTTCCGGTCCATCTAATTTTCTTTCCCAGTAGCGCAGAATGAGTGTTACCGTAAAAGTCATGACGAAATACAGAACACACGCAACAAAGAATGGTTCAAAGTATTTGAAGCTGATTCCAGCCACTGTTTTTGTTTGGAAATACAGTTCTGTTACGCCAATGACGTTCAGTACGGATGTATCTTTAATATTAATTATAAATTGATTACCAGTTGCCGGTAAAATATTGCGAATGACTTGCGGCAATACGACATTGAGCATCGTTTGCACATGATTCATCCCAACCGCTTGAGCAGCTTCAAACTGTCCTCGATCGATTGAAATAACACCACCTCGAACAATTTCGGCCATATATGCCCCCGTATTAATCGATACGATCACGATTGCTGCAACTGTTACATTCATATCTATGCCAAATGCTAATGCAGAACCATAAAAAATAACCATGGCCTGTACAATCATCGGTGTTCCTCGGAAAAATTCTATATAAATAGAAAGAATGGCATTTACTGCTTTTAAAAATATTCGTTTGAATTTATTTTCAGGCACAGGAATTGTTCGTATGACTCCTGCCAATAACCCTATAATTCCTCCAATGACTGTACCAATTATGGAAACAAAGAGTGTCATCCCTGCTCCACGAAGGAACATCGGCCAGTTGTTTGAAATCATTGTTAAAATCCACTCTAAGCTCATACTTTCCCCCCTAATAGAAATGCGGAAGCTAGACAAAATCTAAATACCGGCTGCAATGGGATGCAGCCGGTATTCACTTCTACATTATTCTGCTGCTGGTTGATTTTTGACCGCAGTATCCATAATATTTTGGCGCTCTTCTTCAGAGATGCCTGCTAAAATTTCATTGATTTTCTCTGTTAAGTCACTGCCTTTAACTAGTCCAACTGCTACCGCTGTATCTGCCTCATCTGCTTCAAATCCATCTTCAAATTCTACCATTGCAAAGTTAGCATTAGCCGAAGAAGCACTGATTCCTTCAGGACGTTCTGAAACATATCCATCAATTATTCCTGATTCTAAAGCTACACGCATCGCAGGGAAATTATCCATAGCCGGCTTTTTCTGTACGCCTTCAATTTGGTCGATTACAGCGTAGTGAGATGTATTTAACTGACCAGTAATTTTGGCACCCTTAAAGTCTTGAATAGAAGTTGCCCCTTCAAAAGGACCACCCTTTTTAACAACCATTACAAAATGTGATGTATAATAGTTTTCTGAGAAATCAATTGTCTGTTTACGTTCTTCTGTCGGTGACATACCTGCAATAATGGCATCTAATTTGCCTGATTGTAAGGCTGGAACAAGGCCGTCCCATTCTGTTTTCACAATGACTAGTTCTTTTCCTAAGCCTTCAGCAATCTTTTTTGCAATTTCCACATCGTATCCGCCTGCATACTCTGCATTGCCATCGATTTTCACACCGCCATTGGAATCATCTATTTGTGTCCAGTTGAATGGTGCATATCCTGCTTCCATACCGACCTTAAAAGTTCCCTTAGAATCATCGCCTGCGCTGCCTGAGTCTTTTGCTTTTTCAGTATCACCGCTTGTACCACATCCTGCTAAAAGCAAAATCATAGATAAAGACATTACTAAAAATAATGATAATTTTTTCCTCATGATCATACTCCCCTTTTGCTATAATAGTTTAGTATATTTTTCCATTTAACTAGGTATGACTGCCACCTCTTAATAATGGCAATATTCCATTTATTTTGGTAATTCACAAAATAAAAAGAGACCTGGGATAAACTCAGGTCTCGTTACATTCGTTGCCCTTAAGTCCTCTTCTTTTCCCTAAATGAGATAGCACCCCTCAATAAACCGGGAAGTTTATTGAGACAGTCCTGCAGCTCTTAACTGCAGACCCAGCCGGTAATACTGAGAATATTACAAGCTTCGGCGAAATTTCCTTCTCTCTAGCATCATTGCTTCTCAAGCTCCACTAAAGACTATTAAATATCGCGCCTCTACCTCACTAGTAAAAGTGAGGCCTTATTAAATTGTTACATGTAGTCTACAATATACGATAAAATATGTCAAGTTACCTAGATTCATATGGAAGGAAACACCTATCCTTTATCATACAATCTTAAATCTCATAATAATCCTGGGAGTGATAGGCTCTAAATCCGCATGATTCATATAATCGTAACGCATGAGCGTTTTTCGCTTCCACCTCTAGGAAAATAGGAAAACCTGCCTTATGTTCCTTTAGGACAATATTTGTTAAGGCCTTCCGCCCAATTCCTTTTCCTTGAAACTCGGGAAGTACGGCAAAACCATAAATCCAAGCTTCACCACCAAGGTGAGAAACTCGAATTTTCCCTACCGCCTTTCCACTAGACAAAATTATATAATATTGGTCATCAACATATCTTTGAGTATTGTAGGCTCTCGCTTCCTCTTCTTCAAATCCAAAGCATTGAACCTCCAATTGAACTTCTAGTTCAAAATCGTCTGGAGTTGATAGTCTAAGAGTCACATCCTCGGATTTGTCCATCTCTGTTTCTTCCCACTTCATTTGATATTCCGAAAAAGAATACTTACATGGGATCCTTTCTAGAAAATCTTTTGCTGATTTTGAATTAGAAGGGGCATTTAAAAGAACCTTCCTATAGCCTTTTTCTTTTACTTCGTGAAGGGCTTCATGAAAAAGCCCAGTAAAGATTCCTTTTCGGCGGAAATCTGGATGAACCATTCCACATATTTCAACCTTATTTCCAAAGCCATATAGACCGATAAAACCTACTAATTTTTCATCCTCGTAATAGAAAAAATCCTCTCTATCTTTTCCTGTCCGAGTTTTCAGCATATCCCAATTGAGCTTAAGGTCAAATGTTTCTGAAGCCTCACATGCTTGCTGAAGTTCTTTAATGTCTATTAATTGTTCGCTAGTTAACAAACGGGTTCCTCCCAAAATAAATTCATGATTAAGCAATCTCAACTCAGTATGTAAATGTCGTTGGCTTCATTTCTCTGCGCTGGTGATTACTCCGTACATCAAGGACAAGTTCTGCTGAATCCAACGACAATTTAGTTATTATATAGAAAAGTAAGTGTCTCTTATAGCCATATTACATTTACTTTGAAACATGAACTGTAAAATCTGCAAGTAATCTCGCACCAAATCCTGTTGCGGTTTTCGGATAATAACCGTTTTCTTCACTTTCCATTACCCCCGCCATATCCACATGAAGCCATTTGCATGATTGGGGTACAAAACGGCGGAGAAATAAACCTGCCGTAATTGATCCCGCTTCTCCTTTAGAGCTAATATTGCTGAAATCTGCATAATTACTTCTTAAGTAACTATCATATTCATCCACTAATGGCATTGGCCAAACAAAGTCGCCATTTTCCTTGCCCAGCATCCTTATTTCGTTAGAAAGCTGCTCATCGCCAAAGACTCCGGCTAATTTAGTTCCAAGTGCATTCACAATCGCCCCTGTCAAAGTGGCAATATTAACAACATGGTCAGCTCCCCATTCACCTGCACGAATAAGGCCGTCAGCTAGGATGAGGCGTCCTTCTGCATCCGTGTTCCCAACCTGGACGGTATGACCGTTTTTATAACGGATAATTTCCCCTGGAAGCACTGACGTATTATCTGGTGAGTTTTCAACGATTGGAATCAATGCCACCACATTGACCTTTGCATTTGATGCAGCCAATAACTTCATGGCTCCTGCAACAGCAGCCGCCCCTCCCATGTCCATTCTCATATCGCTTAAATCTCTGCCACTCTTCAGGCTTATTCCCCCTGTATCAAACGTAACTCCCTTTCCAACAAGAGCTACAAGCGGCTTTGACTCATCTCCCTTATAAACAAGCTCAACAAAGGATGGCATGTATTTACTTCCGCGTCCAACGGTTAAAACGCCGTTCATTTCCATTTCCTCGAGTTTTTCTTTATCGAATACATTCACCTGAACATTTGTTTCGGAAAACTCATCCTGTAAGATCAAAGGAAATGTTTCTGGGTTCAAAACATTAGGAACCTCATTCATCAGATCACGGGAAAAATTTGTTGCAGCCGCACGAATTTTTCCCGTTTCAATAAATGGCTGAAATTCCGCTCCTCCTCCTACTATTAATTCAGTATGAGTAAGGTCTTCCTTAGACTTGTAAATAACAAATTTATATGCGCCTAAATGCCAGCCTTCCACAAAGGCAGTGACTAACTCATCTGGCTGCAGGCTTGGCAATGCCTCTTTCATTGGATCTGCATGAATAACTGCCTTTAATACTTGGCGGCTGCCTAATTCACGTGCAATAGCTCCTGCTACCATCCGGATTTTTTCAAGAGACTGCTTCTCTCGCTCAATTTCTTTTATAACAACTGTCAACTCTTTCCCAAGAAACAAGGCTGTGAAAGCTGCCTTGCTATTTTCAACATATTGTTTAATGTGATTATTTTCTTGAATGCGCGCATCATTGGAAAATAAAATGCTAGCTTGTAATGACATGGTTAGTTTCTCCCCTTTTCTTAAATCTCCTTACTTTATTTCGTTATTCGAAAGGAAAATTCCTTTGTTCTATTAATCTCTTTTTCAAAGATTCTATGAAAAAGATTCCGTATGATTCTTAACTCCTTTAACTCCTCTTAACTCCGGATGCACTTGTCGAATAACAGAAGGTCTCGCAAGAAAAAGTACAACTCCAATTAGTAAAGCCGAAGACAAAAACAATATCCATTGTGCCGGAAAAATATCATACATAAATCCGTAGATGACCATTCCTAATGGCATAAGTGCCATGGCCATTGTTTCAAGAATGGAAAAAACCCGCCCCTTAAAATCATCATCAATCAATTTTTGCATCATCACCTGCAATGGTGTATTGACGATTATGACTAATAAGCCAAAACCAAACATAATGAACATATAATAAGCAAATACGATGTTATAGGATAAAGAAACTAGCAACGGAAATCCTACTCCCGCCATCGTGATTCCCATCCCAATAATTCCTCTTTTGGATAAGAGAAATGGAAACCTCACTTCTTTTCTTACTGTTAAATAAATAGACAGCAACAGCATTCCAAATGCAAAAGCACCCTCTGTTAAGCCAAAATGAATGGATGACATTTTCAATTTTTCAATTAGGATGAATGAATAGCCCACCTCAAACGCTCCGAATAAGAAATTTACTAGCAGGCCGATCCAGATCATCGACATAACGATTGGCTGCAATTTCAAATAATGAATTCCTGCTCTCATACTTTGCCACATCGATTCCTTTTGCTCGGCATTGTCATCCTTCTTACGATTGGCGAAGAGATTGAAATTCATCGTTGATTCAAGAATAACAGCAATGGAGGAAGCGGCCATGTACAAAATTAAAAATACTGGCATTGAGACTGTACCGTATAATAGTCCGCCAACTGCCGGACTTCCAATAGAAGCGAAAGAAATGGACATTTGATTGAGCGACATGGCTCTCTGAATTCTTTCCTTGTCTACAAGGCCTGTAATGGATGATGTGAAGGTTACTCCGGAAAAGGTTGATGTAATGGACAAGATGCAGGTTGTTGCATAAATGGCACCGAGTGATAAACCTGATGATAAGATGATAATGAGCAATCCCCCAATGGCAAGCGTTGTACCAATTTGTGCAATGATTACGATCTTCTTCCTTGAATACCTATCCGCAGCATATCCTGTAAAAGGAGATATAAGAGTACGCGGCAGTATACTGCAAATAAGGTTAGTTGCAAAACTCGTTGCAGAACCCGTCATTTGTAAAATATAAAAGCTAATGGCAAATGAATAAACCTGTGCTCCGAAAGTGGAAATCAGTTTGCTAACGGTAAATGTCCAAAGATGGTATGTTGCTTTTTTGATCTTATAAACTTCTTCCATGTGAATCCTCCACTCTAAAAAGTTTAATTTAATTAAACAAATCTTACCATATCCTTCCCTTCCCATTCAAGAGAAAGTTTAATATAATTAAACAAATGAAATAACTTTATTAAGCAGAAGTCTTCCACTTCTATAAGGGGAGATGAATGCAAATGAAGTATCTAATTCAGAGGGGCAATACCCGGCTGAATAAAGCTAAGTCTCCGGCGGATGCCTCAGATTTTAAAGAGGAAGTTAGTTATCGAGCTAACTCGATAAAAATCTGGGGGCAATTTCGCTAAGGCAAAATTGATTTTAGGAGCGTGCCTATTCAAAATGTTAGGGGAACGAATTCGGAAATTAAGAAAACAGAGAAAAATGACACTCGAGGAGCTTGCCGGTGAGGCTCTTACGAAAGGGATGCTAAGTCTAATTGAAAATAATAAGGCAAATCCCTCGATAGAAAGCTTGCATTATATCGCTGAACAGCTAGGTGTTGAAGTAACTGATTTATTGGAGGAAGTTAGTTTTTCTGAATTAAGTGCGGTTCTAGAACAGGCAGAAGAACTATATAGTGAAGATGAATTAAGTGACTCAGAAACTACAATATTAAATACGGCAAAAGTAAGTAAAATTATTGCGTTAATTGAGCCGTATGTCTCAAACCTAACTAACGGCTATGTGTCAGCGAGGTTATTAGACATTTACAGCCGTTGTCTGTACAAAGAAAAGATTAGTGGCTGGCAGAAATTTTCTGAACAAGCGGCAGTTATTTACGATCAGATGAACCTCACATCAAGGCGAGCAGACATTGGCATCTTCCGTGCACTCGAGAAATTCATTGAACTGGACTATGAGCAATCATTAACCATTTTCTTAAGTGAGCGGGCGAAAATCGAAGCACACCATGCCTATATAGATCCAAAGACCCGTCTTGATCTAGATTATCATGAAGCGGTTTTATATTTTTCCGCAGGTCACTCAAAAGAAGCTGCACAAGTTCTGGAGAACGCATTCGCTTATTCAAAAAAGCATCGGATTTTCTATCACATCGATGACGTGTATAGACTCGCCGCTGGGTATGCCATGATTACAAAAGATGAAGAAAGAAAATTGTACTACTCCAAAAAACTTAAACAATACGGTGAGTTTGCTGATGATACGATTTCTATTCTGTTTTATGAATTTATGATGATTGACACTCTCATATCGGAACAGCAGCAATACGAAGAAGCCATCGAGAAAATCAAGCAGTGCATAACAGATCCAAACCTTTCGAATTCTTTTAAATATTACTTCTTCCTTGAAGAAGGGAAAGCCCTATATAAGCTAAATCGTTATGAAGAAGCACTTCATAGCTTTGAAAAAATAGCGATTCCATCCTATATCCATCATCCATTTGATTTGTCTCTCTTTTATGTGATGGATTCATACAAATCACTTTGTCATCTGAATCTAAAAAACTTGGATAATGCCTTTCAATTAGCGAAACAAGCGGTGAGGAATTTTGAACCGCTTCCATTCAATTCACTTAAAGAATTTGCGAATGAAACTTTCAATAAAATCAAGGCTAGAATAAACGTTGAAGAAGAAATATAGGACATATACCACTAAGTACCCTGCTTTTACATAAAATTTACAAACACTTATCATTATGATCTAAATAAACCTATTATAATGGAGATAGATTTACGACAAATTTCTACAATAGGTGGCCTATGAAAAATAACCGATTGACAAATATTATTAATTTTCTTGCCTTTTTAAATGCTAAAAAGGGAAGCCTTTATCAAGAATATAGAAAGAGTATAGAGCTTCAGGAGCTCATGCAAAAAGGGAAGGTGGATACAGTTTTTCAGCCAATTCTCTCCCTGAAGGAAGGTATGACATTAGGATTTGAGATTTTAAATCGTCCTCAACCGACAGAATTGTTTCCGACAACCGAAAAATTTTATGAATATGTCGGTAAAAGCAATGATGTTTTTATGATAGAACGGTTTCTGCGGAATCTTTCTCTTGAACGATTCTCGGATCAGGTCAAGGGGTTTCAACACACTTCGACCCCACTCGTATTTCTCAATATCCAGCCACAAGTATTAGCGGATCCCGCCTATCGAAGTGGAATAACGCTGGAATTATTGGAAATATATAATCTTTGCCCTGAGCAAATCGTTTTAGAGCTTACTGAAAAAGAGGCAGTAACCAATTATAGCCAGTTCGAACGAATCATAGACCATTATCGGCAACAGGGATTTCGTATTGCCGTTGACGATGCTGGAACCGGCTATAACAGCTTACAAACCCTCATTTACATAAAACCCGAATTTATTAAATTGGATAAATCTCTTATCCGCAAAATTGATGAGCATCCTGAGAAGCAGCATTTAGTAGAGCTCCTATTTGATTTTGCTATACAATCAAATACTCAAATCGTTGCAGAAGGAATAGAATCACTTTCGGAGCTAAAATACTTACGAAAACTAGGCGTCCACATGGGGCAGGGATTTGCTCTCGGGAAACCAAATCCTGAATTAATTAATGGAAAATTACCACACGCCAATCCCATTTTACGAACACAATTCGCCTAGACTGATAGACAAATGTGTTAATGTAAAACTTAAAAAGCCATGTAGTTTATCAAAACTACATGGCTTTTTTACCTCTATTGATGCAAAGCTTCTTCTTCACCGACATCCTCTAACGTTAGAAATACACTCTCTTTAATAGCTTTGCATATGCTTTTTATTCTAGCAGCCACTTTACTTATTTCCTCTACTGATGTAAATTCACAGTTTTTATTTTGTACAATCGCTATGGATATCGTTACTAATGGAATATTTTCAATCTGCCCCTGCCTTGTCCTTGCTTGAATTCTGCCATTTTTCCATTCATCCTCAGAGTAATAACGTTTCGTAGCATGCTCGAAGAGTGTGATAATTTGTCGTGATAATGGCTCATGGCTGTAATGAGGGATAACAGCAATAAAATCATCGCCTCCAATATGTCCAACAAAGGAGGGAGCATTCTCCTCGATGTCAATTACCTTCTTAATAATCTTGGCTGTCTCATTAATTAATTCATCGCCCTTACTAAATCCAAATGTATCATTGAAGGATTTGAACAAATCAATATCTATGTAAAACACACTAAATCTTTTATATGACAACACTTCGTTCAGTGTTTCTTCGATGACATTATTTCCAGGAAGTCCGCTGAGAGGATTTGAAAAACGGGCAATAGTAATTTGAATCTCTGATAATTTAATAATTAATTCTCTAATGCTTACAACTCCATGGATACGGTCCTGCTTCGTGATAATGACATAATCATAAAGATGCTCCTGCTTCCTGCCCATCGCTAGCGCACTGACCTCAGTAATGGGGACTGAATATTCAACCATTAGGAACTCTTGCTCCATAACGAGTTCAATCGTCCGCTTCATAAAAAGGTCAAATCCGTATTTTGTTGATAGTTTTTGAAAAAAGTGAGTTCTCATTACTAATCCAATTGGCCGTTCTTCATTACACACGACAATCCCTTCCAAGGATGGGTCTTCAGTAAATATTGAATAAACAACCTCACATAAGGTTGAAGGTGCTACAATGACATTGTCTTGTGATATTTCTCCAATTACGATGTGCACATACTCACCCCCAATTCCCAATAATTAATCACTTTTAACTATAATTTACTGCAGGAATGTTAATTGTTCGTAAAATACGTGTTAATTTTTAGATTATTTTATGAAATTTTACCTATTACCAAAGGATCACTATCAAAATGTAAATTTTTAAGTCTTTTTACGCGATTTCTATGTCTAACGTATAGAAAAGAAAAAGGGGAGGATCTTCTTGGAAGTAAGTAAACTTCTACAGAAAGCAAAAAAGGGAGATGACGAAGCATTCTATGAACTTATGCAAATTCATAAAATTCGTCTACTAAAAGTTTCCTACTCCTATTTGCGTAATGAAGCGGATGCACTGGAAGCTTTGCAGGAGGTAACTTTTCGTGCCTATCGTTCTATTAAAAAAGTAAAGGAACCGGAATATTTCTCCACATGGCTCATTCGGATTATGCTGAATTACTGCCATGATCAAAGCCGAAGGAAAAAGAGAATAGCCGATACAGACCTGTTAGATAGCCTTGCGGAAACAATTGATCACAGCCAATCGATAGAAATCCAAGAAGCTCTGCAGAAAATCGACTCTCGCTGCCGTGAAGTGATTATTCTCAAGTATTACCACGATCTCCGGATAAAAGATATCGCAGAAATATTGGAACGTCCTGAATCCACGATAAAAACATGGTTATACAAAGGACTCAAAGCGCTGAGAAATCAAATGGAGGATAGGAGTGGGCTGAATGTTTGAAAAAGAAGAAAAAGAATTGGAGAAATCAAGAGATTTTTATAATGAGATTGTTTTTTCTGATGATCGGGCTGATTCGGCAATCTTAGAAGGCATGAAACGCGGAAAAGAACTAAAAATAAAAAAGAGAAAATTACGCCCGTTGAAAATTCTTTTAACGGCAAGCATGATCATTATTTCCTTTTTCACAACAGTGAATGTTTCCGAAACAATGGCTACTTATATGAAAAATATTCCAGGAATGGACAAGGTTATAGAATTTGTCCGCTATGACAAAGGGCTGTTGGCAGCGGCAGAAAATGATTACATACAAAAAGTGAATGCTACTGTCGAACACGCCGGTATACACCTAACGATAGATTCTGTCATCCATGATGAAAAAGGATTAATTTTGTTTTATAACTATCATGCTGAAAATGAAGATCTTCATGTCGTGGCAGATAATTTTAAACTCTTAAATCATAAAGGCGAAGAGCTTCCCATTCAAACATATGGAGAATGGTGGACAATAGATAAAAATTCGCTTTTAGAATTAAGGATGGTCCTTAATGAGCAAAAACAGCTTCCGAAGGATCTTATTTTTTCAGCCCAATTTAGTATTGATAGGGTAGCCCAGAAAGATGTTTGGGAAATTCCGTTGCATTTAGATGAAAGCAAGTTTGTAGAAAAGAAAGTGTTTGATCTGAATGAGACAGTAGTAATTGAAGGTCAAGAGATTACAATTAAAGAGGTCGCAGTTTATCCATCACAGACAGATGTACATGTTTCAATTAATCCACAAAATAGTAAGCAAATTTTCGGTTTTAATGATCTTCGGTTAATTGACGAAACGGGAGAGGTTTGGGGTTTAAGTGTAAAAGGAAATTATCCTATTAATGAAGACGAATACATCATACATTTGCAAAGTAACTACTTCTCCAACCCGAAAAAGTTAAATTTGCAATTCAGTTCTCTTCGGGCACTTGATAAAGATGAACTATGGCTCGAAATCGATCCAGTTAACAAAAAAATCCTTAAGTCACCTAAAGACGGGAAATTTACAGAGATCGAAGCATGGGGAGATATAATTCAATTAAAGTTAGAAACCAAAACTGACTCCAATGTCGATTTAATATTCACACATGCTATCGATAAGAATGGTAATATTATTGGTGAAAATGAAGGAGTATCTAGATCACCTGATAAAGATTTTATTATATATCAAATTCCATATCCTTCTGAAATTGTACCACCTGGACCAATCAAATTAAAACTTATAGACTATCCGGCAACTATTGATAAGAAAGTGAATATAAAAATCAAATAACAGAAAAGGGGCTATCCTTTAAGTCAGCCTAACTGACTTTTGGGAGCCCTCTCCATTTTAATAATACCCATATAATAAAAATAGCTTCATCTATTAATCACAATGATAAACCTAACGTAAAATCGATTATGTCGGCATATTGAGGAAAATCAATTAGAGGATTTCTGTTCTTTTGAATATGGAAGATCTCTTTGTTGCGATGTTTTTCATAAATGGATATTTTATATTCACGATGCCATTTTAGCAGCATCTCAATGTCCTTACTGCTATATCGGCTAATTTCTCCTGGATATCTTAACAAAAAATACAATGTTGCCCTGGCAGCCTCACCTTTTCCGCTTTCAGGTTCAAACTTACCCTCTTCATATTTCCCGCACTGTGCTCTGATCGCTTCCGTCTCCATTTGAGGAGAATAGTCCACAAAATCAAAATAAGGATGATTGGACCTTAATGAATTGCAATCTATTTCACACGTAAAAAGATGATGTAAATCTCCTCTCATTGGATTATCCTTATCAAACCATGACTGAGGAACGGCATGTTCACAATTATACATATTTTCACTTTCAATGGACGCCATCGCCATCTGTATTTCATAATCGGTTTTCGAGCCGCTTTTTTGCAACTTGGCATAGGCTTCTATTCTTTTTCTTTCTGCCTCATAATCATCTTTTATGACTTGTTCAGGATCTCTTTCTTTTCCGGAATAGATGCTCTTCAACTTCCCGTCTATATGGAGGTCAATTCTTGAATAGAGATAATTCCGGGTTTTAGCGTTATAAGGCAGCTGATTTTCATGTGTACTCGTAATTAGCTGATTAAGTTTCTTATATAACTCTTTTTTGTCCACTTCATTAAAATCAATTTGATGATAATAATCTTTGATTTCCTTTTGATCCTGTTCTTCATCATAATACTCTTTTCCATTTTTAAACCTCTTTTTGTTAAACTCCAGCTCCAACAATGCCGCATTAAAGTCTGCATTTTTATGTGATTCTTTATTTTTCATGTTCAATATTTTGTTCCCCCTCCCCAGTTTATTCCAGCTTAAATTCTCTCAAGCTAGCAGTAATTGATTATTCCACTCTCACATAATTATATAACCTAAACATTAATTAAATTTTTCATTTATATTAATTTTCCCATTATTCGTATCAATTTCTGCAGTACCACCTGGACCAATTAAATTAATACTACTATACTATCCGGCAACCATTGAAAATGAATTGACTACTAAAATGAAATAAAAGAAATGCGATTCTCTGACTAGGGGATCGCATTTCTTTTATCTTTATTTCACTTAGGCTTACATATTGATTCGCTTTTTCAACTCTTGATGAAATTTTATCGGATCGTCCAAGCGGATAGCCACTTTAGTAAATGACTTTTCTATTCCTAGAATGAGTGTCGCACGGCAAGGTTTCTTTAATTCTAGGATCATATGGGGATGAACCTCTTCAAAATCCCGTGCAATAAAATCAATTGTTGTTTTACTATTTATTTTTTGTTCTAATACTTGTTGGTCCGTTGTAACAGCAGCAATATCATCAAGTGAAACGACCATTTTCTTTGCTGAGCCAAGGGATAAGTATAACCGATTATCTGTTAAATTGACTGGGTTTAGACGGACAGCCTGAATTTCGCCAAGAAAAAATATAATTGAATATATATTTAAGATAAGGAGAACAATCGACAAAACGATGGACTTATCGTGCAGCCACCAATGAAGTCCCAGTGTTTCAATCACAATCGCATGAATCAACATAATATGAAATGCCAGTAAGCTAGATTTTGTATGTAGAGTGAAAAATCCCTTTCCTTTCGGGGGACTTTTCCTCCATGACGCAAAGGCATAGTAAAAAATAAGTAATTCAGAGGAAAAAACTTTTACAATGGGATGACTTCGTACTTTTTCCCTCACAGCAGGAAAGGAGAATAATAGTGTTTCATCACTGTTGCGCACTTTTTGAATGATGTCAGGCATATATCGAACTAGCATAAAAAGCAACGACAATTCTACCAGAATCAATAGTCCCTCAACCCCAAAACCAATATAGGAGATCCAGATAAATGGTTCAAAATATTTCATGGGGATTAAGAATTTGGCTAGTATTAGTCCACCTGCCATCAAAATAATAAAACGCTTAACGAAGGAACCCTTTTTCTTATTTATGGCTAATACTAATAATGGTGAAATAATTGCTAAATCTAGCAGAGACCCTAGAACAACCATTTCGTTTCATCCGTAAGAACCAATGGAGAAAGGGGCGTTCGATACAATATGAAATTTGAACTAAGTATTAATATCAGCATCCATACATAGCTTTTCCTAAGAATCTGCTTAACTAGCATAAAGTCACCTTTTTTTACCTTAATTGTAACTTATGTGAAGTGATTCAAACACCTATTTTTTGGGATTTTCCTTAATTTATTTCAAATTAAACCCAGCTAATCGTTTTTTGTTTAATGAATTTTGCGGTCAGACCGTCTTATGCACACCTGCTCTCTACGTTATTCGTCCGAATATAACCCGTTCGCATGCATAAGGCTGGTAATCAACAATAATCGCTAATATAGCTTTGATTAAAAAAATAAAACACCTTTATCCATATCGATTTCTTTTTTCAATCCATCTAATTTGGAGTTTGTATATAACTCATGAATGGCCTCATACGCTTCTTTACCAGATAAATGCCGAGGTTGGAACTTAACGACTTTATTATTTGTATGGAGTGGCCAAATATCAGCCCTTATTAATCCACTTTCGTTAAAGTGTAAAGTAATGGGAAATCCATAGGTGAGAGAGGATCGACCAGGTGTATTGAAAATAAAATTTCCAACACTGTAAAAAACGGGGACTCCATCCAATATGCTTATTGGCTGATACTGGTGTGATCCATGTCCAACGATAATGTCAGCACCGGCTTTCACAATCATTTTTGCCTGTTTTAATTGCTCTTCTGATACGGGTTCATAATTATTTCCCCAATGAATGGACACAACAATCGTGTTTATCCCTATATTTCTTAAGGCCTTAATATCATCGGATACTGCTTTTCGAGACAAAGCCGCTACACCACTATGATTAGTAGACGCAAAGTGTTGATATTTCTCGTGATAGCTTTTCCTGAAGCTCATGTAATTTACTAGTGCGACCTTAACATTTCCTTTCCTAATGACGAGTGCTCTTCTTGCTTCTTCTTTATTCCTTCCGGTACCGATCGCTAGCATTGAATTATTATTTATATGCGAAATTGTTTCCAATAAGCCTTCATGTCCGAAATCAGTCATATGATTATTAGCTAAATAAAAAACGTTGAACCCCTTTTGTTTAAATACATCAAGCACTTGAGGGGGCATGTTATAAATATATTCTTTTTCCACTTCGAGCCTTTTTGCATGTTTGCTGATTGGAGTCTCAAGATTAAATGACCGTACATCCGCTGATTTATATATTCGATCCAGGTATTTAAAGGGGTAGACATACCCTTCCCTGTCTAATATTTTTTGTGCCGCATCACCTAACATCGTATCTCCGCCTAAAAAGATACTTAGCTCCTTCGTGAGGTTTTTAGAAACTTTGTATGTCAATGGTTTTATCGTCAATCGTTATCCCCTCTTAAAAGAAATTTATGATTAGAAGATCACATTGTGTTTGTCCTACTATTCATAAAATATGAGAAGTACGATGATTTGGTTCGCCCAAGATTGGACTACTCACTTATTGGGACTGCCACTAGCTTTAGTCTATAAAAATTATGACATATTGGCATTCGGCATTTATGCTGCACTCCTGTCATTTTCTCTCGCTAAACCAAGTTTCAATTTGATGAATGAAACATATGATGCTAATAAATATTTTTTCAAAAGGATGTTAATAAAGATGGCATCAATTTTCGGAGAAATTCAGATACACAAAGTAACGGGAGGCATTGTTAATTTCGGTAATACAATGTCTATCTCACCTAAATCTGCTGTAAAAGATCCATCTGGAGGCGGGTCAAAAAATGTTGGAGGATGGGTCATGACATCAACTGGTATTTCATGCACAAATTATATAGACCCTGATGTCAGTGATCAGAAATTAGATGAAGGTCTTGAAGAAGAAAGCTTATTTCCGTAATATTTTAACAATATAATAGTTAATGAATCGTTATATAATTTTTTCAATTATTCATTTTCTATTTGGAGTTTTTTCTAATAGTTTCTTTTGAGAAGAACACAGAACAGACTACTGTGTTCTTCTTCTTTATACTTCTTAAGAAAGTGGAAATTTTGTAGCTTACATTATTTTAATAATCCCTTTACCTCTTCTAAAGTTAAACCAGTGGCCTCACAAATAGATTCTATACTTATATTCATTTTCAAAAGGTTTTTTGCGATCTCAATCGTTTTTTGTTTTTCACCTTCTTCTTTTCCTTCAGCTTTTCCTTCCTCAAAGCCTTCCTTTCGAAAATATCTTGCAAATGAAGTATCCTCCAGTGAAAGCCCCATATACTTTCCCTCCGATTCGATTAATGGTTTTAGTTCATGAATTAAGTTGATTTCCTCTTAATATATGGTCAATGAAAATTAACACACGTACATTTATACGAAGAGACAAGCCAATCGATTATAAACAATGCATCATCCCTTCAGCTTCGTCCCATTTAACAGAAAATCCTTGACCCTTTGCACAAAATATTGAAGAAGAAGTAAAGTCTGGATCGGCATTTTTATCATATTCGATACGATCAATCACTTCTTGCTCGTTATGGCAGCGTTGATAACCTCCGAATGTCAAACTTATGCGACCTTTGCCTTGTGTAAAAGAAGCAAGTACTGTGCTGTATTCCATAAAGGTAGCAACAGGAACGATCCCAGATATAATCGCTTTTTCTCCATCTGTAACTGGCGGCTCAAAATGACCATAGGCTGATTGGATATCCGCTAATACTCGCCCCATCTGATCCAGATCTACTTTAATTTTGAATTGATAGCATGGTTCGAGCAGAATGTTTCTAGCCTTTTCTAATCCTTGTCTTAAAGCACGGTAGGTGGCTTCTCGAAAATCGCCGCCATGTGTATGCTGATTGTGGGCCCTCCCCTTTAACAATGTCACTTTTAAATCTGTTAGTGATGAGCCAGTAAGCAATCCGTGAAGCTCCCGTTCATAAAGATGCTGACCAACTAAGTTTTGTAATCCAATCGATAAATCATCTGGATGGCACACACTTTCAAAAACAATCCCACTATTTCTAATTCCAGGCTCTAATTTCACATGAACCTCTGCATAATGACGAAGCGGCTCAAAGTGACCATACCCAATAACCTCATCTTCAATCGTTTCCTTATAAACAATCTCAGGCTTTTCAAAAGCTATGTGTAAATGAAACCGATCTCGAACTACTTGCACTAACACTTCTAGCTGAATCGCTCCCATTACATGAAGATGGATTTCCTGTAAACGCTCCACCCAGATAACTTGGAGAGAAGGATCTTCCGCTTCCAGCATACGAAAAAATCGCAAAGCCTCTTTTACGTTCACTCCAGATTCAAACACTACTTTCGATCGTAGAGTAGGAACCATTTCGAAAAACGCCTTTTCCTTTAGCGTACCAACTCCATCACCTACAGAGGCGTTTGCGAGCCCGGTAACTGCAAAAAGCTCGCCAGCCCTAACCTGATTAACTTGTTCATATTGACTTCCATTATATCGGCGGATTTGTGTCACTTTCTCAGTGTTTCCATCTTCATAACAAAGCTCATCACGCACATTTAACACGCCGCTAAGCGCCTTTATAAAAGTAACTCTTGTTCCACTTTCTTCATATCGAACTTTATATACCCGCCCGCCAAAAGGTTCATCCATTGGATAATGAGATTCTGACAATAATTCGAGCTTTTCTAAAAAGGATTTTACACCGATATCCTGGAGTGCAGATCCATTTGAGGATGGGAAAAGTTGAACTGATTGAATCATCGCTTGCATTTTTTGCAGCCATAGATCAGGGTCATATCCTTTTTCCATATAAATCTCCAACAATTCCTCATCACGTTCTGCAATGAATTCTATTAATTCTTCATCCATTATTCCATCTGTAAATGACGCAGAAATATCATAAACATCCTCTGTTAAATGAAGGCGAATCTCATCCAATACCCGATTAATATCTGCCCCTGTTCTGTCAGTTTTATTAATGAAGAAAAATGTTGGGATGTGGTGCTTTTTTAATAGATTCCAAACGGTTTCCGTATGCCCTTCAACTCCCTCTACTGCACTAACTACAATAACCGCAACATCCATCACTTGGATGGCCCGCTCCATTTCCGGAGAAAAATCAACATGACCTGGGGTATCAATTAAATAATAAGTAGACTCCCCAAAATCAAAGATGCCTTGATCCGCAAATACCGTAATCCCCCTCTGCTTCTCTATCTCATGGCTGTCAAGAAAGGCGCTTTGATGATCCACACGCCCGCGCTTTTTAATACTGCTTGTATGATAAAGCAACTGTTCAGAAAAAGTCGTTTTCCCTGCATCGACATGTGCTAAAATTCCAATTGTTTTGTTCATAGGTAAATTAATACTCCTGTCCTGATTTCCGTCACTATATGATTGCTATTATAACAAGCTTATTGTGATTACCAAATCAAGTTTTTGGCTTTTTATTTTTATCTTTTCACTTTGAGTCTTTTGATTAAAAATTACAATTAATTTCACCTATTTTCTTCTACTTAATAGCTGCTTAAGTCCAGAAGAAACATTGCAAAAAAAAGAAACTCGTCCAAACATTACTTGTACGAATTCCTTCAAAAATAAATTATTTTATAGGAGAAAGGGATTTCCTTAATGCTTCAAGTTCCTCTTTTAAACGTTCATTTTCAGATACGAGCTTTAATGCTTCGAGTTCCTCTTTTAATCGCTGATTTTCAGATTCAAGTTTTAATGCTTTGAGTTCCTCTTTTAATCGCTGATTTTCAGATTCAAGGGTTTCCGGTTCATTCAAAGTAGAAGGCAATAGATTTACCTCATACCAGCACTTTCCATCTGGTGATTCTGCTGAGCACTTTTTCAAGCTAGCTGTTGGGTACTTCTTCGAAACATAGTCTGCTTCTTCCTGTGATAACCTTAATTCCCGAAAATACACATCATTGGCAAATGAGTTCTTCAGGAATTCTTCAAATGTTTCTTCTTTCGGAGTCATCCTTTTTCCTCCATTCCACTTAAAACTCTACTCTATTTATTACATTTTCAGCTGATAGGATTACCACTTTTCATGATTTTCATTCTATTAAAAACTCTATGAATGTATCAGAATTACTGTATTATTTCTATGTTAATTTTGTATATGGTGTTTGTCAATAAAGTTACCACAATGATAGGTTTTGTGACTTTATTGACTCTCTTATCATTTCATCTTATTAAATTCACGTCTAGCCCAAAAATATGTCCAAAAGCTAAGCTTTTGAAGCACCTACTTGTACCTTTTCTAGCAACGTTCGAAATTCATTCATGTTAAATAACTTTCCCGGACATGTAGTGTAGTCGAAGCCATCCAGTTCTCGGTGTCCAAGAACATCCTTCGGTTTTAGTTGATATTTCCCCATAAAATAATGACAAATATCAATTAATGATTTGATCTGTGCATTTGTAGGATTTTCAATATCGAAATCGCCTGTAGCACAAATTCCAATCGTTTTACGATTATAACCGTAGGTATGGGCACCCACATGGAGTCCTCTGCCTTCGGAAATGGATCCATCTTTCTCTATGAAATAGTTATATCCGATACCGCTCCAGCCTCTTTCATTTTGATGAAATCGATGGGTATCTTCTGCTGTAAAATCCACTCGTGATGTATGATGAATAATCAATTTTTCAATTTTTTCTAATTCCTCAAGCGGCTCTACAAAATGGAAGTTGTTAGGCTTAATCGTAAACATGTTGGTCACCCTCTAAAAATTAAACTTCAATTGGTCATATTCGATCGTGTCTTGTTGTAAAAACCTTTGCATTTCCTGGCTATAGCTGTAGTTTATATTTTCCTCTTTTAACGTTCCGATGCTGACCATTTTATTTTTTATTTCTAAGCACTTATTCATTGTATTGATGCTTTCGGTGTCGTTTTGCAGCAGCTTAAATGTTATAGCAGAGTTATGCAATACCTTTGACACATATATACTTTCTTCACCTAACCGGTCTTTAAAGATGTCATAAGATTCTTGAAGTAGCTCGAGTGCCTCTTCATACTGGCCTAAAGCCGTTTTAGTGACAGCAAATACATTTAGCACCTCTGCATATCTAATTTGATTAAAATGCTCGTCATTCTTAACAATGTCCATAACTTTGATGGAAAATTCATAAGCCTTATCGTACTGATGGAATTCATGATAGCAGCTAATTAAGTTCATCATGCTGGTAGAAATTTTGCCATAGTGAGATTTATCAAGGTTTTCATAGATGCTAAGCGCTATTCCATAATACTCTAATGCTTTTTCATAATCCTTCCTATTTTGATAAAGCATGGCTAGTCCATTAGCTGAATATGCTAGTCCTATTATATTTGATGAATCACAGTATTGTTTGCGCAGTGAAAACGCCTTTTCATGGAGCACTTCAGCTTCTTGATTTCGTCCCATTCGTTGATATAGAGTGGCTAAACCAAAATAAGATTTTGCGAGCATTATTTTATCATCAGAGAATTTCTGTTCACGAAGCTCCAAAACCTCTTTAAATAAACGCTCTGCTCTCTTGTAATCCCGATTTTCATCCATATAGACAAAAGCAATATCATAAAGAATAACACCTAAATATTTCTCATCCTCTCTACTAGCTCCGTTCTCTAAGAATGTTCTTAGCTGATGTAAGAGAGGCAATGTTAAATAATTTGCCTTGCTATTTAAAAAGACGATATCGTACTCTCTAAACCAATCAATAAAATACGCTTTTGAAATTTCTCCTTGTTCCATTAACATAAAACCTTGGTAAAATGCTTGATTGATGAGTTTGCCGGCGTAATGAGTCTCTTTTCTAACTAGTTCTTTTGAAAGCCCCTTTTTATAATAATTAAATAAAAAAGATCTTCCTTTCACCATTTTTTCATAGCGCTGATAGTCAATCAGGCTATCTCGCATTAACCGATGCATGTCCCATGTATTACCATCTAATTGTGTAATAAATGAAAATCGAGTTAGTTTATGATGGTCATCCTCGTTCAGCAGTATACGGAACGAATCCATTAAATGTTCATATGTATCAATGTCCCAACCTTGCGTTAAGGCTAATAACTCTAACGCCTGTTTTTCAGGCTCTAAGAGATATTTTATAAATCTATTAAATAATTTAACTGGCGTTCTTAATCCAATAAAATCGGATACAACTGGATTAGGTATATTATTATATGTATCAATGGATAGTTTTATAGAATAAGGGTGCCCTTCAGAATTTCGATAAATCTCATCTTGAATGGCTATATCAAGAATTTCGTGCTTTTCCAATAATTCTTTTGTTTCGGCTTCTGATAATGCGTCAAGTGGCACATAGGAAATATCAATATCCTCTGTTTCCTCATAAAGTCCCCAATCAATAGGTTCCCGGCCAAATACTACCCAAAAAACATTAGGAAGTTCAAGAACCAGATCTCGTATCCATTCATCTACCGCACCATCATAAGCCTTCATTCTCTTGTCAGTCCATAATGCTTCATATGTATCAATAAAAATGACGAATTTATTATTCGTTTTTAGTAAGTATCTTTCCAAGTCTTCTGCAAAAATCTGCGGCAAAAGTTCTTGTAGCTCACGCACTTCCAATGATTCGAAATTCCGTATTAAATCCATATCTTCTTTAGGCAGAGCATGTACTATTCGTTTTGAGATAACGTTAATCAGTTTAGTTGCAATTGATACATAAGGGTTTTCCGCTATGATATTAACAAAATCCGCGACCCATGTTCCCTTTTCAACAAAGGGCAGAGTCTTTTCATTAAGGTTAATAGCATTATTTGTTTTTCCCATATAAATGATGTATGCAGCATCAAATAGAGTAAACGCTACGGGATACTTTTTACCAATTTCCGTTCTTAAATGGATAAGCGCTTTTTCTACTTGTTGCAATTCACCGGTTTCAAAGTCAATAAAAGTGAATTCAACTTCGGATCGACTCTCCAGTTTCTTCATTATCTTTTTGCGTAATTCCGTTTTACCAATCCCGCCGACTCCGTAATAGGAAAGTATTTTATATTCATCCCACCTTTTGCTCTCTAAGGCATTATTAAATAAATCCAGTTCATTTTGTCGACCCGTATATTTATCTTCTTTATCTTTTAATAGCGTAGCTATACCTTTTCTAGTCCTTTTTGGTCGACCCGTATTTCTTTCTTCTACTTCCAAAACCGCAGTTATATTACTCTCTCCCATATTTCACCTCTCCAAACAAGACCTTCTTCATACTCTTCCTATGCAAAGAGCTTCTTCTAAGAATCCATCTTCATCCCCATATCTTTGGATTTTCCCACCACATTTTCCTCTGATTACTTTTCATATTAATATTTTACCATTTACTTTAATTTTTTTAATAGAATTAACTAAACCAACTGCCTATATCGCTTTTTTAAATTCTTCTAACCTACTTTGCGCCTTTATTTTGCTATAATTACATATATATACATAGTAATATTTAACTATTAAAATACAAGTTAAAATTACAATAAGCATGATTGCGATAGAAAGGATCTAAATTATAATGATGATTAATACTGAAAAAAAATTATCTGAACGCTTCGAAGTCGCCTTTAATCAAATTCACGGGGTTTTAAAGAAAAAGGTAAAAGCATTCACCAATAGTTTTACAGAGCTTGTTCGTATTGGTTCCCCGCATCATCAAGTAATCAATAAGTATTCTGACGAGCTGCTGCAATACGCTAAGCTTCGTAATGCAATGGTTCATGAAAAGACAGAACTAGGGTTTTATATTGCTGAACCCCATGAAAATGTTGTGAAACGCTTAGAACAAATATCAGATTTATTTAATAACCCTAATTACGTTCTAACTATTGCAACAAAAAAGCCGATTTCTTACGATGTAGAAGATACGATACAGGATGTAATCTTAGGAATGAATCAACATAACTATTCTCAGTACCCGATCTATGAAGGAAAAGATTGTGTTGGTCTTTTAAGTAATTCTGCTATTGTTAAATGGCTAGCTAAAAATATGGTAAATCATATTGTAGATCTAGAGAACATTAAAGTAAGAGATATATTAACTTGCGAAGAAATAGATCACCCTATATCTTTTGCCCCAAAATCTTATACGATATTTGAAATAGAAGATGTCTTTGAAGAGTATCATAAAGAGAAAAAAGATTTAGAAATGGTTATCATCACTGAAAACGGACTCAGAAATGAAAAACCTCTTGGGATCGTCACTGCTTGGGACTTAATTGAGATTGATTACACAACAGATTAGTAGCTGCGAATTTTTCAGAACTTGGTCGATCATTTTTAAATTAACTGTCCATAAGTTTCAATGAAATACTCACAGTGCTCCCGCACCGTGAGTATTTTTTATCCTGAAGCAGGACTCATGAAGCCTATATCTTAAAGCTAGATATAATTCGAAGATAAATATCTTCTCAAACAATTATTCAGCTTTTACTAAGATTTTTATATGGTTTCTTTCTTTTAACAGTCCTTCAAAGCCTTCATCAATTACTTCATCAAGAGTGATACGTTTCGTTACAAGTTTATCCGCAGGGAAGTATCCTTGTGCCATTAAACTGATGACAGCTGGGAAGACATCACGATATCCAATGATCCCCGTTACTGTACGTTCCTTCAGAACGATATTTTGAGGATGAATGGATGCTTCTTTCTCAAAAATACTTACAATCATCGTTTCTCCATTGAATTTCGTAGAGTTAATGGCTTGTGTTAAAACTACTGGTACTCCAGTCACTTCAAAAGAAACATGCACTCCGCCATTTGTAAACTGGTGGATTTGCTCTACAACGTCACCATTATTCGGGTCAATCCCGATCGCCCCAAGTTCTTCTGCTTTTTGTCTGCGTTGTTCAGATAATTCAACTGCATAAATTTCCGCTGCACCCGCAGCTTTTAATGCTTCAATAACCAATAAACCGATCGGACCCGTTCCAAATACAGCTACTTTATCGCCGACTTGGACTTTACTTTGTTTAACAGCATGAAGAGCAACAGCTGATGGCTCCACTAGTGCCCCTTGTTCATAAGATACATTTTCCGGAAGCTTATGAATCATATGTTCTGGGATTGAAGCGAATTCAGAAAATCCGCCTCCGCCTCCTGCAAGGCCATAGAATCCCATTTTTGAGCAAAGATTATATTTTCCTTGTTTACAAGCTTCGCATTTTCCACAAGAATAAATTGGTTCTACTGCAACTCGGTCACCCACTTGTACCTTTGTTACCCCTTCACCGACTTCAACCACTTGTCCAGAAAACTCATGTCCCATGACAATAGGGGCTTTATCACCCGTTAATGGATGTGGTGTTTCCGCTGGAATAAAAATAGGACCTGCGGTGTATTCATGTAAATCACTTCCACAAATTCCACACCACTCCACTTTAATTTTTACTTCCCCTTTTTTTGCTGCCGGTTCATCAATATTGTCTAGTCTTAAATCCTTTGCGTTATGCCATCTTAATGCTTTCATTCAACCCATCCCCTATCTTACGTCATTCTTTGGTGTATTTTTTCTACACACTTCTTTAAATGCAAGTTTCGTGCCAACTTCAAAATTGCTACATTGATATAGTTTCTAACTCCTTTATATTGAAAAAAAAGACGGAATGAAACAATTATTCTCAAATTGTTTCATTCCGTCTCATGTTGACTCGTTTTGTCTCACTAAAAGTGGTTGCTCTAGAAAATATATCGAAAAAAGAAGTCCATCGATTCTATCTTTATGATTACAAATCATATTTTTTCATTTTTCGATATAAAGTGGCTCTCGATATTTGTAATTCCTTTGCTGCATTGGATACATGCCCGTTATTTTTGATGAGTGCGTTTTTAATCTTGTTGATTTCTACTTCTTCTCTAAAGTTATTCGCTTCTGTATAAGTATTTGTTAATGATATTTCGCCCAAAGTTGATGTCAATTGTAACAATTCATCATCTGTAGGAACTTTATATTCATATAGTAGTTTGCATCGTTCGAGTGAGTTTTGTAATTCACGGACATTCCCCTGCCATTGGCCCTCGGTAAAGATACTGATTAACCTTTCTCTCCAACGCGGAAACCATTGTTCTTTCAGAAAAAAGCTTTCTATTAAACTTTTTATATCTTCTTTTCTTTCGCGTAATGGAGGTATGGTCATAGGATACACGTAAATTCGATAAAAAAAGTCTTCTCTCATTTTTCCTTGTTTCACTAAGTCCCTTATATCGATATTGGCCGCTGTAATGAGACGGACATTTACCTTTCTTACCTCTGTACCGCCTAAACGCGTTAACTCTTTTTGCTGAAGAACTCTCAATAAAGCTTTTTGCATCGAATGAGAAATATCGCCAATCTCATCAAGAAATAGAGTACCACCTTCTGCTTGTTCAAACTTACCTTTGAAGCCTTTTTTATTCGCTCCTGTAAAGGCACCTGGTTCATAACCAAAAAGTTCACTTTCTAACAACTGTTCAGGTATAGCAGCACAATTTACCTTAACAATAGGACCTGCCCGACGATGACTATTATGATGAATGGCCTCTGCAATTAATTCTTTTCCTACACCTGTTTCACCAAGTATATGAACAGGAGCTTCTGTGGGAGCCACTTTTTCTACTTCTTCTAACAGATTATGATATTTTTTACTTACTCCTTTGACTCCATCAAATCTCAAATTTGAGGTTTGTTCTTTTTCCCCAGAAATTGGAATGCGATAACCAATTACTCTATTTTCTCTTAAGATGGGAATAAGTGTATTTGATAGGTTTAAGTCTCCTTTATCTACTTCTGTAAGCGATAAACCTATCAAACCTTGATAATTAGGAATAAGTTGAGGCGATAAAGCACAAATGGTTTTATCCCATGAACATATAATAGAAGGACTATCTGAATAGAAGTCATTTATTGATAACCATTCAATATCTTCTTGTACCTTCTTTCGCCAAGCCAATGAAATGGTGTCGGCAGCTAACTGTACAGATGATAATACATAATGAACATTACTAGGAGGAGTCATGCTTGAAATATTGAGCACCCCTAACAGTTCTTGATTTTGATTGAGAATCGGAGCAGCAAAGCAGTTCCAAGACTGAGAGGCTCTAGCAAAATGCTCATAGCCATTAACGTTTATCGGTTTTAGCCATCGTTTTACCAGCCCAATCGCATTTGTACCTACTTCCTCCTCAATCCATGTTACTCCCTCTTTAAAGGAAATACGCTCTGCTGCATTTACAATGGAACTTTTACCCGCTCTATACAAAATACATCCATCAGAGTCCGTTAAAATGGTTACATAATTGGAAGCCTTTAAAAATCTTTGTAGTTGTGGAAGAGTCTGTTTTGTCAAACTGATCAATAGTTGATTCTCTTTTATTTTTTTTTCGAAGTCTTCTCTATTTAAAATTTTCGTGGCAACTCCATCATACGGATTCACGTTATGTTGTCTGCATAATTGCCAAGACTGGAGAATTTCATATGACAAATTTCGTTCATCGATCGAACCTTCTTGTACAAAACTCATCCAAGTTTGTTTTGTCACAACTGCACTAGTCATTCAAGAAAAACCTCCTAAAGAGCAATACCTTTAGTTTAGTATTTTAGATTCAATATCCATACTATCTTGTATTAATTATACATAATTTAGGTAGTTTTTCTTCTGTACCTAATTAGGTAATTGTAACCATCCTTAACCTAGTATTCTTTAAAGCTTATAAACTGACAAACTATATATCTTCATCTATGCTTTTCTTTTTAGTACCTATTTTGTTATAAAATGGGCAGCAAGTATGATTAGAGAATTAATACCTATGAGGAAAATCAATTTCAATATTAAAATCCTTACTACCTTCGAACCCGTTTTTCTTTGAGAATTTCAACGTCTTGATATCCAATTATATCCAATAATATTTATCGAGTAATATATCTGCCAATTTAGTTTGAGCTGTTTTAAGGTTTTAGTTTACATTTGCATAAGCTAAAATAAATTGCATTTTATTATCCCAAGAGGAGTAAAAACCCGGCTGCTGCGGGCGTTGAAATCATCGTTATTTTTAAAACTGGTTTTGGGGCAAAGTTGGTGAATTTCGCGCCAATATAGGCACCAGTCATCGAACCGACTAATATTTGTATAAGAAGAATCACATCAACATATCCGCCCGTACTAAATCCAAGGCCGCCGCCAATCGCAATTGGAAGAATGACCAGCATCGTGGTTCCGATAGAGTGACGGACAGATAATCCTAAAAAGATCATTAATCCAAGCTGGATAAATGGTGCAGCTCCGATACCGAAAGACCCTTCCATCAGACCGGAAAGCAGCCCCAGAAAAATTGCTCGAATCCAAAATCCGTAATTATTTTCTGAAGCAGCTGAGGCCTCCTGCACGGCTGAAGACTGTTTTGTTGCAAATAATGAAATCACAATATCAGTGAATGAGGTTTCTACCGGTGCAACAGAGCAAGCTCACAACACCAATCATTTGGCAGAAGAGATAGATAGCTTATCTGAAAAAATTGAACATGCAAGTGAGTATTCAAAACAAATTGAGAGCCGTTCGATGGATACGAAAGACCTTAGTGAGCAAGGTAATATTACAATGAAGAATTTATATATTAAAAATGAAGAAATCACACAATCATTTCATTCAATTATTAATATGATTACAACTTTACAGAACAAATCAAAAGACATAGGGGATATTGTTGGAGTTATAGATGAAATATCAGATAAAACAAGACTATTATCACTCAATGCAGCTATTGAAGCTGCAAGAGCTGGTGAACACGGAAAAGGGTTTGCTGTTGTGGCGGACGAAGTGAAAAAATTATCTGATCAATCAATTAACTCTACATCAGAAATTTCTAATATTGTTAAAGATATTCAAAATGAAATCGAAAAAACCTTTGAAGCCGTTAAGATAACAGATATAATCGTACAAAATAATAAGAGTAACATGAAAGAAACACAAGAAATTTTCGATTCTATCGTCAAAAGAATAGATGAAATTACAGATGAGATTAAATCGATATCTAATGCCTTTATAGATATGAAAAATCAAAAAGATTCTCTAGTAAAAGAAGTCGAATCTATTGCTAATATATCAGAAGAAACAGCAGCAGCTTCTGAAGAAATCAGTGCGACAATCGAAGAACAAAATAATATTAACAATAAAGTATATGAGGCAATCACCGAATTACAATTATTGGTAAATAATTTGAATCAATCTATATCAGTGTTCAAAATAAACAATAAAATGTAATACAGTATTAAAAGTGTAATAGGCTCTATGGTATTAAAAGTAAGCTCTCTATTTGAAAAAATTAATAAAAAAGTCCTTTACTAATGCCCTCTGTTTATATGGAGGGCATTTCTATTTGACAATGGAATTTTAACATATTCCATTAAAGGGCCATGTTGTTGATTAAGTGTTCGACGTATAAAAATTGCGAAGGAATGTATTTGAACTACGTAACAGGTTTAGAAGATAATTCACAACAAAGGGGATAAAAAGTGGATTTATTATCTTGGATAGCTGTTGGGTTCATCATAATCGGATTTGTTATTCTTGCTTTTATAACAAGAAATATGGAAACTGAGGTCCTTCAAAGTTCTGCTACCCAATCCATAGAAAGCAGCAGTTTACTACAATAAGGAAGGCGAGTGAGGGAATGAAATTCAATGCTTTAGTTCCGGAATTATCAGTTAAGGACATTAAAAGGTCGAAGTGGTTTTATATAGAGATACTTGGTTTTCAATTAGAATATGAGAGAGCAGATGCTAAATTTGCTTTTCTATCACTTAACAGAGCGCAGATTATAATTGAAGAAATTAACGGATTTTGGAATACCGGGTTGTTAGAATATCCATTTGGCAGAGGCATTAACTTTCAAATACTTACTGATGATATTCAAACCATTGCAGAAAGGTTAATTCAAAATGAAATTTTGCTATTCAGAGAACCTACTGTTAATGAATATAAAAGTAATGAGACAGTAATCAAAAAACTTGAATTTCTCGTTCAAGATCCAGATGGTTATTTGTTAAGTTTTTCGCAACAAATTAGTAGTTAATTCATTAGTCAAATTTCGATTTATAGAGTATAGCCCCACTTTTTCTGCCATGTTTTTCTATAAAACCAACCATCCCATCTTCACTAAACTGTTTAACCCATCCTTGTATGTTTTTTCGATGAGTGTTTAATTCTTTGGAAACAACTGCAAAATTCTTTGTTTGATGATATAAATCCACTGCATAAGTCTCTACTTTTTTCTCCATAAAAAACGCCCCCTAGTAGACAGATTAATGCACTTTTTAAAACATGTCTACTATAAGGAGAGCATATCATAACAAGGATCAGCGCGTAACGAAGCTTTTTAATATGGCTCTTCACCGTAATATATGGTTGACGCATGACTTACTTGTATTCGTCAAAAGGCGTTTTTCGTATACAATAAAGAAGATATTACAGCTTACGAATTAGACTTAATAAAGATAAATGCTTATAAAAATCAATGTACATCATGCTACACCATAACAATGAAATTCCACGAACAATACATGAATTAATGTGAGTGCAAGGTGCAATTTTTAACGCATTGCCCCATCAGTTGCTGCAATTAATAATTCAAGTTGTCTTATATTAATCATCTTCTTATTAGTAGCAATGAGCAAGTACGATCTTCCATTAAACGGCGCTTTTCTGAAACATAGGTACTGCAAAAGTGTAGGTATCGAAAAATAAATGGTTTTAAATAAAATATCTTCAATATGAAAATGGGGATAAAAGGTGTGTAGCTAATGAACAAAGATAAGATCATTAGAACTTTTGATAAACAAGCAAAAATATATGAAAAGAGAAGAAGGATACGGTCGGAAAGAAAATGGAGAGAAAGATTGCTCTCATCTACAAGAGGGAATGTGCTGGAGGTAGCAGTTGGTGCAGGAGCAAACTTTCATTATTATCCTCAAGGATTGAAAGTGACTGGAGTTGACTTCAGTGAGGAAATGTTAAAGAAAGCACAAGAAGCTGCGATTGAAGAAGGCATAGACGCCCAATTTATACTTTCTGATGTTGAATCCTTTTCGTTTGAGGACAATTCATTTGATACGGTTATCTCTACATTATCGATGTGTGGATATGAAAATCCTACGAAAGTACTAAATTCATTTAATAAGTGGTGTAAACCTGACGGGAAAATTCTTTTATTAGAACATGGAAAAAGCTCAAATACTATGATTGGTTGCATTCAAACGATGTTAAATCCACTTTATAGAAAGATCGTAGGTTGCGAATTAAATCGTGATATCCTTCACATCATAGAGCACTCTGACATTCACGTTGAGAGGATGGAACATTATCTGACTGGTACAGTTCATTTAGTATGGGCCAAACCAAATAAGCATATTTACATACTATAATGCTGAAACATTGCCATATTACGAAAAGAAATGCAGTTTGATGAGGCATTACAAAGGAGGAAGATTTATGTCCCAAAACGTAGGACCAAGAAGAATAATTTTAGATTTAGCAGTAACTTTAGATGGATTTATTGAGGGGAAAAATGGGGAAGTTGACTGGTGTATCATGGACTCTGAGATGGGTTTTGTTAATTTCTTAAATCAAATTGATACTATTTTATATGGAAGAAAAAGCTACGACTTATGGGGACAATTTACTCCAGAAGTTGAAGTTACTGATACTGAAAAAGAAATTTGGGAATTAGTTCATAGTAAAGAAAAATACGTGTTTTCCAAATCGCAAAAATGGACAGATAATAAAGCAATACTCATAAATGATAATATTTTTGAAGAAGTAAATAAATTAAAGAATAAGTCTGGTAAAGATATCTGGCTATATGGTGGAGCAAGTCTTATAACAACTTTTATCAATTTAGGGCTTGTTGATGAATTTAGATTATCTGTTCACCCTGTTATTTTGGGAGAAGGAAAACCGATGTTTATAAATATAAACGAGAGAATTAATTTAAAAATGGTTAATACAAGAACCTTCTCTTCTGGCGTTGTGCAACTAATCTATCATTTGAATAGAAATTAATAAATTATGAGAAAGAGCCTTTCCTTAATAGGGAGGCTCATTACTTATATCTCTTACGAGTAGTGATCAGCACTTCCCATGGCTGGAATAGTGATCGTAGCCACAGTTAATGCAGCATTTTACCTAGTCTAGCTACTTCGAATCCCTCTATTCTTTATGGTCCCTGTTCACCGTGTAGATCCCGATTTGTTTCGTATTTTTATTCGTCTACAAATAAATACTACGAAAAAAGAACCTCCAGATAATTGGATGTTCTATTTTTTCTCGTTATATATCAACATTAAACGTTAACAGAGCCTTATGATAAAATGGTTTGAAATACTATAAAAACTTTATTTATGAATAGGAGAAATACTATGGAACAACAAACCATCATTCCGAAATCAATTGATGAATATATTTTACAATTTCCTCAAGAGATTCAAGAAATACTAAAAACATTAAGAAAGGTTATAAAGGAATCAGCGCCAAATGCTGAGGAAAAAATAAGTTATGCAATGCCTACTTTTGTTTTAAATGGAAATCTGGTACATTTTGCTGCATACAAAAACCATATAGGGTTTTATCCAACTCCAAGCGGAATTAATACATTTAAACAGGAATTATCGGGATATAAGACATCGAAAGGCGCAGTGCAATTTCCTATAGGAAAACCCATCCCTTATGGATTAATTAGTAAAATCGTGAAATTTAGAGTTGACGAAAACAAAAGTAAAGCTGAAGGGAAAATAAAAAAGAAGGAATAATTTTATTGCTATTATTTAGGGGGAGAGTCGCTTTCTTTCCAATATCAAGTAGATAAAGATTGTGCAGAAATGTACTTAAACGAATAGGTGCATTAACACAACAAGGAATACAAGTTAAAGAGCCTTAAATATGCAAGTTTCTATACATTTCTTGTATTTATAGGCTCATTTGTAACTGCTAAACTAAAATCAACAGTTTCCGCCAGATAGAAATGAACACTTTTTTACCAAAAAGATCAACAGTTGGGATAATATGATTCTTGTAATCATTGCTTAACTGGGGGATTGGAAAGGTGGAAAAATTGCAGTTATTCATCGAGATTCATCAATTAAAAGATCAAGGGTTTAAGATTGCAGCTATTGCAAAAAAGTTAGGGATTTCAAGGAACACAGTTTATAAGTTTTTGAAAATGACTTTTAAGGAAGCTTCTGATTGGGTGATATCTTCTCAAAGCCGGCATAAGAAGCTTGATCCCTATCGTGATCAAATATTAGGTTGGTTAAAGGAACACCCAGATTTATCTTCTGCGCAAGTGGAGGATTGGCTAAAAGAGCACCAACCTCAACTAGCTGTTGGAGGTAGTACTGTGAGAGGTTATGTAAGTGAAATCAGGGATTTTTATCACATACCTAAAGTGGTTCGTATTCGTGATCATGAAGCTGTGGAGGAGTTGCCACTCGGACAGCAGGTTCAAGTGGATTGGGGAGAAATAACGGTTAAGAAGCAGGATAAAACATTTGTGAAATTGTACTTTATTACTTTTGTACTCTCTCATTCTCGCTTTAAATATGTGGAATGGCAAGATAGACCATTTACCACAAGAGATACGATTCGGTGCCATGAAAAAGCATTTCAATTTTTCGGAGGAATTCCAAAGGAAATTGTTTATGATCTGGACCACCTAATAACTGTAAGTGAAAATGCGGGAGATATAATATTGACTGGAGATTTTCAATCATATAAACAAGAGCGTGGATTTCGAATCTATTTATGTAGGAAAGCTGATCCCCAAAGTAAAGGTAAGGTAGAAAATGTGGTAAAGTTCGTAAAAATGAACTTCGCGAAAAATAGAGTATTTCCTAATCTTGATTCTTGGAATGAAAAATGTTTAGCGTGGCTAAAACGAACGGGTAATTATAATGTTCATCACACAACGAAAAAGAGACCGGTTGAAGTGCACGCCCTCGAAAAGCAACACTTAAAACCTGTCTCCGCCCTGTTTTCTTACGAAAACAACCTTGGTTCAAGTATAACAAGAACTGTTCATAAGGACAATATTATCAAATATAAATCAAATCGATATTCCGTTCCGCTAGGAACTTATCGTCCTAGAGGAGATAATAAGGTTTATTTAGAGGTAAAAGGCGAAGAACTAATTATAAGGGCAGATCTTGAAGGCGAGGTACTGGCTAAACATACGCTTAGTCACGGAAAAGGTGAATTGATTAAGAACCGACAACATTCAAGAGATCGATCAAAAGGAATCCAAGCTTATAAGGAAACCATTGTACGCCAGTTTGATGATCAGGAAAAAGCCCAAAAGTTTATTAATGAAGTAGCCCAAAGGTATCCAAGATATATCAGGGACCAGTTACAAATCATCCAATACGTCATTACTCACTTCCGTTCCGAAATAGAGGAAGCCCTCGCTGTTTGTATCGAAAAGCAGCTGTGGAGTGCAAATGATTTCCGCGATATTGCACTTCACTTTACAAGATTAAAAGAAGAAAAGGCCCCATCCGATCAGTCAATGAAAAAATCAAAAATTGACAGCCCCGCAATAAAAGCTACTGCAGTAACTAGAGGAATGGATTATTACACAAGTGCAATGGGAGGCGTATCATGATGACAGTTTCTGTACATACACTGCAAGAACAATTCCGCCATCTTCGGATGGTGGAAACGGCTGATGAGCTGCCAATGCTTCTTCGGAATGCCGAAAAATCGTCCTGGACTTATCTGGAGTTTCTTGAAAAGCTGCTTCACCATGAATTGACACGACGCGAAGAAAAAAATATGGAAAAGCGTCTAAAATGGGCTAAATTCCCTTATCTCAAGACACTTGATGAATTTAATGTGGAGGACCAAATATCCGTAAGTGCCCGTCAATTAAATCAATTGAAAGAACTAAATTGGCTTGAACAACAGTATAATATGATTTTATTGGGCCCGCCTGGGACTGGAAAAACTCATATTAGTATCGGACTTGGCTATGAAGCTATTCAAAAAGGATATAAAGTATCGTTTTCTACAATGGGTGAGCTTGTTCAACTATTGAAAACGGAAGAGTATATTCGTAAGTCCCAAACGCAGCTAAAAAGATTAAAAGAAGCAGATTTGGTTATTATTGATGATTTAATGTATATGGCAATGGATCAAAGAGAAGCTAACCTATTTTTCCATTTGATTAATCATCTTTATGAGCGCAGCTCAGTCATTTTGACCTCTAATAAGGGACCAGAACAATGGGGTGAGTTAATGGGTGATCAAGGAATTACAACAGCCATTCTTGACCGACTTCTCCATCGAGTAGAGGTTATTCAACTAAATGAAAATGACAGCTATAGAATTAAGCATCGAACTACCATTTTTAGCAAAGAAAGTGTTCAAAATTAATTAGCAAAAAGTGTTCAAAACTACTTGACGGTTACATCATTTTCTAATACTGCCATGAACAGCATTTTTCGATTGCCAAAACACGTAAAATCCTAAATTTTAAGTAAAACACATTATATCCCAATTAAAAAATCCCTCAAAACGATTGTCTGAGGGAATAAAAAATCATTTTAATTTAATGTAAAACACATTTAGAACAAAATTATTTAGTATTTTTTACGGAATTGGGATAAGGTTTATGATACCTATCATTTCGTTAGCTTTACCTTATATCTGAGAACTGTTCTTAATTTATCCGGTTCTACTCTTCTGAAATCGGATAGATAAATTTCTCGATGTGTTAAACAAGCTCTTTCAAGTTGATTCGTGATTACAAACTCATTCATTTTCTCAAAAGTTTGTGGTTCTTCATCATATGAGCCTACATGGAGCATTTGTACAGACAGACCGTCTTCAACTGAATCGAATGTCACTTCATTTAGCAGCGGATGTGGTTTCTTTTTCCTCACCCTTTCCATCGCTCTCTCTACAACTTCTTCCGTTACAAAGTCTGGTTGTCTGATCATAATCGTATACAGCAATTCATTTTTATCTAAAGTTTCTATTATTCTTCCTTTCTCTGTCAAATCCCATATCCCTTCTAAAGGGTAAACAGTATATTCGAAATAGCCGTCCGGAGTATATCCTTGTTTCGGCATCATTCGAATAGCGTAAGCTAACGAATAAAGAACTCCTATTCTTTCGGAAAAATCCTCTTTATTGGGATCCCCTTTTCCCTTTATCATAAGGAAGTTTTGCTTTGAGACTGTGACCAATTCAGGTTTTTGCTTAGGCATATATAGATCTTTCTCGTTCTTTCTCCATTCATATTTCATTTAGAAAACTCCCGCGATTAGATTTTTGATTTGAGGTGTAACAAGGGGTATGTATGTAATCTTTCAAATTACCTATCCACCGGTCTGGGGGACATTGCCACCCCTATTAAATAATCCTGCTCCTTAAGTGAAAAAGCTTTCCTCAATATTACAGAAATGCTGCGTTAATTTAAGTTCATCTTTTCACGACACAGTTAAGCAGGAATCGAATTACGAGGAAACTGCAATTAGAAATAAAATTAAGTATTATTCCATTTGTTCTATACTTTTTTGCACTATTGCCACCATATCATCTTCGGCACCAAGACTAAAGTTTAAAAAAACACCTTGTCCCCCGCCAGCACCAATTGCTGAAATAAAAATATTACTGTTATAACCTACCACAGTAAGGCTCAAACTTGCTCTGTTTCCATTTCTCATAAAATATTTATCATAAACCCGAACTGCTATTTTTGTCTCTCCAATAGTGTAGTTGCTTTCATCAACTAATCTCATACTTATTCCATTATTACCAATATCGTTTTGCAATTGATTAACGACTTTCTCAAATTGACCAACAATTGTCTTTTCATACTTTGCCATGATTACCCTATCCTCCCCCATAATAATTTTTTCTTTATATAACACGATTGTTTCTTGTATGGATTTATTTTATGAAAAATTAACAATATTTTACGGTAAATGCAGATCCCTGTTGTGATTTATTATTGAATAAACCTGCCCCTTCAATAAGAAATGCTATTCTCTTTCTTGAAGAATAGCACCACCCGTCAATAAATTTTTATATTGTTGAACAAATTTTCTTAAACATTTATATATCCTTCTAAATAAGATACAGCTTCTCCAGACATTTTTACCGTTTCACCTAAATCAGTACAAAATAGCTTTCCGCCTCTTTCTGATAATTGCAATGCGACAAATTCATTTTTATTCAATTTATTCTTCCAATACGGAACTAACGTACAATGAGCTGAACCAGTAACGGGGTCTTCATCTATTCCTGCCTTTGGTGCAAAAAATCTTGATACGAAATCTGCTTCTTTTCCTTTAGCTGTCACTATTACACCAAAACCGTCCAGTTTTTTTAGTTCATCCATATTTAGTTCAAGATCTAAAATATCTTGTTCTGCATCAAATACCGCCAAATAATCTCTTGCCTTATAGACCTCTTTAGGTTCTTTGCCTAAACCTTTAATCAGTTCCTCTGGAGTATCACATTTTTCTCCTTCCCTAGAAGGAAAACTCAATGTAAATAGACCGCCATCCTTCGATACTTCTAAAAGTCCACTTTTTGTATAAAACTTTACATTCTTTATATTTTCATCTAAATATGTGCAGATTACATAAGCAGACGCTAATGTGGCGTGTCCACATAAGTCTATTTCCCCTATTGGAGTGAACCATCTTAACTCATATTCAGCATCTTTTTTTACAAAAAAGGCGGTTTCAGATAAATTATTTTCTGCTGCAATCTTTTGCATTAAGTCATCCTCTATCCATTCGTTTAATGGACATACTGCCGCTGGGTTTCCTTTAAATTGTTCGTTTGTAAAAGCATCAATCTGATAAATTGGGATTCTCATTTTCTTAATCTCCTTGTTGTTCATTTAAACTAAACCCGCTTATTTCTCCCATAGCTCAACCAGTCTGCCTTCAGGATCTTTAATCCAAATAAACTTACCATATTCATTAATCTTTTTTTCCATTACAAGAGGTACACCAACTTGTTCAAGATGCTTAATCGTCTCGTTTAGATTATAAACTTGGAAATTTAACATCACTTGCTGTTCTGTTGGGAAATAACTGTTATCTTCAGTAAATAAGGAAAAGATAGTTTCATTTTCCGTATGGGGTTTTATAATGGTCCCATTCCAATTTTCCATTTCAATCTTTAGCACTTCACTGTACCATTTTTTTACAGCTTCTAGATTTTTAGTCCTCCAAAATATTCCCCCGAAACCTTTAATCATCATAATAAACTCGCTCCAATCTCTAATTTGATTTTTCCATTTAACTTAGAAATTCAAGAAATAAAAATAAATACCTTCTTCATACAGGTAGTTAAACAGGTTTGATTGTTGTTTCACCATAAAAAAGAAGTCTATCGCTAGACTTCTTTTTTCACCTTATTTATTTTTCAACTCCAACACTGCGACATTTACCACATGACTTTAATAGTGATCGCAGGTAGTATGGTTTTATTATTCATTCTCTAGCATAAAGTTATCAAGCAATGCACGTACTTCATCTGTTGATTTCGTGTTCATCAATTGATTTCTTAATTCACCAGCTCCACGGAATCCTTTGACATAAATTTTGAAAAAGCGATGAAGGCCTGAGATTGAACGTGGCAGTTCTTCCGCATATTGATCTTGAAGATCAAGCTGCAGTCTTAAAAGATCTAGGTATTCTTTACTGCTATGTTCTTTTGGCTCTTTTTCAAAAGCAAAAGGATTTTTAAAAATACCTCGCCCGATCATAACTCCATCAATACCATATTGTTCAGCCAGCTGCAAGCCAGTTTGACGGTCAGGAATATCACCATTGATCGTCAAAAGCGTATCTGGTGCAATCGCGTCACGAAGTTTCTTTATCTCCGGAATCAGCTCCCAATGAGCTTCGACTTGGCTCATTTCTTGTCTTGTACGCAAATGAATAGAAAGATTGGCAATATCTTGTTTCAATATATGTGTTAGCCAGTCCTGCCACTCTTCTACATCCGTGTAACCAAGCCTTGTTTTCACACTTACAGGCAATCCTCCTGCTTTTGCTGCTTGTATTAAATCTGCTGCAACTTCCGGACGAAGAATCAGACCGGCTCCCTTCCCATTCGATGTCACATTAGGTACAGGACAGCCCATATTGATATCGATCCCCCGAAATCCTAGTTCAGCCATACCGATACTCATTTTCCGAAAGTTTTCTGGCCTATCCCCCCATATATGAGCCACAATAGGTTGTTCATCCTCTGTAAAAGTCAAACGCCCACGCACACTTTGCTTCCCATCTGGGTGACAATAACTCTCGCTGTTTGTAAACTCAGTAAAAAACACATCCGGTCTGGCCGCTTTACTCACTACATGGCGAAAAACAACATCCGTCACATCTTCCATTGGTGCAAGTACAAAAAACGGCCTTGGTAATTCGTTCCAAAAATTTTCTTTCATATATAAACTCAAACCTCTCTTATAAGAGTCAAACTCTCGTCTCTAAATTAAATGGCAAAAAACTCATGCTTCTTCTACACATAATCCAATGAATAAGTAAACCTAATAGTATACCTATACTATAATATCTATAGTTGCCTTCGTTGACAATTTCATTATCCCGGAAGACTTATATTATTTGTATGACAAAAACTGGTACCGTACATTATGAATTTTGTTATAAAAGATATCTAAATTTTGGAGAAAGATAATCACTAAAATGCTGCGTTTTATTCTACTATTTCAAAAAGCAACTGTAAAAATACAACTGTACCCATATTAAATTTAAATGATTTATACCCCGCTCTTTTTCCTCTAATGTCTAAAATAATTGAATCCATCGATTTCCTCTAAAAGTATCTATCATGTACTACAATAAATGGCTGTTGTTTCATTACTATAATGCTAATAAACAAAGAAAATAGACCATCAAATATAGTAACAATTTAGTGGTCTATTTTCTATACATTTTTTTAGTTTTGACAGATAACAGAATCCGTTCCTATCTATTGTATTAAATTAGTGAAACACTAATAATGTTTGTGCATAAATTATTTGAGCTTACAGGAAAATTAATTATATTCAATTCCCATGTGATTTTCATCGTAATATACCCAATAATCTTCACTAATTCTTATTCGTCCATCAGAATAAATCTCTGAAACTTCGTAAACACCTCCATCTCCTAAATAATATTCTGTTTCAATATTTTTACCTTTATATACTGGTATATTAGCAAAAAACACATTTACGGTTGCAACTCCATTAAAACTCTCTTGCGGATATTCCCTTTTTGTACGTTCAAACTTCACATCCTGATCCCCGGCAATACTAACAACATATCCATTTGCTAATAATACCGAACCATCAGCCATTTCATCTACTACTTCCCATTTTGTTTTTCCTGGCAATACTTCTTCCCAATTTGGACTAATTATATATTCAAAATAATTAGATTCACTATTCACATAAAGATACCCTATCATATTCGGATTATTAGCTGGGCCAGACAATACGTATTCATCATTGTTTTGTTCTGACGTAGTCTTCTCATTATTTTGCTCGTGTATTCCTTTTTCTTTGAAGTAGTCATCGAGTTTTTTACTTGCTGACTGCATTAAAGAAATGGCTTCATTCCATTGATCAATATTACGAACATAATTAATGTCTATAGAATTTATCAATTGACGAAATCCTTCTCGGTACTCACCCGAAGCCAATTCCTCATTAATAATTTCTAATAGTTCTAATGTGTGACGGTGATCTAAATTATTAATAAATCCATTCTCTAATATGTTTCCATCAATTGTATTAACTACACAATCTACCTCTTTTTTCAAATAATAATACTCGTACATTTCATATTTTATTTGAGTTTGAGGATAGACGATAATTTCTATCGTTTTTTTATCACCATTAGTAGGGAGTGGTGGTTCAGCAAAGTTTTCTAGATAATCTGATAAATAGCTGCAATATGGCGTAACATGTACATTAATTGTAAAAGGTTCGTTTGCATCTAGCCACGCCTGGTGTTCAGCTTCCTGTTCCTTTTTAAACTCCTCAAATTCAATTTCCCGCTGCAGAGCTTCTTTCTGTTCCTGTTGTTGATTATAGATTACAAAAGCAATAATCAGAATCGTAACAGGCGCTACTACAAACAGCATTATTTGCATAAACTTGATTTTTCGGTATTGGTTTACTTTATTCTTTGCTTCATCATGCCCTTTTTCAGCTGCTTGAAGGAAATAGTCATACGCTTTTCTTTTATTTTTCTTTATTTCATTAAGTAGTCCTGATTCGTAAGCCGATACTATATGTCCTCCACTTGCAGCAATTTCAAAATGGTGTCGGGCTTTTTCACGTTCTGAATGTAAATAGTACGTACCGAGAAGATAATGAGATATGGTATCTTCGTTTTCTTTAACGAAACGCTCTAATATATGTTTGTGGTGATTTTGGTTAATAGCAATTTTATTGTTATTGTATAAATCAACCATGAGAGACACTGCATCTTGATGTCCTTGTTGATCCGCCTTTTTTAACCACTCCATCGCTTTCTGATAGTTTTGGGCAATACCTAATCCATAATAATAGTGCTCTGCAATATTAAATAATCGATCTTTATCGTTCTTCCCGTTACTTACGTCGCTTATTAAATGACGGAATGAAACATACTGGTCAATATTCTCCTTGAATTCGTGATAGCTTTGATCCGAATCTTCAAGTTTATTTAAATGGATTAATTCATTAAACTCATACGTTATGTAAAAATCAATTAAAGGCAGCTGTTTTTCAGGCATTGAGCTTGGCATTATTTTTTTCTTTAAGTCTTGTGGAAAGGGATTGTTACTCGGTTTATTTTTTAAATATAACGTAAATGAGTTAATATACTTTTTGAAAAATTGTTCATATACAAGTTGCGTACAATTACTAGAATTCGTTAACGTATCTAACAATTTATTTGGTACGTTTAAGCCCTGAGATGAAACAAACTGTGTATATGTATGAATGATTGCTAATGTTGTCCCTGAAATCACTTCATCTTTTGTTCGATAAACTCTTGATCTCTTTTCAATGGATAAAAAATTTTGAATATATTTTGTAAAGTGACTTACTGTCGAACCTCGAAGTGCAATCGCTTTTTCTGGTTCCTTACTTACAGCATGTTCAGTACATAAAATATAACGTATAATAACATCATTTACCTCGAAGTATGGGATCTGCCCCATTCCTACATAGGTATTTTGAAATAATTTGCTATATGCAAAATGCTTTTTCTGTTCGGGCAACGCCTCAATTTGTTTCGCAATACTATGGAATGTTTGAGCAGCACTATCAATGCCAAGTACTTTCGCTAAATCAAAATCGGTATTTGCCGCTTTCAATAAAGCAGCATAATTCTTTTCTGCATGAACCCAATCATTCTGATCAACAGCTTCCTTTGCTTGCCTTTTTAACTGTTGAATATAACGCTCGCTATCTTTCTCATATTGATGATTCTTTTTCACAATGATCGTTTTCTCAATTGGATTAACATCAATAAATCCCCAACCAATTTGTGGTAAATCACCCTTTAGATATTCCATCAATCCTATGTATGTATGGCTAAAGAAATAAATTAAATATTTCCCAATAGAGGCTGTATACGCATGAACAAAATTATCTATTTCATTAAGAGACTGTAATACATGCCATACAGCTTGCTCTACTTGAGAAGACGGGTTATTTGCTGAACGTAAAGCTGTTCGAGTCGCTATTCCTCCAAGCGGACCAGCAAGCATCGAAGCTAACAGTCCTGCCCCAAAGATAAATATTTCATCTTCAGAGTTAGTGGCATTGCCTTTATTTAAAACCTCGAATAATTGCTTATAGCTTGTATTGTAAGTTTCAATTTTTCGAATGAGTTCATCATTCCATTGAAGCAAATCATCTGCAAGTACTTGAAATACTTGATGCGACAAACGATATCGTTCTGCAATATCAGCTATGCCGCTGGACGTTAATTGATTAAATGTATATGTATAATGCTCTTGTATTTTTATTAAACGTTTGGCGTGAAAAGTTTGGTTTAAACTACTTGCTATCTTACTAGGTTCAATGGATTGAAGAGCTGTCGAAAATTTCTGAGCATCTTTTATCGTTTCCTTCATTTGCTGCAAAGAGGTAAACGATTGCGTAATATTTTGACTGTATGCTCGCCAATTTTTCATTAACTCATCATATATTGCATCCACTTCAATTTGAACGAGTAATTCTATATTTTTCAACTGCTGTTCTGATAATGTTGGTCTTTCAAATCGAATATCATATAATCCTACAACAAGATCTTCCGCCTTAATAAGTTCCAAATCAACACCACCTATAAGAAGTCAAATAAAGCTTGTGCTTCATAATAATCGAAAGCATCAAACAAGATGGTATTAAAACCAGCAAAATCAAATGAACTAAAATGTGTTTCAATTGGATTATATGTAAAAGTAAAATGATCACTGGCTAATTTAGATTGACCTATTACCTCACCAGATGAAATGAAGTCATAACCGCCAAACACATTAGAAAAAGCATCAATTTGTTCTCCGGTAAAAGCTAGTTCCGTAAAGCCATTCGGCATATCATGCACATAAGAAATTGTATTCCCACTAAAATCATGCAGAATTGAAAAATCCTGCACTTCATTAGTAGCAGCAATCATGTTCATATGTTCGTTATAAAGCGTATAATCATTGGACGTTTCTGATATAAATCCTAACGTATTCCCCAATTCATCTGTTATTAAAAGTTCTTCGTTAATCCATGGATATACATTGACAGTCTGTTCATCCATTGTTTTTAATAACAAACCTAGTTTTTTTTGCGGGTATAAAGTTTCTAGAAAATCCATACTAAACCTCCTGTTTTTAGGTCTTTAATCATATTAACACTACTATCCTACCAATACCATACAATGAAGGGGGGCAATTCCAGTATTTTAAATAGTTTTTTCACTAGTGTTACATTAATTTGATTTGATTTTCTTGAACGTCCAAATTTTCATTTTTTTCATTTTATCCAAAGAAAAAAACCTTTATAATGGATTAATCTGGTAATTCAGTCCAAATCCATCAAAAATTAGAGCAACGTAATCCGATCTCTAAAGCGTTAAATAGTTTGGAAAAAGTTCTTCTAAATTTGAAGACAAATTCATTTGTTGTTCCTGAATCTTCATCTTCAATGGTAGATTCTATATGTACAATATGGTAGATTAAATTAACCGATAATCAATACCTTTTAAAAAATCACTTAACATGCTAAAACCGGAAGGAATTCTTATGACAAAAGCAATTTCTCTTTATACGAACGACACCCCTTTATTTGCGTTGAAGGAAGTAGAACAACGAGTTGTACTAAATTATGTTTCAATCCAAGCTAACTCCAATAAATTTTATTTGATAGAATTTCAGGAAGGGGTAGG